>NZ_BAAACA010000004.1:0-195590 GCF_039521265.1 Streptomyces crystallinus | reverse complement strand
CCCGACACGCTCGGGCAACGCGGACAGCGATTTCGCCACGGTTGGCGATGAGCACCTTGCGCACGATGGCTCCCTCCTTGAAAACAAGCTGAGTTTAGGGAAGCCGTACACCGGCCCACGACCCGTCCCCCGTGGTGAGGTTGCCCACACGGAGTGTGATGCGCGGCTCGCTCATGTCGCGAAATCCCTTGTCGCACCACGGTACGCCGGGTCCCTGCCCGGCACATTAGCCTTCTGGTGTGGTCAAGGTCTCTGTCTCCAGGGCCAGTGGGGCCCTCACATTCTTTGTGGAGTCCCTACGAATGGCCGAATGATTCTTTGCGCTCGGAAGATCGTGCTCCCGCTCTCGTCCGGACCCTTGCCCAGGGGTTTACCCGTTAGTAGCGTTCGGTTGTCAGACGTACTACCGGTAACAGGGGCTGGGTGTCAGCAGGGGGTGGTGCGCGGTGGCGCGCAGAGCACTGGCCGTGGTGGCCGCGATCGTTCTTCTGGGCGAGGCCGTCGGCATCGTGCTGGTCAACTGGTTCCTCGGGCGCGTCGTGCACCGGCAGAACATGTCCCTCGGCGGTATCGACTCGGACACCATGTCGAACACCACGTACGTCATGGGCGGGGTCTTCGGCCTCTATCTGGCCGTGTGCGGCGCCATCCTGCTCTTCACCGGCGTACGCGACCGGGCCCCCGGCCGGTTCGGGCGGATCCTGCTCATCACCTGCGCGGTGGTGCACGGCGTCCTGGGCGCGCTCACGGTCGGCCTGATCGGCTGGGCCGCGTTCGCCTTCATGATGGTGGTGCTGGCGCTGGTGGTGCTCGCCCTGCTCATGTACGCGCCCCCGGGCCTGCCGCCGGAGCCGGTTGATGCGCCGCCGTCGGGTGAGGGCACCCCGCCGGAGCCCGCTGCCGCGTGAGCGCTCCGCTGGTAGGGGGATTTCGTCTGCGGACCATGGGTGGCTGGTCGCGCCCACGCGGCGGAGCCGCACAATGACACAGCCCCGCGCCCCTTGGATGCGCCCCTCCGGGGCGCCCAAGCTCAGCTCAGGCCCACAGGTCCGTGATCCCGATCCCCAGCTCCGCCAGCAGCGTGCGCAGCAGCGGCAGGGAGAGGCCGATGACGTTGCCGGGGTCGCCGTCGATGCCGTTCACGAACGGGGCCGAGCGGCCGTCCAGGGTGAACGCGCCCGCCACGTGAAGGGGTTCGCCGCTCGCCACGTACGCGGCGATCTCCGCGTCGCTGGGCTCGCCGAAGCGGACCGTGGTGGACGCGGTGGCCGAGGCGCGGCGGCCGTCGGCCGTGTCGATCACGCAGTGGCCGGTGCGGAGCACCCCGGAGCGGCCGCGCATGGACTTCCAGCGGGCCGTGGCCTCCTCGGCGTCGGCGGGCTTGCCCAGCGCCTCGCCGTCCAGCTCCAGGACCGAGTCGCAGCCGATGAGCAGGGCCCCGGCGGCCTCGGGGCGGGCGGCGACCGCGTCGGCCTTGGCCTCGGCCAGCACCAGGGCGAGCTCGCCGGGGGTGGGGGCGGTGAGGGCGTCCTCGTCGACCCCGCTGACGATGACCTCAGGGGCGAGGCCGGCCTGGCGCAGCAGACCGAGCCGGGCGGGCGAGGCGGAGGCGAGGACGAGGCGGCGTGCGGCGGCTGTCATACGGGTCATCGTAGACAGCGCGGCACACCGCCGGGCCGGGGCCCGGGTCAGCGGAAGCTGACCACGAACATCCCCAGCACCATCAGCAGCGCCAGCACCAGGCCCGCGCGCCGCATCATCGCCTGGGCGTCGCGCAGTTCCTTCGGCGGCTCGTTCTTCGGGTCGGACCAGAGCATGCCTTCGATACTGCGGCGGGACGCGCCCCAGCGCCTGAGTACGGGTACTCAAGGCGCGCCGCCTCCCTGCGGATACGGCGCGCCCTCGAAGCCCGGCTAGGCGGGCCAGTACGTACGCGCCCAGGAGCGCGGTCCCGGCCGGGGCACCGGGTGGCGGGCGATGCGCGCCGGGTCGGACCAGTCCTCGGGAGGCAGCGGCGCGCCGGACGACACGGAAGCCGTCGCCGCGGCGCGCGCCCGGACCACCGCCAGGGCGGCGGCCAGCTCCTCGGGGGTCGGGTTCCCCCGTACGACCTTGATCACAGCGGCTCCTTACAGGGGGATGTTGCCGTGCTTCTTCGGAGGAAGGCTTTCCCGCTTCGTGCGCAGCTGACGCAGCCCGCGCACGATGTGCGCACGGGTCTCGGACGGCATGATCACCGCGTCCACATAGCCGCGCTCGGCCGCGATGTACGGGTTGAGGAGCGTGTCCTCGTACTCCGTGATCAGCTGCGCGCGGGTCGCCTCCTGGTCCTCGGCCGCCGCGATCGTGCGGCGGTGCAGGATGTTCACCGCGCCCTGCGCGCCCATCACCGCGATCTGCGCGGTCGGCCAGGCCACGTTCAGGTCGGCGCCCAGGTGCTTGGAGCCCATGACGTCGTACGCGCCGCCGAAGGCCTTGCGGGTGATGACGGTGATCAGCGGGACGGTCGCCTCGGCGTACGCGTAGATCAGCTTGGCGCCGCGCCGGATGATGCCGCCGTACTCCTGGTCCACGCCCGGCAGGAAGCCCGGCACGTCCACGAAGGTGATCACCGGCACGTTGAAGGCGTCGCAGGTGCGCACGAACCGCGCGGCCTTCTCGGAGGCGTTGATGTCCAGACAGCCCGCGAACTGCATCGGCTGGTTGGCGACGATGCCGACCGGGTAGCCCTCGACGCGCCCGAAGCCGGTGATGATGTTCGGCGCGAACAGCGCCTGGGTCTCCAGGAACTCGCCGTCGTCGAGCACGTGCTCGATGGCGGTGTGCATGTCGTACGGCTGGTTCGCGGAGTCCGGGATGAGCGTGTCCAGCTCCCGGTCGGAGTCCGAGACCTCCAGGTCGGCCTCCTCGGGGAAGGCCGGGGCCTCGCTCAGGTTGTTCGAAGGCAGGTACGACAGCAGCGACTTGACGTACTCGATCGCGTCCTTCTCGTCGCCCGCCATGTGGTGCGCCACGCCCGAGGTGGTGTTGTGGGTGCGCGCGCCGCCCAGCTCCTCGAAGCCGACGTCCTCGCCGGTGACCGTCTTGATGACGTCGGGGCCGGTGATGAACATGTGCGAGGTCTGGTCGACCATCACCGTGAAGTCGGTGATGGCGGGGGAGTAGACCGCGCCGCCCGCGCAGGGGCCGACGATCAGCGAGATCTGCGGGACCACGCCCGAGGCGTGCACATTGCGGCGGAAGATCTCGGCGAACAGGCCGAGCGCGACCACGCCCTCCTGGATCCGGGCGCCGCCGCCGTCGTTGATGCCGATGACCGGGCAGCCGGTCTTCAGCGCGAAGTCCATGACCTTGACGATCTTCTCGCCGTAGACCTCGCCGAGCGAGCCGCCGAAGATGGTGAAGTCCTGGGAGTAGACGCAGACCGGGCGCCCGTCGACCGTGCCGTAGCCGGTGACGACACCGTCTCCGTACGGGCGGTTCTTCTCGATCCCGAAGTTGGTCGAGCGGTGCCGGGCGAACTCGTCGAGCTCGACGAACGACCCCTCGTCGAGGAGCAGGTCGACCCGCTCACGGGCGGTCAACTTGCCCTTGGCGTGCTGCTTTTCCACAGCGCGCTCGGAGCCGGCGTGCGTCGCCTCCCCGATCCGGCGCCGCAGATCCGCGAGCTTGCCCGCGGTCGTGTGGATGTCAGTCACTTCTTGCTGCTCCGGCTCGGACATCGGGACGCGGCTCCCTGCCTGGTCACGGGTTTTCGGCTGGCTACTGACTCGTAGGGTAGTGGCGCGCCTACCGTTCGGCAGTGCGTCGTTTGCCACATCGGCGTGCGCTTGCGCCCACGCGCCTAACCTGGGCCGTATGACGCCCCAGGACGCATCCGAAAGCCGCTGGTCCGACCTCGACCGGCCTCCTCTCAACGCCTCCGCCCTGCGCCACGCCCTCGTACGGCCGGGCAGCTTGTGGACCTCCCTGGAGGTCGTCCAGGAGACCGGCTCGACCAACTCCGACCTGACCGGGCGGGCCGAGGAGCTCCCCGAGGGCGCGGTGCTGGTCGCCGAGGAGCAGACCGCCGGGCGCGGCCGGCTGGACCGCAGCTGGTCGGCGCCGGCCCGCTCGGGCCTCTTCTTCTCCGTACTGCTGCGGCCCGGCGCGGGCGTCCCGGTGGACCGCTGGGGCTGGCTGCCGCTGCTCACCGGGGTCGCGGTGGCCACCGGCCTGTCCCGCGCCGCGGGCGTCGACACCGCGCTGAAGTGGCCCAACGACCTGCTGGTCACGGTCGGCGGCGAGGAGCGCAAGGCGGGCGGGATCCTGGCCGAGCGGGCGGGCGAGGACGCGGTGGTGGTCGGCATCGGCCTGAACGTCACCCTGCGCGCCGACGAACTCCCGGTGCCCGCCGCCGGTTCGCTGGCGCTGGCCGACGCGGTCTCCACCGACCGCGAGACGCTGCTGCGGGCCGTGCTGCGCTCGCTGGAGCAGTGGTACGTGGACTGGCGCGAGGCGGGCGGCGACCCGGCCGCGTCCCGGCTCCAGGAGACCTACGCGGCGGGCTGCGCCACGCTCGGCCGGTCCGTGCGCGCCGAGCTCCCGGGCGAGCGCTCGCTGACCGGAGAGGCGGTCGCGGTGGACGGGGACGGGCGGCTGGTGCTCGCCACCGAGGGGGGCGGGCGGGAGTCCGTGGCGGCGGGCGACATCGTCCACCTGCGCGCGGCCACCGGCTGACCGACCGCGCACCGGCCTCCTTTCCGCGCCCTCCCTCGCTCCCCGCAGCGCCTCCCGGCGACAAGGCAACGGGTGCGAGGACGTGAGCTACGGCACACCTGCCGTATCGTGGAGCCCGATCCAGCGACAGATCGGCAGGGAATGGGCAGGGAACGGGCAGGAGGCGGCTGGTGACCGTCGACGACACGCAGTCCGGCGAGGGTGGCGGTCCCCCCTCGGAGCCGGCGCCCTCCGCCTACCCGACCCCACACCACGTCGTGGACCACACGGCCGAGCCGACCGCCGACCCGCTGGCCATCCGGCTCGAACAGCTGATCCTGGGCGCCGACCGGCGGTACACGCCGTTCCAGGCCGCCCGGACCGCCGGTGTCTCCATGGAGCTGGCCTCGCGGTTCTGGCGCGCCATGGGCTTCGCGGACATCGGGCAGGCCAAGGCGCTCACCGAGGCCGATGTGCTGGCGCTGCGGCGGCTGGCCGGTCTGGTCGAGGCGGGCCTGCTCAGCGAGCCGATGGCGGTCCAGGTGGCCCGCTCCACCGGGCAGACCACCGCCCGGCTGGCCGAATGGCAGATCGATTCCTTCCTGGAGGGCCTGACCGAGCCGCCCGAGCCCGGTATGACCCGTACGGAGGTCACCTACCCGCTGGTCGAGCTGCTGCTGCCGGAGCTGGAGGAGTTCCTCGTCTATGTGTGGCGGCGCCAGCTGGCCGCCGCGACCGGGCGTGTGGTGCAGGCGGCCGACGACGAGGAGATGGTCGACCGGCGGCTCGCCGTCGGCTTCGCCGACCTCGTCGGCTTCACCCGGCTCACCCGGCGCCTGGAGGAGGAGGAGCTGGGCGAGCTCGTCGAGGCCTTCGAGACGACCTCCGCCGACCTGGTGGCCGCGCACGGCGGGCGCCTGATCAAGACGCTCGGCGACGAGGTCCTGTTCGCGGCGGACGACGCCGGTACGGCGGCCGAGATATCGCTCCGGCTGATCGAGACCATGGGCCACGACGAGACGATGCCGGCGCTGCGCGTGGGCATCGCCTTCGGCACGGTCACCACCCGGATGGGCGATGTCTTCGGTACGACCGTGAACCTGGCCAGTCGGCTCACCTCGATAGCGCCCAAGGACTCGGTCCTGGTGGACGGCGCGTTCGCGGAGGAGCTGGCGCGCACCGGCGACGCGCCGGTCTCGGAGACGCAGGCGGCCGAGGAGGCCGCGAAGGCGGAGAAGGAGGGGGAGGAGCCGCCCAAGTACCGGTTCGCCCTCCAGCCGATGTGGCAGCGGCCGGTGCGGGGGCTTGGCGTGGTGGAGCCTTGGATGCTGCACCGCAGGGGCTGAGGCTGCGTTTTTGCTGCGGGCCGTGCGTGGCTGAGCGCGCAGTTCCCCGCGCCCCTATGGGGCACGAGGTACTCCGCCTAGGATCTCCCGACGTAACGTTCGTTAACGTCGTCGGGAGGGTCTCATGGGTACGGGTGAGCAGCGGTACGGGGAGTTCGTGGGCGTGCGGCGGCACGGGTACGTCGCCGAGCTGGTGCTCGACCGGCCCAAGGCGATGAACGCCGTCTCCAGCGAGATGGCCCGCTCGGTCGCCGCCGCCTGCGACGCGCTCGCGGCCGACGCCTCCGTACGCGTGACCGTGCTGACCTCGACGCACGAGCGGGCCTTCTGCGTGGGCGCCGACCTCAAGGAGCGCAACTCCTTCACCGACGCCGAGCTGGTGCGCCAGCGCCCCACCGCGCGCGCCTGTTACACCGGTGTCCTCGACCTGCCCATGCCGACGGTGGCCGCCGTGCACGGCTTCGCGCTCGGCGGCGGGTACGAGCTGGCGCTCGCCTGCGATCTGATCGTGGCCGACGCGACGGCCGTCGTCGGTCTGCCGGAGGTCTCCGTCGGCGTCCTGCCCGGCGGCGGCGGTACGCAGCTGCTCCCCCGGCGCGTGGGTGCGGCCCGGGCGGCCGAACTGGTCTTCACCGCGCGGCGGGTGGAGGCGGCCGAGGCGCGTGAGCTGGGCATGGTCGACGTGCTGGTGGACGCGGGCGAGGACCGTACGCAGGCGCTGGAGCTGGCCGGGCGGATCGCGGCCAACTCGCCGGTCGGGCTGCGCGCGGCCAAGCGGGCGATGCGTCTGGGCCACGGGCTCGACCTGCGGGCGGGCCTGGAGGTCGAGGACGCGGCGTGGCGGTCGGTGGCGTTCTCGGGGGACCGGGCGGAGGGTGTGGCGGCGTTCAACGAGAAGCGGAAGCCGCAGTGGCCCGGGGAGTGAACTCTGGCGCCGCCCGGGTACACGACGTTCTTGATCGGCTTGGCCCGGCCAACTGATCAAACCGGGGCAAACCTCCTTAAGCTGGAGGGATGCGCGGTGAGGGTGAGGGCAGGGGCGGGACCGAGGACGCACGGCTGCGGGCCGTGGTGTCGCTGGCGCAGGCCATGGCGGCGGCGCACACCCCGCGCGAGTCCTGGCGGGCCGCGGCGCTCGGCGCGCGGGACGCGCTCGCCGGGAACTTCGCCGCGCTCTCCACGTGGGAGCGGGAGCTGGGGCGGCTGCGGGTGCTGGTGAACGCGGGCGAACGGGCCGCCGGGGAGGAGGAGTTCCCGGAGGACGAGACGTATCCGGTGCACCAGTTCCCCGAGATCACCGAGTTCCTGCACGAGCGGTGGGCGAACGGGGGCGAGCCCAACGCGTGGGTGGAGACGGCCGCCGGGCCCGGGGACTCGGCGGGCTACTGCCACGAGCGGGTCACCGCGCTGCGCCGGCGCGGGCGCGGCTGCTGTGTGGTCGCGCCGATCGTGCTGCACGGGCGGGCGTGGGGAGAGCTGTATGTGGCCCGGCCGGTGGGCGCGCCCGTCTTCGACGCGTCGGACGCGGACTTCGCCACGGTGCTGGCGTCGGTGGCGGCGGCCGGGATCGCCCAGACGGAACGCCTGGAGGAGGTCCGCCGCCTCGCCTTCACCGACCCGCTGACGGGGCTGGCCAACCGGCGGGCGGTGGACGTACGCCTCGACGAGGCGGTCGAGGCGCACCGGCGGGACGGGTCGGTGGTGAGCCTGGTGGTGTGCGACCTGAACGGGCTGAAGCGGGTGAACGACACCCGGGGGCACGCGGTGGGGGACCGGCTCCTCGAACGGTTCGGGTCGGTGCTGTCGCTGTGCGGCGCGATACTGCCGGGGGCGCTGGCGGCCCGGCTCGGCGGCGACGAGTTCTGCCTGCTGTCGCTGGGGCCGCCCGCGGACGAGGTGGTCCGGGTTGCTTCCCAACTGTGCCTGCGGGCCGGTGAGTTGGAGCTGGGGGAGGGGGTGGCGTGCGGGGTCGCGTCCACCGGTGACCCCATCGGGCCGGTGCGCTCGGCCCGCCGCCTGTTCCGGCTGGCGGACGCGGCCCAGTACCGGGCGAAGGCGGCGCGCTCGGACGCGCCGGTGGTGGCGGGGCGGGACGGGGCGGTGGTGCGGCTCGCGGACGCGCCGGGGCCGGAGCGGGCGGAGCGACGCCGCTTCCGTGGCCGGGGTTGATTCCCCCGCCCCGCCCCTTCCCTGAACCCTCCGGGGGTGGGTGCGTCGGCTGCGGACCGTGCTGGGTTGCTCGCGCAGTTCCCCGCGCCCCTAGGTGCCCAGGGGCGCGGGGAACTGCGCGACCAGCCACCCACGGTCCGCAGCCGAAGCGCCCGGCCGTCCGCCGGAGGACCTTCGGGAAGGGGTGGGGTGGGGGACTAGTGACACGCGGCGATTCAATCCGTACGCTGCTGAATATGGATATGCACACTGTCGTGGTGGGGACGTCCGGCACGACCCCGGAGGACGTCGTCGCGGTCGCCCGGCACAACGCCAGGGTCGAGCTCTCGGCCGACGCCCGGGACGCCCTCGCCAGAGCCCGCGAGATCGTCGACGCGCTGGCCGCCAAGCCGGAGCCGGTGTACGGCGTCTCCACCGGATTCGGCGCCCTCGCCACCCGGCACATCAGCCCGGACCTGCGCGCCCAGCTCCAGCGCAACATCGTGCGCTCGCACGCGGCGGGCATGGGCCCCCGGGTGGAGCGCGAGGTCGTCCGCGCGCTGATGTTCCTGCGGCTGAAGACCGTCGCCTCGGGCCACACCGGCGTACGCCCGTCCGTCGCGCAGACCATGGCGGACATCCTGAACGCCGGGATCACCCCCGTCGTCCACGAGTACGGCTCGCTCGGCTGCTCCGGCGACCTCGCGCCCCTCTCGCACTGCGCGATGACCCTGATGGGCGAGGGCGACGCCGAGGGCCCCGACGGTGTGGTCCGCCCGGCCGGCGAGCTGCTCGCCGAGGCCGGTATCGAGCCCGTCGAGCTGCGCGAGAAGGAGGGCCTGGCCCTCCTCAACGGCACCGACGGCATGCTCGGCATGCTGGTCATGGCCCTCGCCGACCTCAAGAAGCTCTACACCTCCGCCGACATCACCGCCGCGCTCTCCCTGGAGGCGCTGCTCGGCACCGCCAAGGTGCTCGCCCCGGAGCTGCACGCGATCCGCCCGCACCCGGGCCAGGGCGCCTCCGCCGCCAACATGCTGGCCGTGCTGAAGGGTTCCGGTCTGACCGGGCACTTCCAGGAGGACGAGGCCCCGCGCGTCCAGGACGCGTACTCGGTGCGCTGCGCCCCGCAGGTCGCCGGCGCCGGCCGCGACACCATCGCGTACGCGCTGACCGTCGCCGAGCGCGAGCTCGCCTCGGCCGTCGACAACCCGGTCGTCCTGCCGGACGGACGTGTGGAGTCCAACGGCAACTTCCACGGCGCCCCGGTCGCCTACGTCCTGGACTTCCTGGCGATCGCCGCCGCCGACCTCGGCTCCATCGCCGAGCGCCGCACCGACCGCCTGCTCGACAAGAACCGCTCGCACGGCCTGCCGCCGTTCCTCGCGGACGACGCCGGTGTCGACTCCGGTCTGATGATCGCCCAGTACACGCAGGCCGCCCTGGTCAGCGAGATGAAGCGGCTGGCCGTCCCGGCCTCCGCCGACTCGATCCCGTCCTCCGCCATGCAGGAGGACCACGTCTCGATGGGCTGGTCGGCCGCCCGCAAGCTGCGGACCGCGATCGACAACCTGACCCGGATCATCGCCGTCGAGCTGTACGCGGCGACCCGCGGCATCGAGCTGCGCCACGGCCTCACCCCCGCGCCCGCCTCCCAGGCCGCCATCACGGCAGCCCGGGAAGCCGGTGTCGGCGGCCCCGGCCCGGACCGCTTCCTCGCCCCCGACCTGGCCGCCGCCGACGCGTTCGTACGCAGCGGTCAGCTGGTCGCGGCCGTCGAGCAGGTCACCGGTCCGCTGGCCTGACACCCGGTCAGTACGTGGGAAGGGGCGCCCGGGAACTTCCCGGGCGCCCCTTCACGTACGCGTGACTCCACTGCTCTCAGTACTGCTGGCGCGCCCGCCGTACCGAGAAGGCGACGAACCCGGCGCCCAGGCCCAGGAAGGCCGTGCCGCCGAAGAGGTACGGGGACGTGTCCACGGTGCCCGTGTCGGCGAGGGCGCCCTCCGTCTCCGGGCCCGGGGCGGCGGACGTCGAGCGGGCCGGAGCCGACTGTGGCTTCCCGTCCGTGGCGTTGGCCGATGGGACGAACCACAGAGCGCAGAGCAGCGAGCCCGCCGCGGTGGCGGTGAGCAGAGGCCGGCGAGCGACGGACACCTAGTCGATCCCCCTTGTGGATACGGCGAATTGGTGGTGTGTGCCGATGCTAGTGAAAGCAGCGGGTCGCAGGAAAGTCGCGGAGGCCCCGAGCCCTACGCTCCGACGCATGACCACTGAAGAGACACCACGCTATGTCCGCCTCCGGGTGGATTTGGTACTGGAGATCGATGACCCGGAGGCGCTGACCGGCGCGGCCCTGGAGCGCATCGCGGCGGACGAGCTCCTTCCGGACCAGGAACGCGCGCATGCCGAGTCCGCCGTACGGGAAGACGAGGCGGAGGCCCTGGCGTATCTGGTCGACCCCTTCGACCTGGTCGCCGAGGTGCCGGGGGTCGAGCTCGCGCAGGCCTCCTGGAGCAGCGAGGAGATCGAGTACGACCCCGACGACGAGGACTGGGACCTCGACGAGGAAGATGAGGACGACGAGGAGGAGGGGCACGACGGCCCGCGGCCGTGACGTCTTGAAGCCACGGGGCCGGTTTGTCCGGCCCGGGTGGTGTTTCCCACACCTCCTCCGCAATTGGAACCACAGCCTCAGTGGCTATGTTGTTCAGTCGATGGCTTGGGAGACCGGCAACGATGGAGAAGCGTGTGATAACGGAGAGTAAGCGGCGCAAGGGTCTCGTGGCCGCGTCCGCGGTGCTCGGCGGTGTACTGCTGCTGTCGGCCTGCAACGACGACGGCAAGGACAAGGGCAGCAGCGCCGACGCCTCGAAGTCGTCGCAGTCCGACGTCGACAAGGCGGCCGAGAAGGACACCTCCGACGCGAAGATCACCATCACGCCCAAGAACGGCGCCGACAACGTCGGCATCAACAACGACACCAAGGTCTCCGTCACCGACGGCAAGCTGACCTCGGTGGTCATGACGTCGGCCGAGGGCACGCCGGTCGCGGGCAAGATTTCCGCGGACGGGCTGAGCTGGGTGCCGGACAAGCAGCTGAAGCGCTCCGCCAAGTACAAGATCACCGCGACCGCGACGGACGCGAAGGGCCGCGAGGCGCACGAGAACTCCGCCTTCGCCACCGTCTCGCCCGCCAACAGCTTCATCGGCAACTTCACGCCCGAGTCCGGCTCCACGGTCGGCGTGGGCATGCCGGTGTCGGTGACCTTCGACAAGGCCGTCACCAACAAGAAGGACGTCCAGTCCCACATCTCGGTGACCTCCAGCAGCGGCCAGGAGGTCGTGGGCCACTGGTTCGGCGCCCAGCGCCTGGACTTCCGCCCGCAGGACTACTGGAAGTCCGGCTCGACGGTGACCATGAAGCTCGACCTGGACGGCGTCGAGGCCAAGCCGGGCGTCACCGGCGTCCAGGAGAAGACGGTCACCTTCAAGATCGGCCGCAACCAGGTCTCCACGGTGGACGCCAAGACCCACCAGATGACGGTCACCCAGGACGGGAAGACCGTCAAGACGATCCCGATCTCGGCGGGCGCGCCCGACCACAAGACGTACAACGGCACCATGGTGATCTCCGAGAAGTTCAAGGAGACCCGGATGAACGGCGCCACGGTCGGTTTCACCGACGGTGACGGCAAGGGCGAGTACGACATCAAGGACGTCCCGCACGCGATGCGGCTCTCCGCCTCCGGCACGTTCATCCACGGCAACTACTGGGGTGCCAAGTCCATCTTCGGCACCGCCAACACCAGCCACGGCTGTGTGGGTCTGTCCGACACGAAGGGCGCGGGCGACCCGAACACCGCGGCCGCGTGGTTCTACGAGCACTCCATCGTGGGTGACGTGGTCGTCGTCAAGAACACCGGTGACAAGACGATCACGCCGGACAACGGGTTCAGCGACTGGAACATGGGCTGGGCGGCCTGGAAGGCGGGCTCCGCGGTCTGAGCCCGCGCCCGGGCGCGCGCCGGCGGCGTGCGCCCGGTGGCCCCGGGGGTCACTGGGAGCGCGTCGGCGGCGTGACGGGAGCCTGGCGGCCGCCCGGACCGGAGTGCTCCGGGTCCGGCGCCGCCGCCCAGCTCGCCAGCAGCCGCAGCGAGTCCGCCGACGGCGAGCCCGGCTCCGCGTAGTACGTCACCAGCGACAGATCGTGCTCATCGGGCAGCTTCAGCGTCTCGTACGACAGCGTCAGCTCGCCCACCAGCGGGTGGTGCAGCCGCTTGGTCCCATGGCCCTTCTGACGCACGGTGTGGGCGGCCCACAGCGTACGGAACTCGTCGCTCTTGACCGACAGCTCGCCCACCAGCGCCGTGAGCAGCGGGTCGTCCGGGTAGCAGCCCGCGCACAGCCGCAGCACGCCCACCACCTCGGCCGCCTTGTCCTCCCACTCCAGGTACCGCTCGCGGGCAGTCGGGTCGAGGAAGACATGGCGGGCGAAGTTCCGCTCCTCCGCCGGGAGCGAGACGAAGTCCCCGATCAGCGCGGCGGCCATCCGGTTCCAGGCCAGCAGATCGAGCCGGCGGCCCAGGACGTACGCGGGCACCGCCTCCATCGAGTCGATCAGATGCCGCAGCTGCGGCCGCAGCTGTGCCTGCCGGGAGAGCCCGGCCTTCTTCTTCTTGGCCGTCGTCGGCTTGGCCAGATGCGTCAGATGCTGCTGCTCGGCGTCGGTCAGCCGCAGCGCCCGCGCGATCGCGTCGAGCACCTCGGCCGACACGTTCTGCCCGTTCCCCTGCTCGAGGCGGGTGTAGTACGCGACCGAGACCCCGGCCAGCTGCGCCAGCTCCTCCCGGCGCAGCCCCGGCACCCGGCGGTGCCGCCCGAAGTCGGGCAGGCCCACGTCCACGGGCTTGAGGCGGGCCCGGCGGGAGCGGAGGAATTCGCTGAGTTCGGCACGCTGGTCCATGACATCCCAGTATCCGCTGTCGTACGACCATGAGCCTGTCCCTGCCAGTGGTACGCACAGCGCGCGTACGCACGGCGGACGTACGCAGAACAGGGGGCTGGGTGGCGTCCGGCCGCTGCGGCACGGTGGTGGACGTACCCGAGAATCCTGAGGAGTCAAGGCAATGACCACCGTCGCCGCCTACGCCGCCCCCGCCGCCAAGGCCCCGCTGGAGCGCACCACCATCGAGCGCCGCGCCGTCGGCCCGCACGACATCCTGATCGAGATCAAGTACGCCGGTATCTGCCACTCCGACATCCACCAGGCCCGCGAGGGCTGGGGCGAGGCCATCTTCCCGATGGTCCCGGGCCATGAGATCGCCGGTGTGGTCACCGAGGTCGGCTCCTCCGTCGCCAAGTACGCCGTCGGCGACCGCGTCGGCGTCGGCTGCTTCGTCGACTCCTGCGGCGAGTGCGCGCAGTGCGCGGCCGGGCAGGAGCAGTTCTGCGCCCGCGCCGTGGGCACGTACAACGCCGTCGGCCACGACGGCGAGCCCACCTACGGCGGCTACTCCACCCACGTCGTGGTCAGCGAGCGCTTCGCCGTCCGCATCCCCGACAGCCTCTCGCTGGACGTGGCCGCGCCGCTGCTGTGCGCGGGCATCACGCTGTACTCCCCGCTCAAGCGCTGGCAGGCGGGCCCCGGCAAGAAGGTCGCGATCCTGGGCCTCGGCGGCCTCGGCCACATGGGCGTCAAGATCGCGCACGCGCTCGGCGCCGAGGTGACCGTGCTCAGCCAGACGCTGCGCAAGCAGGAGGACGGGCTGAAGCTGGGCGCCGACCACTTCCACGCCACCAGCGACCCGGCGACCTTCTCCGAGCTCGCGGGCTCCCTCGACCTGATCGTCTCCACGGTCTCGGCCCCGCTGGACCTCGGCGCGTACCTCTCGCTGCTGAAGCCGGGCGGCGCGCTGGTGAACGTGGGCGCCCCCGAGGAGCCCAACGAGCTCAACATGTTCGGCCTCATCGGCGGCAACAAGATCCTCGCCGGTTCGATGATCGGCGGCATCGCGGAGACCCAGGAGATGCTGGACTTCTGCGCCGAGCACGGCCTGGGCGCGGAGATCGAACTGATCCGCGCGGAGCAGGTGAACGAGGCGTACGAGCGGGTGCTGGCGAGTGATGTGCGGTACCGGTTCGTGATCGACGCGGCGACGATCTGAGACGCCCCGGACTTTGTGTGCGGGTGTGTGGGTGGCTGGTCGCGCAGTTCCCCGCGCCCCTGGGTAGTCCGGTGTCCTCGGGCGGTCGCCCGCGCCCCTGCTTCGGCCCGGGCTTTGTCTGCGGGCCGGTGGTGGGTTGCTCGCGCAGTTCCCCGCGCCCCTGGGTAGTCCGGTGTGCTCGGGCGGTCGCCCGCGCCCCTGCTTCGGCCCGGGCTTTGTCTGCGGCCCGGTGGCGGGTTGCTCGCGCAGTTCCCCGCGCCCCTGGGTAGTCCGGTGTCCTCGGGGGGTTCCCCGCGCCCTTGGGTGGTCTGTGGTTGAGCTGGGCTCTCCGGCTGCCGGGATCCCCCTAAGGGGCGCGGGGAACTGCGCGACCAGCCACCCACGGTCCGCAGACGAAAGAGGGTTTCCAGGGGCGCGGGGAACTGCGCGAGAGGCGGCCACTCACCCGCAGACGAAGGCCGGGCGCAAGAAGGGGCGCGGGGAACTGCGCGAGCAACCCACCACTCAGCCGCAGACAAAGGCCGGGCCCGTCAACACCCGCTCCGGACCCACCGGTACGGCGAATCCACCCGATACACCCCCGCCCGCCGCACCGTAAGCCGAGTCCACCCCCCGTCCCGGGACAGACACGCCCCCCCACCCACCCGCAACCACGGCGAATACGCGACCCGCACCGTCACGGAACCGGCCCCCGGCATCCGCACCTCCAAGGACGCCGAATCCCCCCGCACCACCACCCCCGGCGCAGAAACCAGCGGCACCGCCCCCCGCACCCGGTACACCGTCCAGTGCGCATCCCCCCACACCCGCTCCAGCCACGGCACACCACCCCGTACCAGCGCCGCCTCCGCCGTGGCGGGGCCGTCCGGGAGGCCGTCGTGGAGGGCGACCAGGCCGACGGCCCAGTGGTCGAGCCACGCCCGGTACGCCGTCGCCGAGAACGACCCGTCGTAGAACAGCCGCCCCCGCTCCACGTCCAACTGCCGGTTCCAGCCGCGCGCGTCGTTGACGTAAGGAGCCAGCACCGCCGCCTCGCGGTGGTTGCGCGCGGGCACCACCTCCACCCGGGTCCGGTCCGCGCCGAACCGGCGCAGCGCGTCCACGACGCCGTCCGTCCGCGCCGCCCACGCGGGCGTGGCGGTGGAGACCTCGATGTCGTCGAGCGTCTTGTCCCGCAGCCAGTTGACGGAGACGAGCAGGACCACGACCAGGACGACCCGCCGCACCCGGTCGAGCCCCGGCGCGAGCACCGCGGCGAGCAGGACGGGCGGCCCGGCGAGCCCGACCAGCCGCTCCACGTTCGAGCCGACGGGGGACGCCACGAGGTACGTGAGGACGACCCCCACCGCGTACACCGCGGAGCCGAAGCGCACCACCCGCCACGTACGTGACGGGGGCGCGGCGAGCACCAGCGCCGCGCAGACGGCGAGCGGCATCCACAACTTGCCCGGCGCCATGGGCTGTTCGCCCTCGAAGGGGAAGAGGAGGGTGGTGGCCGCGACGATCACGGCGGGCGGCGCACTCAGGACGGCGGCCTTGCCCCACTGCCGGTCCAGGCCGTACGCGGCGGCGACCACCACGAGGAAGAGCCCGGCGACGGGGCTGGCCATGGTGGCGAGAGCACTGCTCACACCCGCGAGCACTAGTCCCATCCGAGAGCGGTGCTCCAGTACGAGAGCGCCGTCCTCGCCACCCCCGCCCCGCCGCCCCTGCACCATCAGACAGGCCAGCAGCCCGAAGGCCACCCCCGTCGCGAAGGTCGTACGCCCCGACACGACGTTGCACCACAGCGCCGCCGCCGACAGCAGCGCGGGCCACAGCCCCCGCCAGGCCCCGTCGCCCCCGAACCGCCCGCCCGCCGCGCCCGGTGCCCGTACGAAGAGCAGTGCCATCAGCCACGTACCGCACAGGCCCGCCGCCACCGACACCGTGCGCACCCCGAACGCCGCCATCAGCCACGGCGTCAGCAGGCTGTAGTTGGCGGTGTGCGCGCCGCCGTACCAGGACAGGTTGTACGCCGTGCCCGGGTGCCGGGCCGCGAAGCCGGCCCAGGCCAGCTGGGCCGCGAGGTCGCCGCCGCCGGTCGCGAGGAACAGCGCCCACACCGCGTACAGCGGCAGCACCGCCACCGTGGCGACCACCGGCACGCGCCACTGCGGCCGCTGCCACCGCCCACGCGGCGGCGAGCCCGCGGTGCCCCCGACCGTGTCCGTCCGCAGGACCTGACTGATACCCACCGGCCCACCCTACGGGTGCACACCGACACGGCGAGTGGCCGCACCCGCCCGGCCCCGGACCGGCCGCCATCGGGCGATTGTCAGACCCCCTCCCTACGCTCGAAGGCATGATCACCACACTCGCGGTCGAGAACTACCGGTCCCTGCGGCACCTCGTGGTGCGTCTCGACCGCCTGAACGTGGTGACGGGCGCCAACGGCACCGGGAAGTCGTCCCTCTACCGGGCGCTGCGGCTGCTCGCCGACTCCGCGCGCGGAGGCGCGGTCGCCGCCCTCGCGCGCGAGGGCGGACTGCCGTCCACCCTGTGGGCGGGCCCGGAGAAGACGGGCCGCGCCGTCCGCGAGGGCCTGCGCCCGCTCCAGGGCACGGTCCGCACCGAACCGGTGAGCCTGCGCCTCGGCTTCGCGGGCGACGAGTTCGGTTACGCGGTCGACTTCGGGCACCCCGGCGGCGCGGCGGGCGACCCCAGCTCCCTCTTCACGCTCGACCCGGAGATCAAGCGCGAGGCGATCTGGAGCGGCCCGGTGCTGCGCCCGGCGGCGCTGCTCTCCGAGCGGGCCGGCCCGGCGGTCAAGGTGCGCGCGGCGGACGGGACCTGGCACCGCTCGACGGGCGAGGTCCGGCCGTACGACTCGATGCTGGGCGAGCTCGCGGACCCGCAGCGGGCGCCCGACGTACTGGCGGTGCGCGAGCAGATCCGCGCCTGGCGCTTCTACGACCACGTACGCACCGACGCGCACGCGCCCGCGCGGGGCACGCACATCGGCACCCGTACGCCGGTCCTGAGCGGGGACGGCGCGGACCTCGCCGCCGCGCTCCAGACGATCCGCGAGATCGGGGACCGGGAGGCGCTGGACGAGGCGGTGGACGCGGCGTTCCCCGGCAGCCGGGTGGTGGTGGAACCGGTCGGCGGCCGCCTGGAGCTGGGCCTGCGCCAGCACGGTCTGCTGCGCCCCCTGACGGCGGCGGAACTCTCCGACGGCACCCTGCGCTACCTCCTGTGGGCGGCAGCCCTCCTGACCCCGCGCCCTCCCGCCCTGATGGTCCTCAACGAGCCGGAGACCAGCCTGCACCCGGACCTCCTGACCCCCCTGGCCGACCTGATCCGCAAGGCCACGACCCACACCCAACTGATAGTGGTCACCCACGCCCGCCCCCTGGCCGAGGCCCTGTCGCGCCGGGCCAACGTCATAGAACTGGTCAAGGAGTTCGGCCAGACGGTGGTGGAGGGGCAGGGGGTGCTGGACGAGCCGCTTTGGTATTGGCCGAAGCGGTAGGCCCCGGTGCGAGCCGGCTCGCACCCGCCCGGATCAAGAGGGCCCGGACGCCCCGGCGGCCACGGCCTCCGCGATCCTGACCGCCACATGCGCCGGGACCATACCGACGTCCACCCAGGGCGTGCCCCGGCCGCTCACGGTGGGCCGCAGCCGAACTGTCTGCCGCTCAGGCACCCCGAGCCCCTCGAGGGCCGACTTCAGGGCCTGAGTGGCTTCCTCGGCCCGGTCCCATCCGCCGCGCCACTCGTGCATCTCCATCGGTGGGCCGCCTTTTCTTTCGCCGTCTTCTCTGACGCGGCAATGTTCCGTCCGGTCCTGACGGAATTCCAGACTTATTCACGTTGTGGACTGAATATCATCGCGGAAAGCCGCTGCCCACACCCGCAGCATCTCCCTGGCGGCTTCGCCGAACAAGGCGCGCTCCTCATACCCGGCGAACTCGTCGATGTAGGCCCTGATGTCCTGTGCATCCCGGAAAGCCATTGATCCGGTGGTCAGTTCGGCCGTGACCATCCTGCCGTCATAGATCGTGAATGTGTTCAGGGGCAGTCCTGGCGTACGCATACCGACGGGAATGACTCCCAGTCGCACGTTCGGCAGGTGGGTGAGGGAGATGAGCCGGTCCACTTGCACGGCCATGGCATGCGCGCCGATGAGGGGGAACCGCACGGCTTGTTCGGTCAGGATGAAGGTGAAGCGCTTCGACGTGTCGTAGAGAATCTGCTGGCGTTCCAGTTTCCCGGCGACGGCCTTACTGGTGTCGGCTGGTGAATGTGCCAGGCTGGCCCGGACGTACTCCGGGGTGGCGAGCAGGCCAGTGATCAACGACAGCAGGAAATACCGCATATGCCCGGAGGAGGCCTCCAGCGCCTTCAACTCCGCCTGGCGGCTCCCCAGCCCGGTGCGCCGCAGATTCCGCAGGTTTCGCCACTCGGTGTTCGCGATCCGCGCCAGGGACATGACCCGCTCAACTGCTTCTGGCGGAGCGCCGACACCTCTGAGGTACCGCTCCACATCCACGATGGACGGCCGCACCCTGGCGTTCTCGATCCGGCTCACCTTGGACTGGGAGACGTTCATACGCCGGGCGAGCCGCTCCCCGGAGAGACCTGCCGCCTTGCGCAGTCCCTTCAGCGTGGCCGCCAGCTCCTCGGAGGCCCGGCCGAGCTGTTCAGCCTCGAACGTCACCGCTCACGTACTCCGAGAAGGGCACCGACTCGCTTAACGCGATCCGCTGATACTCGACGAACGGCGCGGGATCACCCTCGTACAGTTCGCGATTGATCTGTCTGCCGTCCGGCTCGTAGTTCATCAGGACGACCGTGGAGCGGTCGAACAGCCAGAAGTCCAGGACGCCGGCCAACGGGTTCGGCCGGTCGGTCACATCGAGGATGCGGATCATCTCGCCGGCTGCCGTATGAGGCTCGTAGTACCGAGAGAACTCGAACCTCAGATAGTCGGAGAGCGGGCGAGTGAGGATACGGACTCGCCCGTTCGTCCTGCCTTCAGTGCACTGCCTCTTGACGCGGTCGGTGTAACCGGACCGGTAGGACCCAAGGTCGATGCGCTTGCCCTCCTCGAATGCCCGGATTTCGGCTTCCTCCTGCGGCATCAGGTATCGAGGAAGCGTTTCGAGTCGCCAGGCTTCCGTGCGGAAGGAATGGAACATCGCCCGCCACTCGTCACCATCCAAGAGCACGCACGGCCTCCCGCAGCACCTCTTCCGGAATCTCGACAAGACCTTCCCCGAGCGGTGGTGTGAATACTCGGGAAAGCTCGCCCTGAACGACGATGGAGCCCGAAGCGGTGCGATAGACGTTCGGGCAGTCCTCTTCCCCACAGGGACCACCGTTGCCGTTGCCGGTGAGCCGGATCAAATCCTCATGCGTCATGGCCGAACCCCTTGTGCCGGGGCCCTGTTCGGGCCTGTGCACACGACGGTACGAGGGGCGGTCGCGGCCGTCCATGCACGAACGCGACTATGCGCGTCTTGGCATAAACCGGTACGGCACGCGGAGGAGGGAAGACACGTGCGGCGTCAGCCCTCCGCCCGGGCCACCCCGATCGGGCACGAGACCCCGGTCCCGCCGATCCCGCAATACCCGCCAGGGTTCTTGTCCAAGTACTGCTGGTGATACGGCTCGGCCGGGTAGAACGTGCGGCCCTCCGCCGGGAGGATTTCTGTGGTGATCGTGCCGTAGCCCGAGCCCTTGAGGACCTGCTGGTAGGCCTCGCGGGACGCGGTGGCCTCGGTGGCCTGGGCGGGGGTGTGGGTGTAGATCGCGGAGCGGTACTGGGTGCCCACGTCGTTGCCCTGGCGGAAGCCCTGGGTCGGGTTGTGGGACTCCCAGAAGAGCTTCAGGAGGGTGGCGTACGAGACGACCTTCGGGTCGTACACCACGCGGACCGCCTCCGTGTGGCCCGTCAGGCCCGAGCAGACCTCCTCGTACGCGGGGTTCCGCGTGTAGCCGCCCTGGTAGCCCACCAGGGTCGTCCACACGCCCTCCGTCTGCCAGAACTTGCGCTCGGCGCCCCAGAAGCAGCCCAGGCCGAAGTCCGCCACCTCCAGGCCCTCGGGGTAGGGGCCCAGCAGCGGGTTGCCCAGGACCGTGTGGCGGTCGGGGACGGTGAATTCCGGCTCGGGGCGGCCCTTGAGGGCCTCCTCGGGCTTGGGGAGGACGGGCGTACGGCTGTTCAGGAACATGCTGGGCTCCTCGGCCAGGGCGGTGGCGTCAGTGGCTGTGGCGGCTGGTTTCGTCCACCCCGTGCAACGTACGGGAACAGGCCAGGATTCCCCCGCCCCGAACCCCGCCCCCTACCGCGGCAGCGTCGCCGGGTTCCCCCCGTTCGCCTCGTACCCCGCCACCGCCAGCGCGCGGTATATCGCGTACTCCGCCGCCGGGTCCTCGGACAGGGTCCACGGCAGGGCTCCCACGAAGCCGTCGAGGTGGACGAACTGGTCCAGGGCCTCCGACCAGCGCTCCGCGCGGACCAGGAAGAACGCCAGCAGATGGCGGACGTGGGCCAGGACCGGGTCGTCGGCGCGGGCCGAGTGGACCGCGTGCAGGGCGCCCTCCAGGGCCCGGCTCACCACCTGGGTGCGGTGGAAGTCCGTGACCAGGACGATGTCGGGCATGTGCTCGTACACCGCGAACAGCGGCAGCGCGGCCAGCAGTGAGCCGTGCGGCGCGCGCGCCGCCGCCGAGGTCGCGAACTCGTCCGCCAGCGCGCGCGACCCGTGCCACTTCTCGCACCAGTAGTGCAAGGCCGCCAGGTGCGCCCCCATGTGGTGGGGCGCGCGGTCGAGCACCTTCGCCCACAGCTGCTCGAACTCAGGGTGCGGATACGCCAGTCCGCGCGCCACCGCCAGCTCCGTCAGATACGGCACCGGGTCGCCCGGCGCCAGCAGCGCCGCCTCCGCGCAGACCGCGCGCGCCTCCTCCAGGATGATGCGGAAGTCGTCCTTCCCCGCCGACGAGGAGCGCCACGCCTGCTGGACCAGGAACTCCGCGTGCACCTGCGCGGCGCCCGCGTCCTTGGGTGCCTCCGAGCGCCACTTGCGCAGCCAGGCGCCGCCGACCCCTGGGCGCTGCGCCAGTTCGAGGGAGGCCGCGCCCGCGAAGGCCTGGACGCGCTGCCAGCGCAGCTCGCCCTCCTTGGGCGTGCCGGCGAGCAGCTGCGCCGCCGCCCGCCACTCCTGGGTGGCCTGCACCACGTCCAGCACGTCCAGGAGGTCCTGGTCGGGGCCCGGCAGCCGCACGTCCAGCTCCTCCTGGCGCGCGAAGCCGTACTCAGCTGGGTCCGCGGCGTCCGGCGCGCCCGGCTCGGCCAGCTGGATGCCGGCCCGGCGGCGCCGCAGCCACGGGCCCAGGGCCATCGTCACCATGCACGCGGCGATCAGGATCCAGAGAATCTGCATGCTTCAAGCGAACCAGACCCCATGGACATCTGGCCAACCCGCGCCCGAGCCTGTGGATAACCCCGTGCCCGGGCCCGTCCTGCCCTGACGTACAGCCCGTCCCGGCCTGACGTACAGCCCGTCCCGGCCTGACGTACAGCCCCGCCCCGACCCGCGCCGACGGCGGGCCTCGCACCCCGCCCTCGGCCCCCGCCCTCGGCCCCGCCCACGGCCCCCGCCCTCGGCCCCGTACTCGCCCCCCAGCCCCGCCCGGTCTCACCCAGCGGCGACCCCGATCTCAACAAACGGCGAGCGCCCCCGCCTCCGCCACCGGCGAACTAGGCTCTGGACCATGAGCCACGAGCACCTCGACAAGAGCTTCGAGACCATCGCGATCCACGCCGGGAACACCGCGGATCCGCTGACCGGTGCGGTCGTACCCCCGATCTACCAGGTCTCCACCTACAAGCAGGACGGCGTCGGCGGGCTGCGCGGCGGCTATGAGTACAGCCGCAGCGCCAACCCGACGCGCACCGCCCTCGAAGAGAACCTGGCGGCCCTGGAGGGCGGTGTCCGCGGGCTCGCCTTCGCCTCCGGGCTCGCCGCCGAGGACTGCCTGCTGCGTACGCTGCTGGCCCCCGGCGACCACGTGGTCATCCCCAACGACGCGTACGGCGGTACGTTCCGTCTCTTCGCCAAGGTCGTCTCCCGGTGGGGCGTGGAGTGGTCGGTCGCCGACACCTCCGACCCGGCGTCGGTGCGGGCCGCGGTCACCGACCGTACGAAGGCGATCTGGGTCGAGACCCCCTCGAACCCGCTGCTCGGCATCACCGACATCGCCGCCGTCGCGGCGGTCGCCAAGGACGTCGGCGCCAAGCTGGTCGTCGACAACACCTTCGCCAGCCCCTACCTCCAGCAGCCGCTGGCGCTGGGCGCGGACGTCGTCGTGCACTCGCTGACGAAGTACATGGGCGGCCACTCGGACGTCGTGGGCGGCGCCCTCGTCACCAACTCGACCGAGCTGGGCGAGGAGTTGGCGTACCACCAGAACGCCATGGGTGCGGTCGCCGGGCCGTTCGACTCCTGGCTGGTGCTGCGCGGCATCAAGACGCTGCCGGTGCGCATGGACCGGCACAGCGAGAACGCCGGGAAGATCGCGGAGATGCTGACCCGCCACCCCAAGGTGTCGCAGGTGCTCTACCCGGGGCTGCCCGAGCACCCGGGCCACGAGGTCGCGGCGAAGCAGATGCGCGCCTTCGGCGGCATGGTGTCGTTCCGGGTCACCGGTGGCGAGCAGGAGGCGGTCGACCTGTGCGCCCGCACCAAGGTCTTCACGCTGGGCGAGTCGCTGGGCGGCGTCGAGTCGCTCATCGAGCACCCGGGCCGGATGACGCACGCCAGCGTCGCCGGGTCCGCCCTGGAGGTGCCAGGCGACCTGGTGCGGCTGTCCGTCGGCATCGAGAACGTGGACGACCTGCTGGCCGACCTCCAGCAGGCGCTGGGCTGACGGTCCGCGTCGCGCGCGTGGGGGCGGGCCCCCACGCGCGCGTGCCCCGAGAACCCCTCCACCCGTACGCGCGCGTGGTCGTCAGAACCCCTCCACCGGTGGCGCCACCGTCGACGGCGGCGCCACCCACGGGTGCACCCGCGACGCCCACACCGCGAAGACGACCGCCGCCGCCACGATCACCAGCCACATCAGCCGCCGCGCGGCCTGGCGGCGGCGCAGCAGTCTGAGTCCCAACTCCGCCGAGCGCACGGCCAGTTCGGCCGGGACGGTGGGGTGCGGCCCCTCCAGGATGCGGCGGACCTCCGCCTCCTTGCGGTCGGGCATGCTCATGGCGCCCCCTCGGTCATGGAGTGCGCGTCCCGCTCAGGGGCCCCCGCCCCGCTCATGAGACCCCCTCCGCCGTCGCCCTCGGCAGCGGGTTGCGCGGCCCCGCCCGGGCGCTGCGCATCGTCGCGATCGCGCGCGTGCAGATCACCCGGACCCGCTCGGCCGGCAGGCCGATCAGCGCGGCCACCTGCTCCTCGGCGACGCCCTCGTACAGCCGCAGGACCAGGACGAGCCGCTCCTGCGGGGTGAGCCGGGCCAGCACGCCGGCGGCCCGGTCGCGGTGGCGGTGGTAGCGCCAGGCGGTGCGCGCGAACCGGGCCGCCAGCTCCTGGCGGGTGCGGTCGTACGGGTCCTCGCCGTGCTCGGGGTCCCAGCGCGCGTACGTCCGCGCGAGGGCGGCGGTCAGCAGCTGCCGGGCCCGTTCGTTGTCCTCGGGGGGCTCGGCGGTGAGCAGGGTGGCGGCATGCAGCAGCCGGCCCCCCGCGCCCGCCACGAACGCCTCGAACTCGCGGGCGCCGCGGCGCTGCCGTTCCGTCTGCCGCTCGCGCATGGCCTCATATGAAGCCCGTGCGCGCGGCAGGTCAAGAGGTCGGCGCCGCCGGGTCCTGGGCGGCCGACTGGCGGGCCGAGAGAGCGGAGTTGAAGCGGGTCAGGAGGGTGCAGAAGGACTCACGTTCCTCCTCGCTCCAGCCGTCGGTCACCTGCGCCATGAGTTCGCGGCGGGAGGAGCGCACCTCTTCGAGGCGCGTCTGGCCGCGCGGGGACAGCTGGAGCACGACGGCCCGGCCGTCCTCCGGGTGCGAGGTCCGTTTCACCAGGCCGGTGTCGACGAGCGGGGCGACCTGGCGGGTGACCGTCGAGGAGTCGATGCCCATGCCGGCGGCGAGCGCCTTGACGCCCATCGGGCCTTCCTGGTCGAGCCTGTTGAGCAGCAGGTACGCCGCGCGGTCCATCGAGTTGCGGACCTGGCCGACGCCGCCGAGACGGGTCTGCTCCGCGCGGCGCGCGAAGATGGCCACCTGGTGCTGGAGGGCATCGAGGAGACCTGGGTCGAGATGGGAAGTCATGTCCTGAGTAGTGGGCATGGCCGGGGCTCTCTCGTGCGGCGGTCGGTGTGGTGGGGGACAGAGTACGCGGCCGGACCGGTACGCGTACCGGCCCTGCGCAAAGCTGTGGACAACTGCTCCGGGGATCCGGTCCGCAGCGGCCGTTGGGCTCATGAGCTGCGAGACTTGCGGTCATGAGCTTCAGTACGCCTGACCCCTTGCACCCCCTGATCCTCGATGACGTCAGGGGCGCGCAGAAGATGCTCTCGGGGGTCGCCAGGATGACCGCGATGGAGGGGTCGCGGCATCTGACGCAGCTGGTCGGCGCCCCGGTCCACCTCAAGTGCGAGAACCTCCAGCGCACCGGCTCCTTCAAGCTCAGAGGCGCCTACGTACGGATCGCGGGGCTGCGTCCCGAGGAGAAGGCGGCCGGGGTGGTGGCCGCCAGCGCGGGCAACCACGCGCAGGGCGTGGCGCTGGCCTCCTCGCTCCTGGGCGTGCGCTCCACGGTGTTCATGCCGGTGGGCGCGCCCCTGCCGAAGGTCGCTGCGACCCGGGAGTACGGGGCGGAGGTCGTCCTGCACGGCACGGTCGTCGACGAGACGCTGGCGGCGGCCGAGGCGTACGCGCGCGAGACGGGCGCCGTCTTCATCCACCCCTTCGACCACCCGGACATCATCGCGGGCCAGGGCACGGTCGGCCTGGAGATCCTGGAGCAGTGCCCGGAGGTGCGCACGATCGTCGTCGGGATCGGCGGCGGCGGCCTCGCGGCGGGCATCGCGGTGGCGGTGAAGGCGGTGCGCCCCGATGTGAGGGTGGTCGGTGTGCAGGCGGCGGCCTCGGCCGCGTACCCGCCCTCGCTGGCCGCCGGGCACCCGGTGGCGATCGACCCGGCCCCGACGATGGCCGACGGGATCAAGGTCGGGCGGCCCGGCGATGTGCCGTTCGGGGTGATCAAGGAGCTGGTGGACGAGGTCCGCACGGTCTCCGAGGACGAGCTCTCCAGCGCGCTGCTGCTCTGTCTGGAGCGGGCCAAGCTGGTCGTGGAGCCCGCCGGGGCGAGCCCGGTGGCGGCGCTGCTGAGCGATCCGGGGGCGTTCCGGGGGCCGGTGGTGGCGGTGCTGTCGGGCGGCAACGTCGATCCGGTGCTGCTCCAGCGGATCCTGCGGCACGGCATGGCGGCGGCCGGGCGCTATTTGAGCCTGCGGCTGCGCCTGCCGGACCGGCCGGGGGCCCTCGCCGGGCTTCTCAGGTCGTTGTCAGTGGTCGACGCTAACGTCCTGGATGTGAGCCACGTACGGACCGACCCGCGGCTCGGACTCACCGAAGTGGAGGTGGAGTTGCACCTGGAGACGAAGGGGCCGGAGCACTGCCTGGAGGTCGGGGTGGCGCTGCGGGAAGAGGGGTACCAGGTCATCTCCTGACCATGGCGGCCCCCGCCCGCACCCAGCGTCGTCAAAGGTCGTCAAACCCCTTGAGTAAACGCGATACATCGCGTTAGTGTGTGTTCCGCGCCACAGCACCACCGGGCATCACCTGCCCGGCAAATCTAGGCTTTGTTGTACGAAACGACACCCGACTCTGGGGGTACCCAACATGCCAGGCGCCATCTATGCCGAAGGCCTGGTGAAGACGTTCGGCGACGTAAAGGCTCTGGACGGCGTGGACCTCGATGTCCCCGAGGGCACGGTTCTGGGCCTGCTCGGCCCCAACGGCGCCGGCAAGACCACCACCGTGCGCGTCCTGACCACCCTGCTCCGGCCCGACAGCGGCCGGGCCACGGTCGCGGGCATCGACGTGCTCAAACATCCCAACGAAGTGCGCCGCGCGATCGGTCTGTCCGGCCAGTTCGCGGCCGTCGACGAGTATCTGACCGGCCGTGAGAACCTCCAAATGGTGGGCCAGCTCTACCAGATGAAGGCCAGGGAGGCGAAGGCCAGGGCGGCCGAACTCCTGGAGAAGTTCAATCTGGCGGAGGCCGCCGACCGCCCCGCCAAGACGTACTCGGGCGGTATGCGCCGCCGCCTCGACCTGGCCGCCGCGCTGGTCGTCTCGCCGCCCGTGATGTTCATGGACGAGCCGACGACCGGCCTCGACCCGCGCAACCGCCAGCAGCTGTGGGAGGTCATCCAGGAGCTCGTCGCGGGCGGCACCACCCTGCTGCTCACCACGCAGTACCTGGAGGAGGCCGACCACCTCGCGCACGACATCTGCGTGGTCGACCACGGCCGGGTGATCGAGCGCGGCACCGCCGACCAGCTCAAGGCCCGCACCGGCGGCGAGCGCGTCGAGGTCGTGGTGCACCAGCACGAGGAGATAGAGCCCGCCCGCGCGGTGCTCGCCGGGTTCGGCAAGGGAGAGGTCTCCGTCGCCGAGCACACCCGCAAGCTCACCGTGCCGGTCACCGGCGGCGCCAAGCTGCTCGCCGAGGTCATCCGCGAGCTCGACAACCGCGGAGTGGAGATCGACGACATCGGGCTGCGCCGCCCGACCCTCGACGACGTCTTCATCTCCCTCACCGGCCATGTGGCCGAGCAGAAGGACGAGGACGAGAAGGAGGGCTCCAAGTGACCGCCGTCGTCGAATCCCCCCGGACAGCAGCCCCGCAGCCGCGCGGCGGCGTCGTCCAGTCGGTCAACGACTCCCTGGTCGTGGCCAAGCGCAATCTGATCCGGATGATGCGCATCCCCGAGATGATCATTTTCGGGCTGATCCAGCCGATCATGTTCGTGGTGCTGTTCAGCTACGTGTTCGGAGGCTCGGTCAGCATCGGCGGCTCACTGGACCCCAAGGGGTACCGCGAGTTCCTGATGGCGGGCATCTTCGCGCAGACCGTCACCTTCGCCACGGCAGGCGCGGGCGCGGGCATCGCGGACGACATGCACAAGGGGCTCATCGACCGCTTCCGGTCGCTGCCCATGGCCCGCGGCGCGGTCCTCACCGGCCGCACCCTGGCCGACCTGGTGCAGACCGCGCTGACCGTGGTGGTGCTCGCCGTGGTCGGCCTGCTGGTCGGCTGGCGCGTCCACCACGGCATACCCAAGGCGCTCGGCGCGTTCGCGCTGCTGCTTCTGCTGGGGTACGCGTTCTCCTGGATCGGCGCCCTGATCGGCCTCTCGGTGCGTACGCCGGAGGCGGCCACCTCGGGCGGGCTGATCTGGCTCTTCCCGGTGACGTTCGTGTCCAACGCCTTCGTCGCCACCTCCGGGATGACGCCGTGGCTGCGGCACGTGGCCGAGTGGAACCCGTTCAGCGCCACCGTCCAGGCCTGCCGTGACCTCTTCGGGAACCCGGGCGTGGTGCCGTCCGACGCCTGGCCGATGCAGCACCCGGTGATCGCCTCGCTGCTCTGGTCGCTGCTGATCATCGTGGTGTTCCGCACCCTGGCGGTGCGCAAGTACCGCTCGGCGACGGCCTGACACACAGGCCTGACACACAGGCCTGACACACAGGCCTGACTCCGGCGGATACGACGAAGCCCCCGACGGCCCTGGGAAGGGCGGCCGCCGGGGGCTCTCGACCTCGTACGGGAGCGGGCTCAGCCCGTGTACGGCGTGGCGGCGAGGATCTTCACCGAGGCCTTGCGGCCGTTCGGCAGCTCGTACTCGGCGTCCTCGCCGACCTTCTTGCCGTTGACGCCGGAACCCAGCGGGGACTGCGGGGAGTACGTCTCGATCTGCGTCGACGCGTACTCGCGCGAGGCGAGCAGGAACTCCAGGGTGTCGTCCTCGTCGCCGTCGAAGGCGATCGTGACGAGCATGCCGGGGGCCACCACGCCGTCCGCGGCGGGCGCCTCGCCGACCTTGGCGTGCTCCAGGAGCTGGGTCAGCTGGCGGACCCGGAGCTCCATCTTGCCCTGCTCCTCCTTGGCCGCGTGGTACCCGCCGTTCTCCCGGAGGTCACCCTCCTCGCGGGCCGCCGCGATCTTTACGGCGATCTCCGTGCGCGCGGGACCAGACAGGTACTCCAGCTCGGCCTTGAGCTGGTTGTACGCCTCCTGGGTCAGCCAGGTGACGTTGTCGCTGGTCTGGGTCACAGGTGCTCCTCGTCGGTACTGGGAATACAAGCGCATCGCCCTACCCAGAAGGATGTGCCTTCTCGGGCGGGCGAAACCACGAGCCTAACAATTCAGGGCGGGAAGGGGGAGGACGAAAACCGCAGGGAAATCGTCGGCGCAGGTCAGCGCGGATGAGCTGGGGGGTGGGCTGGGGGAGTCGGCCCGTGCCGGACCGGCCCCGTACCGGAGCGAGTGGCTCCGCCGGGTGGGCCGCCCGTGTCGCGCCCGTACCGGAGCGAGTGGCTCCGTCGGCCGGACCGCTCGTACCGGCGCCGGCTGCTGCGTCGGTCAGACCGACTTGCAGCCGACCAGGTCGACCGCGGTGGCCCGCGAGGTGGTCTGGACCGTGATCATCTCGTCGATCCGGCCCTTTCGCTGCTCGAAGCGCACGTCTTTGCGGCCGACCTCGTCGCCGTCGCGCTCCAGGGCGCGCAGGGTGCAGACACCCGTCTCGCCGCTGCCCTTGTGCACTTCCAGATGGACGTCGACGGCCTTCGCGGAGACCACCTTGAACGTGATGACCTGGGCGGACACGGACTGGCCGCCCACGTAGTCATAGCCGATCCAGCCGACCACACCGAGCAGCGCGACGCCCAGGACCGAGCCGATGATCTTGAGCTTACGGTCGGCCCGCTGGTCCGCGGTGCGCCCGTAGCGCCCCTCGGGAAGCGGTTGGCTTGCCGCGGCCATGGTCGTCCTCCTGCTGCTGGGGGTGCCGGAATTTTCCGCCCCCCGATTCGGTCACTATAGAAGCCGCCCATCGCGCCGGATCACAGAGGGCAACACCCAGGGCGCCGAATCACTGAGGATCTTGTCTTGACTGAGCAGCTGCGACTGATGGCCGTGCACGCCCACCCCGACGACGAGTCGAGCAAGGGCGCGGCCACCATGGCGAAGTACGTGTCCGAGGGGGTGGATGTGCTGGTGGTGACCTGCACGGGAGGCGAGCGCGGCTCCATCCTCAACCCGAAGCTCCAGGGCGACAAGTACATCGAGGAGCACATCCACGAGGTGCGCAAGAAGGAGATGGACGAGGCCCGCGAGATCCTGGGGATCAAGCAGGAGTGGCTCGGTTTCGTCGACTCGGGCCTGCCGGAGGGCGACCCGCTGCCTCCGCTGCCCGAGGGCTGCTTCGCCCTGGAGGACGTGGACAAGGCGGCGGGCGAGCTGGTCCGCAAGATCCGCGCCTTCCGTCCGCAGGTGATCACCACGTACGACGAGAACGGTGGCTACCCGCACCCGGACCACATCATGACCCACAAGATCTCCATGGTGGCGTTCGACGGGGCGGGTGACACGGAGAAGTTCCCCGAGGACGAGTTCGGCCCGGCCTACCGGCCGAGCAAGCTCTACTACAACCAGGGCTTCAACAAGCCGCGCACGCTGGCGCTGCACCACGCGCTGCTCGACCGTGGCATGGAGTCGCCGTACGGGGAGTGGCTGGAGCGCTGGAAGGAGTTCGAGCGGGTCGAGCGGACGCTGACCACGCACGTTCCCTGCGCGGACTTCTTCGAGATCCGCGACAAGGCGCTGATCGCGCACGCCACGCAGATCGACCCCGACGGCGGCTGGTTCCGGGTCCCGATGGAGATCCAGAAGGAGGTCTGGCCGACGGAGGAGTACGAGCTGGCGAAGTCGCTCGTGGACACTTCCCTCCCCGAGGACGACCTCTTCGCGGGCGTACGCGAGAATGCCTGATATGAGCGCAAGCCTGGCAATGACGCACTTGGTCCCGCTGGCCAAGGAGATCGACAACGACAAGGTGACGCCCGGGGTTCTCGGCTTCATCGTTTTCGCGGCGTTGGCCGTGGGGGTGTGGTTGCTGATGAAGTCCATGAACCGGCACATGGGGAAGGTCTCCTTCGAGGAGGCGCCGGAGTCCGGGCGGGACGCGGGCGCCTCCGGCGAGGGTGCGGCGAAGTAGGCCCGGTCTTTGGCTGCGGGTGCGTGGTGGGCTGGTCGCGCAGTTCCCCGCGCCCCCTAGGGGGTCGGGGTCGGGCTCGACGGGCAGTTGGCCCGGGCGCCCCTAGGGGGTCGGGGTCGGCCCTGGCGCAGGACCGGCCCCTACCGGCTTGACCGCGGTCAGCGTTCCGCGCCCACCGGGACCCCCATCACCTCCCGGGAGTGGCGGGTCGGGACCAGGCCCAGGGGCCAGGCCTGCCAGCCTGCCTCCAGTTCCACGCCGCGCTCCAGCATCAGCGCGTACGCCTCCGCGCAGTCCTCCAGCTTGCTGTCGCGGGTGGCGTGGTGGGCGCGGATCAGCTGGGCGAGCTCCTCCTGGGCCACCGCGACGCCGATCTCGGAGCCGCCCGCCGAGGCGTACGGCAGCAGGGTGCAGCGCAGGAAGCGGGCCCAGTCGCCGCCCCGGCGGTCCCCGTACGAGTCGAACAGCTCGACCGCCTCGTCGCACAGCCGCAGCGCCTGGGGCGCGCGGTTGTTGCCCGCGTCGATCAGGGCCAGCTCCAGACAGGTCCAGGCCTCGCCGTGGGCGACCCCGATGCGTTGGAAGTCGGCGCGGGCGTCGACCAGGAGCTGACGGGCGAAGCCGGAGTTGCGCAGGTTGCCGGTCTGGGCCGCGCGCTGGTCGCGGGTGACCCGGCCGGAGTGGTGGCGGGCGCAGGCCAGCCCGTACACGTCACGCATCCGCGAGAACATCGTCCGGGCCCGCTCCAGCTCGCGGACCGCCTGGTCGCGGTCGCCGCGCTCCTCCAGGGCCTGGCCCAGGTAGTACAGCGTCCACGCCTCGCCGCGCGCGTCCTCCTGGTCCCGGTGGCGGGACAGGGCCTGGCGCAGCCCGTCGACGGCCGGCGAGGGATCGCCGTCCACCAGGCGGGCGCGGGCCAGCTGGGTCAGCGCCCAGGCCTCGCCGCGGCCGTCGCGGGTGCGGCCGTACAGGTCGAGCGCGGTGCGCAGGGCCTCCTCGGCGCGCGGCACGTCGCCCATCCGCAGACACACCTGGCCCAGCTGGAAGTGCGTCCAGGCCTCGCCATGCAGGGACTCGCCCTCGCGGTGCAGGGCCAGCGCCGTGTCCAGCAGGGTCAGCGCCTCCGCCAGGTTCGCCCGGTCGCGCTCGACCGCCGCCAGCGCGTGCAGCGACCAGGCCCGGTCCTCGTCCTGCTCGGGCGCGGCCTGGAGGTCGATGGCCTCGCGCAGCTTCGCCGCCGCCTCGGTGAGGTTGCCCTGGTGGTGCAGGGTGATGCCGAGCGAGGCGAGCGCGAGCGCCGCGCCCGCGTCGTTCTGCGCCTCGCGGTAGAGGCCGACCACCGAGGTCAAGGTGGTGCGGGCGGTGTCCAGCTCGCCGAGCTGGCGGGCCGCGATGCCGGTGCGCCAGCGCACCGAACGCTCCAGCAGGCCCTGGTCGACGGCCTGGGACAGCTCGCTGATCTCGCCGAGGCGGTAGAGGTCGCCGCGCAGCAGGCAGTAGTCGCACAGTGCGCCCAGCAGGTTGAGCACCGCCTGCTGGTTGATGTCCTCGGCGTCGCGCAGCGCGGCCGTGATGAAGCTGGACTCGTCGTCCAGCCAGCGCAGGGCCGCGTCCAGCGAGGTGAAGCCGTGGCTGCCGAACTGCCCGGCGCGGGTGGAGAGTTTGCCGTCGACCATACGGATCACCGCGTCGGCGAGCTCGGCGTAGTTGCGGATCAGCCGCTCCTGGGCGGCGGTGCGCTCGGCGGCCTCCTCCTCGTCGAGGAGCCGGGCCCGCGCGAACGCCCGTACGGTGTCGTGGAGGCGGTAGCGGTCGGCGCGGACCCGGTCGACCAGGCCCGCCCGCGCCAGGTCCTCCAGCAGCCGGCCGCCCTCCGCCTCGCCGGTGGCGAGCAGCGCGGCCGCGGCCGCCGCGCCCAGCGAGGCCCGTCCGGCGAGCGCCAGGCGCCGCAGCAGCCGGCGCGGCTGCTCGCCCTGGTCGGTGTAGCGCAGCCACAGGGCGCGCTCGACGGGCGCGACCGGGCCGTACGCGCCGAGGTCGGCCGCCAGCGCGCGGGCGTCGCGGGAGCCCAGCGAGGAGCCCGCGACCCGCAGCGCGAGCGGCAGCCCGCCGCACAACTCCCGTACGAGCACGCTCGCCTCGCCGTCGTACGGTTCCTTGAAGTCCTCCTGGGCCGCCTCGCGCAGCAGCTCCTCCGCGCCCGCCTCGTCCAGCGGCTCCACCGCGAGCTGGTGCACCCACGCCGGGAAGTCCTCGGGCAGCTCCAGCGGCCGCGCGGCCGTCACCAGGACCAGGCTGTCGGAGCGCTCGGGCACCAGGGTGCGCACCTGCTCGGCGTCGACGGCGTCGTCCAGGACCACGGTGACCGGAAGACCCGTCAGATGCTGGTGGTAGAGCTCGGCGAGGCGGCGCACCTGCTGGTCGGCCGAGGACCGCTCACGGAACAGGAGCTGCTCACGCGGCGCGCCGAGCCGGTTGAGCAGGTGCAGCAGGGCGTCGCGGGTGGACAGCGGCGGCTGCGGGCCCTGGCCGCCGCCGCGCAGGTCCACCAGGCAGGCGCCCCGGAACTGGTCCCGCAGCTGGTGCGCCGCCCGCACCGCCAGCGTGGTGCGGCCCACGCCCGCCGGGCCGTGCAGCACCACCACGGTGGGGCGGGTCTCGGTCGCGGCGCGGGCCGAGTGCACCCACTGGGCGATCCGGGTGATCTCCGCGCGCCGCCCCGCGAACGGCCCGTGCGGCTCGGGCAGATGGCCGAACGACTGCTCCAGGACCGACCGGCGCCGGGCCGCCGCGCTCTTGTCCGTGCCGCGCAGCTGGGTGGGCACGGACGCGCTCGTCTTCTTGCCGGTACGGGCCGCCGGGGCCGTCATCCGCTGCTGGTCCAGGAACGGGCGGATGCCCCGTACGTCCAGGGCGGTCAGCCACTCCAGCCGCAGCTGCTCGGCGCCGCCCGGCCGGCCGAGCTCGCCCGCGCGCCGGTGGGCCGCGGGCCAGTGCGCGGCCGTCACCCGCAGGACGGTGGCCGCGGCCCCGGCGACGGCCACCGCCGCCCCGGCGCCGACCGCGGGCCCCGCGCCGGTGCCCAGCGCCGTGTCGGCGACGACCGCGGTGACCGCCGCGACGGCCGTCACCAGGAACGCCGTACCCGCCCTCTCCCGCGCGAACCGGGCGCCGAGCGTCGGCTGCCCGGCCTCCGCCTCGTCCAGCGCCCGGGTGTATGCCGCGTACTCCTCCTCGGCGCTCGCCGCCAGCGATTCCAGCGCGGAGCGCCCGCGTGTCAGCAGCGCCTGGGCGTCGGCCCGGCCACCCGAGCGCCGCACCTCCTCCTCCACCGCGCGCTCCAACAGCCGCTCGGCCTCCGCCCGATGGCCGTCCCGCATATGCGTCCCCCTCCGAGAGCGTCAGCCAAGCCTTGAGTCCTGGTCGAGTGTGCCGCCACTGTCAAGTGTCCTGCGCGGCGCGCGTCGGCGCGAGGGAGTCGGCGGATCATCGTGCGGGTGGGGGAGGATGGGCCCATGCCGAACCGCCTGGCCCATGAGACGTCCCCGTATCTGCTCCAGCACGCCGACAACCCCGTCGACTGGTGGCCCTGGTCGCCCGAGGCGTTCGCCGAGGCGCGCGAGCGCGGGCTCCCGGTGCTGCTCAGCGTCGGGTACAGCAGCTGCCACTGGTGCCACGTCATGGCCCACGAGTCCTTCGAGGACGAGACGACCGCCGCCTATCTCAACGAGCACTTCGTCAACGTGAAGGTCGACCGCGAGGAGCGGCCGGACGTCGACGCCGTCTACATGGAGGCGGTGCAGGCGGCGACCGGGCAGGGGGGCTGGCCGATGACCGTCTTTCTGACGCCGGACGCCGAGCCGTTCTACTTCGGGACCTACTTCCCGCCCGAGCCCCGGCACGGGATGCCCTCGTTCCCGCAGGTCCTGGAGGGGGTGCGGGCCGCCTGGGCGGACCGGCGCGAGGAGGTGGGCGAGGTCGCCGGGAAGATCGTGCGGGATCTGGCCGAGCGCGAGCTGGTGTACGGCGGGGGCGCGGGCGTGCCCGGCGAGGAGGAGCTGGCGGGGGCGCTGCTCGGGCTCACGCGCGACTACGACGAGCGGCACGGCGGGTTCGGCGGCGCGCCCAAGTTCCCGCCGTCGATGACACTGGAGTTCCTGCTGCGCCACCACGCCCGCACGGGCGCCGAGGGCGCGCTCCAGATGGCCGCCGACACCTGCGAGAAGATGGCGCGCGGAGGCATCTACGACCAGCTGGGCGGCGGCTTCGCCCGCTACTCGGTGGACCGCGAGTGGGTGGTGCCCCACTTCGAGAAGATGCTCTACGACAACGCGCTGCTGTGCCGCGTCTACGCCCACCTGTGGCGGGCCACCGGCTCGGAGCTGGCCCGCCGGGTGGCCCTGGAGACCGCCGACTTCATGGTGCGCGAGCTGCGCACCAACGAGGGCGGCTACGCCTCGGCCCTGGACGCCGACAGCGACGACGGCAGCGGCCGGCACGTCGAGGGCGCGTTCTACGTGTGGACGCCCGCGCAGCTCGCCGAGGCGCTGGGCGAGAAGGACGGCCAGGCCGCCGCCCGGCACTACGGGGTGACCGAGGAGGGCACCTTCGAGGAGGGCGCCTCGGTCCTCCAACTGCCCCCGGACGGCGGCCCGGTGGCCGCGGACGTACGGGAGCGGCTCTTCGCGGCCCGGGAGCGGCGGCCCCGCCCCGGCCGGGACGACAAGGTCGTCGCCGCCTGGAACGGGCTGGCGATCGCCGCGCTCGCGGAGACCGGCGCCTACTTCGACCGGCCCGACCTGGTCGAGCGGGCGACCGAGGCGGCGGACCTGCTGGTGCGCGTCCACATGGACGGCCGCGCGCGCCTGTCCCGTACGTCCAAGGACGGTCAGGTCGGCCCCAACGACGGCGTGCTGGAGGACTACGCCGACGTGGCGGAGGGCTTCCTGGCGCTCGCCGGGGTGACCGGGGAGGGGGCCTGGCTGGAGTTCGCCGGGTTCCTGCTCGACATCGTCCTGGACCAGTTCACCGCCGAGGGCGGGGTGCTCTACGACACCGCGCACGACGCCGAGAAGCTGATCCGGCGCCCGCAGGACCCCACCGACAGCGCCACGCCGTCGGGCTGGACGGCCGCCGCGGGCGCGCTGCTCTCGTACGCGGCGCACACCGGCTCCACCGCCCACCGCGCCGCCGCCGAGGGCGCGCTGGGCGTGGTGAAGGCGCTGGGCTCGCGCGCCCCGAGGTTCATCGGCTGGGGTCTGGCCACCGCCGAGGCGCTGCTCGACGGCCCCCGCGAGGTGGCCGTGGTGGGGCCCGCCGGGGGCGAGCTGCACCGGGCCGCGCTGCTCGGCCGGGCGCCGGGCGCGGTGGTGGCGGTGGGCGAGCCGGGCAGCGGGGAGTTCCCGCTGCTGGCGGACCGCCCGCTGGTCGACGGGGGCCCGGCGGCGTACGTGTGCCGCCACTTCACCTGTGACGCGCCGGTGACCGGCGCCGACGACCTGGCGAGGGCGCTGTCCTGAACGCGCGGAGGGGTTCCCCGTGCCCGTGCGGGGCGCGGGGAACCCCGGCGGCTCAGTTGTCGTTCTTGTAGATGCCGAGGTAGTACCAGTCACCGCGGTCCGGCGACATCCAGGCCGGGACCCACTCGTCCTGCGAGCCGAGCCACTTGCCGCCGCTCTGCCCGCAGTTCCTGTCGGTCCACTTGCTGAAGTGCATGGAGTCGCGCCACCACCAGCCGCCGAAGCGGGTCTCGTAGCCGGGCGTGGCCAGGCACGCGTGGGCGGGGCGGCCGTTCTGGTCGAAGCCGTCGATCTTGATGGACGCCACTCGGTGGGTCTCGTCGTGGATGACGATCTGCTGCCCGTTGGTGCCCGCGTACGCGGTCCCGCCCGTGGCGGCGACGCCGGCGACGGCCAGTGCGCCGGTGGCGGCGGCCATGGCGAACTTCTTGCCCATGTCCATGAGTTGCTCCCCCTTGGTCAAGCTTGGTCAAGCACGAATGATCTTGTGCCGGGAGATCGTACGACACGTCGGACACCGCTCGCGTGCAGAGGAAAGCGGTTGATCATTCAGTTATGATCACCGCACCGACGGTGGTCGACGGGGGAAACCGACGCCGTGGTGATGCGGGGAAACAGCTTCCACAGAACGGTCGTTCCGTGCTGCCCACCAGGGCGGTCAGACGGGCGGCCTTCGTCGGAATGCCTTGTTCCGCCATCAGGATTCACGCACCCCCGAGTCCCGAGCCCCGCTCACCAGAGAGAGAAACATGGCGGACGAGAAGGTCCTTGCTGCCCAGAAGTGGGTCAACTCCACCTATGCGGCCACCCCTGGCTACGTACGGTGCCCGGAGGACGGGCGCACCGGCTGGTCGACGATGTTCTCGCTGACCATGGCGCTCCAGGCCGAACTCGGCATCACGCCGCTGGTCGCGAGCTTCGGCCCGGGCACGCTCGCCAAGCTGGCGGCGCGTGGCGACATCAACGCCAACGAGCCGAACGTCAACATCAAGAAGATCGTCGAGCACGCCCTGTTCTGCAAGGGCTACTGGGGCGGCGACGGAACGGGCGCCTACGGGAGCGCCACCGGCGGTTCGGTCATGGCGCTGAAGAAGGACGCGGGCGTCGACGCGTCCAACGGCTGGGTCCAGCCCAAGATCTTCAAGGCGCTGCTGAGCATGGACGCCTACGTCTCGGTGCCCGGCGGCACGGACCGCGTCCGCGAGGTGCAGCGCTGGCTGAACAGCCGCTACTACACCCGCTCGTCGTTCTTCATCGGCCCCGCCGACGGCGTCTACTCGCGCGATGTGCAGAAGTCGCTGATGAAGGCCATCCAGTACGAGATAGGCATCGCCGACGACCAGGCCACCGGCTCCTTCGGCCCCGGCACCCAGGCGGGCCTGAAGGCGCACACGGTGAAGGAGGGCGACTCGGGCATCTTCGTCCAGCTCTTCTCCGCGGCCTGTGTGTTCAACTCGCCGATCGTCACCGGCACCAGCAACATCGAGACGACGTTCCGCGCCACCTTCGACTCCAAGCTCACCGAGTGGGTCAAGGCCTTCCAGTCGTTCTCCGAGCTCGACACCCGTGACGGCCGCGGCGACTACCGCACCTGGGCCCAGCTGCTCGTCTCGACCGGCGACCCGGACCGCGCGGCCTCCGCGTGCGACACCCGCTTCCGGATCACCCGCCCGCGCGCGGACGCCCTGTACAAGGCGGGCTACCGCCAGGTCGGGCGCTACCTCTTCGACCCGCCGGGCAGCACCCTCGACAAGGAGATCAAGGACGGTGAGCTGGCCGACATCTTCGCCGCCGGTCTGAGCGTCTTCCCGATCTACCAGGACAACGCCCGCCGGCTCGCCGACTTCACGTACAGCCAGGGCTTCGAGCACGCGCTCAACGCGCACGCCCGCGCCGAGGCCTACGGCTTCAACCGGGGCACCGTCATCTACTTCGCGGTGGACTACGACGCCACGGCGGAGGAGATCAGCTCCAACATCGTGCCGTACTTCCAGGGCGTGCAGGCCGGACTCGCCAACAAGGGCAAGCGGTACCTGCACGGCGTCTACGGCTCGCGGAACGTCTGCACCCAGGTCAGCAAGCACACCGACGCCCGCTACTCCTTCGTCTCCGGCATGTCCTGGGGCTTCTCCGGGAACCTCGGCTTCCCGCTGCCGCCGAACTGGGCGTTCAACCAGATCAAGGAGTTCAAGTTCATCTACAGCGGTGACTCGTTCGACCTGGACAACGACGCGCACCGCACCGGCAGCGACAACGGCCAGAACACCGTCCGCGCCAACTCCTACCCGGCGGACGACTTCATGCGGTACATGGAGACCGTCTACCCGCTCGCCGTCCAGTACCCCAAGGGCGACCCGAACGCGCACACCATGCAGTACGCCCGGCACGGGCGCTACAACACCGTGCAGTGGAAGGCGCTGATCGGCGGGGCCGACGAGGAGTTCATCGCGTTCGCCGAGAGCAAGGGCGCGTCGCTGCTCGACGAGTTCACCGACCCGGTCACGGGTCTCATGCTCGACAGCCAGCACCTGATGGCGGCCGCCAACGGCCACTACGCCAAGCCCCAGAGCGGCTCGAACATCCGGACCGTCGGCGCCGGCGACGTCACCGGCTGGGGCGGCGACCTCATGACGCTGTACGCGGAGTGGCGCCGGGACGTGAAGTCCTACCCGTCCGGCTACGGGTACTGCAAGGAGAAGTTCGCCAAGCTCGGGGTGAACTCCACCTTCCCGCTCAACGACCTCATCGAGGACGCGGACGGCTACCTCATCGGCAGGCGGGTGGAGCAGGGGCAGCACCTGGTCGGCGTGGTGCGCGAGCACTACGGCAAGGGCGAGCGCGAAGCCGGGGCCCTGACCCGCTTCCGGGACTTCTACGAGCAGCGGTTCGGCGGCAGCGTCGACAACGTCGTGGCGATGGCCAAGGGCATGCTGACGACGACGATCGACCCGGTCATCTCGGCCGGCCGCGCGTACCTCATCACGAGCATCGCGGGGGTGCTCACGACGATGCCGCAGGAGCTGCCCGAGCAGGAACTCCTGGACTTCTGCCGGGGCTTCGCCGAGGTGCTGAACGAGCGCGTCCAGCAGGAAGCCAAGGCCCAGGGCCACTAGGTCCGTCCGGTACGAGAGGGCGAGAGGGATCGAGAGGGATGAGGAACCGAACCATGAGTGATGTCCTGACGCAGTCGACGGGCCTGGGCCGCCGCCGCTTCCTGGTGGCCGGCGCGGGGGTCGCCGGTGGCGCGGCGCTGGTGGCCGGCGGGATGCCGGGGACTGCCGTCGCCGCCCCGGCTCCGGCCGTGCCCGCCGTACCCGCCGCCCCTGCGGCGAAGGAGTGGCAGGGCCGCACCTCCGCCAACGGCTGGCCGGTCGTCGGTACGGCACCGTCGCACCGGGTCGAGGGCGCGGGCGGGGTGAGCTTCGCCTCGCTGGACGGCGACGTCGCCACCGTGCTCACGCATGTGGTGCGCCGGTACCACTACGAGATCCACACGCTGGGTGTCCACGACCTCGCCGGCCACACCACCGGCCGTGCGGTGGCGGCGCCGTACGAGAGTAACTACCTCTCCGGTACGGCGGTCGCGATCCGGCCGCTGCTGTATCCGGTGCGGGCGCGGGACGGGTTCTTCCCGCACGAGCTGGTCGTCGTCCGGGACATCCTGGCGGATCTGGAGGGCGTGGTGAAGTGGGGTGGGGACCTGGCGGTCCCGAAGGAGTCGCACTTCCAGATCGATGTGCGGCCGGGTGACTCGGGGCTGCGGCGGGTCGCGGCGAAGCTGCGGGGGTGGGAGCTGAAGCCGGGGGAGGGGGCGGGGGCCGTCGATGCGCTCGCGCCGGGCCGCCTCAAGGCGGCGAAGGCCCTGGCGGCACGCCAGCGTTGACCGCCCCGGGGCCCGGGGCGCGCCCCCCGGACCCGTCCGCTTCCGGCCGCGGGCCGGTGGTGGTGCCCGGTCTTTGTCTGCGGGCCGGTGGCCGCTTCTCGCGCAGTTCCCCGCGCCCCTCAGGTAGTCCGCCGTGGCCTGGAAACCCAGCTCGGCCGCAGGCTTTTAGGGGCGCGGGGAACTGCGCGACCAGCCACCCACTCAGCCGCAGCCGACAAACCACCTAGGGGCGCGGGGAACTGCGCGAGAAGCGGCCACTCACCTGCAGACGAAGGCCGGGCGCAAACAGGGGCGCGAGTAAGCGGTCACTCACCCGCGGGCGAGGGCCGGGCCCCCTACAGCCCGTTCTGGACCGTGTGCAGGGCTCGTTCCAGCAGGTCCACCAGCTCGTCCTCGTGGTCGCGTTCCGCCCAGTACACCGTGGTCTCGTAGAGCGCTCCCAGGACCGACATGGAGAAGACCCGGACCTCCAGGTCGTTCTCCGTGCGGCCGGTGCGCTCGGCCAGGACCGTGCAGAGCAGCCGGCTGGTGAGGGCCATCGACTGCATCATGCGGGCGCGCAGCGCCGGCACCTGGACCAGCAGCGTCGTGCGCTGGATCATCTCGTCGGGCTCGTGCTCCAGGGCCAGCCGGGTCGCCTTGGCCACGACGTGGCGCAGCGAGTCCAGGACGGGCTCGTCCGCCGGGCGGGCGCGCAGCTCGGCGACCATGATCGGGTCGTACTCGTCCGTGAGGACGATGTCCTCCTTGGTCGGGAAGTAGCGGAACACCGTGGACGGCGACACCTCCGCCGCCTCGGCGATCTGCTCGACCGTGGTCGCCTCGTACCCCTGCTCGGCGATCAGCCGGTACGTGGCGCGCCGGATCGCGACGCGCGTCTTGAGCTTCTTGCGTTCGCGCAGCCCGAGCTGCGGCTGCATGTCCTCGGCGAGGGAGTCGAGGGACCGGGTGCGGTGCGTGGCGGGCATGTCGACATTCTCAGGCATCCAGGGGGGCCGGCGCGTCCACCGGCGCTCCCGCCGCGTCCCGCACGGCCGGTTCCGGCTCCTCGCGCCCCGGCAGCAGCGCCGCCGCGAGCAGCGCGGTGATCAGCGCCGCGACCCCGCAGACCAGCAGCACCGTGGTCATGCCGTGGACGTACGCGGAATCGGCCGAGGCCGCCAGCCCGGTGTCGCCCAGGCGTTCCGCGACCAGATGCGCGGCCACCACCGAGTCGCCCGCCCGGTCCGCGAGGGGGCCCGGCAGTCCGCCCGTGTCGAGGCGGTCGCTGAACACCCCCGCGAGCAGCGAGCCCAGCAGCGCGATCCCGATGGCGCTGCCCACCTGACGTACGGTCATCAGCAGCCCGGAGCCGCTGCCCGCGCGGTCGGGCGGCAGGGTGGCGAGCGCCGCCGTCATCGCGGGCACCATCGCGAAGCCGAAGCCGAGGCCGGTGAGGGTGAGCCACAGCGCGGTGAAGCCGTAGCCGCTGTCGACCGTCGTGCGGCTGCCCAGGAAGGCCGAGAAGGCCAGCACCACCAGGCCGGCGCTGATGGTGCCGCGCGGCCCGAACCGCGCCACCAGCGGCGCCCCGGCCCTGGCGGCGACCATCAGCCCGCCCATCAGGGGCAGCATCCGCAGCCCGGTGCCGAAGGCGTCGTTGCCGAGCACCGCCTGGAGGTACTGCGGCAGGACGAACATCAGCCCGGCGAGGATGAACATCACCAGGGTCGCGGCCAGGGTGTTCAGCAGGAACGGCCGGTGGGCGAGCAGCTTCATGTCGAGCATCGGCCGCGGCACCCGCCGCTCCCGTACGACCAGGGCGGCGAGCAGCAGCGCGCCGGCCGCGAGAGCGGCGAGCACCAGGGGGTCGCCCCAGCCCCGGGTCGGCGCCTCGATGATCCCGTAGATCAGGGAGCCGAGGCCCGCGGCGGTGAGCGCGGTGGAGAGCGCGTCGACGCGCGGCGAGGCCGGGTCGCGGGTCTCGGGGAGCAGGAAGGCGCAGGCGGCGATGCCGATCGCCACCATCGGCACGTTGATCAGGAAGACCGAGCCCCACCAGAAGTGGTTGAGCAGGAAGCCACCGATGATCGGGCCGAGCGGCAGGCCGAGCGCGGAGGAGGCGGTGACGAGCGAGACGGCCTTGGTGCGCTCCTCGGCGGGGAAGAGCGAGGGCAGTACGGCCAGCGCGAGCGGCATCACGAACGCGGCGCCCACGCCCATCACCGCACGGGCCGCGATGACCGCCCCGACGCTGGTGGTCAGCGCGCCTATGAGCGAGCCCGCGAGGAAGATCCCGAGGCCCGTGATCAGCATCCGGCGGCGGCCGAAGCGGTCGCCGAGCAGGCCCGCCGGGAGCATCAGGGCGGCGAAGACCACGACATAGGCGTCGGCCATCCACTGCTGCTGGCCGGTGGTGGCGCCGAGCTGCTGGGCCATGGTCGGCAGCGCCACGTTGAGGATGGTCATGTCGAAGCCGAGCACCAGCATGCTCGCGACCATCGCCCCCAGCGCCCACCAGCGCCGGGGATCGGGACCGGACACCTGCGTCATGGCACACCTCCGTAAGAGTTACTGTCAAGTGACAGTAACTCTCAAAAGAAGGTGACCGTCAAGCGTGGCGGTCGGGAGTGGCGGTCGGAAGTGACGGTCAGGCGTGCTGGTAGGCGACCAGGGAGATCCCCACGTAGTGGACGACGAACGCCGCCAGCGTCAGGGAGTGGAACACCTCGTGGAAGCCGAACCAGCGCGGCGAGGGGTTGGGGCGCTTGATGCCGTAGATCACGCCGCCCGCGCTGTAGAGCAGCCCGCCGACGATGACGAGCACGAGGACCGCGATGCCGCCGGTGCGCATGAAGTCGGGGAGGAAGAAGACCGCGGCCCAGCCCATCGCTATGTAGCAGGGCGTGTAGAGCCAGCGCGGCGCGCCCACCCAGAAGACGCGGAAGGCTATCCCGGCGAGCGCCGCCGCCCACACCGCCCAGAGCAGCGTCTGCCCCTTGGCGCCCGGGAGCAGCAGCAGGGTGAGGGGGGTGTAGGTGCCCGCGATGATCAGGAAGATGTTGGCGTGGTCGAGGCGGCGCAGGATCGCCTCGCCGCGCGGCCCCCACTCGCCCCGGTGGTAGAGCGCGCTCACACCGAAGAGCAGACAGGCGGTCAGGGCGTAGATCCCGCAGGCGACACGCCCGCGTGTGGAGTGCGCGAGCGCGGTGAGCACGAGGCCGGAGACGACCGCCGCCGGAAACATCCCGGCGTGCAGCCAGCCGCGCAGTTTGGGCTTCAGGGGCTTGGTCGGCAGGAGCGCCGTCACCTGATCAGTCATGTCCCGCATGCTACCTACGCCTCCGTAAGTTACGGATAGGGGCGGCCCGTAACCGTATGCCCCGACCCCGTTCCACGGAAGCGAACACACGATGACGAGTGGCGATGCTCACGTGAGAGTGCCTCTGGACATATGGGCGAACGGCACGGATGATCAGATGAGTGCGGTCGGCACCGGATGAGCGCCAGGTAACACCGAAGCGTCCGGGTCGCAGCCCCCACGGGGCAACGAACGAAGAGACCCTCACAAGGGAATCACCGAACCCCTCTACAAGGAGCGATCGTGGCGCGCGACATCGCGGCTCCCACCTCTGTCCCGACGAACCACCAGGAACTGATCTCCTGGGTAGACGAGATCGCAGCCATCACGCAGCCGGACCGGGTGGTCTGGTGCGACGGTTCCGAGGCCGAGTACGAGCGCCTGTGCGAGGAGCTCGTCGCCAAGGGGACGTTCAAGAAGCTCGACCCGATCAAGCGCCCGAACTCGTACTACGCAGCGTCCGACCCGACCGATGTCGCACGGGTCGAGGACCGCACCTTCATCTGCTCCGAGAAGGAGGAGGACGCGGGGCCGACCAACCACTGGAAGGCCCCGGCCGAGATGAAGGAGATCTTCGCGGGGGAGAAGGGGATCTTCCGGGGGTCGATGCGCGGCCGCACCATGTACGTCGTGCCCTTCTGCATGGGCCCGCTCGGCTCGGACCTCTCCGCCATCGGCGTCGAGATCACCGACTCCGCGTACGTCGCCGTCTCCATGCGCACCATGACCCGGATGGGGCAGCCGGTCCTCGACGAGCTCGGCACCGACGGCTTCTTCGTCAGGGCCGTCCACACGCTGGGCGCTCCGCTGGCCGAGGGCGAGGCCGACGTGCCCTGGCCCTGCAACTCCACCAAGTACATCTCGCACTTCCCGGAGTCCCGCGAGATCTGGTCGTACGGCTCGGGCTACGGCGGCAACGCCCTGCTCGGCAAGAAGTGCTACGCGCTGCGCATCGCCTCCGTCATGGCGCGCGACGAGGGCTGGCTCGCCGAGCACATGCTCATCCTCAAGCTGACCCCGCCGCAGGGCGAGTCCAAGTACGTCGCCGCGGCCTTCCCGTCCGCCTGCGGCAAGACCAACCTGGCCATGCTGGAGCCCACGATCTCCGGCTGGACCGTGGAGACCATCGGCGACGACATCGCGTGGATGCGGTTCGGCGAGGACGGCCGGCTGTACGCGATCAACCCCGAGGCCGGGTTCTTCGGCGTCGCGCCCGGCACCGGTGAGCACACCAACGCCAACGCGATGAAGACCCTGTGGGGCAACTCCGTCTTCACCAACGTCGCCCTCACCGAGGACGGCGACGTGTGGTGGGAGGGCATGACCGAGGAGGCGCCCGCGCGTCTGACGGACTGGAAGGGCAACGCCTGGACGCCCGAGTCCGACACCCCGGCCGCGCACCCCAACGCCCGGTTCACCGTCCCGGCCGGCCAGTGCCCGACGATCGCGCCCGAGTGGGAGGACCCCAAGGGCGTCCCGATCTCCGCGATCCTCTTCGGCGGCCGCCGCGCCTCCGCCGTACCGCTGGTGACCGAGTCCTTCGACTGGAACCACGGCGTTTTCCTCGGCGCCAACGTGGCCTCCGAGAAGACCGCCGCCGCCGAGGGCAAGGTCGGCGAGCTGCGCCGCGACCCCTTCGCCATGCTGCCGTTCTGCGGCTACAACATGGGCGACTACATGGCGCACTGGGTCAAGGTCGGCGCCACCGCCGACGCCGCCAAGCTGCCCAAGATCTACTACGTGAACTGGTTCCGAAAGAACGACGCGGGCAAGTTCGTGTGGCCCGGCTTCGGCGAGAACAGCCGTGTCCTGAAGTGGATCGTGGAGCGCCTCGAAGGCAAGGCCGAGGGCGTCGAGACGCCGATCGGCATCCTGCCGACCAAGGAGTCCCTGGACACCGACGGCCTGGAACTGGCCGAGGCGGACCTGGAGTTCCTGCTCAAGGTCGACACCGAGGTCTGGCGCGAGGAGGCGGCGCTGATCCCCGAGCACCTCAACACCTTCGGCGACCACACGCCCAAGGAGCTGTGGGACGAGTACCGCGCGCTGGTGGCCCGCCTGGGCTGACCCGCCCGCCCGAGACTCGTGGCGGGCTGCCCCGAACACCGCCCTGACCAGTGGGGTCACGACGGTCCGCCACGTTCGCGTCCGGCCCCCGGAGCCCCCTCACGGCTCCGGGGGCCGGACGCATTCCCGGGACTTCCGCCGACAGCCGTTCCGTGACCTTTCCCGGGACTGTTTTTCGCCAGGGCGGCTGTCTGGGGCGCGCGTTCGCGGGACACTCGGACCCGGAGCGCGTTGGCCGAGTGAGGGGGCGCGAAGCGTGCGCACACCGGTGAGTGATCCGATGCGGGTGGGTCCGTACCGCATCGAGGGGCGGCTGGGGTCCGGCGGGATGGGCTGGGTGTATCTGGGGCGCTCGCCCGCGGGCCGGGCCGTCGCGGTCAAGGTCGTGCGTCCCGAGCACGCCGCCGACGAGGAGTTCCGGCGGCGCTTCGCCCGCGAGGTGGCCGCCGCGCGGCTGGTCGGCGGGGCCTTCACGGCGGCGGTCGTGGACGCCGACCCGGAGGCCGAACTGCCGTGGCTGGCCACGGCGTACGTACCGGGGCCCGCGCTCTCCGAGGCGGTCGGCTCGGACGGGCCGCTCACCGGCGGCCAGGCGCGCCGGCTCGGCGCCGGTCTGGTGGAGGCGCTCCAGGCCATCCACGCCGCGGGCGTGGTCCACCGCGACCTCAAGCCGTCGAACGTGCTGCTCGCCGCCGACGGGCCGCGCGTGATCGACTTCGGTATCTCGATGGTGGCCGGGGCGACCGGGCTCACCCGGGCCGGGACGCTGATGGGGACGCCGCCGTACATGTCGCCCGAGCAGATGACCGGCGCCCGGGTCGGGCCCGCCAGCGACGTCTTCTCCCTCGGCGGGGTCCTCGTCTACGCGGTAGCGGGCTACGCCCCGTTCCGGCACGGCGCCGGGGTGGCCTACCGGGTGGTGCACGCCGAGCCCGAGCTCGACGACGTACCCGCCGAGCTGCGGCCGCTCGTCGAGCGGTGCCTGGCCAAGCGGCCCGAGGACCGGCCCGGCCTGGACGCGCTGCTGAGCGGGCTGCTCGGCCCCGACGCGGGCTCCGCCCGGGCGCTCACCTGGCCGCCGTCCACCGTGGCCCGCCGGATCCGGGTGCGCACCGGCGAGATGGACGTCCGGCGGGCGTCCGGCAGCCGCACCTCCCTGCCGTCCTGTCTGCTGCTGCACGCCCAGACGCTGTTGGACGCGGGGCTCAGCGACGCCATGGTGATCGAGGCGGTGGGCCGTGCGGCACTCTGAGGGGGCCCCGGTGGGCACCGCGGCCGAGCTCGGCGTCCAGTGGCGGTCGCTGGTCCACGCCTGGGCGTCCGGGCGGCACTTCCACTGCGAGCAGGACACCGTCTCCGTCTCGCTGCGCTTCGACCTCGCCGACGCGGGCCGGTCCGTCACCGTCCGGTTCATGACCACCACCAAGCTGCTGGTGGCGTTCATGACCGACGGCCGGTTCCTGCGCGGCGACCAGCTGGCGACGGCCGCCGCCGCGGCCAACGCGTGGAACACCGAACAGCTGGTCCCGATGCTGTCGGTGTGGGACGTCCGGGGGCCCCGGCCCTGTATCGCCGGGGTCTGCACCCTGCCGCTCAACTGCCGGATGAGCCAGCCGGAGTTCGACGCGCTGGCCGGTGACTGGGTGGAACAGGCGAGGCAGATGTTTCTCAGGTGCCACCAGGTGTTCCAGTTGTAGGAGGGTCTTGAGGGAATGGCCCAGGAATGTCCAAAACCCTTACGTGCGGCGGCCGGTGGCGTCATATTTGCGATGTGCTTTTCCGGGGGGCGGGGAGGTCTTCGCACATGGGGCTGGTCTGTGGGCCGCGCGGTGCGCGGCGGCGGTGGGCGCTGACCGGGCTGCTGGCCCTGGCTCTCCTCGCGCCCGTACTCCCGGCCGCCGCCGAGGACGGGTCCTGTACGGGGAAGCTGGCCGAGCGGCTGGGCTGCTGGGCCGACCGGGTCGGCGGCCAAGGCGCTGCCGTGCTCGTCACCCTGCACGCGCCGCTGGCGCTCGACGGGAAGCCCGCGGACTGGAAGCTCTCCGAGCGTGTGACCACCTTCGACCGGGGCCCGCTGGTCGCCATGGCCCCGGCCGGGCACGCCACCGGCGCGGGCGGCACCCTGCTGCTCGTCCTCGCCGGGGACCGGCTGGTCGACCCGGACGCGGAGATCACCCGGCTCGACGAGAAGACCCTGGGCTCCTTGAAGGACGCGGGCGTCTGCAAGGCCAGGCCGGGGCTCTGCGAGATCGTCGCCGACGGCAAGAAGGCCAAGCCCCTGCGCGGCCAGGACCTGCTGAAGGCGAAGCTGGCCGACGACCTCGGCCTCAACAGCGACAGCGTCGGCGGCCCGGGCGGCGGCTCCTCGCTGCTCGTCCCGGCGCTCGGCGTGGCCGCCCTGCTGCTGCTCCTGCTGACCGCGCTGGTCTTCGCCGTACGCCGCTCGCGGGGCCCGCGCCTGGCGTACGCCGTGCCCGCGGCCAGGGGCCCGGCGCCGCTGCCCGCCGGCCGTACGGGCACCTCACCGGCGCCCGGCAGACACCGCGCGCCCGGCCGCGAGGTCGCCAGACCGGCCGCGCCCGGCCGGTCCGCCGTCGTCCGCACCGCGCTGCGCCCGCAGGGGTACGTCGAGCTCGACCAATGCCTGTACCGGGCGGTCTGGGCCGAGCCCGGCACACCCGCGCCCGCCCCCGGCGCCCGCGTCGAGGTGAGCGAGGGCCGGGGCGGGGACGCCGGGATCCTGTACGCCCACGCGTACGCCGGGGACGGACGCGATGTCACCAGCAGGGCGCCGCACGGAAGGTGACGTACGGCGAGAAGGCAACGAGGACGGGGAGAGGTCAGATGCGCAGGCAGCAGCCGACGAGGACGCTTCCGGCGGAGTACGCCGACATCGAGTTCGAGAACAACGCCCAACGGCTGCCGCTGGTGCTGTGCCTCGACACCTCCAGCTCGATGGCGGGCCCGCCCATCGACGCGCTCAACCAGGCGCTCAGCGAGTGGACCCGCGAGCTCCACGACGACGTCAGCCTCAGCTACAGCGTCGAGGTCGCGGTCATCACCTTCGGCGGCCAGGGCGTCACGGCCTGGCGGGGCAGCCAGCCGCTCCAGCCCGGCTCGCCGGTCGGCCCGTTCGTCGCCGCCCACATGTTCGAGGCGCCCCGGCTCACGGCCTCGGGGGTGACCTTGATGACCGAGGCCCTGGAGCTGGCCATGCATGTGGTCGCGGCCCGCAAGACGGAGCTGCGCTCCCAGGGCTTCCAGTACTACCGGCCGCAGATCTGCCTGGTCACCGACGGTCTGCCGACCGACGGCACCGGCCATATCAGCCGCACCTGGCAGCGGCTGGTCCCGGTGCTCGCCGAGGAGCAGGCCGCCCGCCGCTTCCGGCTGTACGCGATCGGGGTCGGCGGCCTCACCGACCTCGCCGAGCAGGTGCTCCAGGCGTACGCGCCGAAGTTCAACGCCCGGCTCCAGGGCTTCCCGTTCCGCCAGCTGCTCCAGATGATGTCGGCGAGCGCCAACGCCGAGACCAAGGGCGCGGGCGACGAGGTCTTCGAGAAGATCTTCAGCCAGTTCAAGACGCAGCGCCCGGCCTGGGAAGCCTGAGCGGGCCATGGGGGCGCGGGCGCGGGGGAGCTGGCGGGTGCACGGGCTGAGCGTGGAGGGCTACCGGCACCGGCGGGACGGTGTGCCCTGCCAGGACGCCTGGCGGTGCGCGACGGAGGGACCCGTGACCGTCCTCGCGGTCGCCGACGGCGCGGGCAGCAGACCGCGCTCCGGCGAGGGCTCGCTGCTGGCGGTCCGCCTCGCGGTGGAGCACTTCGGCCGGCTGCCCGCCTCGGGGGCGGACGGCCCGGCCGCGCACCGGCTGCTGCGCCAGGGCTTCCAGCGGGTCGTGGACGACTTCCTCGACCGTACGGGTGCGGCGGCCGCCGACCACGCGACCACCCTCACCGTGGTGGTGCTCGCGCCCGGGTGGCTGGGCCACGTCAGCGTCGGCGACGGCTTCGTGGTGCTGCGGGCCGGGACCGAGGACGGTGAGCGGCAGTTCCATCTGCTGCCGCAGCCCGCCGCCGTGAGCGAGTACAGCAACGAGACGGTGTTCCTCAGCACGCCGGACGCGGGGCGCTGGATCCGCACCGACTGCGTACGGGACGAGGGAGTCGACGGCGTCCTGCTCTCCACCGACGGCCTGGCGCAGGCCGCGCTCTCCTGGTCGCAGGGCGCCCCGCAGGCGCCCAACGAGTCCTTCGCGGCGGCGGTGCTGCGCTCGCTCGACACCGAGGACGCCTCCGGCGACGAGGACGAACGGCTGGCCGCGCTGCTCCGGTCCGACCGGCTGACCGCGCTCAACGGCGACGACAAGACGCTGCTGCGGGCGGTGCGGACGGGAGGCGCATGAGTGTGACCGAGGGCGGGCCCGGGGGACGGACGGTGCTGCTCGGCGGGGTGCCGGTGGTGCTGGCCGCGGCGCCGCTGAAGGGCGGCGGCCAGGCGGCCGTGTACCCCGTCGAGGGCGACGACCGGGTCGTCGTCAAGCTCTACCGGGATCCGCCCGGCCCCGAGCAGGAGCGGCGGCTGACCCGGATGCTCACCATGTCGCCGCTGGGCGGCCGGCCCACCGACCGCTCCCAGCGGCCCGAACTCGCCTGGCCGACGGCGTCCGCGCGGGCGCCGGGCGGGGAGTTCCTGGGGTACGCGATGCAGCGCTTCGGCGAGCCCGAACACGTCCAGCTGGTCGGCCTGTTCACCCGCGCCCAGCGCATCCGGCTCTTCCACGACCGGGCCGACTGGCGCTTCATGCTCGGGGTCGCGTGGAACCTGGCGTTCATGACCGCCCGGATGCACCACGAGGGGCTGGTCATCGGGGACTTCTCCAGCAGCAACGTGGTGGTCGACGCGAACGGCTTCATCACGTTCCTGGACTGCGACTCCATCGCCTTCACCGACGCGGCCACGGGGGAGCTGTTCCCGTGCCTGATGCACACCACGGACTACTCGGCGCCGGAGCGGCAGGCGGGCGGCCCCGCGACCCGTGAGAGCGACGACTTCGCCCTCGCGGTCCTGGTGTACCAGCTGCTGACGGCCGGCAACCATCCCTTCGGCGGGGTGCCGCACGACAGCGCGCCGGAGTCCACCGTCCAGGACAACATCGCGGCGAGCATCTCGTACGTGGTCAGGCCGGAGCAGGTCGTGGTGCCGCGGGGGACGGTGGATCCGTCGGTACTGCCGCCGGAGCTCCTCGGGCTCTCGCGGGCGGCGTTCGGCCCCGGGGTGCTGGACCCCGGGGCCCGGCCGTCGGCGGAGGACTGGCTGCGGGCGCTGGATCGTGAACGGGTCCGTGTACGGGTGTGTCCGGACCGGCCGCGCCATACGTACGGGTCGCATCTGGCGGCGTGCCCGTGGTGCGCCCGGGCGTCGGCGACGGGCCACGACGTCTTCAACCTGGGGCCGGTCCCGACGGCGCCGGGCGCGTCGGGGACGCGGGGGGTGGTGCTGGTGGGTTTGGTGCTGCTGATCCTGTTGGTGCTGATCCTGGCATCACACTGAGCGCCCCCTTTTGTGCCCGGCCTTTGTCTGCGGCTGAGTGGCGGGCTGGTCGCGCAGTTCCCCGCGCCCCTGGGTAGGACGGCCCGTTCGGGCGGTCCGCCGGGCCCCGGAAACCCGTTTTCGTCTGCGGGTCGTGGCCGGTTGCTCGCGCAGTTCCCCGCGCCCCTGAAAAACCTCGTCCGTCTGCGGGTCGTGGCCGCTTCTCGCGCAGTTCCCCGCGCCCCTGAAGGCTGGTGGCTGAGCTGGGTTTTCCGGGTGCCGGGGGCTGCCTAGGGGCGCGGGGAACTGCGCGACCAGCCATCCACCGGGCCGCAGACAATAAACGGCCGCAGGTCCCGCCCCCGGAGGGTTTGGGGAAGGGGCGGGGAGGGGCTCAAATCGCCAGGCTCAACAGACCCGCCACCCCGAACCCCACCACCGACAGCACACTCTCCAGCACCGTCCACGACCGCAACGTATCCCGCTCACTGATCCCGAAGTACTTCGACACCATCCAGAACCCCCCGTCGTTGACATGCGACGCGAAGATCGACCCCGCCGAGATCGCCATGATGATCAGGGCCAGGTGCGCCTGGGAGTAGCCGCCGCCCTCCACCAGCGGCACCACGATCCCCGCCGTCGTCACGATCGCGACCGTCGCCGAGCCCTGCGCCACCCGCAGGGCCACCGAGATCAGCCAGGCCAGCACGATGACCGGCAGGCCCACGTCGTGGAAGGTCCGGGCGAGCGCGTCCGCGATCCCGGACGCCTTCAGGACCGCGCCGAACACCCCGCCCGCCCCCACCACCAGCAGAATGTTCCCCACCGGCTTCAGCGACGCGGTCGAGACCGTCTCCAGGGACTTGCGGGACCAGCCCCGCCGTATCCCCAGCAGGTAGTACGCCAGCACCAGCGCGATCGTCAGCGCCACGAACGGGTTGCCGAAGAACTCGATCACCGAGCGCGTACGGGACGGGTCGAGCGCGATCGACGAGAACGTGGCCGCCAGGATCAGCAGCAGCGGCGTACCGATCACGGCCAGCACCGTACCCAGCGGCACCGGCTTCTCCGCGGACACCGGCGGCAGCCCCGCCGCAGCCCGCTCCGAGGCCACCGCGGCCCGCGCCTCCTCGGCCGCCTCCACCATGTCCTGCGGCACCTCGACGAAGATCCGCCTGCCGATCCACGCCGCGTACGCCCAGGCGGCCAGCACCGACGGCAGGCCCACCAGGGCGCCCATCAGGATGACCCAGCCCAGCGAGACGTGGAAGAGACCGGCGGCGGCCACCGGGCCGGGGTGCGGGGGCAGGAAGGCGTGGGTCATCGAGAGGCCCGCCAGCAGCGGCATGCAGTACAGCAGGATCGACTTGCCGGACCGCTTCGTCGCCGCGTACACGATCGGCGCCAGGACGAAGATGCCCACGTCGAAGAAGACCGGGATACCGAAGACCAGACCGGTCAGACCCATGGCCAGTGGCGCGCGCTCCTCGCCGAACAGCGCGAGCAGCCGCGCGCTCAACACCTCGGCCCCGCCGCTGACTTCGAGGATCGCGCCCAGCATCGTCCCCAGGCCGATGATGATCGCCACATGGCCGAGGATGCCGCCCATGCCCGCCTCGACGGTGGAGACGGCGGCGGACTTCTGGACCGTACCGAACAGCTCGGTCACCGACAGGCCCGCGCCCAGGCCGACGGCTATGGAGACCGCGAGGAGCGCCACGAAGGGCTGGAGCCGGATCCGGATGATGAGGTGGAGCAGGAGGGCTATGCCCAGGGCCGCCACCGTCAGCAGGCCCGTGGTGCCGCCGATCAGGGGGAGGATGCCGCCCGTGTGCGGCGGGGGAGGCGTGGCGGCAAGGGGGAACGACATGCTGCAACTCCGTTGGTTCGCAGGGCTGTTCCAGGGCGTGGGGGACCGCGGGGCGGCGCCCCGGCGGTCCGGGGCGCCGCTCCGTGCGGCGGGTGGGGCGGTCGTACTAAGAACATGCGCGGATCAGTGGGATCAGTTGGGTCAGTCGTCCAGGACGGCCAGCGCGTCGATCTCGATGAGCAGCCCCTTGGGCAGGCCCACGTACACCGTCGTACGCGCCGAGGCGGGGGCCTTGAGGCCCTGCTCCTCGAAGTACGCGTTGTAGATCTCGTTCATCTCGGCGAAGTGGTCGACGTCGGTGAGGTAGACGCGGGTCATCATCACGTCGTCCCAGGTGGCGCCGCCCTCCTCCAGGATCGCCTTGACGTTGGCGAAGGTCTGGAGGGTCTGCTCGCGCAGGGTGGGCCCGGCGACCGCCGGGGGCTGCCCCTCGACGGCGGGCAGGAAGCCGACCTGCCCGGCGACCTGGAGGATGTTGCCCTTGCGCACACCGTGCGAGAACCTCGCGGGCGGGGTGGTGTGGGTGGCGGGGGTGAGTGCGACCTTCTCGGTCATGGACTGCCTTCCTGTTCGGTGTTGTCGGGGAGGGTGCCGGAGTACTCCCGGCTGACGGCGGCCGCGGTGCGGCGCACCAGCGGGAGCAGGCCGAGGAGCTCCTCGGCGGTGACGACGACATTGGGCGCCGAGACGGACATCGCGGCGACGACGCGCCCGTCCGTGCCCGTCACGGGCGCGGCGACGCAGTTGATGGACTCCTCGTGGCCGCCGAGGTCGGTGGCCCAGCCCTGTTCGCGTACGGCCGCGAGCTCCTTCAGGAACGCGGCGGCGTTCGGCGTCGAACGGGAGGTGTACATGGGGTAGTCGAGCTTGTCGGCGACCGACCGGCGCTCCGGCTCCGGCAGGTCGGCGAGGAGCAGTTTGGCGACGGCGGCGACGGTGATCGCCACCGGCTTGCCGACCCGTGAGTACATCCGCACCGGGTACCGGCTCTCCACCTTGTCGATGTAGAGCACCTCGCCGTCCTCGTACACCGCGAGGTGCACGGTGTGCCCGATCCGCTCGTTGAGCGCGACCAGGTGGGGGTGGGCGATCTCCCGTACGTCGAGGTTCTCCACGGCCTCCTGGGCGAGCGCGAACAGGCGGGCGCCGAGGCGGTAGCGCTGGTCCTCCTGGCGGTAGACGAGCCCGTGCTCGTGCAAGGTGCGCAGCAGCCGCAGGGCGGTCGACTTGTGCACTCCGAGCCGCTCGGCGACCTGCCCGAGGTCGGCGGGCCCCTGCGCGAGCAGCGGCAGGATGCTCAGCGCCCGGTCGACGGTCTGGCTCATGACGTACGTACCTCCTGCTCCGTCCCCGTCCACCCGGGGCCGAGTCGAAGTCTCCCCCAGGCCTCGTCGTCCAGGGCGGCAAGGCGGTTCGCGTGGGCGCGGGGCGGCGGAGCCGCGTGGTCGCCGGGGACGGTGAGCACGGCGGCGGCGAACAGGTGCCCGAACCGTGCCCGCTCCCGTGTCCCCAGCCCCCTCAGCGTGGCGTCCAGGAACCCCGCGGCGAAGGCGTCCCCGGCCCCGACCGGAGCGACGACGTCCACGCGGGGAGCGGGCACGGTGGTGACGTTTGGCTGCGGACCGTGGTGGGTTGCTCGCGCAGTTCCCCGCGCCCCTGGCAACCTAGGGGCGCGGGGAACTGCGCGACCAGCCATCCACGGTCCGCAGTCGACCGGCGACCGCCGGAGGCTTTCGGGAAGGGGCGGGGTGGGGCCCTCGAAGACGGTCACCCCCTCCGCGCCGCGCTTGACCACCACCACCCCCACCCCCGGCAGAGCCTCCCGCACCGCCCAAGCCCCCCGCACCCCCCACGCCTCTTCCGCCTCGTCCTCCCCCACGAACACCACGTCCGCCCCCCGCGCCAGCTCCAGCGACACCCGGGGGTCGGTGCCCGAACGCCACAGCCCGGCCCGGTGGTTGACGTCGAACGACACCAGCGGGCGCCCGGGCCGCCGCGCCAGCAGCGCCCGCATCAGGTCGAGGCACTCGGAGGACAGCGCGGCCGTGATGCCGGACAGATGCAGCACCCGCCCGGACCACACCGATCCCCACGGCACGTTCGCCACGGACATCGCGGAGGCGGCGGACCCGGCCCGGTAGTACGCGACCTCGTGCGACCCGGCCGCGCGGTCGTCGGCGGTACGGAAGTACACCCCGGTCGGCCGCCCGGGATCCCGGCGCACCCCGGAGGTGTCCACCCCGTACGCGCCCACCGCCGCGACCAGATGGTCCCCGAAGCCGTCCGCGCCGACCCGGCTGACCCACTTCACCGCGTGCCCGGCGCCCGCCAGCGCGCACGCCACGTTGGACTCGGCGCCACCGATCCCGCGCTCGAACGACGGCACATCGGCGAGGCGCCCCGGCCGGGTGGGCAGGAACGCGACCATGGACTCCCCGAGACAGACGACATCCACGTCCACCCGCTGCCGCTCCTTCCACCATTGACCCGACGTTGGCCCGGATGTTAGACAGCGGTCAGCGATAGACGCAACGGACGTTGCACATACTGCAACGCGCCCGTCGCGACACCGATCAGCACCAGCGATCACGGAGGCTTCCATGGGGTTCCTGGCAGGACCGGCCGAAGAGCGCGTCGACCACCGCTTCAAGGGGCTCCCCCCGGACGCCGAGGGCCTGACCGTCGGTGAACTCGCGGCCCAGCGCCGGAACCTGTTCACGGACGGCTTCACCACCCCCGTGCTTGCCCTCTCCGCCGAGCGCCTGGAGCACAACCTCGCGCTGATGGAGACCTACGCGACCCGGCACGGCCTCGCCTTTGCCCCGCACGGCAAGACCTCGATGGCCCCCGAGCTCTTCGCCCGCCAGCTCGACCACGGCGCCTGGGGCATCACCCTGGCCGTGCCCCACCAGGTACGGGTGGCCCGCGCGTTCGGCGTCCGGCGGATCTTCCTCGGCAACGAGCTGGTGGACCCGGCGGCCCTGAAGTGGCTCGCCGCCGAGCTGGCGCACGACGCCGACTTCCGGTTCATCTGCTACGTGGACTCGGTGCGCGGGGTCGAGCTGATGGACGCGGCCCTGGCCGGCGCGGCCCGCCCGGTCGACGTCGTCGTGGAGCTGGGCGCGGGCGAGGGCGCCCGCACCGGCGCCCGTACCGAGGCCGAGTGCGTCGCGGTCGCCGACGCGGTGGCCGCCACCCGTACCCTGCGCCTGGTCGGCGTCGCGGGCTACGAGGCCGAGGTCCCCGGCGCCACCCCGGAGCGGGTCACCGCCTGGCTGCGCAGGCTGACCGCGCTCGCCGCCGAGTTCGACAAGGCGGGCCGCTTCACGGGCACGGGCCTCGACGAGATCGTGGTCAGCGCGGGCGGCAGCGCCTGGTTCGACGCGGTCGCGGAGGTCTTCGCGGAGATTCCCGCACTGTCCCTGCCCGTACTGAAGTTGCTGCGCTCCGGCGCGTACGTCTCGCACGACGACGGCCAGTATCGAAGGGTCACCCCCTTCAACCGCATCCCCGAGGAGGGCGCCCTGCACCCCGCCTTCCGTCTGTGGGCGCAGGTCGTCTCGCGGCCCAGCCCCGACCAGGCGTTCGTGAACGCGGGCAAGCGGGACGCGGCGCACGACCTCGACCTGCCCGAGGCGCAGGTGGTGCGCGGGGCGGACGGCGTCGAGCGCCCCGCCACCGGGATCGAGGTCACCGCCCTCTCCGACCAGCACGCCTGGCTGCGCACCGGGCCGGAGGCGGAGCTGGAGGTCGGTGACTGGGTGGGCCTCGGGCTCTCCCACCCGTGCACCAGCTTCGACAAGTGGCCGCTGATCCCGCTGGTGGAGGCGGACGGCACGGTCGTCGACTACATCCGCACCTACTTCTGATGGCCTCGATGGACCTGGTCGTGCGCGGCGCCCGGGTGGTCGACGGCAGCGGCGGGCCCTCGTACCGCGCCGACGTGGGCATCCGAGGCGGCCGCATCGCGGAGCTGCGCCGAGACGGCGGGCCCCGGCTGTCCGGCGCCCGCGTCCTGGACGCCGACGGGCTGGCGCTGGCCCCCGGCTTCATCGACATGCACGCCCACTCCGACCTGGCCCTCCTACGCGACCCCGACCACAGCGCCAAAGCCGCGCAGGGCGTCACCCTGGAGGTCCTGGGCCAGGACGGACTCTCGTACGCACCCGTCGACGACCGCACCCTCGCCGAGGTCCGCAAAGCCATCACCGGCTGGAACGGCGACGGATCGGACCTCGACATCGACTGGCGCACGGTCGGCGAGTACCTGGACCGCCTCGACCGGGGCTTCGACGGTGAGGGCATCGCGGTCAACGCCGCCTACCTCATCCCGCAGGGAACCGTCCGGATGTACGCGATGGGCTGGGAGGACCGCGAGGCCACGCCCCGGGAGCTGGACCGGATGCGGCAGTTGGTGGCCGAGGGCCTTGCGCAGGGCGCGGTAGGCCTGTCCTCCGGGCTCACCTACACCCCGGGCATGTACGCCCCGGACGCCGAACTGACCGCGCTGTGCGAGGTGGTGGCCCGCTACGGCGGCTACTACTGCCCCCACCACCGCTCCTACGGCGCCGGCGCCCTGCGCGCGTACGAGGAGATGGTGGAGCTCACCCGCGCGGCCGGCTGCGCGCTCCATCTGACCCACGCCACCCTGAACTTCGGCGTCAACGAGGGCCGCGCGCCGGAGCTCCTCGCCCTGCTGGACAAGGCGCTCGCCGACGGCTGCGACATCACGCTGGACACCTACCCGTACACCCCCGGCTGTACGACGCTCGCCGCGGTGCTGCCGAGCTGGGCGGGGACGGGCGGGCCCGAGGCGGTGCTCGCGCGGCTGCGGGACGCGGAGACGGCCGAGCGGATCCGCCACGACCTGGAGGTGGTGGGCGCGGACGGCTGCCACGGCGTCCCCGTCGACTGGGAGACCATCGAGATCTCGGGGGTGAGCGACCCGGCGCTGGCGGGCTTCGTCGGCAGGACGGTCGCGCGGTCGGCGCGTGAGCGTGGCGAGGCCCCGTGGACGACCGCCCGGCGGCTGCTGGTCGAGGACGGTCTGGGCACGACGATCCTCCAGCACGTGGGCCACGAGGAGAACGTCCGGGCGATCATGCGCCACCGCGTCCACACCGGCGGCAGCGACGGCATCCTCCAGGGCGCCAAGCCCCACCCGCGCGCCTACGGCACCTTCCCGCACTATCTCGGCCACTACGCCCGTGACCTGGGCATCCTGTCCCTGGAGGAGATGGTCGCCCATCTGACCTCCCGCCCGGCGGCCCGGCTGCGGCTCCCGGACCGGGGCCTGGTCAAGGAGGGCTACCGCGCGGACGTCGTCCTCTTCGACCCGGACACGGTCGCGGCGGGCGCCACCTTCGAGCGCCCCCGGACCCTGCCCACCGGCATCCCGTACGTCCTGATCGACGGGAGGTTCGTCATCGAGGACGGGCGGCGTACGGACGTGCTGGCGGGGCGGGCGGTCCGCAGGGCGCCCGCCCCGGTCAGCAGCTGACGTACGGTCAGAAGACCCGCACGTTACGGGCGGTGTCCCACAGCATGTCCGCCCACGGGCCGCCGATGCCGCCCTTCCCGTCGCCGTGGTAGGCGAACAGCTGGTAGTCGATGGGCCGCATGAGGTCGGAGATCCCGTCCCCGTTGACGTCACCGGTGGCCAGCACCGGGGCGTCCGCGGGCCAGGCGTACGGCAGCTTGGTGCGGTTGCCGAAGGTGCCCCGGCCGTTGCCCGGGTAGAGCCACAGGTTCCGGGAGCCGTCGCGGGCCGCCAGGTCGGCCTTGCCGTCGCCGTTGAGGTCGCCGGGGGAGGCGAGCTGGTTCATGGCGTTCCAGCCACCGCCGACCTTCACACGGTTGCCGAAGATGCCACGGCCGTTGCCCGGGTACGTCCACAGCACCCCCGAGGTGTCGCGGGCCAGCAGGTCCCGGCGCCCGTCACCGTCGAGGTCGCCCGCCGCGCTGATCTCGCGCATCGCGTTCCAGCCGCCGCCGACCCTCACGCGGTCGCCGAAGGCGCCGTCGCCGCGGCCCGGGTAGAACCAGAGGGTGCCGGAGCGGTCGCGGGCGTAGATGTCCTCCTTGGCGTCCCCGTTGTAGTCACCGTGCCGGGCGAGCTGGGTCATCGCGTTCCAGCCGCCGCCCACGAGCCTGCCCTTGGTCACCCAGTTGGCGTCGCCGACGCCCGACAGGAACCACAGCCGCCCGTCGTCCGCGCGCTCCAGCAGGTCGGGGCGGGCGTCGTTGTTCAGGTCACCGAACTGCGCCACCGCGGGCAGCCCGGCGGGCCGCTTCTCCTCGTCCTGGACGAACCAGTCCATCCACGGCACGCCCTGGGTGACCTCGTAGTCGGTGGTCGCCACACGGAGGGAGCTGACCTTGTTGTCCCACTGCCGGCCGATGCCGCCGCCGGAGAGGTCGTTGGGCCCGCTGTGCGGGGGCATGTAGTAGCGCTCGCCCTCGTAGTTGGCCTCCATGGCCATGGAGAGGTAGAGGTCGCTGTTGTTGACCACCGACGAGATCGAGTTGTTCCAGATGCCCAGGGTGGGGCGGCTGGACGAGATGATCTCCATCTTGCCCTTGAAATCCCCGTACTGGAACACGCAGAGCTTGCCCGCCGGGCAGCGGTCGTAGTTCTCCGCGGCCGCCGCCTGCGGAGCCGCGGTGAGAAGGGTGGCCAGCGACGCGGCGACGGCGGTGGCCGTACCGATCAGGCGCCGGGCCGAGGTGGTGCCGAGCATGGGCCGGACTCCGTTCGAGGTCGTGGGGTCAGAAGACGAGGTGGGTGGAGCGGGCCTGGGCGTACTGCCGGGGCGCCCGCAGACCGCCGTCGGCCGCACCCGTGCCGGGGTAGACGCGCAGCGCCTTCTCCCCCGGCGCGTGCGCGAGCAGGTCCGGGCGGCCGTCGCCGGTGACGTCACCGACGCCCGCCAGCTCGGTGAGGCCGTTCCAGCCGCCGGTGCCGATGAGCCTGCGGTCGCCGAAGGTGCCGCGGCCGGTGCCGGGGTAGAACCACAGCTTCCCGGCGGTGTCCCGAGCCACCAGGTCGGACCGCTGGTCGGAGTTCATGTCGCCCGCCCCGACCAGCTCGTTCATGACCTTCCAGCCCCCGCCGACCTTCCGGCGGTCGCCGAAGGTGCCGTGCCCGTCGCCCGGGTACGTCCAGAGGGTGCCCGTGCTGTCGGCGGCGAGCAGGTCGGCGCGGCCGTCGCCGGTCAGGTCGCCCGCGGCGGCCAGGTCGCGCATCGCGTTCCAGCCCCCGCCCACCTTGACCCGGTCGCCGAAGGTGCCGTCGCCGCGGCCCGGGTAGAACCACAGGACGCCGGAGCGGTCGCGGGCGAACAGGTCCTCCTTGGCGTCCCCGTTGTAGTCGCCGTGCCGGGTCAGCTGGGTCATCGCGTTCCAGCCGCCGCCGACGACCCGGGTGCGGCCCTTGCTCGCGTAGGTGTGGTCCGTCCACAGCTGCCCGAACTTGTCGCGCGCGTACAGGTCGCCGAAGCCGTCGCCGTCCGCGTCGCCGAACGCGGCCGGGGCGGGCTGCCCCGCCGGACGCTTCTTGTTCTCGAACTCCCACCAGTAGGTGGGGAAGCGCCCCTCCGTACCGCAGAAGTAGTCCGCCTCGCGGTCCAGGTCGAGCGAGCTGACGGCGTTGTCGAGGTCGGGGCGGGAGCTCTCGTCGAAGGAGACCTGGCCCGAGTAGTAGTGCGTGGCCCTGGCGCGCTCCGGGTTGCCGTCGAGGTCCGGCTCGCTGTTGAAGCAGACCGGCATGTCGGAGTAGTTCGCGAAGGAGCTGATGCGGTTGTCCCAGGAGCCGAGCCGCAGCATGGATCCGGTGACGACCAGCATGTCGCCCCGGCCCAGCGGTTCGCTGAAGACGCAGAGCTTGCCCCAGGCGCAGCGGTCGTAGCCGCTCGCGGCCTGGGCGGGCGCGGTGGTGACGGTGGCGAGCAGCCCCGCCGTGGCACCGGCCGCGAGAGCGCCGTGGAGCAGGCGCGAAGAAATGGACCGCACGTGGTCCCCCCCGGGTGTGCGCGGATGCGTGGAAGAGTAATTGCGTGGCAAAGCCAGCGGATCATAACCGTCTTTCGGTCACGGGTTCGAACCGCTCTCACCTTGCCGCCGTCACGCCTTCGCCGTGCCCGCCCGGGACTTGGAGCCGGGGCGGTGACGGGCCCGGCTCCACCGTCCCCGTCACTGCCCCGGCTCAGTTCATACGGCGGGCAGCAGATAGCCGAACACCGTGTCCGCCGGGCCCCGGTCGTCGATCTGGACGAGGCCCGCGCGTACGGCCTCGTCGAAGTTGGCGGCGAAGTCCGCGCCCGGGGCCAGCAGCCGGTCCAGGGTCTCGCGGGTGAGGACGATCGTCGCCTGCGGCTTGTCCACGCCGGGCGGCATGGTGTCGCCGCGGGTGTCGGTGTAGACGAGTACGCCGTCGCGCAGGACCGTGACGCCCCACTGGCCGGTGTTGGTGAAGTTCCAGAGCAGCACGACCGGGTCGCGCAGTTCCGCCGCCCTCGGGCCGTCGAGGCGGGCGGCGAGGGCGGCGAAGTACTGGGCGGGGCCGGCGTAGTGCACCAGGTCGGCGACGACCGGGCGGGAGCCGGCGGGTCCCGGGCCGGGGCGCAGATCGCGGGCCGCCGTGAGATAGGCGTTGCGCAGCGGGCCGTACTCGGCGAGGTAGCCCAGCTGGGTCAGCGCCAGCGCCTGGAGGGAGGTGGCGGCGTCCAGGACCGGGGGCGCGACCGTCGTCGGGTCGCAGGCGGCGGCCACCACGTGGTCGAGGAGCTCGACGACCCGCTCGTACCGGGGCGTTTTGGCGTCGTACTCCTCGCGCGCCGCGGCGAGCACCACCTCGGCGCCGCCCAGGGCCACGACGTACCGCTTGGCGGTCCCGGCGGAGGCGGGGGTGGCGGCGACGGCGTCGGTGGCCGCGACGAACTCGTGGCCGAGCAGGCGCAGCCAGGTCTGGCGGGCGGCCTGGGTGGCGGTGCCGACGTAGCCGGGGGCGTAGAACGGCTGGTTCGAGGGCTGGGTCTGGCGCCGGACCCAGGCGTCCCGGCGCGCGGCGAGCCGCGAGGCGACGGCCTTCGAGCCCCAGCCCGGCCACTCGTAGGCCCCGGCGACGATCTCCGCGACCCCGCCGAACGCCTTCAGCGCCTCGTCGAGGTGGCGGGCGCGGACGTCCCCGAGCCCGCCGAGCAGGCCGGGGGCGGTCAGATAGAGGACCTTGCGGTCGGGCAGGTAGACGTTCATCTCGGCCGGTGACTGGAGACCGGCTGCGGGCTGGAGGACGAGGCGGACGCCGTCGGCCTCGACCTCGCCGGAGATCTGGTGGGTGGGCGGTACGAGGGTGGCCTCGCCGGCCGAGACGGTGAGCCCGGGGCCGCTGTCGATCAGGCCGTACGGGCCCGCCTCCAGCCGGGTGCCGTACGTGTGGTCCACCAGGCAGGCCGTGGCGAGGCCCTCCACGACGTGGCGTCGTACCGCGTCGTCGAGGAAGCCGTCGGGCGCGTACACCGCGAGGTCGTCGGGGACGGCGTCGCCGCGCTCGGCGAACAGGCCGCGCGATCCGCCGAAGTGGTCGACGCAGCTGGCGGTGTAGACGATCGCCTTGACCGGGCGGCGGTCGTCGGTGGTGGCGCGGTAGAGCCGCAGCGCGTACTGGGCGGTCTCGTACGAGCCGAGGGGGTCGATGACGATCAGGCCGGTGCGGCCCTCGACGATCGTCATGTTGGCCAGGTCGTAGCCGCGCACCTGGTGGACGCCGCCGCCGTCGTCGTCATCGGCGGCGCGGGTGACCAGGTAGAGGCCCGCCAGGGCGTTCATCCGGCCCTGGCGCCAGACGCGGGCGTTGACGGAGGGCGGGATCTCGTCCTCGTCGCGCAGGAAGTCGAACCGCCCGAAGTCCCAGGCCGTCCCCCCGTCCCGGGCCGGGATCATGCGGACGTCCGGCCGTGCGATGAGCCCCTGGGAGCAGTTGCGGAACTCGGATACGTCGGAGGGCACGCCCTGTACGGCGGGGCGGTTGCTGTGGACGACGAACGGGGTGGGCTCGACGGGGTGGTGCGCGCCGTTGGTCATGGTCCTGCCTCCTCGGGGAGCGACGGGGGGCCGGGAACGTAACGCTGTGGGGGGCGGGGCGGGAAGGGTGCGCCGTCCCCGCTGGCCGAGAACGCCCCTGTTTGTGCCCGGCCTTTGTCTGCGGCTGTGTGGTGGGTTGCTCGCGCCCCTTTTTGGCCCGGTGTTCGTCTGCGGCTGTGTGGTGGGTTGCTCGCGCAGTTCCCCGCGCCCCTAGGTAGGACGGTCCGTTCGGGGGATGCCCGGGCCCCTGGGCAGCACGGGCGGTTCGGGCGGGTCTCGTGCTGCCGAAACCCCTCTTTCGTCTGCGGGTCGTGGCCGCTTCTCGCGCAGTTCCCCGCGCCCCCAAAAAGCCTGTGGCTGAGCTGGACTCTCCGGCTGACCCCGAACCCCTAGGGGCGCGGGGAACTGCGCGAGCAACCGGCCACGACCCGCAGACAAAGGCCGGGCAAAGGAGGGGCGCGGGGAACTGCGCGAGCAACCGGCCACGGTCCGCAGACGAACGAGCGTTTCCAGGAACGCGGGGAATCGCCGGAGGAGCCGGACTACCTAGGGGCGCGGGGAACTGCGCGACCAGCCCGCCACGACCCGCGACAAAGGCCGGGCAAAAGAGGGGCGCGGGGAACTGCGCGGGCAACCCGCCACTCACCCGCAGACAAAGGCCGGGCCGGAACCGTGGCGTATCTCACCCCACCACCCCCACTCCCGTATTCCAAGCCCCCATCCCCACCCCCGCCACGCAATCCCACGGCCCCACCCCCGCGCCGCATGCCGATGGAAGCCCGCGCTCCGGCCGGACGGGGGGCCCGGGGGCGCCGGGGACGCAAACACCGCGCGCCCCCCGAAACGCGCCCGTAAGGTGACCGTCATGCAGGTGATCCAGTCGACCAAGCTCGCCAATGTCTGTTACGAGATCCGGGGCCCGGTTCTCGAAGAAGCCATGCGGCTGGAGGCGGCAGGTCACCGCATCCTCAAGCTCAACACCGGCAACCCCGCCGCGTTCGGCTTCGAGTGCCCGCCGGAGATCCTGGAGGACATGCTCCGCAACCTCTCCGGGGCGCACGGGTACGGCGACGCCAAGGGCCTCCTCTCGGCGCGGCGCGCGGTGATGCAGCACTACCAGACCAGGGGCATCGACCTCGACGTCGAGGACATCTACCTCGGCAACGGCGTCTCCGAGCTGATCCAGATGTCGATGCAGGCGCTGCTCGACGACGGCGACGAGGTGCTGGTCCCGGCCCCGGACTACCCGCTGTGGACCGCGTCCGTCTCCCTCGCCGGCGGCACCGCCGTGCACTACCGCTGCGACGAGCAGTCCGACTGGATGCCGGACCTGGCCGACATCGAGCGGAAGATCACCGACCGTACCAAGGCACTGGTGATCATCAACCCGAACAACCCGACCGGCGCGGTCTACGACGAGGAGATGCTCCGCGGCCTCACCGAGATCGCCCGCCGCCACAACCTGATCGTCTGCTCGGACGAGATCTACGACCGGATCCTCTACGACGGCGCCACCCACACACCGACCGCCGTGGTCGCCCCGGACCTGATGGTGCTGACCTTCAACGGTCTCTCCAAGAACTACCGGGTGGCCGGATACCGCTCCGGCTGGATGGCGGTCTGCGGCCCCAAGGCCCACGCCTCCTCGTACATCGAGGGCCTCACCATCCTCGCCAACATGCGGCTGTGCGCCAACATGCCCTCGCAGTACGCGGTGGCCACGGCGCTGGGCGGCCGCCAGTCGATCGAGGACCTGGTGCTGCCGGGCGGGCGGCTGCTGGAGCAGCGCGACACGGCGTACGACCTGCTCACCCAGATCCCCGGCGTGACCTGCGTGAAGCCCAAGGGCGCGCTGTACCTCTTCCCGCGCCTGGACCCGGCGGTCTACAAGGTCAAGGACGACCGCCAGATGGTCCTGGACCTGCTGCGGGCCGAGAAGATCATGGTCGTCCACGGCACCGGCTTCAACTGGCCCGAGCCCGACCACTTCCGCATCGTGACGCTTCCCTCGGCCCAGGACCTGGCCGCGGCGGTGACCCGGATCGGCAGCTTCCTGGACGGCTACAGCCAGATGTAGCCAGCTTTCTGTGCCGGACTCAACTTTAGACAGAATCTAAGATAGGATGGCATCCTGCGGCAGAAGGAGGCCATCTCATGTACGAGCCGATCCGTACGAAGTCGGTGCACAGCACGACGGCCGCCGACGCCGCGCGTATCCCGCACCGCTCCCGCGAGGAGGAGCTGGACATCCAGCTCGCGGGGCACCTCGCGGCGCTGCTCGCGGTCACGGACGAGCTGGGGCTGACCGAGGCGGGCGACGCGATCGCGCGCCAGGTCGCGCGGCTGCGCGGAGGTCTGCCGCCGGTCCGGCACGCCGGTCTGAGCCGGGCGGGCGCGCCCGCCCTGCACGACCGGGCGCACGCGCTCGCGGGCCGTGCGCTGGTGGTCGCCGCGTCGCGCGCGGACACGGCGGCGGCGATCCTGGCGGCGGAGCGGATGGATGCCCATACGGCGGCGCTGACCGCCCTCTGATCGGCCCCGGTCCGCGCGCCGCGGAGGTCCGCGGACCGGGTGCCACGTTCCGCTTGCGCGGGGGTAGTGGCCCGGCCCTTGTCTGCAGCTGTGTGGTGGGTTGCTCGCGCAGTTCCCCGCGCCCCTGGGTAGCACGGTCCGTTCGGGCTGGTCTCGTGCTGCCGAAACCCCCCTTTCGTCTGCGGGTCGTGGCCGGTTGCGCGCGCAGTTCCCCGCGCCCCTGGGTAGGACGGTCCGTTCGGGCGGGTCCCGGGCTGCCGAGAACCCTCTTTCGTCTGCGGGTCGTGGCCGGTTGCGCGCGCAGTTCCCCGCGCCCCTGAAAGCCGGTGGCTGAGCTGGACTCTCCGGCTGACCCCGACCCCCTCAGGGGCGCGGGGAACTGCGCGAGAAGCGGCCACCGGCCCGCAGGCAAGGCACCTCCCAGGGGCGCGGGGAACTGCGCGACCAGCCATCCACTCAGCCGCAGACGAAGGCCGGGTACGCGAGCAGCCCACCACCGGGCCGCAGACGAAGTCCGGGCACAGACATCACGTGCAGTACTGCTGCTCCTTGCCGATCGACCGGTACATGCAGTCCGCGTTCTCCAGCAACTGCAACACCGCATCCCGGTTCCGAGCCGTCTCCCGCTCGATCACCTCGTCCGGCGGGTAGAACCCGCCCCCCGCACCGGACTCGCCCGGATACATCTCGAACGTGAAGTCGAAGATCTTCTGGACGCCCCAGAGGTAGTCGTCGATCGTGCCGTCCGTGATGTACAGGTCGCTGGACTGCTCCGGCGTGTACCCGTTGGACGCCGCCATCTTGCCGCCGACCGCCGCGAACGCGTCGTGGTCGTCCTGCGTGAGGCCCGGCGCCGTGTCGTTGTACGTGTAGCCGAACGGCCACAGCACCAGCTCGCTGTAGGTGTGGAAGTCGATCCCCGCCTTGATCTGCTGCTTGCCACCCACCACCCGGCTGCGGGCGAAGTCGGCGACGACCTTCACCTCGGGCGCGGACTCGGCGGCCGCCCCGCGGTACGTCTCGGAGCCCTTGCTGGAGGAGGAGCCGCCGCAGCAGCCCCACTTGTAGTTCCAGTTGCGGTTCAGGTCCGTACCGACGTACGAGGAACCGGAGTTGGGCTGGCGGTTCTTGCGCCAGCTGCGGTACGAGCCGGTGGCGATGTCGTACTCGCCGCCGTCGGGGTTGAGGTCCGGCACGATCCAGATCTCGCGGTTGTTGACCATGTTGGTGATCCGCGCGTCCTTGCCGTACCCCGCGCCGAACTCGCGCAGCAGATACAGCGCCATCTCCACCGTGAGGTGCTCCCGCGCGTGCTGGTGGAAGGTGAACAGGACCTCCGGCTCGTTCTCGTCCGTCGCCACGTTGTCGCTGACCTTGATCGCGACGATGTCCCGGCCCTGGTACGACTTGCCGATCACGCGCTTGCTCATGATCGAGGGGTACTGGGCGAGCCGCTGGTCGATCTCCGCCGTCGCCTCGGCGTAGTTGTGGTAGCCGGAGTCCGCCGGCGGGAAGTCGAAGGGCTGTGCCTTCGCGCCGTTCGAGCGGTTGGGCGGCCCGGGCAGCGCCTTGAGGGTGTAGCCCAGCGTGCGCAGGTTCCTGGCCTGCGCCGCGTCGGCGCTGACCACGACGGTGTGCTCGCGCACCGCGTCGATAGAGACCCCGGTGGCCGCGAGGGCGGTGCGCGCGGCGGGGGTGGCCGGGCCGTGGATCTCGTACTGGACGGTGGCCTCGTCGGCGGCCACGTCCGCGCGCTCGCGCGGGGAGGGCGCCGGGGACGCGGTGGCGTGTGAGGTCAGCGGGGCGGCCAGGGCCATGGCGAGGAGGGCCGCGAGGCCCGCCGAGCGTCTGGCACCGCCGCGCGGCGCGTGGGTGGCGCGCATGCGCGTACGAAGTCGCATGAATGCTCCTGGGGATCCAGAGGTGGGGGTGTTCATGTCGACGTTGCTGATGGTGAAGCGTCGCTGCGATGGGTGTCGCGTTCCGAGCTTCGTGATATGGCATGTCAGCGTCAAGGGCTGCCGTCTCGCGGCCTGCCCGGGTGGGTGATATCCCGTCAAGGTCCTTCTCGGGCGGCTCCATGAGGGGAATGGTGCGCGGGCAGTCGGGGGATCCGATCGTCCGACTGGCCCCGGTGGGCCGTACGGGCGTACGGGATTCCCCCGGGGTGCCTCTTCCTGGAGCGGCCGTGCCGCGCGGCCCCGCTGATCCAACTGGCCCGAACTCGACGGTTGCCCCCGGGGGTTGGCGCGCCCAACAATGCGCATGACAAATTCAGGAGAACCCACTCCTGAATCCCTTCAGAGGGGAACCCCCACATGAAGAAGCCTCTCGTCGGCACGGTGCTCGCGCTCCTGCTCGTCGGAGCGGGCGCGGCCCCGGTCGTCGCGGCGCCGCACACCCACAGCGGCGCCAAGGCGACGGTCAAGGCGGTCGACTTCGCCGGAACGGTCGCGCTCAGCAACTGTTCCGGGTCGCTGATCCGCACCCCGAGCTCCCAGCCGAACGACCCCGCTCTCATCCTCTCGAACGGCCACTGCCTGGAGACCGGCTTCCCGGCCGCCGGCGAGGTCATCGTCGACCAGGCCTCCTCGCGCAGCTTCTCGCTGCTCAACGGCGCGGGCAGCAAGGTCGCCACCCTGCGGGCCACCAAGGTCTCGTACGCGACGATGACCGACACCGACATCACGGTCTACCAGCTGAGCAAGACGTACGCGCAGATCCAGAGCCAGTACGGGATCGGCGCGCTCACCCTGAACGACCAGCACCCGGTCGCGGGCACCGCCATCAAGGTGGTCTCCGGCTACTGGAAGCGGACCTACAGCTGCAACATCGACGGCTTCGCCTACCGCCTCAAGGAGGGCGACTGGACCTGGAAGGACTCGGTCCGCTACACCTCCGCCTGCCAGACCATCGGCGGCACCTCGGGCTCCCCGGTCATCGACACGGCCACCGGCAAGGTGGTCGCGGTGAACAACACCGGCAACGAGGACGGACAGCGCTGCACCGAGAACAACCCGTGCGAGGTGGACCAGAACGGCAACGTCACCGTCCGGTACAAGATCAACTACGCCCAGCAGACGTACATCATCGTCCCCTGCATAGGCACCGGCAACAAGGTCGACCTGAACCGCCCGGGCTGCACCCTGCCCAAGCCGTAGCACCCGAGAGGTGAGGGATCCCCGCGCCCCGGGTGGGGCGCGGGGATCCCGCCGGGTCGGGGAGCTACGGCAGCGCGTGGACGTGCGGCGCCACCGCGTTCGACCAGGCGTTGCCCGACCTGGCGTCCCAGTTGGTCGACCAGGTCATCGCGCCCCGCAGCCCCGGCCACGTACGCGAGGGCTTGAAGGAGCCGCAGTTGGTGCCGGCGGTCAGGCAGTCCAGGGCCGCGTTGACCACCGACGGGGAGACATAGCCGCTGCCCGCGCCGCTCGTCGAGGCCGGCAGGCCGAGGCCCACCTGCGACGGGTCGAGACCGCCCTGGAGCTGGATGCAGGCGAGCGCGGTGAGGAAGTCCACCGAGCCCTGCGAGTAGACCTTGCCGTCGCAGCCCAGCATCGAACCGCTGTTGTAGTACTGCATGTTGACGACGGTCAGGATGTCCTTGATGTTGAGCGCCGTCTTGAAGTACTCGCCCGACGTCGACTGCATGTCGATGGTCTGCGGCGCCATCGTGATGACGAGCTTGCTGCCCGCCTTCGACGACAGCGAGCGCAGCGCCTGTGTCATATAGGTCGAGTTGAGGCCGTTCTCCAGGTCGATGTCGACGCCGTCGAAGCCGTAGGTCTGCATCAGCGAGTAGACCGAGTTGGCGAAATTGGTCGCGGACGTGGAGTCGTTGATCGAGACCGTGCCGTTCTGGCCGCCGATGGAGATGATCACCGACTTGCCGGCCGCGTGCTTGGCGGCGATGTCGGCCTTGAACTGGTCGACGGTGTAGCCGCCGAGGCCGTTGGTGTCGAGGTTGAAGGTCACCCCGCCCGGAGCGCCGGTGGCGTCCGCGAAGGAAACCGCGATGATGTCGTAGGCGGCGGGCACATCGCTGATCTTCTGGACGGTGGCGCCGTTGTTGAAGTTCTGCCAGTACCCGGTCACCGCGTGCTTGGGCACGGTCCCGCCGCCCGGGTTGCCGGCGGGTGAGGTCTTCGCGGTCACCGCCGCCGACTTGGCCGATTCCCCGGCGGCGTTGGTGGCGCTCACCTGGAACTGGTACGAGGTCGACGCGCTCAGCCCGGTCACGGTCGCCGAACTGCCGCTCACCGACTGCACCTTGGCGCCGTCGCGGTAGACGTTGTACCCGGTCGCGTTGGAGACCGCGCCCCAGGACAGGTCCACGGAGGAGGAGCTCACCGAGCCGACCGCGAGCCCGCCGGGAGCGGCCGGGACGGTCGGGGCCGGGTCGCCGCCCCCGCCGCCGTCTGGGCCGAAGACCGAGATGTCGTCGGCGTAGTACGCGGGCTGGCCGTACCAGCCGTGGGTGTAGATCTGCACCGAGGTGGTGGAGGTGCCGGTCTTGAAGGTGGTCGACAGCTGGTTCCAGCCGCCGCCGGTGCCGGGCGTCCAGGTAGAGACGTCGCTGGTGCCGGTCCCGCTGGCCCCCAGGTACACGTACGAGCCCTGGACCCAGGAGCTCAGCGTGTACGTGGAGTTGGGCTTCACGGCGACGGTCTGGACGCACTGGCCGGTGTCGGAGCCCGACGGGGACGCCTTGAGGGCGGCCGAGCCGCCGTGCACCGGCGAGGAGACGGCCGAGCCGCTCCCGGCCGAACAGCTCCAGTTGGCGAGCCCCGACTCGAAGCCCGCGTTCTTGGCGTTGTTGACGTCCGCCGCGTGGGCGGTGCCGGTGAGCCCGGCTATGGACAGGGCGCCCGCGGCGGCCACGGCCAGGCCGACTCTGCCGCTTGCTCGTTTCACTTGCTGCCTCCGGTGGGGGAGTTGGGAGGACGGTGGGGAGGTGGCGCGCGCTGTGCGTACAAGTTGGTCCAGACCAATCCGGTTGTCAAGACCTCTGGCGCCTCTCGTGGCATCACAGAAACGAGAAGACTGTTCACCCGCAGCTATCTCCTGGATACAGTGCTGCTTCAGAAGGGGAGTGCGGTGATCACCTACGGCTGAGTGGGCCCACACGGGCCGAGGGAACGGGGACTTGATGTGCCAACCGCGATAGCCGTCACCAGCCCGGACCTGGTGTTACCCGCGGCCGATCCACACACGCCGCCCGCGGCGGTCTTCTCGTCCCCGGACGTCCAGCCGCTCGACGCCGCCCTCGCCCACGCCCACCGACTGCTCGATCTGCACGGGCATCTGGTCGTGCTCTTCCCCCAATCCCTTCCGGCCGCCCACGAGCAGCGGCTGCACACCGTCCGCTCGATCCTGGAGAGCGACCGGATCGCGCTGCTGCGCTCCCCACTGCCGCCGCTCGGGATCGCCGTGCTGGCGCGCCAGCTGTGCCAGCTGTCGGTGTGCGACTTCAGCCCCGGCGTGCTCGCCTCGGCGGCCCGGCTGCTGGCGCACTACATCCACGCGGGCGCCGTGCTGAACTCGGTCACCCGGCTCGACCGCGTCCCCGTCGGCCTCAAGACGCACGCCAAGTCCTGGCTGCCCGGCAGCCAGTTCGCGGTCGTCGCGCACCCCGAGCCGCAGCTGGTCAGGATCGGCACGGGCGAGCTCGACGGGCCCGAGTACGCCTGCCATCTGCTGGTGGCGAGCGCGGGCGCGCCCTCCGAGTGGGTCACCGGCACGCTCGCTCCCGGCTGGCAGGTCGGCGCGGTGCTGGAAGCGCCCCTTCCGGGGTACTCGCCCGACTGGTGGGGCACGTCCAAGATCACCGAGTTCGCCGCCCATCTGTCCGAGCTGTCCGTCCTCTACCAGCTCGTGGCGTCCGTACGACGGGAGTCGTGCCGCTGGTGCGGCATGGAACTCATCGGCGACCGCTGCGGGTTCTGCGCCTCCCCCGTCCCCGCCCCCGAGCTCCGGCTGCCCGCGGGCGGCACATACAGCTAGCCGCCGCGCAGCCCGCCGGTGGCCCGTCCGCCCAGTCCCACGTCATCGAACGAGGTCGTACGGTCAATGAACTCCCGTCAGCGCCGTGGCGTCATCCTTCTCCTGGTCTCGCTCCTGTGCGCGGCCGGGGCCTTCGCCGGGGTCCTCTCGGTGATCCACGACGCCAACTCGAAGGTCGGCCCCGAGGTGACGGCATACCGGGTCAAGGACCGGATCGAGCCCTACAAGGAGCTGAAGAGCAGCCAGTTCGAGAAGACCTCGATGCCCAAGCGGTGGTTGCCGGACAACGCGGTCACCGACCTCTCCGCCATCCGCGGGATGATCGCCGTGACCCGGCTGCGGGCCGGTTCGCTGCTCCAGACCGACATGATCGTCAAGCGGCCCGAACTGCGGCCCGGGGAGCAGGAGATCGCCATCATGATCGACGCCGCCACCGGCGTCGCGGGCAAGATCAAACCGGGCTCCTCGGTCAATATCTTCGCCACCTTCGCCGCCGCCAAGCAGGGCGACACCCCCCAGTCGAAGATCATCGTCTCCGGCGCCCGGGTCCTCGACGTAGGCGAGCTGACCCCCCTCGACCCCGGCCGCGACGACCGCAACAAGACCACCGAGGCCGTGCCGATCACCTTCGCCCTGGGCACCCTCGACGCCCAGCGCGTCGCGTACGCGGAGTCGTTCGCCCAGCACGTGCGGCTCGCGCTGGTGGCGCCCGGCGGCGACTTGCCGGTCCCGCCCGGCGACCGTACGTACCGCCTCGAGAAGGACCAGTGAGGAACGGATGACCACCAGGATCCTCCCGGCCGTCCAGGACGCCGACGCCGCCCGGTCCGTCACCACCCTGCTCAGCCAGCTCCCGGACGCCGAACCCGCCGCGCCCGTCGCGGACTCCACCCAGCTCCTGGACACCCTCGCCCGGCTCGCCGGGGACTCCCTGGACGAGCTGCCCGAGGTCGTCCTGGTCCACGAGCGGATCGGTCCGGTGCCCGCGCTCGACCTGGTGCGCGAGGTCGCCCTGCGCTTCCCCGCCGTCGGCGTCGTCCTGATCACCTCGGACGCGGGCCCCGGCCTGTTCGCCGCCGCCATGGACTCCGGCGCGCGCGGCCTGGTCACCCTGCCGCTGCACTACGAGGAGCTGGTCAGCCGGGTGCAGGCGGCCGCCCAGTGGTCGGTCGGGGTGCGCCGCCACCTGGGCGGCGGGGGCGAGGCGGCCGGCGGCCCCGGCGGCACGGTCGTCACCGTCACCGGCGCCAAGGGCGGGGTCGGCGCCACCGTCACCGCGGTCCAGCTGGCGCTCGCGGCCCGGGCGTCGGGCCGCACCACGGCACTGGTCGACATGGACCTCCAGGCCGGTGACGTGGCCTCCTACCTCGACGTCCAGTTCCGCCGCTCCATCGCGGACCTCGCCGCCATCACCGACATCTCGCCCCGGGTCCTCCAGGACGCCCTGTTCACCCACGCCACCGGCGTCGGCCTGCTGCTGGCCCCGGGCGACGGCGAACGGGCCGAGGAGGTCACCGACCGCGCCGCCCGCCAGATCCTCTCCGCCCTGCGCCACCGCTACGAGGTGGTGATCGCGGACTGCGGCACCCAGATGAACGCCGCCAACGCCGCCGCCGTCGAGATGGCCGACACCGCCCTCCTCGTCACCACGCCGGACGTGGTCTCGGTCCGGGGCGCCAAGCGGATCGTCCGGATGTGGGACCGCCTCCAGATCCGCAAGGCCGAGGAGACCACCACCGTGGTCAACCGGCACTCCCGCGCCACCGAGATCCAGCCCCCGCTGGTCCAGAAGGTCACCGGCACCCGCATCACCCGCACCGCCGTCCCCGCCGCCTTCAAGGAGCTCCAGGCCGTCGTCGACGCCGGCCGGCTGCACGACCTGGACGCCAAGTCCACGGTCAAGCAGGCCCTGTGGACGCTGGCGGGCGAGCTGGGCCTGGTCAAGGGGGTGGGCCCGGCGCCCGAGAAGAGCGGCCGCGGCACCCTCGTCCTGCGGCGCCGGAGCCACGGATGAGGGGCATACGGACCCCGGCGGACCGGGACCGGGGCCAGGTCGTGGTCGAGTTCACCGGGATGGTGCCGATCATCCTGGTGACCCTCGCCGCGATCTGGCAGCTGGTGCTCACCGGCTACACGTACACCGTCGCCGGGCATGTGGCGGACGAGGGGGCGCGGGCCGGGGCGGCCAAGGGCGGCGGGTCCGGCGCCTGTGCGGCGGCGATGAACGCTGCGGCCCCGGACGGCTGGGACGTGGGGCCGGGCTGCGGCGGGGGCGGCGACCCCGACGTCTTCACGGCCACGGTCTCGATCAAGGTCCCGGTGCTCTTTCCGGGCGCGCTGTCGTTCCCGTTCACGGTGCACGGCCGGGCGGGGGCGGCGCGGGAGGAGACACCGTGAACGTACCGGGAACGGGTGTGGCGGGGGCGGGCGCCGGGTCGACGGGAGCGGGTGTGAGAGGGACGGGAGCGGGTGCGACGGAGGCGGGCGCGGGCCCGACGGGAGCAGATGTGGCGGGGGCGGGCGTGGAGCCGACGGGAGCGGGTGTCACCGGCGCGGGCGCGGGCCCGAGGCGAGCGGGGCGCCTGCGGCGCCTTCGCGCCGGGGGCCGCGACCGCGGCTCCGCCGCCGTGGAGTACCTCGGCTTCCTGCCGCTGCTGCTCCTGGTCGCGCTCGCCGGGGTCCAGCTGGGGCTCGCCGCGTACGCCGCCCAGCAGGCGGGCACGGCCGCCCGGGCCGCGGCCCGTACCGGCGCGCAGAGCGAGCGGTCCGCCGGCGCCGCCCAGGCGGGGAAGGCCGCCGTCAGCGACTGGGTCGGCAAGCGCGCCGACATCGGCGTGGCCGGCTGCCCCGGATCCACGGTGACCGCCACCGTCACCGTCTCCATCCCGTCCGTCTTCCCCGGCATCGGCGACTTCGGCCCGGTCCACAAGAGCGCCACCATGCCCTGCGACGACAGCGACTGACCGAGGAGGCTGCCCACATGAGCCTGCGGGCCCGTATCACCGCCCCCGAGGAGAACCGCGGCGGCGAGGGCGACGCGCACCTCGTCGCCGCCTACCGGGGCAAGCTCCTGGAGGAGATCGACCTCGCCGAGATGTCCTCGCTCGCCGCCGCCGAGCGCAGGGCGCGGCTCGAACGCGTCCTCGGCCACATCCTCAGCCGCGAGGGCCCGGTCCTCTCCACCGGCGAGCGGGCCCAGCTGATCCGCCGGGTCGTCGACGAGGCACTCGGCCTCGGCGTGCTGGAGCCGCTCCTGGAGGACGCGTCCGTCACCGAGATCATGGTCAACGGCCCCGACCAGATCTATGTGGAGCGCGGGGGGCGGGTCGAGCGGCTGCCGATGCGGTTCGCCTCGCACGAGCAGCTGATGCAGACCATCGAGCGGATCGTGTCGACCGTCAACCGCCGCGTCGACGAGTCCAACCCGATGGTCGACGCCCGGCTGCCGTCCGGTGAGCGCGTCAACGTGATCATCCCGCCGCTCTCGCTGACCGGCGCCACCCTCACCATCCGCCGCTTCCCGCGCTCCTTCACGCTCCCCGAGCTGATCGCCTTCGGCTCGCTCGACCAGCCGATGCTGATGCTGCTCGCCGGGCTGATCCAGGCGAAGTTCAACGTGATCGTCTCCGGCGCCACCGGCACCGGCAAGACGACCCTGCTCAACGCGCTCTCCGGGCTCATCCCCGAGCACGAGCGCATCATCACCATCGAGGACTCCGCCGAGCTCCAGCTCCAGCAGACCCATGTGATCCGGCTGGAGGCCCGCCCCGCCAACGTCGAGGGCAAGGGACATGTCTCCATCCGCGACCTGGTCCGCAACTCGCTGCGGATGCGCCCCGACCGGATCGTGGTCGGCGAGGTCCGCGGCGGCGAGTCCCTCGACATGCTCCAGGCGATGTCCACCGGCCACGACGGCTCGCTGGCCACCGTGCACGCCAACAGCGCCGAGGACGCCCTGATGCGGCTCCAGACGCTGGCCTCCATGTCCGAGATCAAGATCCCGTTCGAGGCGCTGCACGACCAGATCAACTCCGCCGTCGACGTCCTGGTCCAGCTCACCCGGCACGCCGACGGCTCCCGCCGGGTCACCGAGATCGCCCTGCTCGACTCCTACGGCCGCGACCCCTACCGGCTCGCCACCGTCGCCCGCTTCGACCCCCGCCCGATGGCCGCCGACGGGCGCGTCCACGGCGAGTTCCGCCACTTCCCGCTCCCGCGCCGCGTCGCCGAACGGCTCTACCTCGCGGGCCAGCCCGTCCCGCAGGCGTTCGGCATCGCCTCCTTCGACGAACAGCTCGCCACCCGAGAGGCCAGGTAGCACCGCCCATGTCCGCACTCACCCAGCTGACGACCGGGGTCGCGCTGCTCGCCTGCACGGCGGCGGTCGTCGGCGTGCACGTGTACGCGACCGGGCACGCCCAGCGCCGGGCCCTGGTCGAACGGCTCTCCACCGCCGGGGAGCCGGCGCCCACCGGCCGGCGGCGGCCGTTCGCCGGGGTGGACCGCAGGCTGCGCCGCACCGCCGTCGGCAGGCGCATCGAGCGCAAGCTCGCGGTGACCGGCCTGGACCTCACGCCCGGCGAGTTCTTCGTCTACGTCCTGGCCGCCGTCACCGGCCTGTGGGTGGTGGCGGCCTCCGTGCTCGCCTCCTTCTTCGGCCCGCTCGCGGCGCTGGCCGGGCTGTGGGCCGCCAACACCTTCCTGAACTGGCAGCGCACCCGGCGTACCGAGGCGTTCATCAACCAGCTCCCGGAGATCTCCCGGGTGATCGCCAACGCCACCCAGGCCGGACTCGCCCTGCGCACCGCGATCGCCATGGCGGCGGACGAGCTGGAGGCCCCGGCCGGCGACGAGCTGCGGGCCGTCGCCGACCAGCTCGCCGTCGGCCGCACCCTCGACGACGCACTCGGCGAGCTGGCCAAGCGGCTGCCCTCGCGCGAACTGGTCGTCCTGGTCTCGACGCTGATCCTCTCCAACCGGGCGGGCGGCGCCGTCGTCAACTCGCTGCGCAACCTCACCACCACCTTGGAGGAGCGCAAGGAGACCCGCCGCGAGGTGCGCACCCAGCTCTCCCAGGTGAACACCACGGCGTACGCGGTCCCGGCGATCGGGGTCGGTGCGATGCTGCTGGTCAACCAGATCGCGCCGGGCTCGCTGGCCAAGATGACCGGCACGTTCTGGGGCCAGGCAGCGGTCGTCGTGGCGCTCGGGCTGTACGCGCTGGGCTTCGTCGCGATCCGCCGCATCTCCAAGATCGACGTCTGAGGGGGCGGGCATGGAACTGATCCTGGGACTCATCGGCGGGCTCAGCGTCCTGGGCGCCTTCCAGGGCGTACGGATGTACCGCGCCGAGGCCAAGCTCCCCGGCGACCTGGCCCTCGCCCTGGAGGTCGGCGCCACCCGCACCACCCGCACCGGCGGCGCCATCGACCGCCTCGGCATCCGCTACGCCCCGCTGGTGCTGCGGCTGATGGGCCCCAAGCGCGTCAGCGAGAAGCGCCGCAGGATCGACATGGCGGGCAACCCCGGGGGCCTCACCATCGACCGGTACGCGGCGCGGCGCGCGGTGTACGGGGCGCTCGGCGCGGTCGGCGCCGTGGTCATGGTCTCCGGCGGCAATTACCTGCTGGCGCTGCTGATGGTCGCCTTCGCGTACTACTGGGTCGAGGTCGGCATCTGGGCCGCCGTGCGCCGCCGCCGCGACGACATCGAGCGCACCCTGCCGGACTTCCTCGACGTGCTCGCCGTGGTCGTCTCGGCGGGCCTGGGCTTCCGCCAGGCCCTGGAGCGGGTCGCGGAGAAGTACGAGGGCCCCTGGGCCGACGAGGTGCGCATCGCGCTGCGCCAGATGGACATGGGGGTCAGCCGCCGCCAGGCCTTCGACGACCTGCGCCGGCGCAACGACTCCGAGCAGGTCGCCATGTTCGTCACGGCGCTCCAGCAGGGCGAGGAGCTGGGCGCGCCGATCGTGGACACGCTGATAGCGATCGCCACCGACATGCGCCGCACCGACGCCCAGAACGCCCGCCGCAAGGCCGCCAAGGCGGTGCCCAAGGCGACGCTGATGGTCACCACGTTCATGGTGCCCGCCACCATGATCCTCATGGCGTCGGCGATGCTGCTCGGGTCCGAGGCGGACATCGGCTCGCTCACGGGGAAGTGAGGGGGCCACCATGGGCAAGCAGCCGCAGTCGCCGTCGTCGTCGCCGCAGGCGGGCGAGTCGGCCTCGTCCTCCCCCTCGCCCGAGTTCTCCCTCCAGCTCAATGCCCTTCAGGCGCTCTGCCGCCAGGTCTTCCTGTTCCGGCTGGCGATGACAGCGCTCGGCACGCCCTTCGCCCTCGCCAACTCGGCGCGCGGGATCGCCACGTGGCTGGTCTCCGGGGCGGTGCTGATCACCTTCATGGGCTCGTACGTCCTCTACCGCGACTGGGAGCGCTTCGGCCCGCTGCTGCTCCGCCACCCCTGGCTGCTCGGCGTGGACACGGCGTTCGGCGCGCTGCTGGTGTTCACCGCGACCCCCGACTCCCCGCTCGGCTATGTCGTCGTGTGCACCCCGCTGCTGGCGGGTCTGGTGTACGGGTGGCGGGGCGCGGGCGTCTTCGCCGGGCTCCAGTGCGTGGTCCTCGCGCTCGCCTACATGGCCCAGCACCGCCACCACCAGCCGATCGCCCCGGCCCTGCTGCTGCCCGGCTTCTGCGTGCTGGCGGGTGCGGCCGGGGTCGCGCTGCGGGGCCTGCTGCTGCGGTTCGGGAGGGCCTCGCGGGCGCTGACCGAGGCCCGGGCGAGGCTGGCGGTGGAGGAGGAACGGGCCCGGCTCGCCCGCGAGTTGCACGACTCCGTCGCCAAGACCCTGCACGGGGTGGCGCTCGCCGCCGAGGGCCTGGCCGCCTCGGCCGACCGCACCGACCCGGCGGCGGTCCGCCGGGGCGCGAAGTTGGTGGCCCGCTCGGCGCGGCGCGCCGCGGCCGAGTCCCGCGAGCTCCTCGCCGACCTGCGCCGCGAGCCCGGCCCGGACGGGGGAGTGGACGTCCTGGCGGAACTGGCCGCGCGGGTGCGGGACTTCGCCGACCGCGGCGAGCTGGGCGTGAGCTACCGCCCCCTCTCCCCCCACGACTGCCCGGCGCGGGTCCCGTACCCCGTCGCCCGCCAGCTCCTCACCATCGCCACCGAGGCCCTGGAGAACGCCCACCGCCACGCGGGCCCGGCGCGCGTGGACGTCTCGGCGGGCGTGGTCGGGGACGTGCTCCGCATCAGCGTGTACGACGACGGGCGCGGTCTGCCCCCCGGCACCACCCTCGACGGGCTGCGCCGGGCCGGCCACTTCGGCCTGGTCGGCATGGTCGAGCGCGCGGCGGACCTCGGCGCGCGCATCCGGATCGGCCGGGGCGCGGCGGCACGGGGCACGGAGGTCCGCCTCGACCTGCCGCTGGCGGCGCTGGAGAGGGGCGGGGTGTGACCCGGGTACTGGTGGCGGACGACAACCCGGTCGTACGGGCAGGGCTCATCGCGCTGCTCGACGGCCGCGGCGCCACCGTGGTCGTCGCCGAGGCGGCGGACGGCCGCGAGGCGTACGAGGCGGCCCTACTGCACCGGCCGGACGTGGTCCTGCTCGATGTGCGGATGCCCGGCGTGGACGGCCTCGCGGCACTGCCCCGCCTGGTGCGGGTGGCGCCGGTGATGATGCTGACGTACAGCGCCGAGCCCGGGACCGTACGCGAGGCGCTGCGGCTGGGCGCGCGCGGCTATCTGGTGCACGGCGAGTTCACGGTGGAACAACTGGTCGAGGCGGTACGGGAGGTGGGCGCGGGCGGCTCACACTTCTCGGCGACGGCGGCGCGGGCACCGCGTGCCACGGACGCGGGTTCCCCGGCCGCTCCTGCGGGTGTCGTGTCCCCGTCGATTTCATTAAATCCGAACGAAGAGGCTTCGCGGATGCAACCGGATGTGGGACAGTCGACAGCGGGACGCCGGAGGCAAACTCCGCTCTCGCGCAAGGGACTTGGGGTGCATCGGCTGAGCAGGAGGGAGGTGGAGGTGATGGAGCTGATCGCGGTGGGCATGAACAATCAGCAGATCGCCGCCGCCTGCTTCATCAGCGAGAAGACGGTGAAGAACCACATCAACCGGATCTTCGCGAAGCTACACAGCAACAGCCGCACCCAGGCGGTGGCGACGTGGCTGGGTACGCGGGTGGAGCGGGAGGTGGCGCGATGAACCGCCGTGCCTTCAAGCGCTTGTCCCCGCCCCGGAATTGGGCCCAGGGGCCCTGTGCCGGAACCGGAGGTCCCGGGTACGGTGCGGCTGTCGAGCGCGGCACCGCCGTAGACCCCGGAGGGGACCACCATGAACGACAAGCTCCTCAAGCCCGCGACCGCCGCAAGGATCCGGGTCCACGGCTGGCTGAACACCACGGCGACGGCGCTGCGGCGGCGGGGGGACCGGGGGCAGGGCGCGGTCGAGTACATGGGGATCATCATCGTGGTGGTGGCGATCATTCTGGTGCTTACGCAGACGAATTTCGGGACGACGATCGCCGGCAAGATCACGGCGGCCATCAACAAGATCAACCCCTGATCCCACCCGTCACCCGCCGCCTCACCGGCGACCGAGGGCAGGCTTTTCCCGTCTACATCACGGCGGTGGCGGGCCTGCTCTTCCTCGCGTTCGCGTACTTCGCGGTGGGCCAGGCGGCGATGAAGCGCAACGAGGCCCAGACGGCGGCGGACGCCGCAGCCCTGGCGGCGGCGCAGGACTTCCGGGACGAACTCAGGCACGGCCTGCTCGACTCCTTCGACCTCGTCCGCTGGCAGCAGCTCCTGGACGGCGACCGGGGTGGGCTGATCAGGCCCGATTCCTGCTCGGCGGCGTACGATCTCGCCTCGCGCAACGACGCCACCGCCGACGCCTGTGAGCTCCTTTTCTCGCCCGAGCCCACCTACAAGGTGTCCGTGCAGACCAACAGGACGGCGGGCCACTCGGTCGTCGCCGCCACGGAGAACCACAAGGGCGTGGCGAAGGCGGCCGCCGTGGTCGTGCCGCGCTGTCAGCTCAAGGAGGGGTCCGGGACCGGGCCCACCACCCTGCCCGCCGAGCCGGGGCCGGGCCCCGCCCCCGGCGAGTCCCCGGGGCCCGGCGGGCCGGGGGAGGAGCAAAAGGCGTACCGACTCGTGTGCGACGGCAAGCCGGACGTCGAGATCGACCCGGCCCACCTCGACCTCCTGCCGAAGGCGTCCGACCTGTTCTCCGTCCATCTGGCCGACAAATAAGCGTATGAAGTGCGCAGCGCGAAGGACCGAGGGGGCTTCACTCATGGACAAGGCCAAGAGCAGGGCGCGGAGAGGCACGGTGATCGCGGCGGCGGCCGCCACCTTGGCGCTCACCCTGACCGCCTGCGGCGGAGACGGCGGGGACAAGCCGAAGGCGGGCGACAAGGCCTCCACCCCCGCGACGGCGTCCGGCGGGAACAGCTCCCCGGCCGGTGGTCCGTCCACCCAGAGCACCGAGGTCCTCGCGACGATCAGCGGCACCGACGGCGTCGAGGTGGTGATCAACTCGGCCAAGCGGGACGCCGGAGGGTTCGTGACGGTGCAGGGCATCGTCAAGAACGGGTCCAAGAACCTCTTTTCCGCGCCCGGCTGGCAGGGCAGTGAGCAGGAGCTGAGGAGCAACGGCGCCTCCATGGCGGGCGCGGCACTTGTCGACAAGGCGGGCAAGAAGCGGTATCTGATCCTGCGCGACACGGACGGCCGCTGCCTGTGCTCGCAGTTCACCACGGGCATCCAGGCCGGCCAGGAAGCCCCCTTCTACACACAGTTCCCCGCACCCCCCGCCCCCGTCCAAGAAGTCGACTTCCAGCTCCCCACCATGCCCACCGCCACCATCAAGATCTCCGGCTGAGGCACCCCATGCAGGCCACCCAGGCACCACCCGTGACCCCGGCCCGTAAGCCTGTCCGGTCCGTCGTGTTCGTTGTCGCCGCGCTGCTGCTCGTCGGGGCCGGGGCGGGGCCGGTCGTCGCCGACGAGCCGAATCCCACCGCCGTGCCCGCCGCCGCCCCGCCCGTGAAGGTCGACGCCAACGCGCCGGGGCTGAAACTCTCCGACGGGGCGACGCTCGCCGCGCCGAGGGTGCTGGACATCAAGTCGGTCGTCGAGGACATGGGCGGTGAGGAGCGCCGCTCCGACACCAACGCCGACATCTCCTTCGCCCTCCAGGCCGAGGTCCTCTTCGGCAAGGACAGCGCCGCGCTCTCCGCCGAGGCGACCGGCCGTATCCAGGCCATCGCGGACGAGATCAAGAAGCAGAAGGCCACCAGCATCCGGGTGTTCGGGTTCACCGACAACCTCGGTACGCACGAGCACGGCGTCGTCCTGTCCAAGCAGCGCGCGGACGCCGTCCAGGGCGCGCTCGCGCAGGCGGTGGGCGGCGCGGTCACCTTCGACATCCGGGGGTACGCGGAGGACTACCCCATCGCGGACAACTCCTCGGAGGACGGCCGCCGCAAGAACCGCCGGGTCGAGGTGTCGTTCCCGCGCGGCGCCGCCCACTAGGCGGAGGGCGGGCCCGGCCGGCCGGGTGGAGGTGCGGTCGGCCGGGCCCCGTATGCGCGCGGGCCCCCGTCAACGTCCGTGGGAAGTGACGCTCCCGCGCACCACAGAGACTGCCAGCGGGAGCCGGCCGGGGACTTGGAAAAAAGCGCACGGGGGTGGGCTGTGGCCGGGAATCGACGGTATGACGCGAACGCGGCGGCGCCGGGGAACACTTGCGGCCGGTGCTGGTGCGAGGCGCACCGGCACCGGCCGGAAGGGTGAGACGAAGGTCGCGCTATGAGCTGGCGCCGCCGCTGCCGCCGCTGCCGTACGGCTTGGTGATCATCTCCATGGCGTGGCCCGACGGGTCGAGGAAGTAGACGCCGCGACCGCCGTCGTTGTGGTTGATCTCGTCGGGGTGCTTCATGTACGGATCGGCGAAGTACCGTACGCCCCACTGCTTGATCTTCTCGAAGCCGGAGTCGAACTCGTCCTCGGAGACGAGGAAGGCGTAGTGCTGCGGCACGATCTTGTCCGGGTCGCCGGTGGCGAAGTCCAGGGTGACGCCGTTGCCGGTCTCGACGGGGATGAACGGTCCCCACTCGTCGCCGACCCGCAGTCCCAGGATGTCCGCCAGGAACTCGGCGGAAGCCCGCTTGTCGCGGGAGTGGATGATGGTGTGATTCAACTCGACTGACACGGTGGAATGCCTCCAACAGGCATCTCACGGGCACCTCCACGCTCACCCGGCCGGTGACCAACGCGCGATGCCGTGCTCATGATCGTAGGCAGGGGCGGTCGGGGCGGACAAGGCGAGTTCCGGCATTACGTCACCTCGCCGTGCAGATGCACGCGCACCTGCACACCGGGCCGTACGCCCCAGCCGGCCATGGTCCCCGCCTCCGCCTCCAGGATGCGGCGGGCGCGCAGGCGGGGGGCGGTGAGGCGGTTCGGGGGGACGGTGTGGACGGCGATGACACGCAGCCGGCGGTCGAGGTAGGCGACGTCGAGGGGGAAGCGCATGCGGAAGGTGTGGACGGAGGCGGCGGGGGTGAGGAGGATGGCGCCGTGGAGGTGGTCGCGGCGGAGGAGTCCGCGGGTGCGGGCTCTGTAGGACGCGGCGACTTCGAGGGGTACGGGTGCGCCGCCCCCCACCTCCAACTCCCCGCACCCGTCGCGCCACGCCACCATGCGCCCAAGGTACAGACCCCCACACCACCGATGGCTACACCCCCGGCCCCCCGGCCAGGGCCTGCGGCCCCCGCACCCCCCTACGCGTTCGTCCGCGACCCGGTCCGCCCACCTGCACCCCGCTGCGCGTTCGTCTGCGACCCGGTGGCGGGCTGGTCGCGCAGTTCCCCGCGCCCCTAAAAGATCGGTGGCTGAGCCGAGTTCTCCAGCTACCCCGACCCCCTAGGGGCGCGGGGAACTGCGCGAGAAGCGACCACAACCCGCAGACGAACGGGGTTTCAGGGGCGCGAGGAACGGCGCGAGCAACCACCCACTCACCCGCAGACGAAGACCGGCCCGAACAGGGGCGCGGGGAACGGCGCGAGCAACCACCCACTCAGCCGCAGACAAAGACCGGGCACAACAAGGCGCGCGGGGAACTGTGCGAGCAGCCGTCCACCCGTCCGCAGGTGAACGCGCAGCGCCTGGGGCCGGGGCCCAGCCACCCCCCCCACCCCCCGGAGGGTTAAGGGAACGGGCGGGGTGGGGGGAAAATCACTCCCGTGTACCTCGCGCTGCTCGCCGCCGCCTACGGCGCCACCCTGGGCCACTTCGTACCCCGCGCCGCCTACCGCCTGGCCGTCCCGCAGGGCGACCCCCCGAGGGACGCCTGCCCCAGGGGGCACCCCCTCGAAGGGTGGCTGGGCCCCCCGCCGTGCGCGACGCGCGGAACCCGGTGGGCCGTGGCCACCGCCGTCGCCGCCGCCGGCCTCGCCCTCACCACCGGCCCCCGCCCCGAGCTCGCCGTCTGGCTGCTCCTGCTGCCCCCCGCCGCCCTCCTCGCCGCCGTCGACGCCCGGGTGCACCGGCTGCCGGACGTGCTCACCCTCCCCCTCGCCGCCGCGGCCGCCCTGCTGCTCGGCGCCGCCGCCCTCGCGCCGCACCCCGAGGGGTCCTGGCGCGACGCGCTGCTCGGTGGACTCGCCCTGGGCGGCGCGTACTTCGTGCTGTTCCTCGTCAACCCGGCGGGCCTCGGCTTCGGCGACGTCAAGCTCGCCGTGGGCCTCGGCGTGGCGCTCGGCTGGTACGGCTGGGGCATCCTCTTCACCGGCGCCTTCGCGGGGTTCGCGGCGGGCGGCGCGTACGGCCTCGGGCTGATCCTCGCGCGCCGCGCCGGCCGTCGCGCGGCCATCCCGTTCGGCCCCTTCATGATCGCCGGAAGCTACCTCGGCCTGCTCCTCGGCGGCCTCGCCGCGTAGCCGCCGGGTGGATATTGGGCCCCTTCCGCCGCACAAGACGCGTAGGGTCCGCAACATGGCGCAAACCATCCGTAACCACAACACCCGCACCTTCGAAGACCTGATCGACGAGGCGGCGGCCGCCCCCGTGGACGGCTGGGACTTCTCCTGGCTGGACGGACGGGCGACCGAGGAGCGCCCGTCCTGGGGGTACGCCCGTGCCATGGCCGCGCGCTGGGGCCGGGCCACGGCCGCCCTCGACGTGCAGACCGGCGGCGGCGAGGTCCTGGCGGCCGTGCCCCAGCTGCCGCCGCTCGCCGTCGCGACCGAGGGGTGGCCGCCGAACCTCGCCCGGGCGACCGCCCTGCTCCACCCGCGCGGCGTGGCGGTGGTCGCCGACGCCGACGAGCCGCCCCTGCCGTTCGCCGACGGCGCCTTCGACCTGGTGACCAGCCGGCACCCCGTCCAGACCTGGTGGACGGAGATCGCCCGGGTCCTGACCCCGGGCGGCAGCTACTTCTCCCAACAGGTCGGGCCCGCCAGTGTGTTCGAGCTGGTGGAGTACTTCCTGGGTCCGCAGTCCGCCGACGTCCGGGGCCGGCGCGACCCGGGCAAGGCCCGTGCCGAGGCCGAGGCCGCCGGGCTCCAGGTCTCCGACCTGCGCCAGGAGAAGCTGCGCACCGAGTTCCACGACATCGGCGCCGTCGTCTACTTCCTGCGCAAGGTGGTCTGGATGGTGCCGGGCTTCACGGTCGAGGAGCACCGGGACCGGCTGGCGGAGCTGGACGAGCAGATCCGTACCGACGGCCCCTTCGTCGCCCATACGACACGGTTCCTCATCGAGGCCAGGAAGCCCCTGCGGTCCTCCTGAGCGGCCTAGCATCCGACCATATGGAACGGATGCGGACAACCACCACAATCAGGGTAGTCAGTAGCGAAGCGCCCCCTCGGCGGTCCCTCGCCGCCGCGCTCTCCGGCTGGAAGGACACCCACGCCGGGCGGCCCGCCCTCCTCTGGTGGGGGTGGGCCGCCGCGCTCTTCCTGCTGTACGCGACCGTCGGCGCCCGCCGCCAGGCGCTGATCCGCACCACCGGCTACGACCTCGGCATCTTCGAGCAGGCCGTGAAGGCGTACGCCCAACTGCGCGCCCCCGTGAGCCCGTTGCGCGGCGAGGACTTCAACCTGCTCGGAGACCACTTCCACCCCGCGCTCGCCGTGCTCGCGCCGCTCTACCGGATCGCCCCCTCCCCGTACACCCTGCTCTTCGCCCAGGCGGCGCTGCTCGCCCTCGCCGTGGTGCCGCTGGCCCGCCGCGCCCGGCAGGCGCTGGGGCGGCGCGCCGCCCATGCGGTCGCCTTCGCGTACGGGCTGAGCTGGGGCATCGCCTCGGCCGTGGCGTTCGACTTCCACGAGGTGTGCTTCGCCGTGCCGCTCGTCTCCTTCGCCCTGGAGGCGCTGGCGCTGCGGCGCTGGGGCCTCGCGGTGGCCTGGGCGGCGCCGCTGCTGCTGGTCAAGGAGGACCTGGGGCTCACCCTCGCCGCGATCGGCGGGTACATCGCCTGGAAGGGGCGGCGCCGGCTGGGCCTGGTGACCGCCGCCGCGGGGCTGCTCGGCAGCGCCCTGGAGTTCAAGGTGCTGATGCCGTTCTTCAGCCCGGCCGGCACCTACGCCCACGCCGCCAACCTGGAACCCGCCCACGGCTCGCTGCTCGCCACCCTCGCCTTCGCGCCGCTGGACGCCGTACGCCCCGAGGTGAAGGCCACCACCCTGGTCCTCGTCTTCGCCCCGGCGGCCCTGATCGCCCTGCGCTCCCCGCTCGCCTGGATCGCGGTGCCCACGCTCGGCTGGCGGATGCTCTCCCAGAACCCCTTCCACTGGGGCACCTCGTTCCACTACACGGCGGTGCTCATGCCGGTCGTGCTGGCCGCCATGACCGACGCCCTCGCCCCCTACCGGCGCTCCGGCGATGCGCTCGGCCGCCGCCATGTGCGCGCCTCGCTGGCCACCGTCACCGCCGTCACCCTCGTCCTGATCCCGTCGTTCCCGCTCGCCCAGCTCGTCCACCGCTCCACCTGGCGCACCACCGCGCACATCGCCGCCGCCCGCGACCTGCTGGCCCGCATCCCCGACGGCGCCACCGTCGCCGCCTCCAACCGGCTGGCGCCACAGCTGACTTCGCGTACCGACGTGGTGCTCTTCCCGACCTACCCGGTGCACTGGCGGCTGTACGACACGGGCGCGCAGGTGCCCCCGCCGAGCGCCCAGTGGATCGTGTACGACCGGGTGCCCGCCGAGTCCTGGCCGTACCCGCCGGGCTACTGGCCCTACCCGAAGGAGCGTCAGGAGGCCGAGCTGGTCAAGGCCGAGCAGGCCTACGGATACCGGATCGTCGCCCAGCGGGACGGAATCACCCTGCTCAGACGTTGAGCCCAGGGACGTACATCAGGGAAGAGGGAGAGGGGCCACGGCCATGGGCAGGCACACCAGGGGCGACATCAGCTACAACTGCGGGCTCGACGCGGCGGTCGACGTGGTCGGCGGGAAGTGGAAACCGCTGATCCTGTGGGCGCTGCACGACGGCACCTACCGCTTCGGCGAGCTCAGGCGCCAGGTCGACGGCGTCACGGAGAAGGTCCTCGTGCAGCAGCTGCGCGAGCTGGAGGCGGACGGGATCGTGCACCGCGAGGTCTACGGGGAGGTGCCGCCCCGGGTGGAGTACTCACTGACCCCGCGCGGCCAGGCGCTCAACACGGCACTCACCCCCCTGGGTGAGTGGGGCGCGGCACACATGGAGTGGATCCTGGACGTGAAGTCGGCCGCGCGGGGTGCGGCCTGAGCCGGTGCGCACCGCGCTGACCTGCACGGTCAAAGAGGCGTTCCGCCGCCGGGTCACCCTTGTGGGGGTAGCCCCCACGGTGGCCGCGCGGTGCCCGGCCGGTTTCGGAGCGTAGTTTCGGCACGCCGTGGCACCCAGCATCACTTACGAAGGGTTATGGTGGAAACCCCCCCTCGGGCCGGTCCGTATCCCCCCCACGGACCGGCCCGTTTTTTTGGGGCGGCCGTCCGGCGGCGGCTTCCTGTGGATCCGCTGTCAGTTGGCGCTTGCCCCAGTGATCAGCCGCGCCCGGCCCAGATGTTGGTGCCCGCCGTGTCCACCGCGAAGGTGTCGATCTCCTTCAACTCCTCGGCCGTCAGCGGCGGCCCGGCGAGCGCGGCCACGTTCTCCTCCAGCTGCTTCACGCTGGACGCGCCGATCAGCGCCGAGGTCATCCGCGGGTCGCGCAGCACCCACGAGATCGCCAGCTGGGCGAGCGACTGGCCGCGCCCGGCCGCGATGCCGTTCAGCCCGTTCAGCCGCCGGGTCACCTCGTCGCTGAGCAGGTTCGGGTCGAGCGACTTGCCCTGGGTGGCCCGCGAGCCCTCCGGGATGCCCTTCAGGTACTTGTCGGTGAGCAGCCCCTGCGCCAGCGGCACGAAGGAGATGCACCCCATCCCCGCCTCTTCCAGGGTGTCGAGCAGCCCGTCGTCCTCGGTCCAACGGTTGATCATCGAGTACGACGGCTGGTGGATGAGCGCCGGGACACCCATCTCCCTGAGGATCCGCGCCGCCTCGGCGGTCTGCTCGCTGGTGTACGAGGACACGCCCACGTACAGCGCCTTGCCCTGCTGGACGGCGGACGCCAGCGCGCCCATCGTCTCCTCCAGCGGGGTCTCCGGGTCGAAGCGGTGCGAGTAGAAGATGTCGACGTGGTCGAGGCCCATCCGGTTCAGGGAGGCGTCGAGCGAGGACAGCAGGTACTTGCGCGAGCCCCACTCCCCGTACGGCCCCGGGTGCATCAGATAGCCGGCCTTGGTCGAGATGATCAGCTCGTCCCGGTACGCCCGGAAGTCCTGGCCGAAGATCTTCCCGAAGTTGAGCTCGGCGGAGCCGGGCGGCGGGCCGTAGTTGTTGGCCAGGTCGAAGTGGGTGACGCCGAGGTCGAAGGCGCGGCGCAGGATCGCGCGCTGGGAGTCGAGGGAGCGGTCGTCGCCGAAGTTGTGCCACAGGCCCAGCGAGAGCGCGGGGAGCTTGAGGCCGCTGCGGCCGGTGCGCCGGTACTCCATGGAGTCGTAGCGGCTGTCGGCGGCGAGATAGTGGAGGGGGAGGGATTCAGTCACGTTTCCCTGCTTATCACGGACTTGTGACAGGCCGAGTTGGGCCGCTGTGACCCGTCCGCAGTACTGTGCCTTCCTTGGGGGTGCCCTCAGGCCGCGCAGGCACTGGGGTTGGGCCGTATGCGGTGCTGCGGCGGCTCCCGGAAGCAACGAGAGGGTGGAATCGGTGAACTTGCGCGACCTGGTGTACGGGCTCTACGCACGCCGGGTGGAAGGTCGCCTCGACCACGACCAGGCGCCCAAGCACATCGGCGTCATCCTGGACGGGAACAGGCGCTGGGCCAAGGCCTCCGGCGGCAGCCCCGAGCAGGGGCACCAGGCCGGCGCCAGCAAGATCCACGAACTGCTCGGCTGGTGCGCGGAGACGGACGTCGAGGTCGTCACGCTGTGGATGCTGTCCACGGACAACCTCGACCGGCCCGACAACGAGCTGGTCCCGCTGCTCGGCATCATCGAGGGCGTGGTGCGCGACCTGGCGGCGGACGGGCGCTGGCGCGTCCACCACGTCGGCCAGATGGACCTGCTGCCCGGCCGCACCCAGTCGGTGCTCAAGGAGGCCGAGCAGGCCACCCACGACGTCGGCGGGATACTCGTCAACGTCGCCGTGGGCTACGGCGGCCGCCAGGAGATCGCGGACGCGGTCCGCTCGCTGCTGCTGGACGCCGCCGCCAAGGGCACCAGCTTCGAGGAGCTGGCCGAGACCGTCGACATCGACAGCATCTCCGAGCACCTCTACACCCGCGGCCAGCCCGACCCGGACCTGGTGATCCGCACCAGCGGCGAGCAGCGGCTGTCCGGATTCATGCTGTGGCAGTCGGCCCACTCCGAGTACTACTTCTGCGAAGTGTTCTGGCCCGCGTTCCGCAAGGTGGACTTCCTGCGCGCGCTGCGCGACTACGCGGCGCGCCACCGGCGCTACGGCACCTGATCCGTCCGCTGTGCCCCAGTACGTCACGATCCGTCCCGGCGGGTCCTGACCGGGAGTCAATCCCTTTGGTCCCCACCAAGCGCATATGCCTGTGCATGGCCGCGCTTGTTCGAGGGAATACCCCCTCCAGTTGAACGGCCAGAAGTGGCCGCTCACCCGGGAGGCCCTTTGCACCAGGACGCGCGTGCACTGTGCACGTACGGAGCGGAGGGCCGGTGCTCGGCCCGCGCAGCGTGGCCACAGCCCGGCCCCCACCCCCGCGACGCCGTCGCACCCCGACCTCTTCCGAGGGGGTACGTCCTTCCGTGGTGACCAGCACAAAGCGCCGCATGCCCGACCGGCGCACCTACGTCCTCGACACCAGCGTCCTGCTGGCCGACCCCAACGCCATGACCCGGTTCGACGAGCACGAAGTGGTGCTCCCGATCGTCGTGGTCACGGAACTGGAGGCGAAGAGGCACCATCCGGAACTCGGCTACTTCGCACGTCAGGCCCTGCGCCTGCTCGACGACTTCCGGGTCCGGTACGGCCGCCTCGACGCCCCCATCCCGCTGGGCGACCTCGGCGGCACGCTCCGCGTCGAGCTCAACCATTCCGATCCCGGCGTGCTGCCCGCCGGCTACAGGCTGGGGGACAACGACTCACGGATCCTCGCCGTCGCCCGCAACCTCCAGGCCGAGGGGTACGACGTCACGGTCGTCTCCAAGGACCTGCCGCTGCGGATCAAGGCGTCGTCGGTAGGCCTGCTCGCCGAGGAGTACCGGGCGGAACTGGCCATCACCGACTCGGGCTTCACCGGGATGTCCGAACTGTCGCTCTCGGGCGAACAGGTGGACCTTCTGTACGAGGAGGAGACGCTGTACGTGCCGGAGGCCGCGGACCTGCCGGTGCACAACGGCCTGGTGCTGCAGTCCGAGCGCGGCAAGGCGCTCGGCCGCGTCACGGCCGACGGCAACGTCAGGCTGGTGCGCGGCGACCGGGAGGCGTTCGGTCTGCGCGGCCGCAGCGCCGAGCAGCGCATCGCGCTCGACCTGCTGCTCGACCCGGACGTGGGCATCGTGTCGATGGGCGGCCGGGCCGGCACCGGCAAGTCCGCGCTGGCCCTCTGCGCGGGTCTGGAGGCGGTGCTGGAACGCCGCCAGCACAAGAAGGTGATGGTCTTCCGCCCGCTGTACGCGGTGGGCGGGCAGGAGCTCGGCTATCTGCCCGGCTCCGAGGCCGAGAAGATGGGCCCCTGGGCGCAGGCGGTCTTCGACACGCTCTCGGCGGTCACCACCCGCGAGGTGATCGAGGAGGTGACCTCACGCGGGATGCTGGAGGTCCTGCCGCTCACCCACATCCGCGGCCGCTCGCTGCACGACGCGTTCGTGATCGTGGACGAGGCCCAGTCGCTCGAACGGAACGTCCTGCTGACCGTGTTGTCCCGGATCGGGGCGAACTCGCGGGTGGTGCTCACCCATGACGTGGCCCAGCGGGACAACCTCCGGGTCGGCCGGTACGACGGAGTGGTCGCCGTCGTCGAGAAGCTGAAGGGCCATCCGCTCTTCGCGCACGTCACCCTCACCCGCTCCGAGCGGTCGCAGATCGCCGCACTGGTGACCGAAATGCTGGAGGACGGCCAGATCTGATCCTGTACGCCCGAATTGGCGCCGCCCGGGAAGCCGTTGAGCTTAGCCGGGCGGCGCTTCTTTGTGGGGCGGATCCGGCAAAACCCCTGGGGCGCAGGGGGTGTGAGGTTTCACACGCAACGGGGAATTGCCTTGCGGCCTCGCTCTCCGGCAGAGTCTTGGATCCGTCAGGCCCCGCATACGGCACACCTGTACCTCGTAACTCAATAGCGTCGCCGTATGCCGCCCGAGCACCACGCGGCGCTCCCGTCAGGGAGTTGCCCACCGGGTCAGTTCCTCCCGTGACCTGAGCAGTTGGGAGGAGAGAGCCAGGGGCACGATTGCGTCCGTGAGGTCACCAGTGCGGGCGCTGCTGGAAGGAAACCGTGTGAGCCGGATCTCGGTCCGGGGATTCGCGGTGGCATCTGCCACTGCGGTCACCACCGTCGGTGCCGTCGTCGGCGTTGCCTCGGGCGCGCCGCAGACCTCGAACGACAACAACGTCGAGGCGACCGCCGCCGACACGACGCTTCTCGCGGACATACCCGCGGGCCAGCAGGCCCAGGTGCAGACCGCGTCCCTGACGCAGCAGGCGGACGCCCAGTCGGCCCAGGCCAGCGCCGCGGCGAAGAAGTCCGCCGAGGAGGCCGCCCGCCTCCAGGCCGCCAAGGACGCCAAGTCCAAGAAGGAGTCGGCCGAGGAGAAGGCGAAGGAGCGCGAGCAGGAGCAGATCGCCAGCCGCTCCGCCACCCGCGACCCCGCGTCGTTCCCGGTCCAGGGCTCGTACACGGTCGAGCAGGTCAAGGCCATCGCACGGCAGATCGTGCCGGCCGACCAGTTCCAGTGCTTCAGCAACATCGTGAACCACGAGTCGACGTGGAACTACCAGGCGGTCAACGCCGGTTCCGGCGCGTACGGCCTGGTCCAGGCGCTTCCGGGGTCCAAGATGTCCTCCGCGGGTGCCGACTGGCGGAGCAACCCCGCCACCCAGATCAAGTGGGGCCTGAACTACATGAACGACCGCTACCACAGCCCCTGTGGCGCGTGGTCGTTCTGGCAGGCCAACAGCTGGTACTAGATCCGCGACTTTCCCACGCGGCTCAACCTTTCGAAGCCCCTCACCGTCCTTCGGTGAGGGGCTTTGCCCGTGTACGGTCGGAGGCGACGACTCCGGGTGTGGGGGGAGTGGTGGGGACGCTCAGCGGGGGAAAGGGAAACGGCAGCATCATGTCGAAAGTGCCGGGGCTGCTCGGGGCGCTGGGCGCCGGTCTGACCCGTATGGGCCAGCGGCTGGACGAACGCCGGCTGGAGACGGAGGCGCGCTCGGCCGAGGAGGCGGGGCTGGACGGCTCGACGCCGACCGCCGACCGTGTCCGGAGCGCCGACCGTGTCCGCAGTGACGATTCACCGGCCCCGGTACGGGGCGCGACGGTGACTGCGGATCCCCCGTCCGCCCAGGACGAGGCACCGGCTGCCGATTCCGCCGGGTCCGCCGGGTCCGCCGGGACGACGGCCGTGCCCGAGCAGGTCCCCGCGCCGCCCGCCTACGCCCCCGCCGTGGCCGCGCGGCCCGATCCCGTGGCCGCCGTGCCGTGGGGGATGCGGGTCGCGGCCGAGATCGGCTGGCGCCTGCTGGTGCTCGCCGGCACGCTCTGGGTGCTGATGCGGGTCATCAGCGCGGTACGGCTGGTCGTCCTCGCGTTCGTGGCCGCGCTGTTCATCACCGCGCTGCTCCAGCCGACCGTCTCCCGCCTCAAGCGGATGGGGCTGCCCAGGGGCCTGGCCACCGCCGTGACCACGATCTCCGGCTTCATCGTGATGGGCCTGATCGGCTGGTTCGTGGTCTGGCAGGTCATGGACAACCTGGACACGCTCTCCGAAAAGGTCAGAGCGGGCATCGACGAGCTCAAACGCTGGCTCCTCAACAGCCCCTTCCATGTCACCGAGGACCAGATCAACCAGGTCGCCAAGAACCTCAGCGACACGATCGGCCACAACACCAACGAGATAACGTCGGCGGGCCTCCAGGGCGTGACCGTCCTGGTCGAGGTGCTCACCGGCATCCTGCTCGCGATGTTCTCGACGCTCTTCCTCCTCTACGACGGGAAGAACATCTGGCACTGGGTGCTGCGGCTGGTCCCGGAGCAGGCCCGGCCGGCGATGGCGGGGGCGGGGCCGCGCGCCTGGCGCACGCTCACCGCGTATGTGCGGGGCACGGTGATAGTGGCCCTGATCGACGCGATCTTCATCGGCCTCGGCATCTACTTCCTGCACGTGCCGATGGCCGTACCGCTGTCCGTCTTCATCTTCCTGTTCGCCTTCATCCCGCTGGTGGGCGCGGTGATCTCCGGGGCGCTGGCGGTGGTGGTGGCGCTGGTCACCGAGGGCGTGTTCACGGCGGTGATGGTGCTGGTGGTGGTGCTGCTCGTGCAGCAGATAGAGGGCCATGTCCTCCAGCCCTTCATCCTGGGCCGCGCGGTCCGCGTCCACCCGCTCGCGGTGGTCCTCTCGGTCGCGGCGGGCGGCCTGATCGGCGGCATCGGCGGCTCGGTGGTCGCGGTTCCGCTGGTCGCCGTGACGAACACGGTGGTGGGGTATCTGCGGGCCACGGCGAAGGAGAACGCGCTGCGGAGTGCGCAGGCGCCGGAGCAGTAGTTTCGTCTGCGGGCCGTCTGTGGCTGGTCGCGCAGTTCCCCGCGCCCCTGGGTATCCCGCCGCACCGTACGTACGAAGGCCCCCGCCGAGAGGATCGGCAGGGGCCTTCACACGTACAGCGCTATGTGGTGCGGCTTTTCAGGGGCGCGGGGAACTGCGCGACCAGCCACAGACCACCCGCACCGTACCTACTCGGCCAGTACGGACTCCGCGTCGAGCGTGACGCCCACCGCCTGGACGACGGAGGCGATCTTGAACGCCTCCTGGATCGTCTCGCGGGAGACGCCCGCCTTGCGCAGCACCTGCTCGTGCGAGTCCAGGCACTGCCCGCAGCCGTTGACCGCGGAGACGGCCAGCGACCACAGCTCGAAGTCGACCTTCTCCACGCCCGGGTTGCCGATGACGTTCATCCGCAGACCGGCCCGCAGCGTGCCGTACTCCGGGTCGGAGAGCAGGTGGCGCGTGCGGTAGAAGACGTTGTTCATCGCCATGACCGCCGCGGCGGCCTTGGCGGCGGTGTACGCCTCCGGCGACAGGTTGGCCTTGGCCTCGGGCTCCAGCTCGCGCAGGACCTTCGGCGAGCGCGAGGCGATCGCGCAGGCCAGGACCGTGCCCCAGAGCTGCTGGGCGGGGAGCTCGCTGTTGCCGATGACCGAGCCGAGGTTCAGCTTGAGGTCCTTGGCGTAGTCCGGCAGGGCGGACTTGAGTGCGTCGAGAGCCATGTCAGTTCAGCTCCCGCTCACTCGCCCGAGAGGAGCGCGACCGGGTCCAGGGTCTCGTCGCCCTTGGACCAGTTGCACGGGCACAGCTCGTCGGTCTGCAGGGCGTCGAGGACCCGCAGGACCTCCTTGGGGTTACGGCCGACGGAACCGGCGGTCACCATGGAGAACTGGATCTCGTTGTTCTGGTCGACGATGAAGACGGCACGCTTGGCGAAGCCGTCCTCGCCCTCGATGCCGAGGTCGCGCATGAGCTCGTGCTTCGAGTCGGCCATCATCGGGAAGGGCAGGTCACGCAGGTCGGCGTGGTCCTTGCGCCAGGCGTGGTGGACGAACTCGGAGTCGCCGGAGAAGCCGAGGACCTGGGCGTCACGGTCGGCGAACTCCTCGTTCAGCTTGCCGAACGCGGCGATCTCGGTCGGGCACACGAAGGTGAAGTCCTTGGGCCACGCGAAGACCACCAACCAACCCTTCTCGTCCCGGTTACGCTTCAGCCACTCTGCGTCAATCTGCTCAAACTCCTTGCCCGGCTCCAGCGAGACGCAGGCAGTCAGGTCGAACTCGGGGAACTGGTCACCGACGTTGAGCATTGCACTCCTTGTTGCGCCGTATGCCCGTTCTAGGGCATACGTGAGGGGTTGGACTGACATCCACCCTGTCACAAGGGGCATTGATCAGGGAAATAGCTAGGCGTAGTCAGACTGATCGAGGTTGCCTATCAGGGGTGCAAGAGAAGGGCGCTCTTGCGCAGGGAAAGATCAGTAAAGTCGGGCAGCGCCTAGGTTCGACGGCTCAGCCAAGCCGCGATGTGCTGGGCAATCGGTTGGCCGGTGTCCAGTTCGACGAAGCCGAACTGTCCGGATGGGTTGCACTCCAGGAACCAGCTCTCGCCTGCACGGTCAACCGCGAAGTCGAACGCTCCATACGTCAGGCCATACGCGCGCATGAAGGAGGACACCTTAGGTGCAAGGCTGCTCGGCTCTGGGGCGGGCTGCCAAGGGGGCGTGGCATCGTCGAATCGCCAGTCCTGTTCCGCTTCGATGCGAGCCCAAAACTGGGTCTCCCCGATGACTGTCACTCGTAGGTCGGCGACCTTGTCGACCCGTCGTTGAAAGCAGGTCGGCGCGGTAGCTACCGAAGCGAAATCGGCATCTGGTGGGACGATGCTCGTCGGTAAGGCCATCGGCGGGTCGAATGGCTGGCGGCCCGAGACAGCCTTGATGACGGCCGGACCGTCCTTACTGAACCGTTCCGCGTCCTCGGGACAATTGGTTACTAGCGTCTCGGGCACAGCGAACCCCGCCGTGCGGGCTGTAGCAAGCTGTGTGATCTTGTAGCGGGCTGCTGCTTGAGCATCAGGATGGTTCATCCAGCGCACACCGGGGATGGCGCGCAGCGCCCCGTACAGCGCGTGCTCGGATTCGTGGGCTACCCATGCTGCCTGTTCCACATCCTGGAGGCCAGGGCGGCCGGGACGGCGAACCCATACTGACTGGATCGAGGGCAGGTCGACTGAGCGGGAACCGTCATCGATACGGCCAGTGACGTTGTCTGCCGCCCAAGTGGTGGAGAGTTCGACCCGGCCGGGAAACCCGGCCGGGTCGAGACGCACCACCCGCACGTTGCCGAAGTGCTGCACCACCATGTCAGTGGTGAGGTCCTCGGGTGCCGTGAGGATGAGAACGGTCATGTCAGGCCGTTCAGTCCGTGTCGTCGTTGTGGGTGGCCGAGCCCGCCGTGGACTGCGTGGCGGAGCCGAGAGTGATGATGTCGGCCTCCGTGACGGCAGGGGCACCGTTGGGCAGGACGTTGAGCTGCATCCCCGAGTCATACGTGAACGGGGCGACCGGCTGTGCTGGTGCCGGCCGGGCAAATCCAAGTGCGAAAGGCTGCTGCATTGCTGTGCTCTCCTTACGATGGAAGAGGCGTACAGGTCAGCGGTGATCGTTGCTCACGGGGGGCGGGGCCGGGGTACCAGTCGCCGCGACTAGTACCACCTCCCTCTCACGCAGATGCGCCCCCAGAGCCTCGAATCCCTCCACGTCGAGTCCGAGGTGCGCCGGGTCATATGTGGCGATCACTTCAGCGGCACCGCTGCTCACTGCGGCGAGGACTTTGGCCCACCCCTCACGAACCTCAAGGGGCCTCTCCGGCGTGGTCTCGATGACAGTTCCTACCAACGGCCAGCCCCGTACCGAGGCGAACGAACGACAGACGTTCGCTCGTGCTTCGGCTTCGGCGTCGCTCTGGGTCCCGCTGACGTAGACGATTGTCGGCGTAGGACCGTGGCGGCAGGGCCGGTCCGGGTGGCATCCCTGCATCTTCACGGACATGCGGTGCTCCTAGCTTCGACTCCTTGAAGGGACTGTCTCACGCGGGCGGCGCCCGCTGAAGGCCGTTCATAACCGCTCTCCCCCTCTCGTGTGCTCTCACGCTCGTAGGGTCTTGCAGGTCGCTCAAGAAGCCGCAAGGCCAAGATCAGTTGTGGAGCTCCTCGGGAGGTAAGGCCTTAGCGATCTGCTCAAGACGGTCAGCCACCCTGTTGACAACGCCCAGCCGGTAACTACCGAGGGAAAGCATGACTACCTGCGTCGGGCAGCAATGACGGTGCGTACAGGGCTCATCCAGCTCAACGCTGTTGAGATCATCGAGCCCGAGTTCTTCGAATGCCTTGTACAGCCGTGCCCCCGCGGAACCGAGCTTGTCGCGGTCCTCGGTGGCAAAAAAATCATTACCGCACATGTGTCCCCCTTGCGCTCTGATGTGAGTTCCGGAGCATCCTTGACGGAGGCTGGCGGTTCGGCCGATATCTCATCTACGGGCAGGGCGCGCCTAGGACGCTTCGGCGGCAGCTTTCTGAGGCGTTCGCTTGGCCTTGGCGTACTCGAAGCTGATCAGCTCGTTGAAGGTGTGCGCCTGGACGCGTCCGCCGTCCTCTTCAGTTCGGTAGGCACCCGCTCGTTCCCAGTAGCGGCGTCCGTCCTCGGACTCCATCAGAGTTCGCGCCAAATGGGCCACCTGATCACTGTTGATCACTCCCGTGAAGTACTGAAGCCACCACAGTGACACAACACCATTGATGTGCAGGTGAAGCGCTCGTTCGGACTCCGAGAGCTCGGGGAATCCCGACCACAAGGCAGTCAGTTCGGGTCGCTCAATGCCCTGGGCTAACCACCGCTGGTGCATCAGGCCCGTGGTGAGGGCCGCGTACTCGGAGCGAGTTCGTACGGCCTCCAGATGCCGTTTGCTGGTGACCAGCAGGTGAGCGGCCCCCAGTGCCATCCCCGAGAACGCTGCGAGGGTCGACAACTTCATTGGCGTATGCCTCTCTGTAAGGGTGTGGGATGGAGCGCGCGTACTGGAGAGCGGAGGTCACCTGTAGTGCGCTGCCACGCCAATTACGAAGCCGCATGACGAGCTGATGAGGATGACCATCAGAACGCCGGTGAAGCGCGCGATGGGTGCCAAGAACCGGCTCATGTCCATACCGGCTTCGCGGGCACTGCCTGTTGGGTCTCCGTGCGTGTGAGTTCGGCGAAGTCGTCGAAGGATCGGCGGAAGCAGGTGTGACCTGTCTGCCGCATGTGATCACGCATCCAGTCATCTGCTTCCTCAGCATGGAGGAACGAGCCAGATGCAGCCGTGCAGAACCGTTCGTCACCAGATACGCAACGTGCTCGGTATTCGGGTTCAACAGTCGGGTCTTGTCTTGTGGTCCAGTTCTCGTAACGAAAGATGCTGGGGCTCACGACTTGTCCTTGCTGATGCCGAGAGGGTGAGCCCCAGCCATGCCGTCGACCGTGACGTCCAGGGCGGCATGGCTGGGGTGACCTGCCCCTCCAGGTGGACCATCCCCGCCGATCGTTCTAGGAATGGAATGCCTGACCACCGAAGAGCCAGGTAGCTACCTGAACCCAGAGAGCTGTCCGTCTCTACGCAACGCGACTGCGGAACGGTGGCCTCTGCGGCTCAGGAATCTACGGAGTGAAGTACCAGGCGAGAACCGAACCGGCTGCAACGCCGAGGGCGGCAATCGCCAGGAGTGTGCCGAGGAGCTTCACGTCAGCAGTCAGCCGAACTCGCCGGTGATGACGCGGATGGCACTGGAGGGTACGAGGGCGGCCTGTTCGGGCATGCTTGCCGGGCGGCACTGGTGCCTCTCCTGCTCCCAGTGGAAGGGGCCGCTGGCAAGCGTGACCTTGGTGCCTTCCATAGCGATGACCTCTCCAACTCGAAGCGTCTCGGCGTCAGTTAGTGGATCTCCGACCTGAATGATCACGACTTCCTCGCAGCCCTGAAGATGCCCACGGCGAGACGAGCGGTGTGGGGTCCGAACTCCCACACGTACTTGTCCTGCTCTCGGTACAAGGTGGAGGCGCAGAGGCCGGCGTCCTGGATGGCCGCGGTGAGGTGTTTGTAGAGGACGGCGTGCTCGTCCTCGGTGAGGCGGGACGGCTGGTCGATGGTGGGCGCGGGGGAGGAGTGCATCAGCGGGGGCTCTCTTCCTTGGGGGTTCCGCTTTCTGGCCTCCACCATGTCCCTGTAGCCGTACGATCACCAGGAGTTGAGTATGTAGACGGGGAGGTGACTACGGGGCATATGCCAGGAGCCGCAGACTTGACCCCTTCCGAAAGCCTTGAGGGCTACTTAGGAGGACTCGTTCGCGCAGGTCGCGAGCGGTTAGGGAAGGAGTGGACACAGACGTACCTCGCAGGCCGTATCTTCGAGAATCAGTCTCTGATCTCCCGAATCGAGCGCGGTCAGACGCTGCCGCAGCCCCGGCAGGCGTACAAACTAGAGCAAGTACTGGGGCTGTCACCAGGGACTTTGGTCGACCTCGTGCTCATCAGGGAACGGCAAACGGTCCGCGACTACGCCAAGGACTTCCTGGCTGACCAAGACCGAGCTACGGCGTTCTACACCCTTGCACCCGTCGTACCAGGGCTGCTTCAGACAGCCGACTACGCCCGTCGCCTGATGATCGCGGGACAGACGGACCCGTATGAGATCGAATCCTTCGTCCGGCAGCGACTTGAGCGGCAACGAGTCTGGGATCGGAAGACCCCACCGTGGATGAATGCCGTGCTCGACGAGGCAATACTGCATCGAAGCACAACAGCTCAGTTGCAAAGACTCATTGAGGTTCAAAAGCAGCCCAACGTGACCATCCGCGTTCTGGAGATGTCGCAGGGGCCGATCCTCGGGACAGTCGTGATCCAGACCCTCCCGAACGGCCGTCGAGGGGCCTACACGGAAGGCTTCGAGACCGGTGCCTACACGAAGGATGAGGCGCAGGTCCTCCACTATCAGCGGGTCTATGATCAGGCAGCCAACAGCGCGTTGACGGCTGTAGAGTCCACAGAAGTGATCACGCAAGCCCTGAAGAGGTACAAGTGACTGAGACCCTGAACTGGCACAAAAGCAGCTACAGCAGCGGCGGCACGAACGACTGCGTTGAAGCCGTAACCGATGAGCCCGTGGTCTACGTCCGGGATACCAAGGATCACGGTATGGGCCTCATCAAGGTTGGCCCTGCGGCGTGGTCGAAGTTCGCCGCATACGTCAGCCGTTGACCTGACTCGACTCCAGGGCCCCCTCCACTCGGAAGGGGCCCTGCGCGGTGATCGAAACTTGCGTGTAGCCGAGGCGCCGGTCGGCCATAGACTCGGGGCATGGCTCAACGAATCGTTACCATCTACACCGACGACCTCACAGGCGAAGAGTCCTCCGAGGCAGCCACACATCAGATTGCGATCGATGGTGTGGCCTACGAGATCGACCTCAGCCCCGAGAGCTACGACAAGCTCATGGACGCTGTAAGCCCCTTCCTCACGGCAGGTCGACGAGTCCGGGGAACCCGCGCAAAGGCGGCCCCTGCCCGCCAGGCCGGCGGGAGCAATGACACGGCAGCTATCAGGGCCTGGGCCAAGGAGAACGGCTACGACATCAATGACCGCGGTCGTGTAGCAGCAGAGATTCGCGAGGCTTACAACAAGGCTCACTGACCCAACGAAAGCCCCCCACGATGGACCTTGCGGGGGGCTTTTGCATGTCTGTACGCCTCAGCAGACTGTCGAGGAAAACGGCGTCAGGGGGGTGACTCAGCCCATGTTTCGGGGCCTCCACCACGCCACTCGAAGAGCACATCGTCAGTCAGGTCGACGTTCTCGGGGTCGGGGTACCCGGCAAGCCTCAGAAACTCAACGATGTCACTCGCCCGATATGCGGTGCCGAGGATCCGGCCGTCATAGCGCACCCTTCGCCATCCTCGGTCATCCGGCGGGTACACGACTACACGTCTCTCCATAGCCTCAGCCTCAGTCAGGTGAGTCCGCTCCGCACCTTGGATATCCACGGCCGTGGCCGATGGCCGGCCGAGGAGCAGTCGGGAGGGGGCCTTGAGAGAGGGCAGTCCTTCCTCCTCCTAGGCCAGGAGCCCGAGGCTTGTGAGCACCAGGAGCAAGAGCGTGAGGGAGCCCCCGAAGGCCACGGTGCCCCGCGTGATGCGTGCGGGCAGAGGGTTCCCATCGAGGCGGGCGAGCATCCCGGCCAGCATCCCCACGATGACCGATACCAGCGCCGCCGCCAAGACGATCAACAGCTTCACGCTGAACGACAGTCCCACCTCAACGTCCCTTCGACACCCCAGACTTGATACAGGCAATCGTGTGGACGCAGAGCCTGATGTGCCAGCAATCTGGACTAACTTGAGACACCCCAGGACTACGCAGGACTCAGGGAGATAGCCATGCCCCGCCCCCTTCCACCGCTCGACCCCACGAAGCCGCGGCATAGCTTTGCAATCGAGCTTCGAGAGCTGCGGGACTCGGCTGGTAGAGCTGGTGAATGGAACCTGACGTGCAAGAGACTAGGTATCGCGAAAGGCACTCTCTATGCCTGGCTGAACGGGAAGCACATTCCCGGTAGGGACAACCTGGAGAACCTAGCAAAAATTTGGGGAGCAAATCCCCAGTATTGGGTGAGGCGTCGGCGAGAAGCGGAAGGTTCGTTCGTGGAGCCTCCCGCGCCGGACTTGGAAGCGGATGACCTTGTGCTGGACTGGGAATTCAAGATTGAGGCGGAACACGACGAAGATGTTCCTTTCCCAGGTATCCCCAAAATGTTTGAGCGGGGGGTGCGAGACGCTTTCGCAGAGGTCTACGTGGCGGCTGGCAACCCAAGAGTGGAGCTGGTAGCGAGCAGAACGGAACACGTCACGGCACGCCAAATCATATCGGTTCTGACCGGAGTAGACGACGGTTCGCCTTCAGAATTGCGTACAAAGCGAGCAGTGATCCTAGATGCCTTGGCTACCTATCTAAAGCCTAACGACGAGGAAGGGTGGGGCAAGGTCCACACATGCATGGAGGTCATCCATTCCTCATGGAATATCGCTCTCCTCACTACGGGAAACGTGCCAGAAAGATAAGTAGATCGATGCTTACGCCGGAGTCCCAGATACGTACATCGTCCGAGGAAGGGCCTCGGCTGGCGGTTCCGACTGAGGTAGAAAAACATTACCCCACCTAACCTTCGACTTATTAAACCTTTTGATTTAAAAACCTTCGCGGCCTAAGTCTTGAGTTGCCTAAGCGTTAATGGCTTAACGGCCCGGGAAAGGTAAATAGATCGGCAGGGGTGCAGGGGCTAAATGCAGGGGTCGGCCCCGGTGTGACTTCATAAAGCCGGATGGCCCATTTGGGGGTCTGGGTGCGTCTCTAAGCGCCTTTCGCTGGTGACTGGATATCCTGGATCATGGCGGGAATTCGGGAGCGGGAGAGGGCCGTTAAATTGATCCGAAGTTTCTACGCTTCGAGTTACTTAAGTGTGCTCCGATGAGCTATAGTTAAGACATCGCCGAGAGGGAAGGGCGAAAACCGGGGCCGAAAGGCTCTGGGGATCACCTCAGCTCTTCGTGATAAAGCGTTACCGATAATGCCCGGAGGGGCGTGGATCGGCCTGTGACGCGGTGGTTGGCTCGGCTATAGGCAAGTCGGGTTGTGTGACGCCACCGTACGAGGCTGCCTGAGTGAAGCGTCGCAAAGGAAGCATCTGTTTCTTGAGAACTGAACAGTGTAGCTGACATTCGTGGGCGCCCGTGTAGGCGAAACCCCATGCTGGCAGATAGGTGGAGTGCGCCTTGAGGCGGGCTCTCCTTGACTAGCCTTCTTTGAAAGTGACTACCTGCATCCAGGTCGTTGAGCGGGATTCACGCGCACGTTTGTCTTTCTCCAATTTCTTTCTTTCTCTCTTTGCACTTCGGTGCAGCGTGGAGGACAGGTCGGGGTGTGCATCTGCCTAGGTGCGCCTCTTATGCCAGTCCTGTCCTCGGCGCTGCCCTGGTAGTCCATACGGCCTACCGGGTGTATCGAGTAAGACGCTGTGTATTTTTTTGGCTACTTACTTAAGTGTGCATGGAGGTTAGGGATGGACTGCTGGGATTGCCGGGACGGTCGACTCCTGTGTCTAGACGATCGGTCGGACACGTTTAAGAGCTGCACGTTCATAGCTCCCGGGAGTATGGCGGAACAGGCTATGGGATACCTTGCCGAGGACCAAGAACCCGTGTTTGACGGTGACTGGTGAATGCCTTAGAGGGCTTCCATTGGCACTGCTACTACGTCTATGACTGGCCGGAACCTGGCTTCGTAGAGACGTGGCACGCGCCATATCGCACTGAGTATCTGGCGCGTGAGTTTGCCGCGATACGCGCTGCCTGGCTGCTGTCTGGCCAGGCTCGGAAGCACTATGAGGGTAAGGCCGAGGCCATACGTCATGTCATGGCTCTCTTCCTCGAAGATGGCCCCTTGCCGTTCGTTCGTTTCTTGCCCGACTACGGGCTTGGTGTCCAGGTGTCGAGTGACGCCGATTGCCAGTTCTGTGATGTGCCGAAGTGTCGATGCCTGACCTGCGTTAGGCGCCGCAATGGGACATGGGCCGCGTTTGTGGGCCTGTAAGGACTGGTCGAAACTCCTCCTCCTCTCGCTGCCGGCCAGGGGAGAAGTGTGTCCGCGGAAGGTGGCCTATCCGTACTACGGAAGGCCGGAGAAAGGATGTTTTTGGTGTTCGACTTGGACTCGAACTCTGTAGTTCTCGCCAAGGTCATACGGCGCAAGGTCTTCGTTCTGGGTGATTCCAGGATCCTGGCGCGCAAGTATGCGGCTCTGCTTGACAACGGGGATGTTCGCGTTGTCTCAGAGCACCGCGAGGGACGTGTAGTGAGTGAGCGCCTTTTCGCTACCGATTTTGATACGGCGGTTGAGCGTATTCGGTATTTCGAGTCGCGTTACACCACTGCGGAGCTTCCGGAGTGGCGTCGTATCTAGCCGAAACACGGCATGCCTGTCAGCGGGTGTGTCGTGTCCACGGGAGTTCGCCTACCCGTGTTGAAGAGGCAGGCGTCGAGAAAGGAGAAGTAGTTGCGAAGTGGACCGATGTTATGCGGACGGTGCAGTACAGGCATGTTCGCGGATGTGAGGCGCTTCTATTACGAGTGCACCGAGTGCGGGCACAGGCTGACCCCGAGGGACATTGTTCTTGACCCGGGAGAGTCGACCTATCTAGTGCACAGTCGCCTCTACATCCAGTACAGCGAGTCGTATCTGCCGGAGGCGACCGACGGTGAGTAGTTCCTTGATGTTCTATTACCGTGTGGCAGTTTTGAAGAGGACTTACGGGCCTGGTGTCAGCCACAAGGAAGCGATCCGTCAGAGGCAGCATGGAGCGCGCCTCACGGTGCCCAAACATGAGGCCCGACGGGTTGACCGCGTATCCGCAAAGTACTCCAGGGAGTTCCTCTACCACTTTGGTGATGTCTCCTACGGGTTTTCCCTGTTCAGTTTGGCGCGGGGGTCTGGTAGTGGGTACAAGGTCTCTGCTTATTGGCCTGGCCGCGAAGACTCTGCTTTGAGTCAGTGCTATGTCTTCCGCAGTCGGCGGGAGGCGATACGCGCGGCTCAGCATCGAATGGTTCAGGAGACAGCGGCTCGCTGGTATTCAACCGATCGTGCCTGGCGTCGTGCTGCGAGGCGTCGCGAGTTCTGTGACGACCCTTTCACGCGAACGGTTCGCTGGCACAACACCGAGGAGTGGTGATGTAACAAAAAGCCCCGGATCACCCATAGGTGAAATGGCCATGTGCAGGTTCGATTCCTGTCCGGGGCGCCGCAGCCACAACGGCTGCGAGAGAAAGAACAGGAAAAACATGGAATACAGAAACGTCGCTTTCGGGTACGTCCCACAGGCTGGCTATGTCCGGTTGGAGTGGAGCTACGAGGGCGGCATACGGGCTACCCGTGTGTTCACAGGTCAGACCATGGTCCTGTGCAGGGAGTGTGATTTTGCGATACCGCAGGATGCGGAGCCGCAGGCTCTGTTTCACGCCCTGGCCTACTGCAATGAACACAGCCTGTTTGGTGAACCGGCAACCTGGTCCCACTACGAGGCCCTGTGGGGCGATGAGTCCATGCACCGTCGCGCCCGCCATCCCCATGGGATGGGCATCAGCTCAGATGGTCTCCTTCGAGTCCTGCAAGCGGCAGCCAAGTTGGGCCGTATCAGGGTCGAGGTGGAGCGCCTACAGGGGCCGCGAGTTTGGCAGGCCCGCATGTGGGTGCGTCACCCCGACGAGCACCAGGAGGCCGAGCTCGGGCCGGTGCAGGTTGATGCCGGCGACGTGCGCACGATGCTGCGTGCTGCCAGCTACCTCATGCCCAAGAACGGGTACGCCGAGGCTGAGCTGAGCAGCCTGATGAGTCCAAACCCTGGATATGCCGCGCAGGAACTATATATGGACGATGCCGACGTAATCCTGTGCCTCGCAATGTTTGGGCACGTCGACGTTGTTGCCGGACCTTTCTGATTCTACTGATTTAAATCAGCCCCTACCCCGTCCGGGGAGGCGTACCGGTTCGATTCCGGATAGGGGCGCTGTGGCCTGCCTTGGCCACGTTGAGAGAAGAAGGAGAAGTGTGAATCACGACGACTTGAGGTACGGCAATCTCAAGCACATGCAGACGGCGTGGAGTGAAACAACTCCGGGCGTCGTGCATGCCTCTTGGTCCGGTCATCTCGCTGCTTGTGGGAAGCCAGTGATTGAGGCGAAGCCTGTCTACGAATCGCACCCGCGTGACATTACGTGCGCGGAGTGCGGAGCAACAGCAGTATTCGACCTCAACACTGCCCGTGAGTGGGCGAAGGCTCTCACCGAGACGTACGAGGAGTCGGGCCTACTTACTAGTGGAGAGACGTTCCGTCTTCGAGAGGATGCCATAAAGGCCATTGCGCCTACGGCTTTCAAGCGGCGACGTGCGGGAGACTCGTGGAACGCTATTTCCACGAACTTCCTCATGAGCGCGGGCGCCGCAACAGAGAAGGACGGAACATCTATCTTCGTTGGAAAGATAGGTCTGGCTGTGATTGACGGACTGAAAGCTTCCGAGTTCCAGGGAGGCTACTGATGTGGGTGTATGTGCGGTATCACGGACGTGACGTTGATCCTATCGAGCCGCTGAATGAGATGGTGGCGGAGATAGAGAAGTACGGCATCGTGTGCCACCTGCGTCCTGCGCGGCCAGATGTTTTCATTGCCTCCGGTGATTGGGCGAATCGGATGCGGATCTTCTACGACAACAGTCGAGGAATTTTCGTATCTGAGATCATCCCGCATGGTGAGTGCGAGTGGCGGCAGGCAGGATTCCTTCCTCCGACATCGAACGCCCGCTATTTCGCGCAGCGAACCTTCCGAGAATAGGGGGAATCCGTGCGGACGCAGGTGATCAATTCCAACTCGCTCGTGTTAACGGAAGAGCTGGGCGGGAATTGCTCTGTCCAGGTCCACATCGACCGACTGGGCTCACGCGTGAACCAGAGTGATGTGACCTTCTGGATTGGCGACAAACCATTTGATGGCGGTCCGTGCCCGGCAAGACCAGGAGAGAACTGGGAAGCTGGTTTGAAGAAGGTCACATGGTGGCTCTCTGGAAATGTGAAGTACCGAGCGAACATCGTACTGCCAAAACACGGCTACTCGGCCATGTATTGCACGAATCAGCCAGGCTGTAACTGTGAAAATCACGCGAGTTAGATAAGTACTCGCAGCCCTCCTAGGTGGATCAGGCCGGTTGCAAATGCCGGTCGGGGCACAATGCTGCCTTTTTCGGGTAGCAGAGAGAGAAAAGGAGAAGGTCATGCGATGTGGACCCTGCGCAATCGAGGGAACCATCACCGATGCCGTAGGTCTGCTCAGCATGACCTTCGGCAGTGTAGCCGAGACCGGAATGTGCCAACGCCATGGAAAAGCCCTGTGGGACTACTTCATGCAGGCATTCGGTTCGGTTGCCGTGATCGACGGAGAGGAACAATGAACGGATCACGGGACGTAGAACTCTACGGACCCATAGGCGAGGCAGTGAAGCGCATCGCCCCGTACGTTGAAACAGATCCTGTAGGCATCTACGCGGCATGCCTGTCGATGTGGTCAATGGCCATAGGCGACCGGGTGTTCATGGACGCCGGCCGCAGGCGTAGCCCCCTTGTGTCTACAGCGCTCGTAGCTGATACGGGCACGGGTAAGGGCGTTGCGCTTGACGGAGCTCGACACATCATGGCTGAGTCAATCGGCCGAGATATCGAGATGCGGGAAACCTCTGGACTGACGTCGGGCGCCGCCTTGGTAGACCACGTATACCGACAGGTCGAACTGACCGAAGAGGCATACGGAATCGCTGATGCTCGGGTCCTCGTCGTTGAGGAGGAGTGGCGGGAAATCTTGGAAAGGACTTCCCGAGACTCGTCTTTCACCTCAAAGATCAGGCATTGCTGGGACTGTGCGACGCTGCGGAACACGACTAAGAAAAAGTCAGCGAATGATGTTCCGCAAGAGGTTCGTAATGCGCGTGTGGTCTTCCATACGCATATCACGCCTTCAGACTGGCGAAAGTTCGTCAGCTTCACTGATGCGGCAGGCGGCTCCTTCAACAGGATCCTTCCAGTCGCCTTGGATGATGTGCCGTTGCTGCGGAAGCGCAAACTTCCAGCGGTGAATACCGAACGCCTCGTCGAGGCGTGGAGTTGGGCCTCCAGTGAGCGCCACATCATGAAGCTGACGCCCGGGGCTGAAAATCTGAACTGGGCTTTGCGCCGAGCGGAACGGATCCTTCTGAAGACTCTGCCCGCGCATCAAGGTGACTTCGTCGCCCGAACTGCCGAGCAGACGACGAGGGTTGCCGCAGTACTGGCAACCTCGGAGGGAACTGACCGGATCACTCGTAAGCACATGGATGCAGCGGTGACGTTCGTCCGGCACAGCGTGCAAACCGTCCTCGACCTTACGAAGGACGGCCCCGGCAAGAAGGCGAAAAGTACGCCGGAAGACCGGGTGCTGAGTGAACTCAGCAAGCACCCAGGGGGGATTCGCTCTGCGGTTCTGCAACGCGCGTCTGGGGCTCTTGCCTTCGACCTTCAGAACATGGAGCAGCGCGGCTTGATCACGCATCGCGAGATCAAAGACGGCCCGGGACGTCCGGTGAAGCTGTATCAGCTCGTTGGTAAGACCAGTGTGCTACCGCGGCCGGCCACGGGCACACCTATGCCTTCGTCCGCGAAAAGCAATCCGTTCCTGTTGGCGCTTCAAAGCGCCTGACCCTCCGTCGTATTGTCCTGCCCTAGCCGAATCGGTTCGGGTGTACCGCTATAGATCACAGGGAGAAAAGAATGTTGTTCAAGGCTCCGACTGGCAAGGTCCATTCCTCGCTGGTCGACCACGACCGGTGCGTCTTCATTCGTAACAACGCGAAGACGGATTACTCGGCTTTGGCTGAGCTGCCGGTCCATGAGTACGAGGCCGGGGACGATTGCATGAACTGCGAGTCGGCTATTGAAGCGGAAGTTGGATCGGTCGAGGCCTCCGACACGCCGGTTCTTTTCTCGCAGGACGGCACCCCGGAAGTCGATGGCAAAGACATCGAAGAGGATGACGACTGGGAGGACGAAGACGACTTCGTTGCCGACCCGGAAAAGAAGGAAAAGGCAGAACGGGACCTTGGTATCCGCGATGCCGATACTGCGATCGAGCAGTGGGAGCTGCTTGCCGAGCGGACGCAATCGGACAAGGGTCGGTTGTTTTGGGAAGCGAAGATCGCTGATCTGAAGTCGCGGATTGAGTTTGTTCCCGAGTCAGACAAGCCGGAAGCCCCCGGGGTGTCCGAAGAGGAGACCCCAGCCGTGGAGCCGGAAGAAACTAAGCCTGTCCGGCGTACCACAAAGAAGTCCGCCCCTGCCTCAGTCAAGTAAGACGCAGCCCGCCTAGTTGGGTCAGCCGTGGTGCAAATCCACGGCCGGGCGCCATACCAGCTAATTGGCTGGTAGCAGAAAGAAGATAGGGGAGATCCATGGCTAGCAGTAGGCGCACAGTCATCGACTACACCGACGACATGACCGGGCTTCCCATACCCGAAGATCTGGTGGACAACTTCTGCTTCTCCATTGACGGTGTCGACTTCAAGATGGACACCGACACGGCTCTCGCAAATGAGATCCGTGAGCTGCTTGCACGGGCAACCGCGAATGCTGAAATAGCGTACTGGAAGCCCAAGGTCGTCGAGCCCGCCAAGGCGCCACGCAAGAAGACAAACCCGGAGCGCAGTCGCCTACTTAAGAAGATTCGGTTCTGGGCGAATGAGAACGGAAAGAAGGTGGCGCCGCAGGGGCGAATCCCGGAGGACGTTGTGACTTCTTACCGCACTGCTAACCCCGGCGTGGACATGACGCCGTACGACAACAGCTAACCGCATAGTTGGCCTCGATAGGGGCGCGGTCGCCCAGCGGGGTGGTCGCGCCCTTTGTCGTGGCTGCCTAACGCAGGTGGCATGGCAGAGAGGTAAGAGATGGACGAGATACTGAAGATCCTGGACGAACTGATCCATAGGGATGAAATAGCGGAAATCCGCGCACGGCATGACGCCGTGTGGCCCGGTCCTCATTTTGTTGAGGAGACTCCTTATCCTCCGGAAGGTCCAGGGCCCGTGGTCCACACCGACTTTGAGATCCAGACCGTGGATGGCGCCCGCTTGGCAGAAGTGTCTTGTGCGCACGGGCCGACCGATGTGGATGACCCGGCAAAGGCCGTTGAAGGGGCCAGGGCAGACGCGACGTTCTTCGGTAACGCCTGGGCTGACATCAAGACGCTTCTCGACGTGATCGACGCACTGAGAGCGCGACGCTAGTTCCAATAGTTGGTCTCGATAGGGGCGCGGGTATTCAAGTGGATGGTCGCGCCCTTTGTCGTGGCTGCCTATCGGGGCAGTTCGGAAGAGAGGCAAACCGTGGGAACTTGGAAATATGAAGTGTGGAAGTGTACGACGGGATACACCCGCGCACACGACCATGACGGAACATGCGGCAGTTGGGAGAGAACAGCTATCTGCTGGGACTCCCTGTGGTTCACCGCATTCGAGAAAGCGTCCACTCAGTCACATGCCTTTGTTCAGGCTGTTTATGCCGTGAACGGCAGAACCCGAACCGTCTATGAGCACGTGGAGGGTGGGGGACTCTGCAAGGGATGCTGGCACAGGCACGAAAACACTCATACACACGCGATAACGAAGGAAACCGGCCTGTGCATTCCCTGTGTCCGAGTGCAGAACCGCAGAGGCCCACTTACCCGAACACCGTTCGGCAACGAGTTCATGTGTGACGACTGCCGAAGCGGGTTCCGGCGCGTACATCTTCAGACATGCCGAGCTGACGGCCGGGATCCCGACAAACGGCTGTACCGGCCGGTGCTCGACTTCGCTCGTGAGGACGCCCGTGTACACGGCTGAGTACTGGCGATGGCCAAGCGACCTCTACACGGCCACTGCCTGTAGCCCGTGCGCGGATGACCGGTCCTGGCCGCAGTACGCGGAGGCTTCGGCGTGGGGGCCGAGCAAGCGCACCCCCGCCAACAACCACGAGGGCGGGCGCCGAACCTACTGCCACTACTGCGGGCTGGAGCTCGATCGTGAGTGATGGAGACCGGGAGTCAGTTATTGAGCGGGCCGTGGTCGCGATGTTGTGGGTAGGCGACGGCCCCGTACGACAAACCCATCTGATCCAGTCGCTGGGCGTCACAGCTAGGGATCTCCTCGACCTGGAGGGCCAAGGCCTTGTCATCTCCGAACTGGTGGATGCCGAGGGGGCAGGTCGGCCTGTGCGTGTGTACCGGCTGCCCTACGCGCCGTTGGACCCCGAAGCGGTGCGGTCCTACACGGTGTCCAAGGGACTCTGCAACGCAGACGACACGGCTCCTGTGAGCCCCCCGGAGTTCAGGAACTACGAGGCCTACCTTCGGCACCAAGACGGCATGGCCCGAGCGGCTGAAGCACGGGAGCAGAAGGAGGCTGCCGCAACGCGACGTCGTCAGCGCGCGGACCTGATAGCGGGCTGGCCGCACACGAGAATGCCGCGCATCCGGGCCTGGGCCAAGCAGCAAGACTTGGACGTCGGTCTGCGAGGACGCCTGCCGCGCTGGGTGGTCGACAAGTACGACCAGGAGGTGGACGACCAGGCGGAGCTTCATGCCGCGCTCAAAAACCTGGGCCTCTCCGATGGGAGCAGAGAAGGGGCGGACACGGATGTCTCATAGGCGGGGCCCTCGCACCAATGAGTACATGCTCAACGGACATCACATCGTGGTGCGGCACTACGACAGCCGAAGTGTCGGCGTCGAGCTGCAAGGGCGGGAAGTGGTCCGTGGGGATGTGGCATACGTGGAGGAGCTCATCACGCGGGTGATCTATGAGGCAGGTCAGGAGGGGAACACGATCCGGTTAGGTTCCACCACTGCGTGGCTTTCACCGATCCTGCTCAACCGGGAAGACGTGTGGTGCCTGGTCTTCCGCAACGGATCCGGCTCCCGAGCACACCTCATCGCTCATCTTGATCAGATCCAGAAGTTGCTGGATGACGTGAATCGGTAGAACGCAGAAAAGGCCCCCAAGGCACGCTGTGATGGCGTGCCTTGGGGGCTTCTATGCTCGCTGAACAGGTCGCGTTACTCGATGGGCGCGGACTCGATTCCGGCGGTCGCCGTCTTGGTGTCCTCTGTGCGCTGGACTGCCTCACCGGTACCGAGGATGGCCGCTGCAAGGGCCAGGATCAGGGCGGAGGGGAGATCGGGGAGGTAGTGCACGACCAGGGCCAGGGCGGCGACCAGGACGGCGTAGATACGGGCAGGGTGCTGCTTGATGAACTGCAAAGAGATCCTTCGTCAGTGACTGTCTGTTGATCGAGTGAGTAGCTATACGACCGGGCGAACGTTGGACATGGCGGACGCCCGGTGTGCACGCTGCGTGTTGATACGGGGCCGCGTCGCTCCGAGCTGGTCCCGGCAGACCGGTATCCAGTGACGGGCGGTGGCTAGACGGCGGGGACCTTCAGTGCGTCCCAGGTGGCGCGCCCCGGCCACCCATCGGCATCCGTGCCGGAGAAGCCGCGCTTGCGCTGCCACTTCGCGTAGCTCTGGCGGTCCGCGTCGGTCCACTGCGGACCCGGCCCCTCGGAGTAGGCCGAGCAGCCCTCAGCGACCAGGCGCTTTCCCATGGCCTCGATCAGGGCCGAGCGCGGAGCGCTCTGGAACCAGGCAGACCCGGGAAATGCGGCGTACACGCTCGGGGTGCTACTGCCCCTCGGGATGTCGGACGGGCTCGCCTCGTGCCCGAAGTACACGACACCCTTGCGGCCCTTCCATGCCGGGTCAGCCACGACTACACCCTCGGGGAAGTCGGGGATGCCGTAGCCGTACACGTATGAAGACTTGCGCTGGTAGGTCTTCACGTAGACCCCATCGCCTTCGGCGGAGCCGTTCATGTTCGTGTTCCCGGAGACCGTAGTCACGGTGGAGTCCGTGTAGGAGATGACGAGACCGGTGTGCGTGCCTCCGCCCGGTCCGAAGAAGATCTGTCCGCCGATCACCGGGTACTGACTGAAGCGTCCACGAGCCCGGAACCAGTCGACGCCTTCGGCGCACGATGCCGTGCGCGGGTACAGGGATGAGGCGCCGGCCTGCATGGCAACCCATGAGGTGAAGACGCCGCACCAGGGCTCTTCGTCGTCGCTGACCCATGCCATGCCGGGCACCTGCGCGGCGTACTTCTCGTGGTTGGTCCAGTGACCGTTGCTCCAGCTTTCCTGATAGCCCTCCTCGGCCTTGGCGATACGGATGACGTCCTGAGCGATGGACAAGGGTGTGTGTTCCTCTGTTGAAGGGCATGAAAAAGGCCCGCCAGGAGCGGGCCGTTCAGCTACGTATGGATCTCGATGTGTGGCTTAGCTGCGTGTGATCTGCACAAGGGCAACAATCGCGGACGCGGTCGAGGTGATTACCGATGCGGAGATGGCGTAGCGCCATTTCTCGATGCCACGGATGCGGGTCTCGTGGTCGTCCAGTCGGTTTGCGTTGGAGTCCATGACCTGTCCGATTCGCTGTACCTCGATTGACAGCACCCGCAGTTCGCCGTAGATGTCGCGTGCCGTGATGGTCACAACGGCGTCTGTACTGTCGGGCAATTACGGCCTTAGAGAGTGGTGGCGCCGGGCGCCACAAGTGTGAATGACGCGGCGTTGAGCTGTGTACTGGGTCGGCTTCCGGAGGAGATCTCCCAAGCCCCAGTCCGTGCGGGCGTATTGGCACGCAGGGTGAGCCGGTCGCCCTGGACGGCGAAGATGGGGCCCCGTAGTGAGCAGGTGAGGTAGGTGCTCGGCACGAGCGCCAGGTTGTACGAGCGCAGCCATTCGCGTTCCCCTCCCTGTACCTGCTGGTTGACGCATACGAGGCGGAAGGCCGGTCCCTTGCTGATGTCGGCTGGCACGAGGGCCGTCACACTCGCAGATGCGAGGTAGACACCGCTGGTCGGCACGGTAAACGATTCATTGTCGTTCGTGGTCCATCCGCCGTATTGGTCGGCGCTATCCCACTTCAGAGGTTTGTATGTGCCGTCGTCTGGGATGCCACTTATCTTACTCAATCCGCTGATAGCGAGCCGCGGTGGATTGGATAGGCCGCGAATGTTGTCGCGGACACGGGCGTTCATCTTGGCTGCATCTGCGAGTTCGCGCGGATGCCATGCGCTTATGTCGACTGCGCTTACCCCTTCATGCTGATCGCGGATGGGCCAAGCATGACGGCGCCAAATGCGTGCCATCCGTCATTGCTGGGTTCGGGCCGCCACGTCAGCCCCGTACCTGTGCCCATAAGTTCAGTAGAAACGGTGTCGCCCGCCGCGAGGAACAGAACCTCGCTCAAGGGAATGGCGGTTGAGTAGCTGATGCGTGTGTTCTGCCGTTGGCGTACGGCGAAGGGCTGGCCGTTGCGCAGCAGGTTCACTTGGTAGGAGCCGTAGGGACCTTGTGTGCCGTCGCGCTGGACCCCTGTGAACGCGGTGACGAGGTAGATACCGGACCGGGGAACCGTGAAGGTGGTGCCGTCGCCGCTCATCCTCCAACCCCCGCACTCCTCCACCGTGGCCGTGCCCCATGGAATGAGCGTGCGCTGTCCGGAGGGGGAGGCGTAGGAGGCCACCATGCGCGTCAGGATGCGCGCGGGACTGTAGAGGGTCTGTAGGGGAGTAGTGATCCGTGCTGTCATGTCGGCCGCTGTAATGACGGCCTGGTCCGCCCAGTCGGCCAGGGAGCCGGTGGGTGAAGGTGCTTCACTGAAGGAGGCTGCTCCGGGTCCACACATGAGCGCGCTGAAGTGGCATTCCCATTCGCCTCCCTGGATGGCGTAGGCGGGATTGGGCGAGCCGGAGTCGAGATAGGACGCTACTGCGACGGCTTCACCTGCCCGGAGGTGAACCACCGTGCAGACGGAGACGACTTGGACAGATGCCTGTAGGGCGAGCTCGCGGACGGCGGCAATGGGGGAGATCGTTCCGTTCGCTGCGCGGCGGTCCACGTACATGACGACGCCATCTCCGTTGGCTGCTACGGCCGTTGTGCCGACGCTGAGGGTTGCGGAGAGGACGTAGATGCCGGTGTCCGGCGCGGTGAACCACGTGCCGTCAGTGCTGGCGAAGCCGGTGAGACTGGGGGATGTCCACCCGACATAGATTTTCTTTCCCCGGGGGATCTTCTGGCCGGCCGCGGCGCCCCGTGCAGCCATTCGGGGAGGGTTAGATAGATAAGTCAGGGGGTTGAGGATGCTGCCCAGCTTGTCAGCTGTGATGACTTCGCGCTGAGCCCATGTGGGTAGAGACGGTACTGCTATGGGTCACTCCAGGTAGGTGGTCTTGCCCAGGATCGAGGCGGCTTGGTCTCCGAGAATCCACACGCCGTGTCCATCCGGGTTGGCGCGGCCGGGGATGGTGATCAGCGCGACGCCCAACTGGTCGACTGTGGAGTCGAGTTGCAGGATGCCGGGTGATGCTGGGGCGCCGACGGTGTGGGAGGCCATCATGTGCACTTGCAGGTCACCAAACCGACCGAAGGCCTCTGTGGTGTCCGTGAACCCGGCGGGCCACTGGGTTCCGGTGAGATCGCGGGAGAGTGCGACGGCCACGTACAGGGAGGTGTAGTCGCTACCGGACTGGAGTGTCATGCGGTCGGTGGTGGTGGCGGTCTTGTAATCGACGAGCGGTTCGACAGGGAGGGCGGTGTTGTCTGCCTGCCGATAGGCCAGGTTCATCACGACTGCTCCGGCGTCCTTTCGGCCGGAGACTCGCCAGGACACCGCACGGCCCTTGGATGGATGCCAGGCGAACATGGAGACCTTCAGGCGGAGCTTGGTCGGGTCGAGCACCGTAGCGAAGGCCGAGCGGAGGGGCGAGAACTCGGTTTCCACACCCCTGTCCTGCGGGGAGTCACTGGCTAGCATCAGCCGGGGCGTGGGCTCCGATGCGCCGTAGGAAGCGCAGATGGACACCACGGTGTCATCGAGGCGAATCGAGTCGGGTAGGGGGACAGTAGCCACATCGGCATCGGTGAATGTGCCTGTCGTGCTGGCGCTGTACCGGGGGAACTCGACGGCAGGAGGACGGGCAGTGCGCCATTGGCTTCCGTCCCAGATCCGCGGTGGACCTGCTTGCTTCCAGGACGTGCCGGTCCGGGCCTGGATAGTGCATGGCTTCCATATGGTGCCGTCCCATCGCAGGGCGCTATTCGGCATACGCCACCCACACGTCCCCAACCTGTGGATTGCTTGGTGGGGTCGCACCGGAGAACACCCGGGCTTTGCCGATGTTGGTTGCGGTGACGGTCCCGGCAGATGTCACGGAGCCGTCGGCGGCGACAGTGAAGACGCTCCCTGCGGTTGCTGGTGTTGATCGCCCGGGGTGCGCGGTGATGAAGGTACCTCCCGCTGTTGCGCCGAGAGCGAGAGAGGTGGGGGCTCCCATGGTGTCGATGTGGAGTGCGCCGTTGTTGAACAGTCGCGTGAACGCGGTGGTGCCATCCGTGAGTTGATAGACGGTACCGATGCCATCGCCGGTGACTCTGACGGTGAGCCAGTCCTGTTTTTCTTGGGCGGTAACTGTCCCGCCGGCCTTCGGTAGAGCACGGTCGGCAAGGGAAAGCGCATAGCTGCGGTCGCCGTGTGGGTCGAGGCCCTGGACGTGTTCATCGAGGCGCGTGACGGTGTCGGTGGGCAGCATCATGTACCGCCCTGAGCCGAAGTCGACCCAGAGGTACCGCGCGCCGTCGGGGCCGTAGAAGGCCGGAACCATGCCGTTCTTGTCGGCGGTCAGCATCGACATGGGATTGCCATTGATGTCGATGAGGTCGGTGTGCTGAGTGGCGTCAGCGGCTCCAGAACTCCACACCGTTCCCGTTGCGTTGGGGAGGCGTGCGCCGGTGGCTGTCTCGGCTGCGGTGTCGGTGGTCCCGCCGAAGAGGTATCGCATCAGACGTTCCCCTCACGGAAGTAGTCGGCCACGTACACGCCCGTGACGATCAGGGTGGAGTCCACCGGGAAGGTGCCCCACCAGTCGCCGCCGTTGATGGGTGAGCCGGTGGTTTGGAACACGGGCTGACAGGTCGATCCGCCGTAGGTGTAGGCGCTTCCGATCGTGTAGTTGGGCATGCCGCCATTGCCGTCCGCGTGCTCGTTGTTCATGAGCGCGCAGGTGAGAACCTGCCACATGCCTCCGCGGGACTTCGTGGGGAGAGTGACGTTCAGAGCGTCGGTCTTCCACGTCTTCCCGCTGGTGTTGCGGACGTTGATGGACACGGCCATCGAGTTTGAGCTGAGCCACTGGTACTGGCCCTTGGCGCTGTAACTGCCCGCCGCGTAGCTGAGCTGTGGTGTGTAGCTCATGGCCTTACCGAGGCTTGCCGCGATCGACCATCCACCCCGGGCCGCGTACATGTGTAGTTCCTCAGCACCCGAGTCCTGGCTCTTGTAGTAGGCGAGATCACCGGGGGTGGGGTTTGTCGGCACATTTGTAGCAGCGACCGCGGGAGGCCTGCCGGAGTCGAGCAGAGTACGTACGTCGCGGATGGTGTCCACTGCGGTCTGTCCTCGGCGGACAGTGACTTGCGCAAGTGGGTATTGCCATATGCCGCCGTCGATCTGCCGTACCCCGGGTGCTACTGGCACTGCGGCTGGCTGGCCCTTCAGGATTCGAAGGGATGCGGAACTGTTGGGGACATCGAGCTCGACCACGACGAGATCGATCCGGGGATTCGGCTCGGTCTGCGTGTTGAGAGGGAGGGTGACAGGCTGGTCCGTCTGGTAGATGAAGCCACGCACGAAGGCCCTGCCCGGGGCTACGTCAACGGCGCCGGCCTGCGAGGGAGAGACGGACACGGAGAGAGCGGCATCTCCCCACCGTCCGACCACACCACTCGGCGATCCCGCCGTAGTGAGGGACTGCCAGCGCGTGGGATCTACCCGCTGTCCGTCGCCCGTACCGAAGGGCCAGGAGGACTCTGCCAAGGGGTTCCTTAAGAGTTAGCCCCCGATGTAGGAGAGGTAGCGGGGGACGTGGTGCAGGCGGATGAGAGTGGTAGGGCCAACGCCCGAGGCGGTGACCCGCAGGCGGTTCTTGCCGGGGCGCAAAGGCCACAGGGCCGAGTCGGTAGTCATCTGCGGCCAGGCATTCGCGCCGTCGAGCTGTACGGACTTGATGCCGGGCCGAGTGTCGATGACCAGCGCCTTGCCCGCAGGCACGCTCACGTTGTCCCGCAGACGGAAGCTCTGGCCCGTGGTGACGTTCTCCAGGGCCAGGCCGGTCAGTGGTCCTGTGACCGTCCACACGGGCCATGCCTCGACGGAGGAGTCGTTTGGTGCGTCGACCAGACCACCGGAGTTGAATGAGGCGCTACTGATCCGCATGGGGAAGAAGCCGGGATAGGTGGCGCTCGACAGGAATGGCACGGCGGTACCGGTATCCAGGTGCCAGTCGTATTGGCGCTCCGCGGAGGAGTACCAATAGGGGTCCATGGCGCGTAGCACGAGGGCTAGCTTGATCCAGTTGAACCCGGCGTTCTCCTCAGTCTCGGAGCCTTCGGCCCCAGATACGTAGTAGCACTCCAGGTGCCGGGCGATGCCGTCGCCCTCGGTCGCGGTGATCCACCCTGGACCTGCTTCCGGGTTGAGTGCGCGGAGTAGGCGGTTGTGCATCCTGGTGAAGCTGACACGGTCCACGCCCCGGATGATCAGGGGGATGGTGATGTCTCGGGTGGTGGCTCTGTTGGATCTGAAGAGGCCGCCAGGCAGGTTGGGTAGCTGGTCGGCCTTGAGGTCGAACGTCGGCATTCCAAGCCCGGCAGGTCCCTTGGTAAGCGCAATGCCGGCCGGAGTATTGCGGCCGGTGATGTCGCCGGTCAGCGGGATGATATCGCCGTTGGAACCGCTCCAGGCCAGAAAGGTGCGAGGCCATGAGACCGGGGTATAGGCCGCGTCATCCGGCTGTCCGATGTCGGGTCGGTCGTTGTATGTCGCCGGGATCGGCATCGGTCACATCCTGGTGGAAAGCTGGTTGATCTTGCGCCACAGTGCCTTGATGTCACCGAACACGTTGGTGGGCTGATCAGTGCCCTGGTTGCCGATGCTCGGCGTAATGGATGAGCCGTCGGCTGAGTCAGTGATGGTTACCTGACGAACGATGTCCTGCTGCACCACGCCGTCCACGACACACGTGACTCGGTCACCGAGGCGCCAGTGCACACCGAAGGTCTGGGAAGGTGTGTCGATGGGATACACCTGCATGTTGCCCACGGCCTGGCCCTCGTTAAGAGCTGCCACAGCGCGTTGATCCATGGTGGCTTGGACAGCGGCAACGGTCGTTCCCGGTTCGGTATTTGGGGCCAAGGCAGCATTACCGTCCTTGCCCTTCACGAGTGGGATGTCCCGAGCATCAACGAACTGCTCCGCGACCATGCCCCAGTACGCTTCGGCATCGCCGTCGACGTACTGCTTGATCCACCGGTCCTTCCCTTCGCCCTGTGCGGCCACGATCGCACGTGTGACCTTCGGCGCGGTCTGGCTGTAGACGACCTGCTTTAGGTTCCCGAGGTCAGGGCTGAAGCGGACAGCGTCTGTGCGGTCCTGTACCTGGTAGGTCTCCAGGCGGATCGTTCGGGATTCGGGGTCATACACGTTGCGCCATCCCAGTTGGCCGGCGTCGGCAATGGGGCGGATGACGTCCCGCAGGTTGTCGAACCGAGCGGTGAAAGGCGTCTTCGGCCCCCAGCGGTCGTAGGGCCACGTTGCCCCATCGGGAGTGCTGTATCCGGTCGTTCGACGGTCGCCGCGGGCATGTGATCCCGCGTTCCAGTCGACGAGGGATTCCAGCGCGTATGCAGACTCACGATCGGCCGCACTGTCGGCGGCCCGAGTCTGCTGGTCCACTGGATTGCTCGGGTCGGGAAAGGCGAGCCGACCGGCAATGATGAGGTTGTCATCAGCGCCGGTGATCCACAGAGCGCCGTCACCGGAGTCTTCATCGACGGTCCAGTACTTCTGAATCCCTTGGATGGGGCCGCTCATGATGGGGCGCGCTACACCCTCGCGATACACGGCGATGCCGCATCCAGGCTGGAAGAGCCGAGCGTGAGGGCGCCCGGCGTTGATCTTGAGTGTCCACTGGCCGACATCGTTGAACTTGGCGACCATCTCCAGGGAAAGGTAGTCGTCGACCATGCCGATCGGTGTCAGGTGGGCGTCGCGGACGATCACTCGGTACTCGCCCATGGCTCCCTACTCGTGGTGTACGGCGGGGCAGGAGACGTTGTGTCATCCCGCCCCGCCGTCGTTGTGCCTCTACAGGCCGTGCATGATGTGCGCTCGTTCCAGGGCTCGGAGGATGGTCTCCTCTGTCGGTACATCGGGAGCCGCGTGAACGTTCACCGTGATGTTCCGGCCGCCCATCATGGAGGCGGTGTCACGAGCGGAGAACACCCGCTCACCGCCCTGCATCTGGATCAGCTCCGGCCCTTGCTCGCCCACCAAAGCCAGACCCGGGGAAGCGCTCCTGGTGCCCTTGGCGTACCAGTGGTTCCGCTTCCAAAAATCCCAGGCCGCCGCCGGATCCCCGTAACGATCCTTGATGTAGCCCAGGCCCCACCGCTCCTGAGTGACAGGGTTGGTGAGCCAGTCCGGTCCTGCCGACGCCATCTTGCTGGCGGGCAGGGACTGAGGGATGCCGTACGCCCCCGAAGACGGGTTCTTGGCGTACTGGTTCCAACCGGACTCCCGCGACCACATGGCATCGAGGTCCCCGAACTGGGAGCCCCATCCCATCTGCGCGAGGAGCTGCCTGGCGACACCCTTGTTCTGCTCCGGAGTGCCACCGTCGAGGCCTCCCACAGAAGGGATGCCTACGCCGGTTGCGTAGGCGCCAGGCCATCCAGAGAACGAGGCTCCCTCGACCTGACCACCCTTTGGGCGGAACACGTGATCTGGGTCCGACAGCGCCCGTGTGAGGCGCCGGACGGACGGACCCGTGTTGCCCTCGATGGTGTGAAGGACGCCATTGGCAACCGACTCCACCAAGCCGATATGCCCGCCGTTCCGGAAGGAAACAACGTCGCCGGCCCGCGCCTGAGATGCGGAGATCTGCGATCCCGCGGCTTCTGTGTTCCAGGTGGAAACACTGGGCCACCGATTGCCCGGAGTGCCCTGCGGACTGCTCCAGTACGACGCGTTCGCGGATGCCTTGTCGACCACCCAGGAGAGGAAGTCGGCACACCATTCCTCGCCGTTGAACCCGTTGTACTTGACCATGTTCGGGCCGGTCTCGGTGTAGCCGAGCTCCTTCTGTGCCTGCTTCACCACGGCAGAGGCGCCGCCCACGTGGTCATCGAGGTACTTGCCCCAGGACAGGACCGAGCCCTTGAAGTGCTCGACCGTGCCAGAACTCACGACACCCGCACTAGCGAAGGTGTCCTTCACCGTGCGTGTCATCACCTCGACGACTGCCGACCAACCATGCTCAAGAGCATCGGCATAGCCGGAGAAGGCATCGTTCTTGTGCGCCCCTACCCATGTGCTTCCGGTCGGGGACTTCCAGCCGATGGGCTGGACGATCCCGCCGTTCGCGAACGTATTGCCGCCCAGCCGCGCGGCACGGTTCCATGCGTGAATGACGTCCGGCCCGAGGGCGCGAACGACCTCGGGGCGAAGGATTCCCTCACCGGGACTTAGGACGGCTGGCACCGTGTCATTGCCCGGCGAGTAGCCAGGAACAACACCACCCCGCGCGAACCGCAGAGGCTTCAACGGAGCCGGAGCACCCGCAAGCGATGCCATGGCCGAAGTCATCGCCACCACACCGGCGTTGTAGGGGCCGGTGAGGACTGAACGGGTGGAGGAGTCCACGTAGGACATGGCGGAATGCCACGAACTGGTGATCTCCGAGCCCGCCGAACCGAAGGTGTCCTTCAGCCCGCCGAGGCCGGATGCCAGTGACCCGAACGACGACAGGGAAGCCGCCTTCGACTGGTCAACCTGCTGAGCAGCGGCCATCCACACACCCTGATGCGCGGTGAGGAACTCCCGCTCCGAGGCAGTGAGGTCACCGCGCACGCGCGAGGACCAGGCGCTCATCGACGGAAGTGCATCGTTCTCCCATGCCGCCCGTACCGTCGTGCCCACAGTCGTCCAGGTGTCCACGCTGGTGGCCTTGAAGGTCTCCGTGGTCGGGCTGAGGTCGGTCTTGACCTCCTGCGACATGGACACGAAAGACGGCTGGATGAGCGTGCGCCACATGCGCTCGATCAACTCGGCCAGGCCCTGGAAATTACCGGCCCGAGCAGCGGCGTTCATGCCGTCGATCTGATCGGTACCGAGCATGCGCGTGATCTCAGGACGCAGAACGGCTTCGCCGGGACTGAGCATGGCGCGGACACTGTCGCGGCCCGGTGCGAATCCCGGAACAACGCCACCCGAGGCATAGCCCTTGGAGAAGTCGAACAGACCCGTCAGGTTCGGCAAAGCATCCTTCAGGCCCTGGAGGAGATCGTCGAGGACCTCCTTTGCGTAGCCGGAAGGGCTGGACGCGATGGCGTCGATGGCCCGCCAGGCGTCGGAGAACATCCCGACGAACCCCGAGAACTGCTCGCTCGCCCAGTCCTTCAGATCACTGACCACCGAGCCCGGATCGGTGATGAACCGGCCTGCGAGGCCCAAAAGTTCCTTGACGCCCGTCCAGAGATCCTTGATCAGGTTGAGCAGATTGTCGAACACCTGACCGACCGTATCGAGGCTGAAGACGTCCCCGGCCATGCGCTTAGCACGACCGACAATGTTGCCGTCACCGTGGTAGACCTGCGACATGAACGCGTCGCCAACTACCGGCGAGACAAGCCCTGTCGCGAGGCCGGCGAGCTGTGTCCAGGGGGCGCCTTCGGCCTGCTCAATCAGCGCAGGCGGCAGCTTCTTCGTGACCCACTGAACGAGATTGTCCGGCAGACCCTGGAAGCGAGACCCCGCCCACGTGACCTTGCTACCCACGAACTCACGGATGGTCGCGCCGGTCTGACCCAGCTTGGTGGTCGCACCGTCCACGCCGAGTGCGGCGGTCGCGGTACGGGCCAGACTCGACAGATCGAGCATGCGGCGGAGTTCGTCGAACTGACTGAAGATCGACCCCAGTCGACCACTACCACCGCTATGAGCTCCTGCTCCTGATGCTGCGGAAGCACGCGCCATGCTCGGCGCGGCCATGAGGGAGAACCCTGCACGTCCAGCCGGAGCCGCTACGGAAGGACCAGCGCTTGCAGCCGGGCCACCACCGGCAGACGCGCCGATGGCACCGCCACCAAACGAGGCGTGAACACCCGTGTCAACGAACCCGCGGACCATGGGGCCAGGCGCGGAACGGGTCTTCTTACCCCCGCCCTTCCCCTTACCACTACCGCCTCCGTTACCACCCTTGGAGTCCCCTCCACCGGTGGCTTCGTCTACCGACTTCAGGGCCAGGGCCAGAGCGCCAGTGGCCTCGGTGACCGCCTCGACCTTCTTCTTCAGGTCGTCTAGCTTGCCCTGCACGGTCTTGAACTCGACATTATTGATCTTACTCAGCGCCGAGTTCAGGCCCGTCTTGGACGTCGGAAGGCCCGTCGCATCCTTTACGTCATCGACGGAGGACCTGAGGCTTCCCGGCCCATTGAACCGTGCTTTGATCGTCTCAAGGCTGATGTCCGCGACGTTGCTGATAGCCGAAGCGAGGCGGGAGACGGACTCCCGTGCTCCCTGCGCGGCCGTGCGAACACTGCCTTCCGCGCCATCGAGCTGGCCGCGTACCTGAGCGGTCGAGGCTCCCTGATTAAGATCAGTAAGAGCAGAGCCCGCTCCTCGTACGTTGCGTTCCGCCGCAGATGCGGAGGAGGCAACGGACGTTGTTTCCCCGCTGAGTTCGGACTGTGCATGGCCCAGAGTCGTGGTGTTGAGCGGGTCCAAAGCCTGGTTCTTGATGGCCTTGATCGCGCTCTCGGCCTTGGCTGCTGATGCCTCCAGAGAGGCGCCTCCATCGAGGCCGGCCAGGCGACCGCGGAGCGCGTTGACGTCCGCGTTGTTCAGCGGGGTGATACCGAGTGTGCGGATGTGGTCAATGGCGTCCTGTGCTCGGACTGCCACGTGGGAGATCGACTGCGGCTGACCATCGAACTCGCCCTGTACGTGCGAAAGACGCACGTCATTGACACGGCGCAAGTCGAGGTTGAGAGCCTTGATCTTCTCCTGGAGCTGCTTGATCGCGGTCTCCGCTTCGGAGACGTTGATCCGGATCCGCTCATCCTGCGACTGCGGAACCGCAGGCAGGTGATCACTCGCGGTTCGTCGTGCAGTACGGCGCCGATCGCGTCCTTCTTCGCGCCGCTGATTGCGGAGCTGACGGTTGAGAAGAGCGCTTTCGTCGTCGGAGAGGTCGCCGCGGTCCCGTGCCTGGGATATCCCCGCGCGAGTCTCCTGCCGAGAGGCCCTTGCCCGCTGTCGGGGCGTGCGGCGGTTCTCGCGGTACTGACGCCGGTTCTCGCGGAGATCCCGCTCATTGCGCACCAGCTCAGGACCGTTCGCGGCGGTCTGCGGTGTGACGTTGCGGAACTGCCGAAGAGCCTGGTTACGGCGCTGGAAGTCCTGGCGTGCCCGTGCTCGCCGGTCGCGCTCATCGAAGTCGATCAACCCGCCCGAGGCGTACTGGGCCGTTGCACGGCCGTAGCCGCGAAGCGTCGCACTGCGACTGTCACTCCACCGGCGCCGGGCATTGTCGCGGCTGTCACGAAGCTGGTTCGTCCAGCCCCAACCGTTTTCCCGGGCCGCATTCGTACGGCTGCGGGAGGCCTGGTAGCCGCCGGTGAAGCTTCCTCCATTGCGGCGGGAGATCGCACCGGACGCGGTGTGCTTGATGCCCCGCGAGATGCCGAGGCCGGCGCGACCGATGCCCTTGGACAGACCAAGCGATGCCTTGGCGAGCACCTTGCCTGATCCGACAAGGCCGCTGACCATGCCACCGAACTTGCCGAGCACCTTGGCCGCTACACCGAAGGCGATCAGCAGCGGCAGGGCCTTCACGGAGAAGAGCGCCATGGTCTTCAGTGCACCGGCAAGAGCTGGGTGATCACGGACGAACTCGACCGTGCCGGTAGCGATGGCGATGACCTTGTTCACGCCGTCAACGAAGGCCTTCGCAGCGACTTTCAGGCCAGGAAGGCTGACCTTCCACAGGCCTTGCAGGCCATCGAGGACTTTGAGGACCTGCTTGTACAGGTCGGTCTGCACGTGCGTGAGCATCCCGGTGGCGGGATCGCGCTGGACCTCGAAATTCCCATCCTTGTCGCGCTTGGCGAAGAGGCCCATGAGGTCACGCTGCGCGTTCTCCTTCATGGCCTGGAGACGGCCCTTGATCGTCGCGTTCTGCGCGCGCTTGGCCGCGTCATCGATGCCAGCCCCGGACTTGATCAGGGCCTCAATGAACTCGTGACCCGAGGGCGCGGCACTCTTCGTCATTGCCGCCATGAGCTGAGCGGACGCGCTCTTGCCCTTGGTCGGAGTGCCCTTGTCCTCTACATAGGTGGCCTTGCCGTCCTGGAAGCCGGACTTGATGAACTTGCCGTCGTCGTCCTTGACCCACTTACCCTTGACCTGGCTGAAGTGCTGGCCCTTGGCCTTGGTAACACCCCCGCCGGGCGCATCCTTGTACCCGAGCATGGTCGCGATCTGCTGCATCGACATATTTGTCGCGTTCTCAAACGGCTTGAGATTGCGCAGTGTGAGCTTGTCGGTGTCAAGGATGTACGCGATCTGCTGCATGGCCCGCGAAAGCTTCTCTGGGTCGGTGATCCCGCCCTTGGCCGCGTTGTTGGCGATGGCCTTGATCAGCGCCTCGGACTGACTGGCTGCCGCATCGGGCTTGGTGCCGTGAGACGTCAGAATCCGCACGTACTGGGGCGCGAACTCGTTCATATCGTCCAAGCTGAACGACGAGTTGATGGCGAACTGCTGAAGGTCGTTGAGGAGCTTCTTCGTGCCCGCGAGAGACACGCCGAGGCCGCCCAGGGAGTTGGCCGCTTTGTCGAACGAGTCGGTCGCCTTCACGCCGAACACGGTCGCCATGCCGCCTGCGGTCGCAAGCGGGGTAACAATGTTCCGGTTGATCAGGGCCCCGAGTTCGGCGGACTGGGTACCCATGTGCTCGATCTGCTGAGAGCCACGCTTCCAGCGGGTGGCGGCCGTCGCGAAAAGCCCGGCCTGAGTCGCTGACGCGGCCTCCTGAGCCCGAGTGGCAGCAGCCAGCTCGGTACGGAGAGCGGTCAGACGCTCCGTCAGCTCGGCCTTGTAGGCGAGCGTGGCCTCACGCTCGGAGGCGATTTCCTGTGCCTTTGCCGCCTTGTAGTCCCGCAGGCCCTCGCGAAGGTTCGCAGTGAGAGCGGCTTGGTTCTCCCGAAGGAACGCCTTGTACTGGAAGCCGGTTTCTTTGAAGAGCTCCTGCTTGCGGGCCTCGCCGAGCTGGTTCGCGCGAACCATCGACTTGACGGCGGACTCTTCATCAAGGCCCATCGTGGACAGGATGCGCTTGTGTCGGGCGCTCAGGCCCTGCATAGCCCGGTACCGCTCGTCGGCCGCGTTGAAGGCGAGCTTCACGACGGCAGCGACGGCCTGGCCCTCCTTCTCAACCACCCACTCAATGGCGCGAGCCTGTGCCTGAGATGCACGGGTGGCAGCGGCCTTGAGAGCGGACTCGGAGCGGCGGCCGGCCTCGGCGGAGTTGAGTACAAAGCCCTCCAGGGCCGCATCAACGCGCGGTACGAACCCGCGGTCGAATGCCGTTCCTGCACCTTCACCGGCCTGGCCCATGGCGCGCTCGACGGCGGCCTTCATGCGCCGAGTGCCGGTCTCGTCCAGCGTTGGCGTTACGGGGACCTTGGCCCGCGCTACGGGGATACCCGCGTCTTCACCAGCCAAGTTCAGTTCCTTAGAGCGAGTTCATTTGACCGAACCAGACCGCCACATCGGCACCGGATGCCGTCACAGGGGGAGGGGGTTCGGAAGGTTCAATGCCGGGCCGCCACATCGGCTCGGGTGCCTCCAGGGCCTCGTCACCTGCCGAGTTGGCACTGATGAACAGCCAGTTAGCGGCCTCAAGTGCGTCAGAGATGCGCGCGAGGATATGCGCCTCGTGGGTCCAGATAGCCGACTCATCGATGGCAGCAACCAGGGCGCCAGTACCTTGGCGTGCGAGGAGAGACGTGATCAGCACGTGCAGGCGACGCAGAGAAAGCCCACCCGTCCAAAGGTCCAGCAGGTCAATGCTGAAGACCTCTAGCAGGTCGGCTTCCAGGGCGTCACTGTGGTCCCTCACCACGGTGAGGGTGCGGATCAGTTTCCCGCATCACCGAACCCGGCCGCCTCGGCCACCGCCTGGGCGAACTCCTCGAAGTCCTCGATGGTAGGGCGGGTGTCCTTGAACGCTACCCACTGCTCGGGGCCAACGATGGAGCGGATGATCGCGACCTCGCTTCGGTCATCGTCAATGGCTTCAAGGACCTCGAACGGCAGCTTCTTCGCAGACGGGATGGTGAACTCAACGCTGTTGAACTCAAAGGTTGTCGGGGCGTCGGTAGCCTCGGCCTTCTTCGCGGCGGTGGTCTTCTTCGTGGTGGTGGCAGCCATGGTCATACTCCGTAAGCAAGGGTGATCAAAAGAGGGGGCCGGAGCACTTTGAGCCAGCTCCGGGAAGACTTTGAATCAGTAAGGTCGATGCGCTCAGGCAACGATCGGCTCGTTGCCTCCGCCGATGTCGAGGGGGTTCTCAATCGGTGAAGTCGTCCCGCCGGCGTCGGGGAGAGACTTCGGGGCCGGAGGAATAACAGGCGCGGGAGTCGGAGAGATCGACGGGTCGTCGCTCAGGAGGAAGCCCAGAAGGCCGTCCGAGTCGAGAGCATCGATCGTGAGCTCCAGGGCCTGATTCTTCGTGCGCGTCAGAGAGATGGAGCCGCGGTCGGAGACCATCGCCCGGCCGATCACCGCACGGTAGGAAGCGGCGTCGTCGGACCAGTCGACGGCCAGAGAGATTTCCGCGAGGTCGGGATTGGACGCCAGGTCGAGGCGGTACTGATCGCGGCCGTTGGCCGTCTTGGCAGTGGTCTTGACCCATTCGGCGCCGTAGAAAAGGCGCGTGGTAGTTGCGTTGACCTGCTGAAGCGTGGCCTTGATCTGGAAGCTAGCGGACTTCACGTACCGCAGTACAGGGACGCTGGACTGCCACACGGGCAGCTCGTCCGTTTCGATCTTCGGAGTGATCTCCACGCCATCTTCCGACGTGTAACCGAGCTCGATAAAGCCGGTTGCCGTCAGGTCTTCGTCGACAGCCTTGGGAAGAGAAGCGGCGGGAAGGGCTCCGAAGTGGACGGAGAGCTTGCCCTTGGGGGCGAAGCGAATCTGGGCAGCATTGTTGGCATTGGCCACAGGCGGGTAGTTCCTTACGAAGTCTGGGCATGGCTGCGGGCGGTCCGGCTGGACCGCACAGGTAGATGACGTGGGGAGAGGAGGCCGTACGCGCTTGCGACCCCGTTCGGCGCGCTCACAATGAAGGGCGGTTACTGGTGGGCGGTACGGCCCCCTGGGTGCCGCATGACCCCAGAGGGCGCCCCCGAGCAACGCGGGGGGCCTCCGGGAACAGAGCACGGGTGCGGGGTAGGAGCGGGTGAACCACGGCCCATAGGCTTGGCCTCATGGACGAGCTGATCGGGTACGGGGGCACCGCCGAGGGCTGCCCAGTGTGCATTGACGAGCACTGCGCAACGCTGCTGCCATTCGCAAGCGACGCTGCGGCGGTGGCTCATATCAGGCAGCACAGCCGAGAGGAGTTGGCCTTTGCGCTCCTCACGCACAAGGCACTTGTACAGCGGTTCTTGGTCGCCGCAGATACGCCCGAGGGCGTCCAAACCGAGCAGCACGCAGAAGAGCTGATCGGTGATGTAGAGGGCACCGCGATGCGCTCCCCTGCCCGTCTACGGCAAGCGTGAGTTGATCGGACTGCACCCCATACGCGTCCGAACTCCGTACGCGTCTTCAGCCCATGGCATCCGTGGCACAACACCTGAACGATGTATCTACGTCCTCGCTTCCGAGGAACAGCGGGCGCACATGGTCCACGTTCACCTCGTCTGCGGAGAGAATGAGGACAGCAGCGCATCAGAGGCCTGCCTCGGTGAGGTAGAGCGCGATGGCGGCGACGTAGCGGTACTCACCGGAGGTCATGTCGGCCAGGAAGAACGGGCTGTGGACCTCATCGACGTCGAGCACCAGGCCGCCGCCGGCCACCGTGCCGGGAAGGTCCTCAAGGAGCCGTTCCCGCAGGGTGTATGCCAGGTCGGCGGCCTCGCGCATGGTGCGGTGATACGTGTTGATCGTGAAGTCGGCGCGGTCGGCTCGATGGCGTACAACGCGGTGTCCGCCAGTGCCGTCAAGGATCACGGACGGCTGTCCTTTGATTCGATCAACGAGTGAGGCGGAGACCGTGAGCCCGGCGGTTTCGGGGAGTGCTGTGAGGTAGGCGTGGAGGACGCGCATCGGATCAGTCCGCATGTGTCGTCCGCTCGCGCATCACAGCATCCCGAAGGAGGTGCCTAGCAGGCGTCTTGCTGGTGCCGTACTCCAGGTGCATAGCGTGGGCCGCACCGCCGGGTACGTCGGAATCGGGGATGACGAGACCTACCGGCTTACCGTCGGCCCACACGATCCCTGTGCGAACGTTGATGGCTGCGGCTGTGCGGTTGCCCATGGGGCGTCGTCGGTTGTAGCGGGCCAGCATGGCGCGGTATCGGCGTGCGATGCGCAGTGTGGCTTTCTCGACCTCGGCCGCGGCTTGGGTGCTGCCCTCAAGGCGGACCATTGCGCGGTTGTCCCACTCGATCTCGTAGGGCTGTCGACTCAGTGAGTCACCCCCCACAGGCGGATCTTCACATGCCGAAGGCGTCCCTTGTCCCACCGCTCGGGCTCGCCCAGCACCTCGTACCAACGACCGTTGTAGAGGACACGATCAGCCGAGTCGGGCTCTGCCGATACAGGGAGGTAGGCGTTCAGCATGGTGCTGGCGGTCTCGTTGTTCGGGTTTCGGTCCTCGTACACCTTGAAGGGCTGCACGCTGGCCGGCCCCGACCAGATCCGGCGCGCTCTATCCCAGTCGCGACGCCGCGTGTAGGCGTCCTGCACGATCGGAGCACGGTAGATGTCGAGGACATCGTCAAAGCGCATGAGACCTCCGAACGTGAGTGGATGTGACACGGCGCCGGTAGTTGCGAAGGGCCTGCTCGGCGGCTGGTGACAGGCTTTGCGTAGGGGCTGCTGTGCCGTAGTGGGTCTCCAGCTCGCCAACCTTTTCGGCAGTAACGCCGGGTTGTACGGCAAGCCAGCGGATAACTTCGGTGCAGACCACAGCGGTCACCGTGAGGGGTACGGACAGGTAGCCGTAGGAGGCCCGCACCGTGAGCGTGCGGGCCTTCCCACCGGCGGGAGGCTGCCACCCCCCAGCACGCCATAGAGAGCGGCGGCTGTAAGACCAGTCAGTAACGGCCGTACCGTCCCCCCATCGGACTTCGGTGATGGAGGCGAGCGGGAGCATGAAGCGGGGGAGTGGAAGCTCCACCCCGGCTACGGGGTCGAGCGGGACCAGGTCGTCATTGTGGTGCTGAAAGTCCGTCCCGCAGTAGTCGACTACGAGGGCGGAGACATCGAGGAGGAAGGCGCCAATGCGCGGTCTTTCCTCATCCATGAGGGGGCGGCCGGTCCGGGCTGCCACGTCCTCAATCGTCGCGAGACTCGGCATCAGCCTCCTTGGGAACGGCCTTCTTACGGGCCCTGCGAACCGGCTTCTTCACCGCGGGCGGCTCGGTGGCATCGCCCTCTTCCCTGCCGTCAATCCGCTCTGCAACGCGCATGGCGGTTACGGCACTCCTCGGGGAGAGGGTCAGGAAGAAGGGCCTGCCGGCTTCGGGCCAACCGCGATGAGCTGCTCCGGGCGGACGATCTTCGCGTCGAAGTGCACTCGGCTCTTGATGGCGTCGGTGAACTTCTTCTCCGGCTTGTATGCCGCCATCTCCACGTGCGGAATGACCACGGAGACGCAGTTGGTCGCACCCAGGAGCATGTCGACGTTGCGCAGGTTGTCGATCGCGGGCTTCACCAGAGGCTTGGAGGGGGTCTTGACCGTGCCGAGTTGGTTGGAGACGTACACCGGAACACCGAGGATCTGGCCGATGTGACCGGTGGGGATGACGGGCTGCCCACCGTAGAAGGAGGCGTTAATGAACTGCGGATCCTTCAGGAGCTCCTTGCGGAGCGACGGCGAGATGATCAGATACCGGTCTTCCGGCGCCTCGATGTAGTCGAGCTGCATGATCGCCTCAAGCACCATGTCGTACGCGCTGTCCTTGGCGGTCCGCGTGATCATCTCGACCTTGGAGTGCAGGTCGAGCATCTTGGTCTCGTCGGTGATGCCGGACTCGGCGCTGTTGTAGTCCTTGCCGTTCATGGCGTGGACGATCGTGTCAGCCACAAGCTTGTCCAGGCTCTTCGCGGCCTGCTTGCCACGCTGGCGCACCAGGTTGGTCATCTTGTCGATGCCGGGCTGGGTGAAGAGCTGGTCAAGGCTGTCGATCTCGATGTGGAAGGACGAGCCCTTCTGCACTGTCATGCGGATGTAGTCGAGCTCCGCGTGGTCGGCTTCACCGATCTCGCCGTACGACTTCACGACGCCCTTGTCCTCAACCGTGTCGAGGAAGTGGGGAATACGGATGGTGTCACCGCCGCGCTTGAACTCACCCTCGTAGGTCGAGTTCACGATGAGCGGGGAGGAGAGGATGGAATGCTGCTCCAGGTCCTCCAGGAGCTGAGCGGTCCAGATCTCGGGGGAAAAGGTGCCCTGTACGCCAGCATTGAGACGCTGGCCGGCGTCCTTGTAGAAGCCAGTAGCCAAGTGGAGAGACGTTCCTTCTGAGTGTTAGAGCTCCCCGCGCATGAGCGCGTCCAGGTGGCCCTTGGAGCGGGCGGCGTTGATCTGGGAAGCGGTCATGCGGGAGAGGTCGGAGCGGGTGAGCTGTCCTGCCTGGCTGGTGCCCTGGCGTCCGAGGCCGATGTCCTGCTTGTACTCAGGCTGGGGCGGTGCGCTCTGGGACAGCGTGGTGACGAAGGCGTTGATGGCCTTGGTGTCCGGCTGGCCGTCCTCACCAAGGAAGCGCGCGAGGTTCAGATAATCGGGGGCCGGGAGCGTGGCGCCGGTGCTTGCAGCCTGAGCGCGCATCTCTGCGGCCACGAGCTGGTTGCCGACTTCGGAAAGAACGGCCGTGCGGGCCTCGGAACGGGCAGCCTCGATGGCGCGTTCCTGCTCGGTCATGGCGGCTTGGCGGAAGGTCTCAAGCTCCTTCGACGCATCCTTGAAGGCCTTTTCGTTCTTGCGGCTCATCGAACGCCACTTGTCGACCTCGGCCGCGAGAGCAGTCGGATCCGGCGCATGCTCAGAATCCGAAGGGGTCGGGTTCGCGGCAGGCTCGTTGGCGGATGCGGGGGCGGGAGTCAGCTCGGTCATGGGGCTATCAGTCCGTTTCGGAGGTACAGGAGGCTTCCGTTGCAGAAGCCTCGGGAAGGCGCTTTATCGGCGCGAGCCGTCATCGCCCGCGATCTTGCGTGCAGAGTTTCCGGCATTGCCCTGGGGGGCGGTAGCGGCCATCTCGGCTGGATCGGCGGGCTTGTCAGCGCCGGAGGATCCGCCGCCGGAGATGGCAGAGGGGTAGGAGCCAATGAGCTCCTCCTGGTCCTCCAGCAGTGCGGGGAAGCGGTCGATCTCCTGGGGAGTAAAGCCCGCGCGCTCCCACAGCACTGCGGCAGGCACACCCAGGGAAAAGAGCTTCACCAAGGCATCCATGTGCTGTGCTTCGGAACGGTTCTCGACGTCGGCCCAGATGACAGACGCGTCAAAGGCACCGGCCCGAGGGTCCTGCTTGACCTTGAAGCAGAGGCGCATGACCTCGACCCAGGCCCGCCCGAAGTGGAGGATGCGTTCCTTGATCTTGGCGACCAGGCCGTATTCGGCGGCCTCGGCGCCTTCGCCCGTTGCGGGCTGTCCCGTGGAGTCGATCATCCAGTGCGGCAGGCGCGCGATGCTCGCGAGGTGCTTGGTGAGCAGGTCAATCAGGCTGCCGTAGTTCGACAGGTCAGCGGCCTGGAACTGTCCGAACTTGGCGTTCGGGTCCTCGGCCTGGAGGACCTTGTCGATAGCAACTCGGAAGGGCTCGATGGGGTTGCCGTCGGAGTCCTCGGCGATCTCCAGACCGGTGACGAAACGCGCCGGGAAGGCCGCCATTTCGGACGCCACCAGGGCATCCGTGATCGTCTTGTTGATCGCGTCCTGGAGGGGAATGATGGCCTTGAGGTCCGACTGTGCGGTACCTGTCAGGCGGAGCCGGTTGGAGATCGGCACGACAGGAACGACGCCCAGCGGGTTGGGTGCCTGCACAGGCTCAAGCCATCCGTGCTCGTCAGTCACCGAGGTGTAGAGGTACTCCGGGGTCCATAGGGTGACGTGTTGGCGCCCCCAGTCGTCCGTGAAGTACTTCGCCGCGGCGTCCAGCTCGGTTCGGCTGCCGGGCTTGTACTGCACCACTACGTTCTCTGCGGACTCGCAGGAGATGACGGGTTCGCCATCGAGGCCGGCCCACACAATGGCGTAGGACTCGCCGTGAATCATCGCGTCGAGGTGTGCCGCACTGGACTGCACGTCCATGTGATTGCGCTGCCAGATCGCGTGAGCGTCCTCGTCGGCATCTGGGTCCTTCGTCATGCGGAAGCCGATGACACGAAGGCGTTCGTTGACCGCGTCGATGATCAGGGCACAGAAGTTGTCGGACCAGGAGCGGAAGGTGTCACCGAAGGCGGTGTTGTAGATGGCCTGGGAGAACGGCATCACCTGCTGGTCACCCTCGTAGTACTCGGCATAGCGCCGGATCTGTGCGAGTTGTGAACCGTGCTTGCCCTGGAGGTAGTTGATCCAGTTCAGGGCCGTGGTGGGTGGAGAAGTGAAGTTACTGATCTTATCCAAAGCCGACTACGCGTCTCCTCTTTCGTGTCATTCGCCCGTCGGCTATCGCATCGGCCCGTGCCTCGAACGCCAAGATCGCGCACACGGCAAGGTCGATCTTGCGCTTCGACTTGGGGGAGTCCTTGCGGATGAGGACACCTTGGGGAACCTCGCGGGCCACAGCGTTCAGCATGTGGCGGGTCAGCTTGGTCTCGCCGGAGTGGCTGAGGTCCTTGGTGGTCACCGCGGTGCGGAATCGCTCAATCGCGTTGACCATGCGGCTGGGCTTATTGGTCCAGTACTCGAAGACCTTGTCATCGCCGTAAGCCAGTGCCCACCGGCCAATGGCTTCCTGCCAGTGCGGCGGATCGGCGTACATCCACTCAACCGAGTAGTCCTTGAAGGCTCGTTGTACGGCGGCCTCGACGGCTAGGACGTCGACCTCCCAGTCAGGGCCGGCGTTCTCTGGCTTCTCCCATACGCCGATGGTGAAGAGGCGTCCATCCCGCAGGCGAACCCCGACGATCCCGGTGGCATCGTGGAAGAGGCTTCCGTCGAAGCCGATTGCGATCTGATCGCCGGGGCGGATCGGATCATCGTTGGCAAAGCAGGCTTCCCACTCGGTCTTGCTCATCCATGAGTCGGCTGACTCCGCGATGTTGTTCAGGTAGAACCGGTAGTCGTGGGCGGGGTTGGTGCCGTACACGATGACGCTGACGAGTTGGTCGATCGGCGCCCACCAGGAGTCCCCGTAGGCCTCGACCAAACCCGCCCGTACCGCGTCCGGATCCTTCAGATCGATGCCGGGCGACGCCTCGCGGCAGTCGTAGAGGATCAGCGGGTTGCCGTTCAGCACCTTCTCGTGCGTGAGCTGGGCCACCGATGCCTCGTTGGGGTCGTAGGCGTTCGTCGTCTGGACGACCCGCGAGCCCTGCGACAGCGTCTTGTTGGTGTTGCGGCCCAGAGTCTCGAAGAACCCTGGACCCGCGTTGCTGTGCACCCAGTGGTGCGTCTCGTCAGCTACGACGAACGCGACGCGGCCCCGGCAAGCGGATTGCTCACCGGGGCCGCGCAAAGGTGGGCCTCGCCCCCTCATTGCCTCGGGTCGACGACGTAACGGGCGTGATCTTTCCAGGGCGATTGCCCTTGAACTGGATCATCGTCTTCGAGATGTCCAGGTCGTATTCACGCTCAGCCGGCGACTCGGAGAGCATGCCGCGGATCATGTCCATCGTCTGGGCCGTCTGGTCCAGGGATGTCGCTGCGAGCTGCACCAAGGGAAGGTGGACAGGCTTGCCCACCGGGATCAGCGTTCCATTCTTCGCAGTCTTGATCTGGCCCGTCCACCGGCATGGACCGATGAACTCAATGATCGCCAGAGCAGCAAGAAGGGGAGTCTTACCAAAGCCCTTGGCACGTCGAAGAGTTGCCTCGGTATAGACCCAGCCACCATCAGGCTTGAGGGCATAGAGCCAGAGAATTAAGTGGCGCTGCTCGGAAGTGAACCGCCATGGCGCTCCGGCATTCTCGCCATCTGGCTGGACAATGTAGCGCTCAGCCCAACCCAGGATGTGATGACCGAGGGTGAGGTCGGGCTCATGCGCGGGAAGATTTCCCGTCTGCGGCACAGCCCTCCCTCGATTTATTTATCCAATCAGGTCGTCCAGGACGTCATCACCGGTCGACTGTTCACTGTCCTTCTTCACCTTCATCCGCAGGCGTTGACGGTCGAGGACCGTGCCACCGAGAAGGGATTCTTGCTGCCGAAGTTCCGCATAGGCCTTGAGGTCTGCGCCTTCCATCTCGTAGATGCGCTGGACCAGAAGCACAAGGATTTTCAGGCGCTGAACGTCCGTGGGAAGGAACTGTTCAGCCTGTGCTGAATGGCGCCAGGTGTCCCACCACTCCCGTACTGCCGGAAGGTAGCGCTCGGCGTTGGGGAGCTCGGGGACGATGCTGGAACCGGCACCGGTGAGGGGTGCCTCCATGTGCTTGTTGCGGCGTACCGCGTTGGACTTCGGCGGCACACCCCTGCCAGCCATGCAGGCTCCTTTAAGTAAGATAAGTCAGTATCCGTAGCGGCCTCGGCGGGCCTCTCGCCGGGTCTTTTCCCGGTGGCATGTCCCGCAGCATGCTGCAAGGTTCAAGGGTGCTTCAGTTCCGCCGAAGGCGACAGGAACGATGTGATCCACCTCGTTCGCTCTCGCTCCGCAGAGGTAACAACGATGGGCGTCCCTGCGGAGAATGGCAAGGCGGACCCTGTTCCATCCCGTGGAACGAGATTGGTTCCGCTGAGACTTGTTGGCCCAAGGCTTTCTGTGATCCACGTACTTAGGCGCGTGCTCGGCGCATCCGCCGGCCTTGATTGCTATCCGCGGGCACCCGGACCGAAAGCAAGTCTGTCGAGCTCTGGGCAATGGAGTTCCTTAGGGGTTCGCCCCGGGTGAGACCAGACTGCACAGCCTCAATCGACGTGGTGGAATCTCACCCGGGGCAAGAAACCCCGCAAAGGTTCTCTACCTATCAAGGGAGCATCAACTTTGCGGGGAGTATTTTCAGTGACCTAAGAGAGAAGATATTTAAGTTCTTCTCACCGTGGAAGGTTCTTTTTTTTCTTATCTCTCATACTTGGAGGCGTGGTCACGAACGACTGTTCCGTACCTTGATGCAGTGTGACGCCCGTCACACTAGGGCAGGTTGCAAGACCGTGCACACTTAAGTAATGTTCTCGATGTCGCCGCCCCGAGAGGGCACAGACAGCCCCGGCTCACCCGGGATTGATAGCTGAAGAGCAACAACCCGAGGCCACCCCGAGAGCGTGGGAGGCCTCACCTGAACTTCCGACGCCAACCGTTGGCGTCCGGTCGGCAGGCGGCAAGGCTCGCCGCTCCAGGGACTTCTACCTCACCCGCCGGTTCGCCGGACGCCCAGTGCAGGCGCTTCATCGCACCGGTCGTGAGGGATGACGAAGCCTTGGGAACAGGGAAGCTTTGCCGCCGGCTCTACCCCACATCTGAGGGCTTTGCGGGTCTCCTCACTTGTACGAGTAGACGCGCTAGACCCTCAGTGCACTAACGAGGATCAAAATGAGCAACCGGCACCACAAGCGCGAGAAATGGCGTGAGAAACGCCGTGAGGGAAGGGAAGAATACAGAGTGTTCTCGTCCAGTAGACCCGCGCTCAGAAGTTCCCCGTCGGGATCACGTAGTACGTTCCAAGACTGGTCCGCCATAGGGATGGACGTCTACAAGGCAAATAACATGGCCTCCCAGTCCGCCAGGGAGGGGCTTGAATCACTTCGTGATTGAGGGTGAAGACTTCGCCCGAGCCGCATACAATGCTCTTGCGTTCACTCCAGCTCGATCAGTCGTTCCTGCGGCCCTCCTTCGCCTGAAGGATTCAGAAGGTTACTTCCTGGCCACGGACACCTATGCAATCGGACGCGCGAGCATCGGCCCCCTGGAAGGCTTCTCCTCGTCAGTCGAACTTGAGCTAGCAAGAACTGACCTTACGGAACTCGACAAAATCGGCCGGTCCTGTAAAGGCCAGCTCAGAGTCACCGTCAAAGACGACGGAGGGCTCATTGTGTCTGGAATGCAGATGAACGTGCAGGCAGCTATTTCGCCACGCTCCCTTGAGTACGACAAGGGCGTGTGGAAACTCTGTACGTCACTGCTGGAAAAGCTTGATCGTGAAGACGTAAATGTTCCTGAGCTCTTGGCTCTAGACCCCGGTCTCCTGTCCCGATTCGGGAAAATAAAGACCCCGAAGGGGACTAGTCCGATGCTGGACTTAAGGATCACGGCACACGATGAACCCATCCTCATCAAATGCGGTCCCCAGTTCACGGGGGCCCTAATGCCGGTCGATCGTGACGTAGCTGAAAAGTCTACCGCGAGAGGCGTAGACTTTCTGTGGTGAGGGAAGTGAGCATAACCAGCATGTATTTGATGAACGGAGCGCACTCATGGGTACTGGCAAGGATCTGCCCTCGGCCAAGGAACTATCGAACCTTCTAGCCAATGGAACGTTCAAAAACGTTCGAGAAGTAGCCGAGGCCTATGGTGTCAGCGAGACAATGATCCGGGGGCGAATTCTCGCTGAGCCCTCCTATGATGGCGTAGGGCGACCAGCCAAATTGCCAACCGCAGGAGAGATATTCGTACTCCTGGCGAAAAAGGTGTTCGAGAATCAGAAGGAGATCGCTGAGTACTACGGAGTGACAGAAGCCGCAGTCAGTATCCGGCTGGCTCCTTTCAAGGACCCCAAGATCGATTTCCGCTCTCTGATGCCCTGGAAGGTTGCGTCCAAGCACCGCGGTGGCCCACCAGGCAGAGCGCTGAGATTGCACTTGAGGGCACAACTCGAAAACCACGCGCTCACCGAAAAGAACGCGCAGCAGCATACTGCCTGGTTGGCAGATATGAAGAAGCTAGTCGTGTCCTACGACACCACTGAAGGTTGGTCGTACATCGAGAGGAAGCCGGAACACGGCAACCTCCTCATTGCGCTGCCCGAAAATCATGGGCTACCGCCGGAAACCATTGAGCTATATCGAATGGAGTGACATCGTCGTACGTGCAGCATGCAACGAGCCGCCCCCTCGGGAAGCGGCTCGTTGGCGTTTCGTAAGGTGGTGTGAAGTGCGCCAGCTCACACCGATCAACTCACGGCAAGCACAACGCGGTTGAGGGCGTTACAAGATGCGGACACTAATGTTTATTGACGAACCGTTAGCGAGTGCATAGGTTAACGGAGGGCCTTCGCCGGGGCGGGAGGAGGCCGTTGGATGCGCGAGGAACATCTCGCGAAATCCCTGCTACAGCGGGGAAAGGGGATAGATAGTAGTGGCAACACCGACCGCGGTTTTCTCTAACTATCGGTCATTGCTCGAAGGGGGACCCGAGGTAACTCGGATCATCGGGGGGATGACTGCCGTAGCCGGCATGGTTGTGCGCTTCAAGCACAGCAATGGCGATCACATTGTCCACTACCACTGCGAAAAGACTGACGGGCGCCAGCACCGAGCCCATTTTGACGCGATCCCCGAGGGGTATCAATTCCTTCGCACTGAACGGATCGACGGATTCGAGTATGCACCCGTCGGTGGAGGAGAAAGATTTGCCGACGTCTACCGGCACCCACAAGCCGCGTAGCCACAGCCAATATAACCGCTACGCCCAATGCGGCGAAGCCTACAGACTGGAGCGTATAGAAAGGCGCCCCAGCACCCCGGCCGGATGGTTCGTACAAGGCACCGCAGTACACAGCGGAGTCGAAGCGTATGAGCGGTCCGGCCGAACTCTTTCCCGAGCCCAAGCAGTGGCCTGCTATCAGCAAGCATGGGAGCAGGAACTCGCGGCCGGCCTGGCGAAGCAGAGCGACACGAGCCGGTGGATGACCGGTGGCTTCAAGTCCGGTGCAAAGGACCTGGCAGACCGGCGCGAGCTCGGTGAGCACCAGGTGCTCGACTACATCGACTACACCGAGCAGTCGGGAGAATCTATCTGGATCACCCCTGACGGGAAGCAGGCGATCGAGCTTGAATTCAACATCAAACTTGGCAATGTGCCAGTCCGGGGGTTCATCGACCAAGTTGTGACGACGCCCTATGGGCTGACAGTCCGCGACATCAAAACCGGCACCAAGATGCAGTCGTCAGCGCTCCAACTCGCACTTTACCGGCGAGCCGTCTGGGAGACCTACGCGGTTGACATCACCTGGGGCGACTTCTTCTCATGCGCACGAAAGGGGCGCTCGCCCAAACCAGGAGGGCCGACCGAACCCCACGATTTGACTCGAATCGATCAGCACTGGCTCGAAGCCCAATACGCCGCAATGGACGCTGCGGAGCGCAACAGTGTCTACCTCGCCAACCCCGGAGACCACTGCGTCACCTGTGGAGTCAGTCGCTTCTGCAAGGCGAAAGGAAACTAGGTGAACCATCCCGCCTTCACATGTACTTTCCGGCCGGCCCCCAATGTAGAGGTCGCCTTTCACGGCGAGACACCCATGACAGTCGGGCCGAACGTCGAAGCTTTTTCCATCGCGGCACCCCGATACGCCGACCTTCTCAACCAAGCCCAAGCCGCCTTCAACCTGGGTGAGCTTGGAGCCACCGTGATAGCGACCAGCAACCCCCGACAGTAAGGATTACTTTGCACGACGACACCAACGACTTTGCGCCGTCCGCACCGGTCGGCAAGACCTTCAAGTTCACCAACGTAGGCGACAACGTGAACGGCTACGTAGAAAACGTCTCCCAGCGGATCCCGCTCAACAAGTTCGGCACCGAACAGCAGGACACCGACCACAACGGCAATCCTCGGTGGCAGCGAATCATCACCCTGGCCACTCCCGAAGGCGGGGACACTGACGACGGCCTCCGCACGGTCTGGATGCCCGTAGGTTCTCAGATGGCTACCGCAATCGGGGACGCCATGAAGCGCGCAGGTGCGGCCACGGGTACCCCCGCCAGCGGTGCCTTTCTGAAACTCACCTTCGCGCGGACGCGCCCCTCGAAGTTCGGCAACCCAGCAAAGATCTACGTTGCCGAGTACACCCAGCCCACGAACGCGCAGAACAAGCCGCTGTCAGAGACCACGGCGAGCTCCTGGCCGACCAACGCCAATACGTGGGTGCCTCCGCAGGGCAACGCTCCAGCCGCTTGGCAGCAGTAGGGCCCTTCATTTTTCCCTAGTTTCTTAAGTGTGTACACGTGGGTGGGTGGCCAGTGCTGCATCTACGGCACTGGCCACCTGCCACGGGGAGGCCGCTCATACTCACGCTCTCGCAAGCACTCCATAAGCGGGGCTCGGCAGGCGAGCCCATCCCAACCACGCTCAAGGCCCTGCACGATCTAGGTGTCCACATCCGTCGCGGACAGCTCCACCTGATCGCAGCAGGTCCCGGCACCGGCAAGTCTGCCCTCGCTCTCAACGTCGCCATCAAGTCGGCAGTGCCAACGATGTACTTCAGTGCCGACAGCGATGCCTTCACGCAGTACGTCCGCAGTGCCGCGAACATCAGCGGCTGGACTACAGAGCAGGTCGAATCTGCCATTGAACAGGGGCGTACCGAGTCCTTCGATGCCGCCTTGGCCGGCCTCGATATTCGATGGTCTTTTGATGCCTCGCCCGACCTCGACGAGATCGAACAAAGCCTCATCGCCTACGCCATGATCTACGGCTGGCCCGCCCTCGTCATCATCGACAATGTCACCAACGTGGCCGCTCCTGAGATGGGAGAGGGGCACGCTGCACTAGATGAACTCTGCGCCTTCTTCCACGACTTGGCCCGCCGCATGGAGAGCGCGATCGTCCTCCTCCACCACGTCACCGGCCCCTACAACGACGGCGTCAACCCGATCCCGCTCAGCGGCATCAAGGGCCAGGTCGGCCGCGTGCCCGAAGTCATCCTCACCCTTCATCGGGGCGGCACGGAGTTCGAGGGCTACGACCTGCGGGTGTCCAACGTCAAGAACCGAGGCGGCAAGGCCGATGCCTCAGGCTTCACCTTCGCGCGCCTCCAGTGGCAGCCGGAAAGGATGCAAATCATTGGCTAACCCCAAACCCCGCAAGCTTACCCAGCCCAACGGGGCCGCAGTAAAAGCCAGAGGACGCAACTGGGAGAACGACCTCGTAAAAGTCTTCCGAAACCTCGGATATGAAGAGGCAAAGCGGAACGGAGCCATCTATGGATCTCACGACCGCGGCGACATTGGGAACGTTCCACTCACCGTACAGGCCAAGGCTGTCGACCGCGTCCAGCTCTGGAAGCACCTTGACGACTCACTCATGCAAGCGCAGAACAACGGCACGGGTGATGAAGCCTGCCTGATCTACAAGCGACACCTAGCCCCCGCCGAAGGAGCAGCGTGGGTATTCCCCGGAAGCTTCGCAACGCGACTCCTCAATGCCTACTACGCCGAGTGAAAAGCCCCCCATCGTCGCCGTATTGACGCACTACTTCCCCGACTGGGAGACGCCCCGACGGGACAACGGGACGTGGCAACCCTGCAAGTGCCCAACACCTGACCATGACGATTCCACCGCCAGCGCCTCAATCAACATCGACGAAAACGTCATCTACTGCCACGGCTGCGACTTCAGCCACGACAGTTGGAGCGTCATCATGGAAGAGGAAAGGCTTGACTTTTTCGCCGCCGTCGAAGCAGCGAATCGCCTATTTGGATCAGGCGGCAGCTACCTATCAAAACCAACTGGACGGCTCGCCCGCCGCCGAGTATTTGAAGAAGCGGGGCCTATCCCCGGACAGCGCTCGATCCTTTCGGCTCGGATACGTCGCAAACCCACTCTCGGGGCATGAACGCTACGCAGGCCTGCTAGCCATCCCCTACCTGAACCGGCAGGGCACTGTGGCCATCCGGTACAGGTGCATAGCTGATCACGACTGCAAGACCATCGAGAAGCACACCAAATACACCCGTGAACCCGGAGACGACGCCAAAGTCTTCAACATCCTCACCCTCACGCTCCCAGTGAACCGAATCGCCGTCTGTGAAGGGGAGATCGACACCATGACCGCATGGCAGGCCGGAATCCCGGCCATCGGCGTAGCGGGGGCACAGAACTGGAAACCCATCTTCAACCGGCTGATCCGTGGATACAGCGAGGTCGTTACTCTCGCAGACGGAGACGAAGCAGGCCTCAAGCTCGCTGACACAATCCGAGAGAAGAATGAGCACGCAACCACTCGACAAATGCCCACTGGGGCAGACGTGAATGACTACTACCGCGAAAGCGGTGCATCCGCACTACTTGAAATGGCGGGCTTCTGATCTTTGCACCAAGCAAGCGCTCGAAGCGAATCGTTCTCATATCGGACCTTCAGATGCCCCTTGAGAACAAGCGAGCCAACCGCAACCTCATCCGCTTCGTTCACGACTCGCAGCCGGACGAAGTCATCAACATCGGGGACATCAACGACTACACGGCGCCTGGCAGGTGGTCGGCCGGCCAGCGTGCTGAGTACGGCATGACCGTGCAGCAGGAAGCTGCATACACCCGCAGGCATCACATTGAGCCCCTGCGAGCCGGATACGACGGTCCGTACACCTTGCTCGGCTCTAACCACGGAGAACGCCCACAGAAGTACCTCGTCGACCGCGCACCCGCCCTGTACGACGAAGAGTCGTTCCGTGAGGACAAGCTCCTCCGCCTGGACGACTACGGCATGCGCTTCGAGCCCACGCGATACGACTTCGCACCCGGCTGGTCCGCCATCCACGGCCACGCGCGCGGCATCTCCCTTGCCCGCTACGCAGGCGGCACCGCCATCAACGCCGCTCGGAAGTACGGCCGTTCCATCGTCATGGGCCACACACACCGCGCAGGCATCATCTCCGAAACCACCGGCCCCGCAGGCACCAAGACCATTACCGGGGTCGAGCTCGGCCACCTCATGGACATCACCCAGGCCGCCTACCTCGGCCCCGAGCGACTCGCTAACTGGCAGAGCGCATTCGGCCTGTTCCACATCGACGGCACCACCGTCACACCCCACCTCATCCCCGTCAGCCGCACCGGCTCATTCCTCGTGGAGGGCGAACGCTACAAGTGACCCAGATCAACCCAGAGATCATCAACACCGCACGCAAGGCAGCTACACGCCTTGCCCGAGAAAACTCGTACTGCGAAGCCGACGACATCGAGCAGTACATCCTTCTCAAGTACTGGGAGAGCCGCAAGCGCTTCGAGGCATATGAGCCCCGGGCCCTCTACACCGTGTTCCAGAGCATCGGCGTCGAGCATTGCAAGGCCGAGCGCCTCCACTACACGTACAACACCGCTGAGTGGATCTACACCCCCAAGGAAGTCCGCAACGTCCTTCAGCACGCGTACTACTGCGAGGAGGCCCGCGAACTCATCCCCAACCGCAAGGAGGATCTCCTCCGAGTGCTCCACGACCCCAGCAGCATCGCCCTGAGCATCTGGGACATCGACGAAGCCATGAGCCGTCTGTCCGACGTGCACCAGGCGGCCATAGAACGGGCCTTCCTGCACGAAGAGAAGCCTCTGCACGGCAGCGCAGAGCAGAAGCAGCTCCAGCGGGCGATTGACCGCCTCACCGAGCGACTGAACAGCAAGACAGATCAGCGAGGCCGGGAAAGGGCCGCACACGGTTCGACCGGGCGGATGGGATCTGCCGCGGCGAGCGCAGCCGCGGACGCCACCTATCACGGTGCGGCCGGCGCCTCCATGGCCTATGTCATCAGCGAACGAATCGGAGCCTAACCACCATGTTCAACGTCATCCTCGCTACCTCCTGTGGAGCCGCGTTCGCGCTCACCGCTTGGACGTGCGGCTACATCACCCGCGTGCTCACTCACACCATCAGGAAGGACGACTGTGACTGCTGACTCTCTCGGGCCCATGCCCGACCCTGACGAGTTCGCCGCCTACCTGTTCGGCCTCGACGCCACGGGCCTTGCTGACACCCTCAAGGAAGAGGCGTTCAAGCGCGCAGCCGAGGGAGCTGAGACCGTCATCCGCTACGCCGAGATCGTGCGCCGGAGCGCCATTGACGCAGGGTTCACCATCCCTACCGCAGAGCGTATGGCTCTGGACTTCTGGGACGTAGCAAGCGGCCTCGGCGAAGAAGGGGCGTGAGCATGACTGAACAAACACTCGTGCCTGTTCCGGCCCACTACTGTCCCGGATGCATGACTTGGGGCAGCGAGGCTGAGGCAGTAGACACTACAACGCCAAATGGCAAGACAAGCATCTGTCGGCCCTGCCGCGAAGTTCTCGACAACCTCGGTTTTTCCGACTGACATTACTGATCTAATTCAAACCTACGTCTGGCCCGGGGTAACTAACGGTTGACTAAGGAAGAGTGGCTAGAACGCGAGCTAGCAAAGGCGCCTGAACGCGATGACACATGGCGCGCTCGGGTTATGAAGGTCTGGGGACTGAAGAAGACCTAACGCAAAGAGGCCCCCTCCCGATCGGGAGGGGGCCTCTTTGCGTGTTATTCAGCCCAGACAATCTCGATGAGATCCGGATCGAATCGCTTGCCGCGCCCTGCGGGATGAATGACGACAGCCCGGATGCTTTCCCTCAATCTCGTTCGCTTTTCTGACATAGTCAACTCGTCCCAGTCTGCAAGGGCATCTGTTGTCAGGAGATTCTGCCGCCTCTTACTTAGAGCTAGTTTGCTGCGGTGGGCAGTGAGGAGGCTTCTCTCCTTCTCCAGCTCCTCAATAGCATCGAGTGAGGCCGACATGCTAAGGCGACCTGCCTTGCGGCGCGCTGTAACTTCCGCAATCTCTTCGGCGATGCTCGTGAGTCGCGCATCGTGTACGGATTCGTCAACCTCATTATCCCTAGCCACGTCCTGGCCAAGGGACATCCGTGTTTCCTGAAGAAATGCTGTCTCCACGAGATCGTCGACCGGGGGGCCTACTCGCGAGACACCTCCGCAACCGCCGTGGTTCGACTGACATTGATAGCGGAACCCCCATTTTTCGTAGGCTCCGGTTCCCTTCGTATAGGGGTTACTCCACATCGGGGCCATGCACTTGCCGCACCGGGCGATGCCGGAGCACAGGTATTTGACGCTCGTGTCATGATCTATGCCGAGTTCATCGTGCTGGGCTTGTTTGCGGCGTCGTATCTCATCTACGGCGGGACGCCACTCGTCGGGACTGGCGACAGCTTGCCAGTCCCCTTTTACGGGGAGGCCGTCGACAATAACGAGAAAGTCGGGAAGCCACAGCCGTTTCTTTTGAAGGCGGCGCTCCGCCTCGGGCACGTAGAAGCGCAGCCCTGCAACTCTTGGGCTGATGAGCATGGCTTCAGCCGTGCTGTGTTCAACTTTCCGCGTGCCCTCACGGGATCGCTTGGTCTTGCGAGGCTCGTAACCGTATTCGCAGAGATCACGGCGGAAGTCCGCGACCCTGTACCCGCCGGGGATGGCGAGAAGCGCCTTGCGGATGAGTTGGGACTCTTCCGGATGGAGTGTGCGTCGATCCTCGTTCCAGCCGAAAGGACGGGGCCCACCATGCATTACGCCCTTCTGCGCAATCACTCGGTTCGTTCGCGTCACTCGGCGCTTGGTGTTGCCGATCTCAGCCGTTCCCATGGTCGCCTGCATAGCAAACATGGTGCGGCCCTCGACAGTGCTGAGGTCCACACCGCCCTCCACGCTGCGGCCTACGTAGTTGGGGTGCATCTCGAAGACGCGGTTGATGCGGGCGGCGTCATAGAGGAGGCGTGCGAGTCGGTCACTGTGCAGGAACAGCACGCCGTGGATGATCCCCGCTTCCATGTCGGACAGCAGAGCCTCGAAATCGTCGCGGACGACGAACGGATCGGATGCGACCGTGTTGTTGTCGCAGTAGTCGCGGACGATCTGGACGTTGCCCATCTCGGCCTCCATAACGCGTATGGCCCTGGCCTGCTCCTTGACTTGTTCCTCGACCTCGCGCCACGCCGACGGCCCCCTCTTGAGGGTCTTGTCTTCAGAGACTCGGCGGTACATGCCGACTGGAATCACGTGGTCCCCCTCTCAGCCTGCTCGTGCGGCCGTGCGGGCAGCATCGTTGCAGGTCACAGCCCTTCGACTGCCTTCAGGAGAGTCTACCGTGCACACTTAAGTAAGTCCCAAAAAAAGGGTTGCCAGGTGGTCTTCGGCCACGCGAAGACGATCTTCCACTTGCCCTCGTAGGTCTTGTGGTTGATCTGCTCGAACTCCTTGCCGCTCTCCAGCGACACGCAGGCGGTCAGGTCGAACTCGGGGAACTTGTCACCGACAGTGAGCACGCGCTCTCCTTGCGTTCGGGAAGGATCCCTTTTGGGGGCTTCCCTGGGGGTTGGACGGATTAGCGATGGTGTCACAGGAGGCATTGATCAGGGAAATAGCTAGACTCGGTCATCGTGATCGGAGGTGCTTATCAGTGGCTGGTAATAGGGGAGTGGCCGGAGAGGTCGGCAGTGGCGGAGCGGGTGGCAGTGGTGGAGCGGGGGGCCCGGTGAAGGCCGTGAGGCCGGTCGTGAAGCCCGTACGGCCCGTGAAGCAGCCGAGCCTGGCGCAGCTGCGGGCGTTCGCGGCCGTGGCTGAGCATCTGCACTTCCGGGACGCGGCGGCGGCGATCGGAATGAGCCAGCCCGCGCTGTCCGGGGCGGTCTCCGCGCTGGAGGAGGCGCTCGGGGTGCAGCTCCTGGAGCGCACCACGCGCCGGGTGCTCCTGTCGCCCGCCGGGGAACGGCTCGCGGTGCGGGCGAAGGCGGTGCTGGACGCGGTGGGGGCGCTGATCGAGGAGGCGGAGGCGGTACGGGCGCCGTTCACCGGGGTGCTGCGGCTCGGGGTGATTCCCACGGTGGCGCCGTATCTGCTGCCGACGGTGCTGCGCCTGGTGCACGAGCGGTATCCGGAGCTGGACCTCCAGGTCCACGAGGAGCAGACGTCCTCGCTCCTCGACGGCCTCGCGGCCGGGCGGCTCGACGTGCTGCTCCTCGCCGTCCCGCTGGGCGTCCCCGGCGTCCTCGAACTCCCGCTCTTCGACGAGGACTTCGTGCTCGTGATGCCGCGCGACCACTGGCTGGGCGGGCGGGAGGACGTGCCGCGCGAGGCCCTGCGCGAGCTGGACCTGCTGCTGCTCGACGAGGGCCACTGCCTGCGGGACCAGGCGCTGGACATCTGCCGGGAGGCGGGGCGGGAGGAGGGGGCGGCCGTGACCACGACTGCGGCGGGGCTGGCCACGCTGGTGCAGTTGGTGGCGGGTGGGTTGGGGGTGACGTTGCTGCCGCGAACGGCTGTACGGGTGGAGACGTCGCGCAACGACCGGCTGGTCACGGGGTACTTCGCGGAGCCCGCGCCTTCTCGGCGGGTGGCGTTGGTGGTGCGGGCGGGGGCTGCGCGGCAGGGGGAGTTCGAGGAGTTCGCGGGGGCGTTGCGGGGGGCGATGTCGGTGTTGCCCGTACGGGTGTGCCCCTCCCCGCCCCTTCCCTAAACCCTCCGGGGGCCCGGCCCGGGCGGGGCTGCGCTTTCGTCTGCGAGCCGGTGGCGGGCTGATCGCGCAGTTCCCCGCGCCCCTAAAAGCTCCGGGGCTGAGCTGCGTTCTCTGGCTGCCAGGGACTACCTAAGGGGCGCGGGGAACTGCGCGAGCAACCCACCACTCACCCGCAGACAAAGGCCGGGCACCTACTCCGTCCGCAGTCCGTCCGGCCGCATCAGCCTCCACAGCGGTGGCAAGGACAGGGCCGTCACCAGGACCACCACGCCCGCCCCGATCCCCACCATCGCCAGCACCGACGGCCAGTCGACGAGGATCGGATGGCCGACCATGCGGAGCAGGACCGCTCCGAGGCCGAGGCCGACCCCCGTGGCCAGGGTGAGGCCCAGGGTGACCGGGACCGCCGTCTGCCACAGGACCGACCAGCTCAGGGTCGTGCGGCGGGTGCCGAAGGCGACCAGGGACGACAGAAGGCGTTTGCGTTCGCGGAGTTGCTCCAGCATGGAGACCAGCAGGCTCGTGCCGATCAGCATCAGGACCGCCGCCGCGCCGATGTACAGCCCCCGCCGCACCCCCGCGAACCTCGACGCGGTCTTCTGGTCGTTGAGCACCCGCGCCCGCGTGAACGGGTCGTCCGCCCACGCCGTGTTGAGCACCCGGTCGGCCACCAGCGCGTCGCCCGGCCGCGTCGTCACGTACGTCGTGTAGGAGACACGGGCCTTGCCGAACGCGCGGATCGCGCCCGGCGTGGCCAGCAGGCCACCCCGCTTCGTGCCGAGCGGATCCACCCGCGCCGGCACCGTGCGCGCCGAAAGCGGCACCGTGTACGGCGTCTGGGCGCGGCGGTCGGAGCTGCCGGGCGTCTCGAAGAACAGCTTCGCGCCGGGCACCGCGCCGTCCCCGCCGTAGTCGCCCCCGGTGGTGACGAACACGTCGCCGTCCTTGCAGGAGGGCAGTTCGCCCACCTCGCGCAGCGCCCGGCAGTCGCCGACCGCCATCTCGACGTACTTCTCGTCGTCCGGGTTCCGCGCGTCGGTGCGCAGCCCGACGTTGCCGAGCGTCGTCGTGCCCGTCACCCCCGGCACCGCCTTCACGTTCTCCTCGCGGCGCCGCTGTTCGGCCTGGGACAGGTTCGTGGGCATCGGGACCACCATCTGGGCCCGGCCCGTGTCCTCGCCGCTGGCGGTCACATAGTCGCCCTCGATGCCGCTGAAGAGCATCTGGAGCGCGATCGCCCCGGCCACCGCCACCGCGATGCCGTTCACCAGCCGGGCCGCCGCGCCCGAGTTCACCTGGAGGCGGCGGACCGCCAGCTGCCAGCCCACCCCGCCCCCGCCGAGCCGCCGCACCACCGTCTCGATCAGCCACGGCAGCAGCGCCGTCACGCCGATGAGGAGCAGGACCGTACCGCCGATCACCTGGCCCTGGTTGTAGAAGCCCTGGTCGCGGCCCTTGTCGAACATCGGGACGAGCAGGCCGAGACCGACCACCGGCAGCAGCAGCCGCCACCACAGTCGCCTCGGGCGCGGCACCGACGTCCGTACGACACCCAGCGGTTCGATCACCACACCGCGCAGCGCGAACAGCGTCACCCCGACCGCCGCCGCCGGCACCGCCACGCCCACCAGCAGGGCCAGGCCCGGGCTGGGGTCGAGGTCGGCGGGGAAGACGTTGAGGCGGGCGATGGTGACCTCGCCGATGTACTGGCGGGCGATCAGGAAGAACACCGTGCCCAGTACGAGTCCCAGGACCGAGCCCGCCAGCGCCTCGCCCGCCGCGATCCAGCGGGTCATCCGGCTGTCCGCGCCCACCAGGCGCAGCGCCGCGAGCCGTTTGTCGCGCCGGTCGCCGCCGAACCGTACGGCCGCCGCGATGAAGACCGCGACCGGCAGCAGCAGCACCACGAAGATGATCACGATGAGCAGGGCGAGGATCGGGTCGATCGGCTCGGAGGGCTTCTTCTGAGGGAAGGACTTGAGCCGCTCGATGTCGACGCGCTCCGCGTTGAGCGCCTGCCGGCCCTTGAGCTGGTCGCTGCCCGCGTAGTAGACGAGCTCGTGCGGGCCCAGCAGACCGGCGTCGGCGACGGTACCGGTGATCTTGTACGGGACGCGCTCGCGCAGCAGTTTGCCCTTGGGCGAGTTCAGCAGGTCGCGCAGGTCGGGCGAGACCACCATCGTGCCGGGCGCGGGCGGGCCGGAGAGCCCCGGCGGCACCGGCGCTCGGTCGCCCTCCGGCTGGAGCAGCCGGCCGCGGATGTCCTCGCCGTCGAAGACCGTGTCGGTACGGGCGATCAGCAGGGTGTCGGCGGCCGCGGGTATCTGGTCCCCGGCGCCGTAGTCGTTGCGGGCGTTGTCGCGTGCGTCCCGCGCCGAGAGCGCGCCCGGCAGCGCGGTGGTGGCGAGCAGCAGGGCCACACCGAGGCCGACGCCGACCGCCGTCATCAGCGTGCGCGTCCACCCCTCACGGCCTCCGGTGAGCGCGAACCTGGCGCCCAGGGCGAGATCCCGCAGGCGGTTCATACGGAGTGCTCCAGCATCATGTCGCGGGACTTGCCGTCGCGTACGACGATCTCCCGGTCGGAGTAGGCGGCGACCCGGGCCTCGTGGGTGACCAGGACGACGGCCGCGTTGGCGGACCGGGCGGCCTCGGTGAGCAGCTGCATCACGCGCTCGCCGTTGAGCGAGTCGAGCGCGCCGGTCGGCTCGTCCGCGAAGACCACCCGCGGCGAGGTCACCAGCGAGCGGGCGACCGCCACGCGCTGGCCCTGGCCGCCGGAGACCTCGCCGGGCCGCTTGCCGCCCAGGTCGTCGACCTCCAGGCGCTCCATCCAGCTCAGCGCGGTGCGCTCGGCCTCCTTGCGCCGCACCCCGGTCAGCCGCAGCGGCAGCGCCACGTTCTCCACGCAGGTCAGCTCGGGCACCAGCTGGCCGAACTGGAAGACGAAGCCGAACTCGCTGCGGCGCAGCGCGCTGCGCTCCGCGTCCTTCATCGACGACAGCTCGCGGCCGTCGTAGACGATGGAGCCGGAGTCGGGCGTGACGATCCCGGCCAGGCAGTGCAGCAGCGTCGACTTGCCCGAGCCGGAGGGGCCCATGACGGCGACGACCTCGCCGGGGTGGATGGAGAACTCGGCGCCGTCGAGCGCGGGCGTGGGCCCGTACGACTTGCGCAGGTCCTTGGCGAACAGCAGGGAGCCGGCGGGCGTCATGCGCGTACCTCCGTGGCGAGCTGGTCGAGGCGGGCGGCGGTCAGCTCCAGCCAGCGCAGGTCCGCCTCCAGATGGAACAGGGCGTGGTCGCAGATCAGCTGGTCGGAGAGGTCGCCGCGGCGCTTGCGGTCGGTGAGGATGCGCATCAGCCGCAGATGCTCGGCGCGCTGGGTGTCGAGCAGGTCCCCGGCGCTGCGGCCGGTGAGCAGGGCGAGGACGACCTTGGTGTAGAGCGTCGACTGGAGGTACGGCTCGGGCTTCTCCGGCTGCTTGAGCCAGGCCTCGACATCGGTGATGCCGGCCTCGGTGATCGCGTACCGCTTGCGCTCGGGGCCGCCGCCGGCCTCCACGCCGTCGACCTCCACGAGGCCGTTCTTCAGCAGGCGCGACATGGTCGAGTAGACCTGCCCGTAGTGCAGCGGGCGGTCGTGCCCGAACTTCTCGTCGAAGGCGCGCTTGAGGTCGTACCCATGGCGCGGGCCCGACTCGAGGAGTCCGAGGAGAGTGTGGCCGATGGACATGCTCAGATGCCTTTCTGCGGTTACGTCGGCGGACGGGTGGATCACTCGGTACGGAGTCCGTCGGGGCGCATCAGGCGCCACAGCGGGGGCAGGCTGAGCAGCGTCACCACCAGGACGGCGACGGTACCGGTGCCCGCCAGCGGCAGGAAAAGCCACCAGTCGGTGACCCGCTTGCCGACCATGTCGAGCAGGGCCACGCCCAGCGCGGTGCCGCCCGCGACCGCGAGCACCACCCCGAGGACGACGGGCACGGCGGTCTGCCACAGCACGGACAGGGCCAGCGAGGAGCGCCGGGTGCCGAAGGCCACCAGGACCGACAGGAGCCGGCGGCGCTCGCGCAGCTGCTCGATCTGCGAGACGAGCAGGCTCAGCGCGATCAGCAGCATGGTGGCGATCGCCCCGGTCCGCAGCCCGCTCTGGACGCTGGCGTACTGCCTGTCTCGGTCGATGTTGTCGATGGTGCGCACGGTCATCGCCGGGTCGATGGCGGCGGCCGTGTTGCGTACGTACTCGGCGGCGTCCGGCACCTCGCGGTCCACCCGGACCATGGCCCTGGTCTCGGCCGAGGGCAGCCGGGCGACGTCGACGGCGCCCGGGGTGGCGAAGATGCCGTGCCGGTGCTCGCCCATCGGGTCGGGCCGCGAGACGGCCGGGCGGGCCGACTTCGGCAGCGTCCACAGATACGGCTTCACCGAGGGGTCGTAGTCGGAGGTGGTGTCGAGGTTGACCGCCTCGCCGGGCCGCGCTGTCCTGTCCACCCATCCGCTCAGCCGCTTGTCGCCCTCGGGGTGGACGACGAAGGTGTCCCCGTCGCGGCAGGAGGGGATACGGGCGAGCTCGCTGAGGGTGGCGCAGTCGCCCACGGTCAGCACGGTGGTGGGCCGGATCTCGCCCTCGGGGTAGTGGCCGGGCCGGGTGGCGTAGGTCTCGACCGTGCCGATGACCGCCTCGACGCCCTTCGTGGCGCGGAAGTCGTGGATCATCCGCTGGGCGCGCTCGCCGCTCGGGAAGTTCGCCACCACGTCGATCTGGGCGCGGCTGGGGTCCTGTTCGGTGGTGCGGACGAAGTCGGCGTGGATGCCGGTGGTCATCATCTGGAGGGAGATCGCGCCCGCCACCGCCACGGTGATGCCCGCGACGGCCCGCCCGGCGGTGCCGCCGCTGAGCTGGAGCCTGCGGACGGCCAGCTGCCAGGCGACCGGGCCGCCGCGCAGCCTGGCGACCGCCGCCTCCACCAGCCACGGCAGCAGCGTGGCCAGTCCGGTCAGGGTGAGGATCGCGCCGAGGGCCACCAGGTTGGGGTCGGTCACGCCTTGGTCCACGCCGGCCCTGGGGGACAGCGCGAGGACGCCGATCCCGGCGGCGGGCAGCAGCAGCCGCCACCACAGCCTGCGCCTGCGGGGCTTGACCGCCCGTACGACACCCAGCGGCTCCACGGCCACCGAGCGCATCGTGAACAGGGTCACCACCACGGCCGCCAGCGGCACGGCGAGCAGGACGAGCACGGCGAGCAGCGGGTCCGGGGTGAAGTCGGCCGGGAAGGCCGCGAAGCTCCAGAACCGTACGCCGCCGATGAGTTCACGGCCGAGGAGGAAGAACACCGCCCCCAGCAGCAGGCCGAGCGCCGAGCCCGCGAGCGCCTCCCCGGCCGCGATCCACCGGGTCATCGCGGTGTCCGCGCCGACCAGCCGCAGCGCCGCGAGCCGCCGGTCGCGGCGCTCGCCGCCGAACCGTACGGCGGTGGCGATGAAGATGACCACCGGCATCAGCAGGACGACGCAGGAGACGACCGTGAGCGCCACCAGCACCGGGTTGAGCGGCAGTTTCACCACCTCGCCGCCGAAGGCGTCGGTCCGGGTGGCGCCGGTGGCCGTGCTCAGCCTGTCGCTGCCCGCGTAGAAGAAGAGCTCGCGGGGGTCGAGGAGCCCGGCGTCGCCGATGCTCGCGGTCACCTTGAACGGCAGCCGCCGGCGCAGCAGTTCGCCCTTGGGGGAGTCGAGCAGCTCGCGCAGGGCGGGCGAGGCGGCCATCTCGCCGGGCCGGGGCACCGCGCGCAGGCCCGGCGGTACGGCGGGGTGCGCGCCCTCGGGGCGCAGCAGCAGGCCGCCGATGGACTCGCCGTGGTACTCGGTGCCCACCATGTCGAAGAGCAGCGAGGAGTCGGAGCGCTCGAACGCCTTCTTGCTGCCGGAGGCGGCCGGCACCCGGGCGTCCCCGCGGGCGCTGCTCGCCTGGTTGACGTGCGGGATGGAGGCGGCCGCGAAGAGCAGCGCGACCCCGAGCCCGACGCCGAGTGCGGTGAGCAGCGTACGGATCCAGCCCTCGCGGCCACCGGTGACGGCGAACTTGGCGCCCAGCGCCAGCTCGCGCGGACGGCGGGTCACCGGGCACCGGCCGGGGCGAGGGTGAGGTCGCGGGAGCGGCCGTCGCGGACGGTGATCTCGCGGTCCGAGTAGGCGGCGACCCGGGCCTCGTGGGTGACCAGGACCACGGCCGCGCCGGTCTCCCGGGCGGCCTCGGTGAGCAGCCGCATCACGAGCTCGCCGCTGAGCGAGTCGAGTGCGCCGGTCGGCTCGTCGGCGAAGACCACGCGGGGCGCGGTGACCAGGGCGCGGGCGACGGCGACGCGCTGGCCCTGGCCGCCGGATATCTGGTCGGGGCGGCGCCCGGCCACCGAGGCGACCTCCAGGCGCTCCAGCCACTCCCGGGCCGCGCGGTCGGCGTCCTTGCGGCGCACCCCGTCGAGGCGCAGCGGCAGCGCCACGTTCTCCAGGCAGGTGAGCTCCGGCACCAGCCGGCCGAACTGGAAGACGAACCCGAAGTCGCGGCGGCGCAGCGCCGAGCGTCCGGCGTCGTCCAGCGCGGTCAGCTCACGGCCTTCGTAGGTGATCGTCCCCGCGTCGGGCCGGACGATCCCGGCGAGGCAGTGCAGCAGCGTCGACTTCCCGGACCCGGACGGGCCCATGACGGCGACGACCTCGCCGGGGCACAGGGCGAAGTCCGCGCCGTCGAGGGCGGGCGTGGCGCCGAAGGCCTTGCGCAGCCCGCTCGCACGGAGCAGGGGCGCGGACGACGGGGAGGACGGGCCGAGTGACATGGGGAGGACTATACGCACTAGGTATACGCGGTGTGTATACGCCTGGTGCATAGCCCCTTGAGGAACATGACATTCCTAGGCAAAAAAGGGCAGGATCCTGCGCTCTGGCAACCCTCGGGGCCGTTTGTCAGTCGGTTCCCATGGGCTGGGTGCTGATTGTCACGTACGGAAAAGACGTGATGGGCTCCTCTTTGTCCACAGGTGCGGTGTTAGTTTTCTTAGCTGATCTGGCGAGTCAAGAAGGCGAGCGACTGAGGTTATGGGCCGAGCGGAAGAGCGGCGGGCCCGGCAGCGCGGTGCGCGCCGGACCAAGCAGACGAAGGGCGGCCGAATACGCAGGCTCTTCACCTGGAAGAAGATGCTCGGCACCTTCTTCGGGCTCGTCCTGCTCGGTATGGGCGGCTTCTACATCATCTATCTGATGACGCCGATCCCGGAGGCGAACGCCCAGGCGCAGATGGAGAGCAACGTCTACAAGCTCTCCAACGGAAAGATCATCGCCCGGACCGGTCAGCTCAACCGCGAGGTCGTCGGACTCGACAAGATCCCCGAGAAGGTCCAGCTGGACTTCGTCGCCGCCGAGAACATGTCCTTCTACAAGGACTCCGGCGTCGACTTCAAGGGCACCACCCGAGGCCTGGTCAACACCCTCTCCGGCAAGGGCAAGCAGGGTGGCTCGACCATCACCCAGCAGTACGTCAAGAACTTCTACCTGAGCCAGGACCAGACGGTCACCCGCAAGCTCAAGGAGCTGGTGATCTCCCTCAAGGTCGACCAGAAGTACTCCAAGAAGGAGATCCTGGCCGGCTACATCAACACCAGCTTCTACGGCCGCAACGCCTACGGCATCCAGGCCGCGGCACAGGCGTACTACGGAGTGGACTCCGCCAAGCTGACCGTCGAGCAGGGCGCCTATCTGGCGGCGCTGCTCCAGGCGCCCAGCCAGTACGACTGGGCGGTGGCCTCGGCGACGGGCAAGCGGCTGGTCACCAACCGCTGGAACTACGTCCTCGACAACATGGTCAAGATGAAGGAGCTGGACGCGGCCCAGCGGGCGGCGATGAAGTTCCCGGTGCCGATCGAGCCCAAGCCCGACCCGGGCATGGAGGGCCAGACCGGCTATCTGGTCCGGGCGGCCAAGGCCGAGATGGTGCACAACGGCATCAGCGAGGCGGACCTGGCCAAGGGCGGCTGGACCATCACCCTCAACATCGACCCCAGGAAGCAGCAGCTCCTGGAGGACTCGGTGAAGCAGGAGCTGACCAGCAAGCTGGACAAGAAGAAGCGCAAGGTCGACCAGGACATCCAGGCGGGCGCCGTCTCGGTGGACCCCAAGACCGGTTCGGTCGTCGCGCTGTACGGCGGCCAGGACTATATGAAGCACCAGATCAGCAACGCCACCACGGCCACCTACCAGCCCGCCTCGACCTTCAAGCCGCTGATCCTCGCCGCCGCGCTCAACGAGAAGTCCGAGACGCAGGACGGCAAGGAGATCCGGGCCAACACCATCTACAACGGTGACAACAAGCGCCCGGTGAAGGGCGAGGGCGGCAAGGGCTACGCGCCGCCCAACGAGGACGACGTGAGCTACGGCCCCATCACCGTCCAGACGGCCATGAACAAGTCCGTCAACAGCGTCTTCGCGCAGATGGGCGTGGACGTGGGGCTGTCGAAGCTGCGGGACACCGCCGTCGCGCTCGGCCTCAACCACATGAAGGGCGTCGGCGCCGAGCCCGCCATGACGCTGGGTTCCTACGGCGCCAGCCCGATGGAGATGGCCGGCGCGTACGCCACGCTGGACAACCACGGCAAGAAGGTCACGCCGTCCATCGTCAAGTCCGCCCAGCACAAGGCCGCCAAGTACAACAAGCCGGACCCGATCGGCGACCAGGTGATCAGCCGTGACGCGGCGGACGCCGTCACCTCGGTGCTCACCGGTGTGGTCGACGACGGTACGGCCAAGAAGTCGGTCCGGGACGCGGACAACCGCGACGGCCAGCCGGTGGCGGGCAAGACCGGTACCTCCGACGACAACAAGTCGGCCTGGTTCACCGGGTACACGCCGTCGCTGGTGACCTCCGTCGGCCTGTGGGGCGAGGCCGCCGAGCCGCGCCAGGTGGACGGCCACACGGTGCCCAAGGGCGGCCAGGTGAGCATCGCGGGCGCCACCGGCAACGAGGGCCCCGCCCACGGCCGTATCAACGGTGGCGCCATCCCGGCGAAGATCTGGGCCGCGTACACCTTCGACGCGGTCGGCAGCGACGACTCCGAGTTCGACCTGGACACCGACCAGGGCGCGGCCAAGCAGCCGGACGAGACGCCGTCCAGCACGCCGTCGGGGACCCCGTCCAACACGCCTTCGCACACGCCGTCGAAGACGCCGTCCAAGACGCCCTCGCACACGCCGACGAAGACGCCGCCGAAGCCGCCGACGACCGGGGGCCAGACGACCGGCGGTCAGACCACCGGGGGCCAGACGACGGGCGGCCAGACGACCGGCGGGCAGACCACCGGTGGCCAGACGACCGGCGGTCAGACCACGGGCGGTCAGACGACCGGCGGCCAGACGACCGGCGGGCAGACCACGGGTGGCCAGACGAGCGGGGGCACCATCACCGGCACGACCGACGGCGGCGCCACCCAGGGCGGCGGCGACACGCCGTAGCCCCGCCTTCGGACACGCGTCGGCCCCCCACCCGTCCGGGTGGGGGGCCGACGCCTCCGGGGGGTGGCCCGGCTCAGGGACGGGTCGCCAGCTCGAACCAGACCACCTTGCCGCCGGAGAGCCGGGTGGCGCCCCACCGCCTGGCCAATCGGTTCACCAGGAAGAGCCCGCGCCCGCCCTCGTCGGTGTCCCGCGCCCGCCGCTGGCGGGGCAGCTGCGGCGAGTCGTCGCCGACCTCGCAGCGCAGGACGTCCGTCTTGAGCAGCCGCAGGGTCACCGGGCGCTCCGCGTACCGCACGGCGTTCGTGACCACCTCGCTGACCAGCAGCTCCACCGAGTCCGTGAGCTCCTGAAGACCCCAGCGGTCCAGGGCGCGCCTCGCCAGCCGCCGGGCCCGGCCGGGGGCCGAGTCCTCCGGGTCCAGGAACCAGTACGCCACGTCGCTCGGCGCGATCCCGTCGAAGCGGGCCGCGAGCAGCGCGATGTCGTCGTCCCGGTCGCCGGGGCCCAGCATGTCCAGGACGTCGTCGCAGAGCGCCTCCAGCGGCGGCGGGTGGTCCGGGCCGGTCAGCTGGGCGGTGGCGGCGAGGCGCTCGCGCAGCTGCTCGATGCCGGTCCACACGTCGCGCAGCCGGGACTCCACCAGCCCGTCCGTGTACAGCAGCAGGGTGGCGCCCGCCGGGGCGTCCAGCTCGACCGCCTCGAAGTCCACCCCGCCCACGCCGATCGGCGCGCCCGGCGGCACCCGCAGCACCTCGGCGCGCCCGCCCAGGTGCAGCAGGACCGGCGGCGGATGGCCCGCGTTGGCGATGGTGATCCGGTGCGCGACCGGGTCGTACACCGCGTAGAGGCAGGTCGCCATCCGGTCGGTACCGAGGCGCTGGGCCTGCTCGTCGAGGTGGTGCAGCACTTCCTGGGGCGGCAGGTCGAGCCCGGCCAGGGTCTGCGCGGTGGTGCGCAGCTGGCCCATGATCGCGGCCGAGGTCATCGAGTGGCCCATGACGTCGCCGACGACCAGGGCGACCCGGCTGCCGGGCAGCGGGATCGCGTCGTACCAGTCGCCGCCGACCCGGGCGGTCTCGGCGGCCGGGAGATAGCGCGAGGCGAGCCGCACCCCGGTGGGCTGCGGAAGCGAGTCCGGCAGCATGGTCCGCTGGAGCTCGTCGGCGATGTACGCCTCGCGCCCGTACAGCACGGCCTTGTCGATGCCGAGCGCGGTGTGGGTGGCCAACTGGGCCGCCACCAGCAGGTCGTTCGCCTCGAAGGCGGGCCGCTCCAGGCCCCGTACGAAGACGGCGGCGCCGATCACGCGGCGCCGGCCCCGGAGCGGGGCGAGTATCGTGCGGTGGCCGCCGGGGACCGGGCGGTCCGGGCCGAGCAGCTCGGCCAGGGCGAGCCGGGCGGGCACGGAGTCGCCGAAGACCGGCCGCACCCCGCGCAGCACCTCGGCGAGGGCGCCGCCGGTGCGCACCTCGCAGAGCTCGGCGGCCGGGGTCAGGTCGGTCTGGGCGTTCAGCAGGGACAGGGCGTCGAGCGCCTCCGGCTCCTGGAGCGACTCGTCGACTAAACGCAAACGGTCGGTTCGGCGCAGCCGCAGCACAAAGGGGCTGGCGGGCCGCTCGTCCCCGACCGGCAGCGGGTCGCGCAGATGCACGAGTATCGCGTCCGAGAAGGTCGGCACGGTGGCCCTGCACAGCCCCAGGACGATCTCGTCGAGGTCTATGCCCCGGGCGATCCGGCGGGTCGCGGCGCCCACGAAGCGCAGCCGGTCGCCCTCGCGGCGGGCCACCGCCGCGCCGTCCCCGACGGGCACCTCGCCGCCGCCACCGCCGGCCCCGGCGGCCGGGGCGCCGGGCGGCGCCTCGGCGGAGGACTCCGAGGGACCCCGTCCGGGCGGCACCCCCATCGCGCTCGCGGTCGCCGCCGCACCCAGGTCGCGGGCGAGCTCGCGCGAGCCCGGCTCGGGCTGGCCGGGCACGGACGCGGTGGCCGCCCGGGCCTGGCCCCGCCGGGCGGCCGGAGCGGCGACCTGGGGAGCGGGCACGGCGGAGTGCGCGGCGGAGCCCGCACCCGGCTGGTCCGGGCGCGGACGCGCCGGCTCAGGAGGCCGGGCCAGCTGCTCCTGGTGCCGGCTCTCGTGCGAAGTGGGCTGGTGCTCCGTCACGCGTCGGGTTCCGTCCGTCCGGAGTGAGACATCCACCGTCCTGGAGGCAGGGCAAGGATGCGCGAAGCAGTCGCTTCGTGCGGTATACCCGCTCCACGGGCGGCCGCGACACCCCTCACGTCCCGACCCCCCTTGAGGTGACATACGGTCAATTTGCGCCCTGGGTTCCCTCGTTGTCGATGCGCAGCCTTGCGGAGGACGATCCTACGTTTGAACCCCGGGGGCGCATCAAGGGTCTCACGACGGCATATGCGCCGGGGTGCGATCCCAGTCCGCCGGGAGCGCCGGAACCGGCCACCGCGGATCGGGGCGCCACTCCTCCCACCCGTCCGAGAAAGGCCTGCCCCACGCGCGGATCACCTCGACCGCCGCCGCCCCGGCCGCCCGGACCCGCCGGGCCTGGGCCGCGTCCATCAGTCCCACCCGCTGGGCCTGCGCGAACTCGTCCTCGTCCCGCCACTGCCAGGTGCGGTCCGGGTAGACGGAGATGTCGAGGAAGTGGTCCTCGGAGTCGATCCCGCCCGACCACCGCGTGCGCGGCTCCTCCAGGTTCACGTACCAGCTCCGGAAGCGCCAGCCCCGCTCCCAGAACAGCCAGACCGACCAGGGCTCCCCGGGGCGCGCGAGCTTGAGCACCCCGGTGCCGAACCAGCGCGCGCGCTCCGTGGTGCGCGGGGCGGTGTAGCGGGTGGCCAGCGGCTCCTCGTGCACGGGGGTGCCGTCGGCGAGCACCGGCTTGACGCACTCGGTGCCCGGCGCCATCCACACCGCCAGCAGCTCGTCGGTGTCCTGGACGACGGTCACCGGGCGGCAGATGTGGACGCTGCTCCTCAGGGCGGGGGCATTGCCGCGGTAGCGCCAGAGGATCTGGTCCCCCGGCGCCCAGTGGTGCATGCCTCCGGTACCTGTCATGCGCAGATCCTAGGAGCACGGTCAAGACCGCGCTGCGACCCGCGTCACGGCCGCGGTCACCGCCCGGTCATCGCCCCAGGCCCCGCGGCTCAGGGCCGGGTCATCCGCAGGACGTCGAGGGCCTCGTCCAGCTGCGCCTCGGTGAGGTCGCCGCGCTCGACATAACCGCCCTCCAGGACCACCTCGCGGATGGTCTTCCGCTCGGCCAGCGACTTCTTGGCGACCTTCGCGGCCTCCTCGTACCCGATGTACTTGTTGAGCGGGGTGACCACCGAGGGCGAGGACTCCGCGTACTCCCGCGCCCGCTCCCGGTTGGCGGTGATGCCGTCGACGGTGCGGTCGGCCAGCAGCCGGGAGGCGTTGGCGAGCAGCCGCACCGACTCCAGCAGGTTCTTGGCGATCACCGGGAGCATCACGTTCAGCTCGAAGTTGCCGGCCGCGCCCGCCGCCGCCACCGTGGCGTCGTTGCCGGTCACCTGCGCGGCGACCATCAGCACGGCCTCCGGGATCACCGGGTTGACCTTGCCGGGCATGATCGAGGAGCCCGGCTGGAGGTCGGGCAGGTTGATCTCGGCGAGCCCGGTGCGCGGCCCGGACGCCATCCAGCGCAGATCGTTGGAGATCTTGGTGAGCGAGACGGCGATCGTGCGGAGCTGGCCGGACGTCTCCACCAGGCCGTCCCGGGCCCCCTGCGCCTCGAAGTGGTCGCGCGCCTCGGTGAGCGGCAGCCCGGTCGTGCGCGCCACCTCCGCGATGACGGCCGCCGAGAACCCGGGCGGGGTGTTGATGCCGGTGCCCACCGCGGTGCCGCCGAGCGGCAGCTCCGCGAGCCGGGGCAGCGAGGCCCGCAGCCGCTCCACGCCGTAGCGCACGGCCGCCGCGTAGCCGCCGAACTCCTGGCCGAGGGTGACGGGGGTGGCGTCCATCAGATGCGTACGACCGGACTTGACCACGTCCGCGAACTCGGCCGCCTTGCGCTCCAGCGCCTCGGCGAGGTGGTCCAGGGCCGGGATCAGATCGCCGGTGACGGCGGCCGTGGCGGCGATGTGGATGGAGGAGGGGAAGACGTCGTTGGACGACTGCGAGGCGTTGACGTGGTCGTTGGGGTGCACGTCCCGGCCCAGCCGCTCACCGGCCAGGGTCGCCACGACCTCGTTGGTGTTCATGTTGGACGAGGTGCCCGAACCGGTCTGGAAGACGTCGACCGGGAAGTGCTCGTCCCAGCGCCCCTCGGCGACCTCCGCGGCCGCCTCCGCGATCGCCTTCGCGATGTCCCCGTCCAGCACGCCGAGTTCGGCGTTGACCTTCGCCGCGGCCGCCTTGATCCTGGCCAGCGCCTCGATGTGGGCGCGCTCCAGCCGCTGTCCGGAGATCGGGAAGTTCTCCACCGCCCGCTGGGTCTGGGCCCGCCACTTGGCGTGCGCGGGGACCCGCACCTCGCCCATCGAGTCGTGCTCGACGCGGTACTCACTGTCGTTCATGTCCCTGAACCTCCTTGGAAAGTTGAGCACTTGTCTTGTTCTAGCTATTCCCCATCGGCCCTACTGGCCGGTAAATACCGGTGGTAACTCATCACCGGGGAGGCGCAATGAGGCGCACCAGGCACAGACTCCGCTGTACGTTCGCGGCCGCTGTGGCCGCGGCGGCCGCGTTCGGCGGCATGACGGCGACGGCCGCGGCCGCACCAGCGGCGACGGTACAGTCCACCCCCCTTCCGCCCGAGCTGGAGAAGATCCGCGCCGCCGAGGCGCTCAAGCTGTACGGGGATTCCGCCGAGCGGCCCATGGACCAGCGCAGGACCGGGCTGATCTCGCTCGGCGACAGCGAGATCTCCGGCGAGGGCGTCGGCAGCTACGAGGCCGGCACCAACGGCCCCGACAACTGGTGCCACCGGGCGCCCGACTCCGCGATCCACCGGACGGGCATCCCCGCCGACGAGACGTACAACGTGGCCTGTTCCGGCGCGTACACCGGCAACATCCGGATAGGCGGCTCGAAGCAGTACGCCGACGAGCTCGTCCAGAGCGACAGCCTGGCCATCAAGGCCCGCAACACCCGCATCAAGATGGTGCTGCTGGTGGCGGGGGCCAACGACGACCTCCAGTTCGGGCCGGTGATGACCGACTGCGTGGAGCGGTATCTGCTGCTCCAGGGCCCGTGCGAGTCGAAGTACGCACCGGGCTGGCAGGCGCGGGTCGACGGCCTGGTGCCGAAGGTCGAGGCGACCGTCGAGGACCTGAAGACCGTGATGCGCGACGCCGGGTACGCCGACGGCGACTACAAGCTGGTCGTGATGGGCTACCCGAGCCCGATCGGCCCCGACTTCCACGACAACCCGGGCTTCCCCGGCAAGCTGGTCTGCGGGGGCCTGGGCTACGACTCCGACACCGTCTGGGGCCGCAACACCGCCGTGCCCGCCTTCGAGCGCGGGATGCGCAAGGCCGCCGCCGCCACCGGTGCGGTCTACCTCGACAACTCGCGCCTGTTCAACGGCCACGAGGTGTGCATGGAGGACACCTGGGCGCGCGGCCTCTACATCGACCTCTCCAAGCCCGGCCTGCCGGACTCCAACTCGGTCCGCCAGTCCTTCCACCCCAACTACCGCGGCCACGGCGCCTTCGCGTCCTGCCTCACCCAGGTGTACGCCTCGGACCTGCGCGAGGCGAGCTGCGCGGACCCCGCCTCCACCGGCGCCCCGGTGCTCTACCCGCTCGCCTGGGACGACGCCTACCAGCCGCTCAAGAGCGCCTCGACGGGCAGCTGTCTGGACGTGAGCGGCGCTTCCAGCGCCAATGACACGGCCGTGATCGGCTGGGACTGCCACGGCGGCCGCAACCAGGGCTGGTGGTACGACGGCGCCCGCAGGTCGCTGCACACCCAGCTCACCCAGGACCGCTGTCTGGACGTGCCCGGCGCGAAGTACTCGGCCGGGGCCAGGCTGATCATCTGGAACTGCCACGGCGGCGCCAACCAGGAGTTCGTCCGGGACGGCTCCACCCTGCGCCCGGCGGCGGCCACCGGGCTCTGCGCCACGCTGGCGGCGGCGAAGGACCCGCTGACGCTGCGCCCGTGCGACGGCTCCCCGTCGCAGCGCTTCGCGTAGGAGCCTGTTTCCGAACCCCCGCCTCCGCATGACCGTCCCCTCCCTTAAGGTTAGGCTGTCCTAACTTACAGGGAGGGGATCGGGCGTGAGCGCCGAGGTCTATCGCGACAGCTGTGGCATCCCGCACCTGCGGGCGGCCGACGCCCGGGAGCTGGCGTACGCACAGGGCCGGGCCACCGCCGTGGACCGGGCCTGGCAGCTGGAGGTCGAACGGCACCGGGTGCAGGGCAGTACGGCCGCCTTCCTCGGCCCCGACGCGGTCGGCTGGGACGTCTTCGCCCGCCGCGCCCGCCTCGCCGACACAGCCCGCCGGTGCTTCGAGGCGCTGGACGCGGAGACGGCCCGGTGGGTCACGGCGTATGTGGCGGGCGTCAACGACGGGCTCGCCGAGGGGGCGGCCGCACACCCCGGCTTCGCCGGGACCGGCCTGGCCCCCGGCCGCTGGGAGCCCTGGACGCCGCTCGGCGTCTGGCTCTCCACCCACATCCTCTTCGCGGGCTTCCCCACCAAGCTCTGGCGCGAGCGGGCGGTCGCCGTGCTCGGCCCGGAGGCGGTGGAGCTGTTCGCCACCGACGGCCCCGGCACCGCCGGCTCCAACGGCTGGCTGGTCACCGGCGAGCACACCGCGAGCGGCGCCGCGATCATCGCGGGCGACCCGCACCGCTTCATCGAGGACCCCGGCGTCTACCAGCAGATCCGCCTCGCCTGCCCGGAGTTCGACGTCATCGGCCTCGCCGTCCCCGGCGTCCCCGGTATCGCCCACTTCGGCCACACCGGCTCGGTCGCCTGGGCCATCACCAACGCCATGGCCGACTACCAGGACCTCTACCGCGAACGCCTGCGCCGCGACGGTACGGAGGTCCGCGCGCTCGGCCCCGACGGCTGGGCCCCGGCCGCCGTCCACACGGAGACCGTGGAGGTGGCGGGGGCGGCCCCGGTGACGGTCGAGGTGATCGAGACGGACCGGGGCCCGGTGATCATCGGCGGCCCCGACGCGCCCGACGCCATCAGCCTGCGCCACCCGCCCCGCGTCACCGCCGCCCTCGGCTTCGCCGCGCTCCCGGGGCTGCTGCGCGCCCGTACCGCCGACGACGTCGACCGCGCCTTCGACACCTGGGTCGAACCGGTCAACGTGGTCCAGGCCGCCGACACCCGGGGCGGCACACTGCACCGGGTGGCCGGCCGCGTACCGCTGCGCCACGAGACCAACCGGGTACGGGTCGTCCCGGCGTGGGAGGCGGCCCACGCCTGGACCGGCTGGGCCCCGATGCCGCGCGCGGAGGTGGACGGGACGGCGGTGATGGCCAACCAGCGGGGTCTGGCGGCGCCGCTGGGAGTGGAGTTCGCGCCCCCGTACCGGGCGGACCGCATCGCGGCCCTGCTCTCGGCGTCGCACAACTGGACACCTCCGCAGATGTCCGCCATCCACATGGACACGGAACTGGCGTCGGCGCGCCCGCTGCTGGCGCTCCTGGCGTCGCTGGACGGCCTCTCCCCCCGGGCGGCGGGGCTTCGCGACCGCCTCACGCGCTGGAACCGGCGCATGGACGCGGACTCCGAGGACGCGACGGCGTACGCGACGGTACGGGAGCGGGTGGTACGGGCGCTGGCCGCCCACCCGTCCTTCGCGGACCTCGCCGAACTCCCGCCGCTGCCCGACCTGTTCCTGCCCTGGCTGGCGCTGACGCCGAGGATCGCGTTCGCGCTGGAGACGGTCCTGACGACGTCGCTGCTGCCGCAGGCCGACCGGGTGGAGCCGGTGCGGGCGGCGCTGGAGGAAGTGGCGTCCGAGGAGCGGGAGTTCGGCCCCTGGGGCGAGGCCCACCGGCTCGCCCCGTGGCAGGCGCTCCCGGCCGGGGAGGAGTGGCCGGGCCTGGCGGGCGACCACGACTGCGTCCTGTCGACGAGCAGCGTCCCCGGCCTCACCCACCGCAGCGCGCGTGGCCCGGCCGCGCGGTACGTCTGGGATCTGGCCGCCCGCGAGAACAGCCTCTGGGTGGTCCCGTTCGGCGCGTCGGGCGCCCCCGGGAGCCCGCACCACCGCGACCAGCTGGAGCGGTGGGTGGCGGGGGAGCTGGTGGGCGTGGAGACGGCGTGGGAGGACCTGAGCAGGGAGACGATGTACGAGTACGAGCAGTCCGGTGAGGTCTACGTCTACGTCTACGAGGAGAAGGTCCCGGACTTCGGAACGGTCCGCCTGCGCCGGCTGGACCCGGCCGGTGACGCGGACCTGGTCCATTCCTGGGTGACCCAGGACAGGGCGCGCTTCTGGGGGATGCGGGACGCGGACCGCGCGCATGTGGAGGAGACCTACGCGTACGTGGACTCCCTCCCCACGCACCACGCGTTCCTGCTCCTGCTGGACGACGAGCCGGTGGGGCTGTTCCAGACGTACGAGCCCGGGGCGGATCCGCTGGGGGAGTGCTACGAGGTGCGCCCGGGCGACGTCGGCATCCACATCCTGGTGGCCCCCGCGCCGGGCCCCGCGCGCCCCGGCTTCACGGGGGCCCTGATGAGGTCCCTGATCCGCTACGTCCTCTCGGACCCGGCGGTCCGGCGGATCGTGGTGGAGCCGGATGTGCGGAACGTGAAGTCCATCGAGCGGATGGTGCGGTCGGGGTTCGTGCTGGGGGAGGAGGTGGCGAAGCCGGAGAAGCGCGCGCGCCTGGCGTTCTTGGAGAGGCCCCCCACCCCGCCCCTTCCCTGAAGGCCTCGGGCGGACAGCCGGATACTTCGCCTGCGGACCGTGCCGGGCTGGTCGCGCAGTTCCCCGCGCCCCTGAAAGCCTGTGGCTGAGCTGGTTCCTCCGGCTGCGGCCTACTACCTCAGGGGCGCGGGGAACTGCGCGAGAAGCGGCCACGACCCGCAGACGAACGAGCCTTTAGGGGCGCGGGGAACTGCGCGAGCAACCGGCCACGGTCCGCACATAGCCGCAAAGCGGGGCGCAGGGGCCGCAGGCCCCGCAATAAGGGGCCCGGGGCCCGCGCCCCCACCTACCCCCGGAGGGTTGAGGGAAGGGGCGGGGTGGGGGCCCAAACCGGCTACGGCTGCGCCGCACCCCGCACCGGAATGTTCAAGAACGTCGGCGGCTCAGCCGGCGCCTGGAAGAAGTCGTTCCCCTTGTCGTCGACGACGACGAACGCCGGGAAGTCCTCCACCTCGATCCGCCACACCGCCTCCATCCCGAGCTCCTCGTACTCGACGACCTCGACCTTCTTGATGCAGTCCTGCGCGAGCCGCGCGGCGGGACCGCCGATGGAGCCGAGGTAGAACCCGCCGTGCGCGCCGCACGCGTCCGTGACCTGCTTGCTGCGGTTGCCCTTGGCCAGCATCACCTTCGACCCGCCCGCCGCCTGGAACTGCTCCACGTAGGAGTCCATCCGCCCGGCCGTCGTCGGCCCGAAGGACCCGGACGCGTACCCCTCGGGAGTCTTCGCCGGGCCCGCGTAGTACACCGGGTGGTCCTTGAGGTACTGCGGCATCTCCTCGCCCGCGTCCAGCCGCTCCTTGATCTTGGCGTGCGCGATGTCGCGCGCCACGACCAGCGGGCCGGTCAGCGAGAGGCGGGTCTTGACCGGGTGCTTGGTGAGCTCCGCGAGGATGTCGTCCATCGGCTGGTTCAGATCGATCCGCACCACGTCGGAGGACTCGTCGAGGTGCTCGTCCGTCGTCTCCGGCAGGAACCGCGCCGGGTCCTTCTCCAGCTCCTCCAGGAACACGCCCTCGGCCGTGATCTTCGCGACCGCCTGGCGGTCGGCGGAGCAGGACACCGCGATCGCGACCGGCAGCGAGGCGCCGTGCCGGGGCAGCCGCACCACGCGCACGTCGTGGCAGAAGTACTTGCCGCCGAACTGCGCCCCGATGCCGATCTTCTGCGTGAGCTCGAAGACCTTCTTCTCCAGCTCCTCGTCCCGGAAGCCGTGCCCGAGCTCGGAGCCCTCGGAGGGCAGCTCGTCGAGGTAGTGCGCCGAGGCGTACTTCGCGGTCTTCAGCGCGAACTCCGCGCTCGTGCCGCCGACCACGATCGCCAGGTGGTAGGGCGGGCAGGCCGCCGTACCGAGCGAACGGATCTTCTCCTCCAGGAACTTCATCATGGAGGCCTCGTTGAGGACCGCCTTCGTCTCCTGGTAGAGGAACGACTTGTTGGCCGAGCCGCCGCCCTTGGCCATGAAGAGGAACTTGTACGCGCCGCCGTCCGTCGCGTACAGCTCGATCTGCGCGGGCAGGTTCGAGCCGGTGTTCTTCTCCTCCCACATGGTGAGCGGGGCCATCTGCGAGTAACGCAGGTTGAGCTGGGTGTACGCGTCGTAGATGCCGCGCGAGAGGGCCGCCTCGTCGCCGCCCTCGGTCAGCACGTTCTGCCCGCGCTTGCCCATCACGATGGCCGTGCCGGTGTCCTGGCACATCGGCAGGACGCCCGCCGCCGCGATGTTCGCGTTCTTGAGCAGGTCCAGCGCCACGAACTTGTCGTTGCCGGACGCCTCGGGGTCGTCGATGATCCGGCGCAGCTGGGCCAGGTGGGCCGGGCGCAGATAGTGCTGGATGTCGTGGATCGCCTCGGCGGCCAGCTTGCGCAGCGCCTCCGGCTCGACCTTGAGGAACGTACGGCCGTCGGCCTCGAAGGTGGAGACACCCTCGGCGGTCACCAGGCGATACGGCGTGGTGTCCTCTCCCAGCGGGAGCAGATCGGAGTACGCAAACTCTGGCATTTCGGCCATTCCTCACTCGGCAGACAGCGGCTGACCTCCATTGGCACAGCACCCTCAAGCGTATGCGGCCCTCCCGGCGCCGTTCTTGTGAGGTAGGGCTCAGTTGCGCAAGGGGGCGCGAGGCGCGGTCCGAGCGCTGCCGCGCCGACTGTCGCGAACCCCTAGTCGCGATCTATCGCGTTTGGGTACGCTGACCCCGTGGACGAATCCGTGGACCTCGAAAAGCACGCCGGGCCGCAGCCCCTGGAGCCCGCCCCGCTGCGCGCCTCCGACGCCGACCGCGACCGGGTCGCCGACATCCTGCGCGAGGCGCTCGCGGAGGGCCGGCTGGACGCGGAGGAGCACGCCGAGCGCATCGACGGCGTCTACCGCGCCAAGACGGTGGGCGAGGTGGAGCCGCTCGTACGGGATCTGCCCGCGGCGGCCGACGGCGCACACCGTTTCGGCGCGCCCTCCACCACGTCGCCCACGCCCGCGTATGCGACCGCACACGCCGAGGACGAGGCCGCCGGGCCGGTCGCGGCCGAGAACCTGGTCGCCGTCTTCTCCAGCTCCACCCGCAAGGGCCGCTGGCGCATCGGCCGCCGCACCAACGCCTTCGCCCTCTTCGGCAGCGTCGAGATCGACCTCACCGAGGCCTATTTCGAACAGCGGCTTTCCGTCATCAACGCCACCTCCGTCTTCGGCAACATCGAGGTCCGCGTCCCCGAGAACCTCACCCTGCGGGGCAGCGGGACCGGCGTCTTCGGCAACTTCGAAGTGGACACCCTGGAGGCCGAGCACCCCGAGGCACCCGTGGTCGTCGTCAATGGATACTCGGTATTCGGCAACATCGAGGCCAAGCCCAAGCGCGGCAAGCGGATCGCCGACCTCCACGACCGCCTGCGCAAACGCCTCGACTCCTGACGCGTCGCGTCCGCACACTTTTGGTCAACGGCGCACGATCGCGATTTCGGACAACGGAACTCAGTGCATAGGCACGCGCACAGCGGGTAGGGACTGTCGCATCGTCGCTCGCTCGCGAAGCCGTCGTCAGCCGTCGTCAGGAGTTGGCCGTGCTGCATCCGCCGCATCAGTCCCTGCAGGTCGCCGTCGCAGTCCCGCCGCAGCGCGGCCCAGCTCGGGAGGACCAGGCGGGCCCGTGGCACACGGAGGCGGTCTGCCGCCGGGACGAGGCGGGGCTGTTCTTCGCGCCCTCCAAGGAGCCGACGGCCGCGCGCCTGTCGCGCGAGGAGGCCGCCAAGCGGGTCTGCGCCCGCTGCCCGGTCATGGTCGAGTGCCGCGAGCACGCCCTGCTGATGCCCGAGCCGTACGGGGTGTGGGGCGGTCTGACGGCGGCGGAGCGGCGTGTGGTGCTGGCCCGCCGGCGCCGGCGCGAGGTCGAGCTGAAGAAGGCCGCGTCCGCCGCCTGACGCGCGCGTACGTACGCGAAGGGGCGCCCCCGTCCGCACAACGGGGGCGCCCCTTCACGTACGTACCCGAGGGTGGGCGCTACTTCGCCCGGTCGAAGTCGATCTGGCTGTAGGCGCGCAGCTTCGACAGCCGGTGGGTGGAGTCGATCTGGCGGATCGTGCCCGACTTGGAGCGCATGACCAGCGACTGCGTGGTGGCGGTCTCGGCCCGGTAGCGCACCCCGCGCAGCAGCTCGCCGTCGGTGATGCCGGTGGCGACGAAGAAGACGTTGTCGCCCGAGACGAGGTCGTTGGTGGACAGCACCCGGTCGAGGTCGTGCCCGGCGTCCAGCGCGCGCTGGCGCTCGGCGTCGTCCTTGGGCCAGAGCTTGCCCTGGATGGTGCCGCCGAGGCACTTGATGGCGCAGGCGGAGATGATGCCCTCCGGCGTGCCGCCGATGCCCATCAGCAGGTCCACGCCGGTGCCCTCGCGCACGGCCATGATCGAACCGGCGACGTCGCCGTCGGAGATGAACTTGATGCGCGCCCCGGTCTCCCGGATCTCCTTGACGATGCCCTCGTGGCGGGGGCGGTCGAGGATGACGACGGTGACGTCCTCGGGCGAGGAGTTCTTGGCCTTGGCGACGCGCCGGATGTTCACCGACACGGGCGCGTTGATGTCGACGAAGTCGGCGGCCTCGGGCCCGGTGACGAGCTTGTCCATGTAGAAGACGGCCGACGGGTCGAACATGGTGCCCCGGTCGGCGGCGGCCAGCACCGCGATCGCGTTGGGCATGCCCTTGGCGTTGAGCGTCGTGCCGTCGATCGGGTCGACGGCGATGTCGACCTCGGGGCCGGTGCCGTCGCCGATGCGCTCCCCGTTGTAGAGCATCGGGGCCTCGTCCTTCTCGCCCTCTCCGATGACGACGACGCCGTTCATGGAGACGGTGGAGACGAGGGTGCGCATGGCGTTGACCGCGGCGCCGTCGGCGCCGATCTTGTCACCGCGCCCGACCCAGCGGCCCGCTGCCATGGCGGCGGCCTCGGTGACCCGCACCAGTTCCAGGGCGAGGTTGCGATCCGGAGCCTCGGGCGAGACCTCGAGTTGGGGCGGCAGGTTGTGCTCGGTCATCGGAGCGCACCTTTCTGTACGGCGACGGCCGGGAAAAGAGGGTGCTTGGACTCTATCGTTACGTCGACAAAATGAGCAGTGGGGGCCACGTATGAGCAGCGACATGACCTGAGACCATGGGTGTGTGGCAGGAACACGTGGCAAGCAGAGTGTGCGGAACATGCTGCAGTCGTTGGCGGTGATCGGTATCGCCGTGGCTGTGATCTACATGTTCGTCCCGCACGACGGCAAGAAGGACCCGGTCAAGGCGGTCGACTACCGTGTCGAGCTCCTGACGGTCCGGCGTGCCGCGCCGTACCCGGTGGCGGCGCCGGTCGGGCTCCCCGACCAGGACAAGTGGAAGGCGACCTCCGTCACGTACGACGGCCAGGCCGACAACGCCTGGCACCTGGGCTTCCTGGACCCGGACAAGGAGTACGTGGCGATCGAGCAGTCCTCGGCGCCCGACCGGGACAAGTTCATCAGGTCGGTGGCCAAGAAGGCGACGAAGACCGAGCACACCCAGCAGATCGCGGGCGCGACCTGGCGCCGCTGGGAGGGCCCCAAGTACGACGCGCTGGTCCGCGAGGACAAGGGCTCCACGACCGTGGTCACCGGCACGGCGGGCTTCGCCCAGCTGGAGCGGATGGCGGCGGCACTGGAGCTGAAGAAGGCCTGACGCCTGACGCCTGTGGGGCGTACGGGTCGGTTGCGGTTGCGGTACGGCGAAAGGCCGCCGCACCCCCGGGGCGGGGTGCGGCGGCCTTTCGCGTCTTCCGGCCGTGTCGGGTGACCCGGGGCTCAGACGGTGGTGACGACGTCCTCGTACGACAGGCGCGGGCTGCGCGGGTACGAGGCGTCCTCGCCCGGCTTGCCGATGTTGACGACCATCAGCGGGGTGTGGTCGCCGTCCAGGAACTCCTTCTGGATCCCGGCGGCGTCGAAGCCGGTCATCGGGCCCGCGGCGAGCCCGGCGGCGCGCACGCCCACGATGAAGTACGCGGCCTGGAGCGCGGCGTTCAGACCGGCGGCGTTCTCACGGGCCGGGCGCTCGCTGAAGAACACGTCCTTGGCCTGCGGGAAGGCCGGGAAGAGCGTCGGCAGCTCCTCGTGGAACTCGTTGTCGGCGGCGAGGATGGCGACCAGCGGGGCGGTGGCGGTCTTGGCCCGGTTGCCCTCGGCCATGTGCGCCACGAGCCGCTCGCGCGCCTCGGCCGAACGCACCAGCACGATCCGCAGCGGCGTCTGGTTGAACGCGGTCGGCCCGTACTTGACCAGGTCGTAGATCGCCTGCACCTGCTCCTCGCTCACCGGCTCGTCGGTGAACGTGTTGGCGGTACGGGCCTCACGGAAGAGGAGGTCCTGGGCGGCGGGGTCAAGGACGAGAGACATAACGAACCTTCCGGACTTACGGGGATTCCGCTTGCGGGGGATTCAAGCGGCGATCGCCACCGTACGCCGGAGTTAGGTTAAGTTTCAACTAACCGGGGGGTGTGGTGATCGGCCTCACAGGGGGGACGATTTCCAGCCATGTGGGAGCGCCCGGCCTTTGTCTGCGGGTGTGTGGTGGGTCGCTCGCGCAGTTCCCCGCGCCCCTGGGGAGGACGGCCCGCTCGGGCGGTTCTGCGCGCCGCTGAAACCCTCGTTCGTCTGCGGACCGTGGCCGGTTGCTCGCGCAGTTCCCCGCGCCCCTAAAAGCGTGTGGCTGAGCTGGGTTCTCCGGCAGCCCGCGCGTACCCCAAAGCCGGTGGCTGAGCTGAGCTTCCCGGCCAGGCGGACTACCTAAGGGGCGCGGGGAACTGCGCGAGCAACCGTCCACTCAGCCGCAGACGAGGACCGGGCCAAAAAGGGGCGCGGGGAACTGCGCGACCAGCCCACCACTCACCCGCAGACGAGGACCGGGCGCAAGAAGGGGCCCGGGGGTCCGGAGGGGAGACTCACCCCTCGGCTGAAAGCGCCGCGTCGAGCCGAGCCCGAGCCCCCTCCAACCACCGCCGGCACACCTTCGCCAGCACCTCCCCCCGCTCCCACAGTGCCAACGACTCCTCCAGCGTCGTCCCCCCGGCCTCCAGCCGCCGTACGACGTCGATCAGCTCGTCCCGAGCCTGCTCGTACCCGAGCGACTCGGACGACGCCGACGCCCCGGCGGGGGCCGCGCCGGCTCCCGCCGACGGCACGTCACCCTCACCCGTCACGCCCTCGTCGTCCCCGCCCGACTCCACCTTCACACCCATACCCGTCACCCTACGCATCCGTCCCGACGACAACCGTGAACTCCCCCTCGGCCACCCTGGCCCGCAACGACTCGCCCCCCGCGACCTCCCCCGGCGCCCGCACCACCGCCCCCGACTCCCGCTGAAGCACCGCGTACCCCCGCTCCAGCGTCGCCGCCGGGGACAGCGCGACCACGCGCGCGCGGGTGTGCGCGAGCTCGGAGTCGGCGCGGTCCAGCAGATGGCCGAGCACCCGGCGCGAGCGGTGCACCAGCGCGTCCACCTCGTCCGCCCGGTCCTCCACCATCCGGTGCGGCCGGTCCATCCAGGGGCGGCCCAGCACCCCGGCCAGCCCCCGCTCCTCCCCGTCGACGAGCCCGACGACATGGCGCCGCGCCCGGTCCCGCAGCATCCTGACCCGGTCCAGCTCCTCCCCGACGTCGGGGACGACCTTCTTCGCCGCGTCCGTCGGCGTGGACGCCCGCAGGTCCGCGACCAGGTCGAGCAGCGGCGCGTCCGGCTCGTGCCCGATCGCCGACACGACCGGCGTACGGCACTCGGCCACCGCCCGTACCAACTGCTCGTCGGAGAACGGCAGCAGGTCCTCCACACTGCCGCCACCGCGCGCGACGATGATCACGTCGACGTCCGGCAGCGCGTCCAGCTCCCGCACCGCCGCCACGACCTGCGGCACCGCGTGCACCCCCTGCACCGCCACGTTGCGCACCTCGAAGCGCACCGCGGGCCAGCGCCGCCGCGCGTTCTCCAGCACATCGCGCTCGGCCGCCGAGGCGCGGCCCACCACCAGCCCCACCAGCTGCGGCAGGAACGGCAGCGGCCGCTTGCGGTCGAGCGCGAACAGCCCCTCGGCCGCGAGCGACTTCTTCAACTGCTCGAGGCGCGCGAGCAGTTCCCCGATGCCCACCGGCCGTATCTCCGCGGCCCGCAGCGAGAGCTGACCGCGCGGCGCGTACCACTCCGGCTTCGCGTGCACCACGACCCGGGCGCCCTCGGCGACCACGTCCGCCACCGCGTCGAACACCTGCCGGTAGCAGGTCACCGACACCGAGATGTCGTGCGAGGGGTCGCGCAGGGTCAGGAACACCACCCCCGCGCCCGGGCGCCGCGAGAGCTGGGTGATCTGCCCCTCGACCCACACCGCCCCCAGCCGGTCGATCCAGCCGCCGATGAGCCGCGACACCTCACCGACCGGCAGCGGCGCCTGAGCACTCGTATTCAGACCCATGTACGCAGGCTAACGGCCCCCACTGACACCGCCGCCGAACGCGCCGCCACCGGCTGGCTACCCGACACGGCCGAACCGGTCCGCCCCCTGCACCATCAGCACCCCGGCCCCCAGCACCAGCCAGACCAGCCCGACCACCTGAGCCGTCCGGGTGGCCTCCCACATCACCGCCACGATCACCGCCGCCCCGAGCAGCGGAAGCACCACATGCGCCAGCCAATTGGGCGCGCCCGCGCGGCGCCGTACCGCGTACCAGCCGATCACCGAGGCGTGCAGCAGCAGGAACGCCGTCAGCGCGCCCATGTCGACCACCGAGACCAGGTGGTCCATGCCGTCGTCGCGCCGGGCCGCCCAGACCGCCGCGACCATCGTCACCACGGCCGCCACGAGCAGCGCCGCGCGCGGTACGCCCGAGTCGGTGCGCGCCAGCACCCTCGGCAGCCGCCGCTCGCGCGCCATCGCGAAGACCAGGCGCCCGGCCGCGGCCTGCCCGGCCAGCGCCGCGAACGCCGCCCCGATCGCCTTGCTCACCGCCACCAGGTCGTGCAGCCAGGTGCCCACGGCCGCCTCCACGGTGTCGTAGAAGGCCGAGCCCTGGCGCCCGGGGTCGGCCGCCAGTTCGGCCGACGGCGTCGGCTCCAGGAGCGCCGCCAGATACGTCTGCGCCACGAACAGCACACCCGCGAGCGCCAGACAGAACAGCACCGCGCGCGCCACCTTCCCCGACCCGCCGGTCACCTCCTCCGCGAAGGAGGCGATCGCGTCGAAGCCCAGATACGAGAGCACCGCCACCGAGACCGCGCTGAGCACCGCCGCGGTCGAGAACCCGGCGTCCCCGGCCAGCGGCGACAGCCAGTCGCGCCGCGCCCCGTCCCGTACGAGCACCACGGCCGCCGCGACCACGAACACCAGCAGGACGGCGATCTCCATCGCGAGCACCGCGAACCCGACCCGCGCCGCCGCCCGTACGCCCCAGAGGTTGAGCGCGGTCGTGATCACCACCGCCAGCGCCGTCCACACCCACCGGGACACCTCCGGCACCAGCGAGTGCATCGCGATCCCCGAGAACAGGTACGCGACGGCGGGGATCAGCAGATAGTCGAGCATCGCCATCCAGCCCGCGACGAATCCGGCCCCCTCGCCGAGCCCCGCGCGCGCGTAGGCGAAGACCGAGCCCGCCTGCGGGGCGACGCGCACCATCTGGGCGTAGCTGAATGCGGTGAACGCCATGGCGACGGTGGACACCACGTAGACCAGCGCCACCGCCCCGTGCGACTTCGCGTCGAGCGTCCCGAAGATGCCGACGGGCGCCATCGGGGCGATGAACAGCAGCCCGTACACCACGAGGTCACGGAACCCGAGGCTGCGCCGCAGCCCGCCGCCCCGGCGCCCCGGCGGGCCTTCCTCGCTCTCTTTGTCGTGCGCACTCATGCGGCCAGTCTCGTCGGCCGGGCGGTCCTCGGCCCGCCGGGCAGGGCAGGGGTGTCGGACCCCGGCCGTACCATGGAGCGCATGACTGCAACGCCTGCCCGCCGTGTCCTGCTCGCAGCACCCCGTGGCTACTGCGCGGGTGTGGACCGCGCCGTGATCGCCGTCGAGAAGGCCCTGGAGCAGTACGGGTCGCCGATCTACGTGCGCCACGAGATCGTCCACAACAAGTACGTCGTGCGGACCCTGGAGAAGAAGGGCGCGATCTTCGTCGACGAGACGGCGGAGGTCCCCGAGGGCTCGATCGTCATGTTCTCGGCGCACGGCGTGGCGCCGACCGTGCACGCGGAGGCGGCCGAGCGCAAGCTCGCCACCATCGACGCGACCTGCCCCCTGGTCACCAAGGTGCACAAGGAGGCCGTCCGCTTCGCCAAGGAGGACTACGACATCCTCCTGATCGGCCACGAGGGCCACGAGGAGGTCATCGGCACCTCCGGCGAGGCCCCCGACCACATCACGCTGGTCGACGGCCCGGGGGACGTGGCGAACGTCGAGGTCCGCGACGAGTCGAAGGTCGTCTGGCTCTCCCAGACGACGCTCTCGGTCGACGAGACCATGGAGACGGTGGACGCGCTCAAGCAGAAGTTCCCCCTGCTCCTCTCCCCGCCGAGCGACGACATCTGCTACGCGACGCAGAACCGCCAGATCGCGGTGAAGCAGATGGGCGAGGACGCGGACCTGGTCATCGTGGTCGGCTCCAAGAACTCCTCGAACTCGGTCCGCCTGGTCGAGGTCGCCCTCGGCGCGGGCGCGCGCGACGCCCACCTGGTGGACGGCGCCGACGAGATCGACGAGGCGTGGCTGGAGGGCGTGCGCACGGTCGGCCTCACCTCCGGCGCGTCCGTCCCCGAGATCCTGGTCGAGGGCGTACTGGAGTGGCTCGCCCAGCGCGGCTTCGAGGACGTCGAGATCGTCAAGGCGGCCGAGGAGTCGATCACGTTCTCGCTGCCGAAGGAGCTGCGCCGCGACCTGCGCGCCGAGGCGGCGGAGCTGTCCGGGAAGTAGCCCCTGGTCAGGGCGGTGGTGTGGGTGACTGTCAGTGCCCGCCCGTAACGTGGTGTCCATGAACGTGTTCGGAGTGGACATCGGCGGGTCCGGGATCAAGGGTGCTCCCGTGGACCTGGAGCGCGGCGACCTGACCCAGGAGCGGTTCAAGGTCCTCACACCGCACCCAGCGACGCCGGAGGCGGTGGCGGACGGCGTCGCGGAGGTGGTCGGCCAGTTCGGCTGGTCGGGCCCGGTCGGCATCACCTTCCCGGGTGTCGTCACGGGCAACACGATCCGCACCGCGGCCAACGTCGACGACGCCTGGATAGGCGTGGACGGGTCGCGCCTGCTCACCGACCGCCTCGGCGGCCTGCCGGTGACGGTGATGAACGACGCGGACGCGGCGGGCGTGGCCGAGATGAGCTTCGGCGCGGGCCGCGGCCGCAAGGGCACGGTAATCCTGCTGACGTTCGGCACGGGCATCGGCAGCGCCCTCTTCCTCGACGGCCGCCTGGTCCCCAACACCGAGCTGGGCCACCTGGAGCTGCACGGCCACGACGCGGAGAAGCGCGCCTCGACCAAGGCCAAGGAGGACGAGGACCTGAGCTGGTCCCACTGGGCCCACCGCGTCCAGAAGTACCTGGCCCACGTGGAGATGCTCTTCTCGCCGGAACTGTTCATCATCGGCGGCGGAGTGAGCCGCAAGGCGGACAAGTTCCTGCCCCTGATCGAGGGCATCCGAGCGGAGATGGTCCCGGCGGAGCTGCAGAACAACGCGGGGATCGTGGGGGCGGCGATGACGGCGGGGCGGGGGTAGGGCGGGGGACCCGGGCCGGTCCGGGGTGGCCGGAGGGGCGCGTCCGGGGCGGGCGGGTCCCGACGGCCATCGGTGGCCAGCGACGGCCGCCGACGGGCAGCGACGGGGACCTCGGCGGTCCCGGGGCCCAGCCGTGGCGAAAGGCCAGCCGTAGCGGAGGTCGCGGCCGTGGCAAAAGCCGCAGCCGTGGCGAAAGCCTGGCCCTCGCGAAAAAGCGCGGCCCTCCCGAAGAATGCCCTCCGAAGCCCGGCTCTCCGACGCCCGGCCTACCGCCTGGGGCTGCTCCCGGGGCCAGGCGGCGGGGGTCCGGCCGGGCGGGGCCCGCGTCGTCGCCCCATCAGCCGTACCTTCCGTACGCTCGCGATCACCCCGGCCACCAGCGTCCCGCCGTACAGCCAGCCGGCGTGCAGGGCGAGGGCGGTGACCACGGCCATGGCCTGGCCGCCGATGCCGCCGGAGCCGCCCGCGATGGGCACGATGCCGAAGGCGAAGGCGATCGGGACGCTGATGGGTGCGCTGACCAGGTCGGCGGGGCGTACCCAGAGCGCGGTGACAGCGCTCACCGGCAGGAACAGCACTCCGTAGACGGCCGGTGAGCCGTCGAAGAGCAGCCAGTCCAGGCAGCCGAGCAGGAACATCACAGCGGCGGCGAAGAGTCCGCCGCCGAGGCTGGTGAGGCGCGGCTGGGGGAGCCGGCGCAGGGCGAGGACGAACGGAGGGGCGGGCCGGGCCGCGACCCGGTACACGGCGGCCGCCTCCCCGGCGGGGACCGGGGGCCCGAGCGGCGCCCGCCCGGAGGTACGGCCGGGCGCGCGTCCGGCCGGTGCGTCGGCCGTACGTGCTCGCTGTCCGGGCTGCGGGGTGCGCGTCCTGTATTGCTCCACCGCACCAACGTAGGTCGCGAGAGGGGAGGAACCACCCATGGGACACGCCCTTTGGGTGAGCTTGGCGTTGCGTTCGACGCGAAACCGACCCCGGGGCCGGTAGGGACGGGCCGGGGCGCCGAGCCGGTGAGGGCCGTCGCCGACGCCACGGCACGCCCGTAAACTGGTGAGTCGGCCCCCATCCGCGGGGGCGTCGGCCCCCGGCCCGGGGGCGGACGGACCATCACCCTCGTACCGGGAAGTCGCCACGTGTCGCTCACGATCGGAATCGTCGGTCTGCCGAATGTCGGCAAGTCGACCCTGTTCAACGCCCTGACCAAGAACGACGTGCTGGCGGCCAACTACCCGTTCGCCACCATCGAGCCGAACGTCGGCGTCGTGGGCGTCCCGGACCCCCGCCTCGACAAGCTCGCCGAGGTCTTCTCCTCGCAGCGTGTGCTCCCCGCCACGGTCGACTTCGTCGACATCGCCGGCATCGTGCGCGGCGCCAGCGAGGGCGAGGGCCTGGGCAACAAGTTCCTGGCGAACATCCGCGAGTCGGACGCGATCTGCCAGGTCATCCGCGCCTTCAAGGACGAGAACGTCGTCCACGTCGACGGCAAGGTGTCTCCGAAGGACGACATCGAGACGATCAACACCGAGCTGATCCTGGCCGACCTCCAGACGATCGAGAAGGTCCTGCCGCGCCTCCAGAAGGAGTCCCGGATCAAGAAGGACGTCGCTCCGAAGGTGGCGGCGGTCGAGGCGGCGAAGGAGATCCTGGAGAAGGGCGACACGCTCTTCTCGGCCGGGATCCTCCAGGGCTCGGAGAAGGCGGAGCTCCTCCACGACCTCCACCTCCTCACCACGAAGCCGTTCCTCTACGTCTTCAACGTCGACGAGGACGAGCTCACCGACGACGCCTTCAAGGCCGAGCAGCGCGCGCTGGTGGCCCCGGCCGAGGCGATCTTCCTCAACGCCAAGCTGGAGCAGGACCTGGCCGAGCTCGACGAGGCGGACGCCCTGGAGCTCCTCCAGTCGGTCGGCGCCGAGGAGCCGGGCCTCGCCACCCTCGCCCGTGTCGGCTTCGACACCCTCGGCCTCCAGACGTACCTGACGGCCGGCCCCAAGGAAGCCCGCGCCTGGACCATCAAGAAGGGCGCCACGGCCCCCGAGGCGGCCGGTGTCATCCACACCGACTTCCAGAAGGGCTTCATCAAGGCGGAGGTCATCTCCTTCCACGACCTCATCGAAACCGGCTCGGTCGCCGAGGCCCGCGCGAAGGGGAAGGCGCGGATGGAGGGCAAGGAGTATGTGATGCAGGACGGGGACGTGGTGGAGTTCCGCTTCAACGTCTGAGCGGATGAAATAACACCACGTCGCTGACGTGGCAAGCAGGCAGGTCAGAAGGGGCCGGGCTCTTGAGAGCCCGGCCCCTTCGTCGACCCGTGCTGGATCGGTGCTGGATATTCTGACCTGGCGTCAGGAACGTTCAGGTGTCGTAGACGGTGGAGCGATGTCCGACGTGGACCACCCACACCACCAGCTCGCCGTTGTCGATCGTGTAGATCACGCGATAGTCGCCGACCCGTAGGCGCCGACGGTCGGGCTGGGAGACCAGGGCGGTGGTGTTGAACCCCAGCGGGTCGGTCTCCAGCTCGGTCAGCTTGGCCAGAATACGCAGAGCCATGTCTCGCGGGACCTTGCGGAGCTCGGCCTGAGCCTCGGGTCGAAAGACGGTGCGGTACTCACTCACTGCGCGCCAGCGTCTCCCTCATGATGTCCTCGATCGGGATGCCGGGTGCCGGGTTGGCCATGCGCTCGTCGATGATCCGGTTGATCTCGCGCTCTTCCCACTCCTGGTACTTGCGCAGGACTTCGATGGAGACGACGGCGGCGACCTGCTTGCCGCGGCGCGTGATCACCGTGGGTACGTCGTCGCGGTCCGCGCGCTCCACGACCTCCGCCAGATGGGCGCGCACATCGCGGATGGACTCTATGGGCAGGGGCTGAGTCATGCGCTCAAGCGTACCGAGTGTTCCATGTGTACACAATGTCGGCAGTCGGGCGGCCCACCCCAGCCCCGGCGCGGTGGTGTCAGTCTGTCGAGGTCCAGGGTGATCTCGAAGGGCACCGGGCGCTTGAGGGTGCCTCGGAAGATGTCGGCGGGGGCGTAGACGCTGGTCGGTTCGTCGAGTTCGTAGATGTGGACGACGGGTGTGCCGTCCTCGTCCTCGATGCACCAGTAGTGCGGGATGCCGGCCTCTGCGTACTTGCGGAGTTTGACCGTGCGGTCGCGGTGGGCGGACTCGGGGGAGACGACTTCCACGACGAGCTTCACGTCCTGCGGTGCGTACCAGGTGCGGTCGGGGTCGTACGGGAGGTTCGTCAGCAGGAGGTCCGGCTCGGGGCGGTTGCGGGCGTCGAGGCGGATCGTCATCTCGCGCTCGACTTCGAAGCCTGTCGGGGCTTGCGCCATGAGCGCCGTGGTCAGTCCGGTGACGAGGCGGCCGTGCCAGGACCGCCGGGGCGACACCATGAGGACGAGTGCTCCGTCGATGAGCTCGGTGTGCCGGGGCGCCTCGGGGAGGCTGTCCAGGTCCTCCGCGAACCAGCCTTCCGGGCGAGGCGGGCGCATCCAGACGGGCAACCCGGTCATGGCTTTACGGTAGCGGCCCACAGCTCAAGCGGGAGATCCAACGACGCATTTTGGCTTCTCGGGCCCCTGAACGATGGGAGAGCGCTCGGCGGAGCCTCATGGCTCCACCGAGGCGATCACATACGCTCGGCCTGCCTTTCCGCCTTCCTGGTCATCCAGGACTGGCAGGCCCATCGGGTGAGCCCGCCTGCGGCAAGGGACACGAGAACGGCTCCCCAGTCAATGACGTGAGGCAGCCCGGGGAGCAACGCGAACAAGGCGAGTGCGGCGGCGAGGCCTGCGAGGAACGCGGCGATCCCGGCTCGGCGCCGCAGCGTCTCCCACGCTGGACCCTGACGCTGTCCCTGTCCCTGCTCGGTCATGGAGCTCTCACTTCGTGATGTGGTGGCACTGGCTCACGCGCCGTACTCCGTTGACATGGAGGTGGGCGCACGCCTTGCCATAACGAGGCAGCGTCTGGGGAGAGTTGTTCCGCATCGGGTCGATTTTGCATTCGCTGTGTGTCCGGCCGCGTGAGGTGCGGTAGGTCCGGTTGTTGGTGTCGGCGTAGGTGAAATCGATGCGCCAGTTGCAGAACCCGCTGCTGAGCGCCCCGACGAAGGCGCAGTCCACGCCCGCGTTCTGGTAGGTGATCTTCCTGCCGCCGCCTCGGATGATGTGCGTGAACATGCAGCCCGTCGGGATCTTCATGGTCACACCGCCCACGCTGTAATCGAAGGTGCGCACGGGAGTCGACCCGATCGCTGTCGCGTGTGCGGCTGAAGGCACAGTGAGGATGAGGGCTCCCGCAGTGGCCAGTGCGGTGGTCAGGCGCGCGATATGAGCACGTAACAAGGTGATCCCTTTCTGGTATCTCCTGATAAGTACCTGGGACAACCGCGCCCCGTGGTGATCAGTTGCTGGATTCCGGTCGATTCACCGCCTTGAGTGATCAACAGGCGAGCTGGTTGACCAGCAGAAACGTTCAAAAGGGGCCGGAAGTGCACCGAAGGATGAGCGGAGTGGGGGCTGGCCTACTCGGCGGGCAGCTCCAGCATCGGCTTCGAACGAGGCGGCGTCCTCCTCGTCGGGGGCGTACGGGAGGAAGCCTTCGGGGACCGTGCGGGCTGGGGTGGTCAGGAGGCGGGTCAGGGCCTTCTGCTCGGTGGCCGGGGGGAGTCGGAGGGTGGTGAGGAGGCGGTCGCGGACCGTCGGGTGGTTCGGATGGTCGGCGCGGTAGTCCGCGTTGAGTGTCGGAGGGCGGAAGCCCGCCAGGGCGTCGTGCCACGACGGGAGGACGATCGCCAGCGTCAGCGCCTCGGCGGGGGACTCGGCGATCAGGGAAGCCCGGCCCTCGGAGTCGGTGTAGAGGACGGTACGGGGGCCGCCGGGCACGGCCGGGCCGCAGAAGTAGTAGGTGCCACTCGCGTTGCAGCCGGCGATGGGCTCCACCAGGAGGTCGTTGGGCGGGGCGATCAGTTCAGTTGGGTCGGTGCGTGCGAGGTCGAAATCCCGGCGTCGCCCGCCAGGTAGGAGGCGGCCTCGGGGTGTGCGGCCGGGTTGAGGGCCGTGGCGATCGCAGAAGTCAGGGGGTGCCCGGTGAGGACGTGGTGGATGGCGTCGAGGGGGAGGGGGCGTTCGTAGTAGTCCTCGAAGTGGGCCTGGGCTGCCTCGGGGGAGCGGTCGGCGAGGAGAGCGAAGAGGAGCCCGGAGCCATCCGGGTCGTCGCCGGAGGGGAACGCGATGGCGGAGCCCGTACGCCACGCCGTGTCGTCGGTCTCCCGCCACAGGCAGACGGTGACACGAAGGACGTCGATGCCCTCGTCACGGAAGGCAGGTTCCTCGAGGACCGGGCGCAGCGCGGCGGGTACTTCGTCGATGACACCGGGCCAGGCCTGCTCGTCGTCGGTCCCGTAAGGACTCATCTCCGACTCGTGGGCGAAGCCGCGTATGAGCACGCCGGCCGGGGTGAAGACGACGGAGAAGTCGTCCCCCGAGCCGTTCTCCATCAAGGCCGCCTCCTCGCCGGGGCCCCAGTCGGCGTCGAAGGTGTAGCGGTGGAACCGAGGCTCGTCCCCGATCGCGGCCTCCAGGACGGCGAGCCCGCGCAGGTGGACGCGGAGCTCTGCGGGGTCGGGGAGGCGGGCGGCGATCTCGTACACGGTGCTCATGACGCCATGGAAGCAGCCGCCACTGACAAACTGACAATCGGCCTGATCGGGCCATCGCAATCCTTCGCCGACGGGGGCGGGTCCGCAGCCGCACCCTGCCGTGATCGAATTCCGCCATGCCCCCCTTCGCCCTCCCCACCCACCCCCTCCGCATAGCCACAGCGCAAGCCCCCGTCGCCCCCGGAGACATCCCCGCCAACGCCGCCGCCGTCGCGCGGCTCGTCCGGGTCGCCGGGGGCGGTGGGGCTCGGGTTGTCGTGTTTGCTGAGAAGTTCCTCAGTGGGTACGAGCCTGAGCTCATTCGGGGTGAGCCCGAGCGGTGTGCCGTCGGCTGGCCACGGGACTCGCGGCTCGACGTGGTCGTGGATGCCTGCCGGGAGAGCGGCGTCGTCGCCGTCGTCGGGGCCGCCGTTCACGACGGTGGGGAGCTGTTCGTGTCCGCCCTCGTCGTCGACGGCGGCGGGGTGCGCGCCCGGTACGACAAGCAGACCCTCTTCCAGGCCGAGCGGGATCTCTATCGGCCCGGGGACGCGGGGCTCACCCTCGAAGTGGACTCCTGGCGGCTCGGGCTCGGGGTCTGTTACGACTCCGGTTTTCCCGAGCACGCGCGGGCCGCGGCGCTGGACGGGTGCCACGCGTACGTGGTGGGCGCGCTGTTCGGCGTGGGCAACGGGTATCACGAGTCGCGGATCTGGTTTCCCGCGCGCGCTCTCGACAACACGGTGTACGCCGTGCTCGCCAACCACGTCGGACGTACGGGGGCGTGGGACACCTGCGGGAGCAGCGCCGTATGGGGGCCCGACGGGCGCCTCGTCGCCGAGGCCGGGCCCCGTGGCGAGGAGATCGTCTGGGCCGATCTGGACCCGGCGGTCCTGAGCGCGGCCCGCGAGGCCGAGCCGATGCTCAGGGACTTGGGGGAGGGGGAGGGGGAGGAGGACGGGGTGGCCCGGCGTGTGGTGCGGGCGGGCGGCTGATCCCCGGCCCCGGCCCCGGCCCAGCCTCGCCGCCTCCCCCGCCGGCAACGGGAGGCCGAAGCCCAACCCCGCCCCCCCGGCCCCAACCCCCGGCCCCGCCCCCCTAACCCAACCCCGTCTTAACCCCCGCCCCACACAACGGCACCACCGCGTCCCCACCCCCCAGCACCTCCGGTGACGCGCTCGCCGCCGCCCAGCACGCCACGCCCGTCGACTCCACGTACAGGCCGCGGGCGGCCAGGTCGTGCTGGGCCGTGCGGAGTTGGTTTTCCGTCACCGTCAGGAACGTGCCGCCCGACTCGCGTACCGCGCGCAGGATCTGGCGGCCCCGGGGCGGGTTCGGGATCGCGATGCCCTCGGCCAGGGTGTCGGCGGCCGCCGCGTCCGCCGGGGCGTCGGCTCCCGCGTGGAACGCCCTCGCCAGCGGTGACACCGCCTCCGCCTGGACCGCGACCAGGGCCGGGCGCTCGGGGATGAGGCCGTGGGCGTACAGCTCGGCCGTGGCCAGGGCGGCGCCCAGCAGCAGCGTGCCGTTGCCGACCGGCACCACGATCGATCCGGGCAGCCGGCCGCCGAGGTCCTCCCACAGCTCGTACACGTACGTCTTGGTGCCGTGCAGGAAGTACGGGTTGAAGACGTGCGAGGCGTAGAACGTGCCGGGGGTGCCGGCCGCCGCCCGGGCGGCCCGGGCGGTGGCCTCGCGGTCGCCGGGGACGCGCTCGACCCGGGCCCCGTGCGCGCCGATCTGCTCGACCTTCTTCGGCGAGGTGGACTCCGGTACGTACACCGTGGTCGGCAGCCCGGCCCTGGCCATGTACGCGGCGACCGAGGTGCCCGCGTTGCCGCTGCTGTCGGCGATCACGCGCTCGGGCCCCAGGCGCCGGGCCAGCTCGGCGAGGACGACCGCGCCCCGGTCCTTGAACGACAGCGTCGGCATCAGGAAGTCCAGCTTCGCCGAGACCGTGTCGGTGAGCGGCACCAGCGGCGTACGCCCCTCGCCCAGCGTGATCGGCGGTGGGCCCTCAAGCGGCAGCGCCTCCGCGTAACGCCACAGCGAACCCGCCCGCCCCGCCAGGGACTTCGCTTCCACGGCCCCGGCGGCGAAGTCCAGGTCCCAGGGGCCTTGGCAGACCGGGCAGCACCAGGGCGCGGCGGCCTCGACGGGGGCCCGGGTGCCGTCCTCGGGGCAGCGGTACGCCCTGGGGGCGCTGCCGGACGGGTCGGGGTGCGGCGTGATCGTCTGTGTCATACCGCGACCCTAGAGCGTCGTCCGTGACGGCCAGTCAGGTGTGGGTCGCCAGCCCGCCCGCCCGCCAGCCCGCCCGCCAGCCCGCCCACCCTCCCGGCGAGCGGCGGAAGGATTCGGTCCGCTTGGCCGCCGGCCCCTTCCGGCCCCCGCGTACGATTCGCGCAGCAGTTCGTCTGACCCCGACGAGGAGCCCCACCCGTGGACATACCGCCGCCGCCCGTGCCCGAGCCGCCCGCGCAGCCGGGCCAGGGCCACGGCCCCGGCTGGCCGCCGCCCCACCCCGGACAGCCCCACCCCGGACAGCCCCACCCCGGGCCGCAGCAGCCCTGGTACCCGTATCCGCAGCCGTTCCCGGAGCCGGTCAGTACCAGCGGTCTGGCCGTCGCCTCGCTGGTCACCGGCATCGTCTGCTGTGTGCCGCCGCTCGGTCTGGTCCTCGGTGTGCTCGCCCTGCGGCGGATCAGGCGGCGGGGGCAGCGCGGCAAGGGCATGGCCGTCGCCGGTGTGGTGCTCTCCTCGATCGCCACCCTGCTGGCCGTCGTGTTCGTGGTGAGCGGTGGGGTGGGCGCGCTCTGGGACGGGTTCCGCGAGGGCATCGACGACGCCAGGGGCACGCGCAGCACCATGGACCTGCGCAAGGGCGACTGCTTCAACGTCCCCGGCGGCGAGCTGGAGCGCGAGGTCGTCGACGTGAGCGTCGTGCCCTGCACCAAGCCGCACGACGGCGAGGTCTCCGGCTCCTTCAAGCTGGAGGGCTCCTCCTTCCCCGGCGACAAGGCGATCACCGAGATCGCCGACCGCAGGTGCTGGGCCGTCGAGCAGGAGTACGCGATGGACAGCTGGGCGCTGCCGGTGGAGGCGGAGTCGTACTACTACACGCCCAGCAGCCGCAGCTGGCGACTCGGCGACCACGCCGTGACCTGCTCCTTCGCCACCACCAGCGGCAAGCTCAAGGGCTCGGTGCGCAATGACGCCCGCCGCCTCGACGCCGACCAGGTGACCTATCTGCGCTCCTCCAACGCCTATGACCGGGCGCTGGCGGCCGGGCCCGACAAGGACCGGGTCGAGGACGATCTGCCGGGCTTCAAGAAGTGGGCCGGGCAGGTCTCGCAGGTGCTGGGGCAGGAGAGCGTCCGGCTGCGCGGGCGCCAGTGGCCCGCCGCCGCGCAGGCGCAGGTGAGCGCCCGTGCCAAGGAGGCCGAACTGGCGGGCGGGGAGTGGGCGAAGGCGGCCGCGGCGGCCGACGTCGAGACCTTCTACACCCACTCGGCCGCCGCGGACCGCGCCCTGCGGCAGGCCACGGAGATCGCGGCCCGCCGCGCCCTCCGGCTGGCCACCACTCCGCCCAACACCGACTCCGGCGGCAGCACCGCCGGTACGGGCGGCGCCGACGGCGGTACGGACAGCGGGGGCACCGACAGCGGAGGCACCGGAGACGAGTCGGGCTCCGGTGGCGGGACGGGAATCGGTGGCGGGACGGGAATCGGTGGCGGGACGGGAACCGGAAGCAGCGGTTCCAAGGCGGTCTGAGAGGGGTATCGGTACTCGCGGTATCCGCTGGGCACGGGCCAGGTCATCACTTCGAGTGAAACCCTGGCCACGGCTTGCCGCGCGCAACCCACGGTTGCCACGCTGTTGCAGTCTGTCAACCTGATGGGAGTGGCCAGTGACTTTCGGTGAGCAGCCGGCTTATCTGCGTGTAGCCAGCGATCTCCGGCAGAAGATCGTCAGTGGTTCACTGCCACCGCATACCCGCCTGCCCTCACAGGCCCGCATCCGCGAGGAGTACGGCGTCTCCGACACGGTCGCCCTGGAGGCCCGCAAGGTCCTGATGGCCGAGGGTCTGGTCGAGGGCCGCTCCGGGTCCGGTACGTATGTGAGGGAGCGCCCGGTGCCGCGCCGCGTGGCCCGCTCCGGCTTCCGTCCGGCCAAGGGGGCCAGCCCGTTCCGCCAGGAGCAGGCCGAGGAGAACACCCGGGGCACCTGGGAGTCGAGCAGCGAGCAGGAGGAGGCGTCCGCCGAGATCGCCGAGCGGCTCGGCATCCGCCCCGGCGACCGGGTCATGCGCACCCGGTACGTGTACCGGGACGCGGGTGAGCAGATGATGCTCTCCACCTCCTGGGAGCCGCTCGCGGTGACCGGGCGCACCCCGGTGATGCTCCCCGAGGAGGGGCCGCTCGGCGGGTGCGGCGTCGTCGAGCGGATGGCCGCGATCGACGTGGTCGTGGACAACGTGGTCGAGGAGGTCGGCGCGCGCCCGGGGCTGGCGGAGGAGCTCATGGCGCTCGGCGGGGTCCCGGGCCATGTGGTGCTCGTCATCGAGCGGACGTACTACGCGTCGGGGCTCGCCGTGGAGACCGCCGACGTCGTGGTCCCCGCCGACCGCTACCGGATCGCGTACCACCTGCCGGTGAAGTAGCCGCCCGCCGGTCACTGCTCCGCCGCGTACCGCCTGGCGCGTACACCGCCTACCGCCTGCCGGTGAAGCGGGGGTGTCGGCGACGGGCTGACTCGGTGTCAACTTCCTTGACGGGGGCGCACTCCAAGGGGTGCGCCCCCGCTGTCTTGCCCTTGTGTGGCCGGATCCGTATCTCTTTGTGTAAACGCGGATCCGCTGAGTGAAGGTCAGGCGTAGGCTCGGGCATATGCGGAATGCGGTTTCCTGGGGATCTTCACCGACCTGCACGCCGACAGCGGGAGGGGCGCGATGAGCGACGGTGGCGTGGTGCTTTCCTGGCAGGTCATACGCCAGGACGACAACGGCAACCGCTACCGCGTCGGCAGGTACGCCACCCGGGCCGAGGCCCAGAAGATCATCGACAGCCTCGACGAGCTGGGACCCCACCGCCTCTACTGGGTCGAGCGGATCGCCCAGCCGGCGCAGTAGCCAGGCGTGCGGCGGTGCGGACGGGGAGGCGGGGCGGGGAGGGGAGGCGGCCCGCCGGACCGGACCTCGCCGGACGCGGGTTACGCTCCGGCGCATGGACGTGCGTGTGGTGGTGGCCGGAGCCGTGTTCGACCGGGGGAGGCTGCTCGCCGCGCGCCGCAGCGCCCCGCCCGAGCTGGCCGGGCGCTGGGAGCTGCCCGGCGGCAAGGTGGAGCCGGGCGAGCGCCCCGAGGACGCCCTGGTGCGCGAGCTGCGCGAGGAACTGGGCGTGGAGGCCGAGCCGCTGGAGCGGATCCCGGGGGAGTGGCCGCTGAAGCCCGGGCTCGTGCTGCGGGTGTGGACCGCCCGGCTGGCCTCGGGCGAGCCCCGGCCCCTGGAGGACCACGACGAGCTGCGCTGGCTCGGCCCCGACGAGACGGACACGGTGGACTGGCTGCCGCAGGACCGGCCCGCGGTGGCGCAGGCGGCGCGGCTGCTCGCGGCGGACATCCGGGCGGCGCGGGAGGGCGCGCCGGGCCGCTGAACGGCCCTTCCCTCCCGTACGCCCCTACGCCGTTCGTGCCACCATGCGCCCCACCAGGGGATAGCTGACGCCAAATATCGGGTATGTGGCTATTAATCCTTCTAAACCCCCCGAAGAGTCGGATGCGGGTGAGCGGCGTGATCGACACATCCGGCGGCTGCGCCGAATGGACCTTCCCGGCGGAGGCCAACGCCGTGCGCACCGCGCGCCACGCCGTCCGGGACACGCTGCGGGGCTGGGAGCTGGACGGCGGCGTGAGCGATGTGGCGGTGCTGCTGGTCAGCGAACTCGTGACCAATTCCCTGCGGTACGCGTCGGGCCCCATCGGCGTCCGGATGGTCCGGCACGACCCCGGCGCCCTGCTGGTGGAGGTCTCCGACCCACTGCCGGAGGAGCCCGTCGAACGGGACGCCGGACCGGACGACGAGGGGGGCCGGGGCCTTCAGTTGGTGGCTTGTTCTGCACGGCGCTGGGGGACGAGGCGCGGCAGGACGGGCAAGACCGTGTGGTTCGAGCTGGCTCTGCCGGGTTAGAAGGAGGGAGGGACGGACGATCACGACCCGTTCGGACGGCCAGGTCGGAAGACGGCCGGAAAAGAACGAGACCGGGATGTGATCGTGAACGCCGTGTCGGTGGGGGCCGTAGTACTGAATACTGCGGTCAAGGCCGGTCCGGTGCGGTGAGCTGGAGGGGACGGTCGCGTGAGCGAGATACCTGAGACGGCTGGCGGCGTCATGTGGCAGAGCAGCCCGCCTGGCTCGATCTATGACTACATCAGGGTCGCCTCGTTCTCGATCGGGCCCGACGGGCTGGTCGAGCAGTGGAGCCTGCGGGCCGAGGAGCAGTTCGGGCTGTCCGCCCGCGAGGTCGTGGGGACCGACCCGGTCGACGCCTTCATGCCGCCTGAGCTGCGCTCCCAGGGCCACCGCCGGGTCGCCGAGATCCTGGACGGCCGCGAGTGGACCGGGCTCGTCCCGTTCCGCACACCGGAGCGGGAGGGGCGGCACGGGCTCGCCGAGCTGTATGTGATGCCCAGTGAGACGGCGGCCGGGGAGCGCGGCGCGCTCTGTATCGTCGTCGACGTCCGGGCGCTGCGCGGCATAGAGACCGACCTCGCCGCCTCGCAGGCCATTTTCGGCCAATCTCCCTTCGGCTTCCTGCTGTTCGGTACGGACCTCACCGTCCTGCGCGCCAACCGGTGCTTCGCCACCGTCTTCGGCGGCGAGCCCGACGAGCACCGCGGCCGCACCGTCCACGACTATCTGAGCCGCCCCGAGGCCGACCGGATGGCCGCCGCCCTGCGGCGCGTCCTCGACACCGGCGAGGCCGTCACCGACCTCCAGCTCGTCGGCACCGCGCCCGGCGACCCGGCCCGCCGCCACTGGTCGATCAACCTCTACCGGGTGCACAGCGGGACCGGCCGGCCCATCGGCGTCGCCAGCCTCGGCATCGACGTGACCCGCCGCCACAACGCCGCCCGCGAGGCCGCCGACGCCCGCCGCAACCTGGCCCTGCTCAACGAGGCGGGCAACCGCATAGGCAACTCCCTGGACCTGGAGACCACCGCCCGCGAACTCCTCGACGTCGCCGTCCCCGGCTTCTGCGACCTCGCCTCCGTCGACCTCTACCAGGCGCTGCTCGCCGGGGACGACGCCATCCAGAACCGCGCCGACGGCAGCGCCGAACTGCGCCGGGTCGCCTTCGCCAGCGCCGTCTCGGACGCGCCGCCCACCCTCACCGGCGGCCCCGCCCCGACCGCGTCCGTCTCCGTGGGGGACGTCCACCGCTACTCCTTCCACTCGCCCTGCGCCGACGCCCTGCGCACCGGCCGGCTGCACGCCGTACCGGGCGACGAGGGGAGCCTGGTGCACACCACGCTCGCCGTCCCGATGGTCGCCCACGACACCGTCGTCGGCCTGGTCCAGTTCTCCCGCGCCAAGGGCAGCGAGCCCTTCGGCGAACGCGACCGCGCCCTCGCCACCGAACTCGCCTCCCGCGCCGCCGTCTGCATCGACAACGCCCGCCTCTACCGGAGGGAGCACGAACGCGCGCTGATACTCCAGCGCTCCCTCCTCCCACCCGGCGACCCCGAGGCCGCCGGCCTGGACATCGCCTGCCGCTATCTGCCCGGCAACGCCGCCACCGAGGTGGGCGGCGACTGGTTCGACGTCATCGAACTCCCCGGCCACCGCACCGCCCTGGTCGTCGGCGACGTGATGGGCCGCGGGCTGCGGGCCGCCGTCGCCATGGGCGAACTGCGCACCGCCGTACGGACCCTGGCCCTGCTCGACCTGGAGCCCGCCGAGGTGCTCTCGCACCTGGACGAGATCGCCCGCGGTCTGGGCGACCCCGGCGGCCCCGAGCGCGCGGCCGCCGGGAACCGGCGCGGCCGCCCCGGCGCGCGCACCGCGCACAAGTCCCGCGAGGCCGACCTCTCCGAGGTCTATCTGGCGACCTGTGTGTACGCGGTGTACGACCCGGTCACGCGGCGCTGCTCCATCGCCAACGCGGGCCATCTGCCACCGGTCCTGGTCGAGCCCGGTGAGCCCGCGCTCTTCCTGGACATGCCGCCGGGGCTGCCCCTGGGCGTGGGCGGGGAGCCGTTCGAGGAGATCGAGGTCGACCTGCCGGAGGGCGCTCTGCTCGCGCTCTACACCGACGGTCTGGTGGAGTCCCGCGACCACCCCCTGGAGGAGGGCCTGCGGGCCTTCCGCAAGGCCATCAGCGACCCGGTCGCGGGCCTGGAGGACGTCTGCGACCAGGTCCTCAACACCCTCGACACCCGCCATGGAGAGGACGACATCGCCCTGCTCATGGCCCGTATCCAGGGCCTGCCCACGGACGCCGTCGGCGACTGGCGGCTGCCGCGCTCACCGCGCTCGGTCGGCCGCGCCCGCGAACTCGCCCGCACCCAGCTGCTCGCCTGGGACCTGGACGACCTCGTCGACACCACCGAACTGCTGGTCAGCGAGCTCGTCACCAACGCCCTGCGGTACGGGGAGGGCGAGGTGCGGCTGCGGCTGCTGCGGGACCGCACGCTGGTCTGCGAGGTGTGGGACGCGGGTCTGGTCCAGCCGAGACGGCGGCGGGCGCGGGACACCGACGAGGGGGGCCGGGGCCTCCAGCTCGTCGGCCTGCTGAGCGCGGCGTGGGGCTCGCGCCGCACCCCGCGCGGCAAGACGGTCTGGTTCGAACTCGGCCTCCCGGACGGGGAGTCCGGGCCCGCCGTCGAGCTGACGGAGGAGCAGCTGCTCAGCATGTTCTGAGGCGGGGGAAGGCGCGGCCTGCGGAGGGCCGGACCCATCGGACCGGACCCATCGGACAGGCCCTAGGTCGTCGCCTTCAGGGCCGCCAGCCGTGCCTCCACCTCCGCCGTCTCGCCCGGGGCGTCCAGCTGCTCGAACTGGACGTCCAGCGGCGAGGCGGCCGGCTGTCCGGTGCCGCGTACCCGGGCCTCCTCGCGGCGCAGCTTGTCCTCGAAGCGGCGTATCTCGCCGGCCGGGTCGAGCAGGTCGACGCTCGCCGGCCCGTCCGGTGTCCCGTCGGCCTCCCGTGTCGCGGCGGCCCCGCCCCCGCCCGCCAACTCGCCCTGTTCCGCCCGCACCACGTCCAGCTGGGACTTCATCCTCGCCAGCCCGGACTTCAGCTTCTCCACCACCTCCGCGTACGCGGCGATCGTCGGCTCCGCCGCCCGGGCCTCGTTCTCCGAGCGCACCTGTCTGCCCAGCGCCACCTTGGCGAGGTGGTCGAACCGGTCGGCCTCCTTCGCCGAGCCGTCCGCGCGCAGTCCGTCGGCCCTGCGGCTGGCCGCGACCGCCTGGTCGCCCCACTCCTTGGCGGTGGCCAGGTCCTCGCGCCGGTCGTCGTCCATCAGGCGCAGCTCGCGCACGGTCGCGGCGAGGGTCCGCTCCGCCTCCGCGATGTTGTCCGTGTACTCCCGCAACAGCTGGTCCAGCATCTTCCGCGGGTCCCCGGCCTGGTCCAGGAGCGCGTTGACGTTGGCCTTCGCCAGCCGGCCGACCCGGCCCAGTACGGACTGCCTGTCGCTCATGGCTTCTCTCCTTGCCCCGGGAGGTCCCCGTCGTTGCGTACGTCCGCTTCCGCGAGGGCGAGCGCCTGCTGTGCCAGGGTGTCCGCCCGCCGTACCTCGGCGAGGGCGCCCGCCGGATCAGGTCCGGCCGCCTCCGCGGCGGCCTGGGCCAGATGGCGGCGGGCCTCCCAGAGCCGGGTGCGGGCCGGGCAGCCGACGGCGTCCCCTCGGGTGGCGATGAGGTCCTCCGCGGCCGCGGCGGTGGCGCGGGCGGTGAGGGTGACCCGCTCCAGGAGGGCGCGGAGGTGCTCCGGGCCCCCTTCGCGCGCGGGTGCGCCCAGCTCGGCCAAGGCTGCCTCGGCCTGCGCGACCCGGCGCAGGGCGTCGATCGGATCGTACGGTCCGCTCGCCCGGGCCCGGCCGACTCCGACCAGCACGGTCTCGGCCCGGGTCAGCGTTTCGTGCCCCGCGTCCGGGGAGGACTCCCGAGCCGGCGCCACGGCCGCCTGCGCGTCCGCCAGGGCGCCCGGCAACAGCTCCTCGGCCCGGGCGAGTTCGGCCGCCCGGCGGTCGACGGCGTTCAAGAACGCGGTGGCCCCGGCGAGGGTGGCCTCGGTGGTGCGCACATGTGTCGCTGCCTCGGCCGGGTCCTCGGCGTCCAGGGCCTGGTGGGCGGCGTTGAGCGAGGCCGTGGCCGCCACCAGGTGTTCCTTGGCGTCCTCGACGTGGTGCGCGACGGGTGCGAGCGCGGATTCCGCGTAGCGCTGGCGCAGGGCGGTCAGGGTGGAGTCCGCCGCCGCCGTGCGCCCGGTGAGCGTGCGAAAGGCCGTCTCGACGGTTTCCAGCGCGCGCGGGGTGTCGCGCTCCGGGGCGCGCGGCGCGTCGAACGCCTCCGCCTCGGCGTCGAGGCGCCGGCCGGCCGAGGCGCAGCGCGACAGGATCTCCCGCAGCATCCGCCGCCGCGCCGCCCCGCCCTCCTCGGGCAGCTCCGGCTCGTCGGGCGGGGCGGGGCCCTGCGGCAGGGCGAGCCCCTGCGGCGGCGGGTCGTCGTCGAGCTGCTGACGCAGTCTGAAGGCGGTGGCCAGTTCGGACCTGGCGTAGGCCAGGGCCCGTGCGAAGGGGCGGGTCGCCGCTTCCCCGAACCGCTCGACGGCGAAACCCAGTTCCTCGTCACTCGTTCGAATGGCGTCGTCGGTGGCGACCAGCGTCCGGTCCGCCTCGGCCTCCAGCGCGGCCGGCTCCCGCGGAACGCCCGCGTCCCGCTCCCAGCCCGCCGCCCCCGCGCCGGGCGCGCTCGCCGGTGTCGTCCTGGTGGCGGCCCGCCGCTTCCTTCGCGCGTACGCGTACAGCGCGACCGCGCCCGCGCCCACGAGCACCGCGACGGGCAGGACGTAGTCGCTCGCCGAGACGGATCCGTCGCGCCGGGCGGGTCCGGCCAGCGCGGTGTCGAGGTCCCGCGCCGCGCCGACGGCGGCCCCGGCCCAGTCGGCGCGCCGCAGCGCGGGCTCGACCGACTCGCGGGCCACCTCGCCCAGCACCTGGTCGCTGAGCCGGAAGCCCTGGTCGACCGAGAGCGCGTACAGCCGGGGCCCGGTGGCCACGGCCAGCAGGAGGTCGTCGCGGCCCAGCCCGTTCTGCTGCGCGGTGGTGTCGGCCCAGTCCTGGGCGGTACGGCCGGAGAAGTCGTCCACGTACACCGCGAAGAGCTGGACCGAGCGGTCCTCGTGGAGGCGGCCGAGCGCGGCGGCCACCTCGGGCGCGCGCCCGTCCAGCGCGTGCGCGCGGTCGGTGACCCACCCGCTCGCGGCGAGCGGCACCGGGTCCTGCGCCCGCGCGGGGGACGCGCCGGGCAGTGCGGTCCAGCACGTGGCGAGCAGCACGGCCACGAGGGCCCGGACGGCCCGGACGGCCGTGCGGGGCCCGGTGCGACTCACACGCGGCGTCACATTTGTGAGCGTATGGCGGTATCTGCCGCTCCGCGACCGGGCGGGAGCACCCGAAGCCGTCGCTCCGTGCCGCGCTCGTTGGGAAGCAGGCCACCGGGAGGTCATACTTCCACGGCACACTGACAGTCAGGGGTACTCGTGCGGACAGCAATATCGGCCGGAGTCGACGGCCTGCGCCGGTGGCTCCGGCGCCCGGCGCGGACGTGGGTGCGGCGTGCCGCGCTGGCGGCCGTGCTCCTGGTGATGGCGCCCATGGTGGTCGGCGCGGTGGCGCTGCGCAGCAGCTACGCGGGCGACCCCGGCGACGGCACCAGGACCCGCGGCCGGGACGCCATCTGGCTCGGCCACGCCTGGGTCGACGGCCGCAAGGGCGAGAGCGACCTGGACGCCTTCGCCGCGCGCGTACGGGAGACGGGGATACACGACCTGTACGTCCACGCCGGACCCCTGGAGCACGACGGGACGCTGCCCGCGGCCCGCTATCCCAAGGCGCGCTGGCTGGTCGACGGCGTGCACCGCAGGCTGCCGCGCGTGCGCGTGCAGGCGTGGCTGGGCGACAAGCTCGCCACCGAGGGCCCCAGGGGCCTGCGCCTGGAGCGCCCGGCCACCCGCTCCGCGATGGTGGAGTCGGCGCGCGGGGTGCTGGCCCGCGGCGGGTTCGACGGCGTGCACTTCGACCTGGAGCCGATGCCCTCGGGCAACCGCCACTTCCTCGAACTGCTCGACGCGGTACGGCCCGTCACACGCGCGCGTGGCGCGACGCTTTCGGTCGCCGCGCACCAGATCGACCCGGTGCCGAGGCTGCACTCCGCCGCCGGGAAGATCGCCGGGCACCCCAAGTGGTGGTCGCAGGCGTACTTCGGGCAGGTGGCCAAGCGCGTCGACCAGATCGCCGTCATGTCGTACGACACCTCGATGCCGCTGGAGAGCCTGTACGGCGGCTACGTCGCTCAGCAGGCCTCGCTGGCGCTGGAGGTGACGCCCAAGGACACCGACCTGCTGATGGGGCTGCCGTTCTTCCAGACGGAGAGCATGGGGCACCACGGCTCGGCCGAGACGGTCAAGGCGGCCGTGCGCGGTGTGCGCCTGGGCCTCGGCCGCACCGACCGGCACCGCGAGCACTTCGGGGTCGCGCTCTACGTCGACTTCACCGCGCGCGACCGTGACTGGGCCGCGTACGACAAGGACTGGAACTGAGGGACGGCGGTACGGCGGCGGGGCCCGGCATCCACGGATGCCGGGCCCC
>NZ_BAAACA010000003.1:89540-94748 GCF_039521265.1 Streptomyces crystallinus | reverse complement strand
GGCACAAGAAGGGGCGCGGGGAACTGCGCGACCAGCCACCCACGGTCCGCAGACGAACCCCGGGACGTCTGGGGGCGAAGCCCCCAGCAGCCCACCCCGGCCCACCACCCGGCCGTCCGCCAGAGGGCTTTAGGGAAGGGGCGGGGTGGGGCTAGCCCTGCAGGAACGACAGCAGCGCGTTCGCCAGCAAGTACGGGTCGTCCGCCCCGCACAGCTCCCGCGCACTGTGCATCGACAGGATCGCCACCCCGATGTCCACCGTCTGGATCCCGTGGCGCGCCGCCGTGATGGGCCCGATCGTCGTCCCGCACGGCATCGCGTTGTTGGAGACGAAGTGCTGCCACGGCACCCCGGCCCGCTCGCACGCGGCGGCGAACACGGCCCGCCCGCTGCCGTCCGTCGCGTACCGCTGGTTGACGTTGACCTTCAGGATCGGGCCGCCGTTGGCGCGCGGGTGGTGCGTCGGGTCGTGGCGCTCCGCGTAGTTGGGGTGGACCGCGTGGCCGGTGTCGGAGGAGAGGCAGACCGTGCCCGCGAAGGCGCGCGCCTTGTCCTCGTACGACCCGCCGCGCGCGAAGACCGAGCGCTCCAGGACCGTGCCGAGCAGCGGCCCGTCCGCGCCGGTGTCGGCCTGCGAGCCGTTCTCCTCGTGGTCGAACGCGGCCAGGACCGGGATGTACTCCAGCTCCGCCGCCGCCGACGCGGCCGCCAGCGCCGCCGTGCCCGCGTGCACCGACAGCAGGTTGTCCATCCGGGGCCCCGCCACCAGCTCCTTGTCGCGGCCCAGGTACGACGGCGGCTCGATCGAGTGCACCATCAGGTCCCAGCCGGTGACCTCGCCCTCGGCCAGGCCCTCCTCCTGCTCCAGGAAGCGGATCAGATCGCCCTCGGCGACGTCGCCGAGGCCCCAGATCGGCTGGAGGTGCTTCTGGCGGTCCAGCTTGAGCCCGTCGTTGGCCGACCGGTCCAGGTGGATGGCGAGCTGCGGGACGCGCAGCAGGGCGCGGTCCACGTTCACCAGCCGGTGACTGCCGTCGCGCAGGCTGAGGCGGCCCGCAAGTCCCAGGTCGCGGTCGAGCCAGGTGTTGAGGAGCGTCCCGCCGTAGATCTCCACGGCGACCTGGCGCCAGCCGAACGCGCCGGTGTCCGGCAGCGGCTTGACCCGCAGGTTCGGCGAGTCGGTGTGCGCGCCCACGATCCGGAACGGGGTGTGCGCGGCGGCGCCCTCCGGCACGAACCAGGCGATGATCGCGCCGCCCCGCAGCACGTACTTCCCGCCCGCCGACGCGTCCCACGCGTCCGTCTCCCGCACCTGCTGGAAGCCGGCCTTCTCCAGCCGCGCGGCCGCGTTCGCCACCGCGTGGTACGGCGACGGGCTCGCCGCGAGGAAGGACATCAGGTCGTCGGTGTGTCCGCGGTCGAAGCGGGAGGGTGTGCTCATGCGTTCACCTTAACCAGGGGCGCCGACAGACAAGGGCCCGCTTCCCCAGAGGGAAGCGGGCCCTACGTCCTGCGGCCTGGAAGGAGGCCGGTGGACGGTCTAGAAGGCCGCCTCGTCCAGCTCCATCAGGGAGTTGTCGACGGTCTCGGCCAGCGCGCGGGCGGTGCCGACGCCCGGCAGGACGTTCGCGGCGAAGAACTTCGCGGCGGCGATCTTGCCGGTGTAGAACGGGACGTCCTTGGCGGAGGCCGACGGCAGCTTCTCGGCGGCGACGGCCGCGCTCTTGAGGAGCAGGTAGCCGACGACGACGTCACCGGAGGCCATCAGCAGGCGGGTGGTGTTCAGGCCCACCTTGTAGATGTTCTTGACGTCCTCACCCGTGGCGGTCAGGTCGGTGATCATCGTGCCGACGATCGCCTCCAGGTCCACCGCGGCCTTGGCCAGCGAGTCCAGCGCGCCGCCCAGCTCCTCGTGGCCCGACTGCTCGGCGAGGAACTTCTTGATCTCCTCGGAGAGCAGGTTGAGCGAGGCGCCCTGGTCGCGGACGATCTTCCGGAAGAAGAAGTCCTGGCCCTGGATCGCCGTGGTGCCCTCGTAGAGGGTGTCGATCTTGGCGTCCCGGATGTACTGCTCGATCGGGTACTCCTGGAGGTACCCGGAGCCGCCGAAGGTCTGGAGCGACTCGTGGGAGAGCTTCTCGTACGACTTCTCCGAGCCGTAGCCCTTCACGATCGGCAGCAGCAGGTCGTTCAGGCCCACCAGCGCCTTGGCGTCCTCGCCCGCGGCCTCCTTGACCTGGATCGCGTCCTGGACGGCGGCGGTGTAGAGGACGAGGGAGCGCATGCCCTCGGCGTACGCCTTCTGCGTCATCAGCGAGCGGCGCACGTCCGGGTGGTGAGTGATCGTCACCTTGGGCGCGGTCTTGTCCATGAACTGCGAGAGGTCCGAGCCCTGGACGCGCTCCTTGGCGTACTCCAGCGCGTTCAGGTAGCCCGTCGACAGCGTGGCGATCGCCTTCGTGCCGACCATCATGCGGGCGAACTCGATGATCATGAACATCTGGCGGATGCCGTCGTGCTTGTCGCCGATCAGCCAGCCCTTGGCGGGGTGCTTGTCGCCGAAGGTCATCTCGCACGTGTTGGAGGCCTTCAGGCCCATCTTGTGCTCGACGTTCGTGGCGTACACACCGTTGCGCTCGCCCAGCTCGCCGGTCTCGAAGTCGAAGTGGAACTTCGGGACCAGGAAGAGGGAGAGGCCCTTGGTGCCGGGGCCGTGGCCCTCGGGGCGGGCGAGGACGTAGTGGAGGATGTTCTCCTCCATGTCGTGCTCGCCGGAGGTGATGAAGCGCTTCACGCCCTCGATGTGCCAGGAGCCGTCGTCCTGCTGGACGGCCTTGGTGCGGCCGGCGCCGACGTCCGAGCCCGCGTCGGGCTCGGTGAGGACCATGGTGGAGCCCCAGCGCTTCTCGACCGCGATCTCGGCGATCCGCTTCTGGACCTCGTTGCCCTCCTCGAAGAGGATGCCGGCGAAGGCCGGGCCCGAGGAGTACATCCACACGGCCGGGTTGGCGCCGAGCAGCAGCTCCGCGTAGGCCCAGATGAGGGAGCGCGGGGAAACGGTTCCGCCGATCTCCTCCGGCAGGCCCAGACGCCAGTACTCGCTGTCCATGAAGGCCTTGTAGGACTTCTTGAAGGACGCCGGTACGGGCGCGGTGTTGGTCTCCGGGTCGAACACCGGCGGGTTGCGGTCGGCGTCCGCGAAGGAGTCGGCCAGCTCGTTCTCGGCGAGACGCGCGATCTCGTCGAGGATGGTCTTGGCGGTGTCGACGTCCATCTCGGCGAACGGGCCGGTGCCGTACAGCTTGTCGCGTCCGAGGACCTCGAAGAGGTTGAACTCGATGTCGCGGAGATTCGACTTGTAGTGCCCCATGGCGACGGCTCCGTAAGCAGATCGGTTACATCTCTACCAGCAAGTAGCTACGATGATGCTACCCGTCGGTAATAAGACGCAACCCCTCTGGGCCCATATGTGGCGCACTACTCTTGCGCCCATGTACGGCTACGACCAGAACCAGGGTGCTCAAGCGCAGTACGCCCCGCCGCAGCAGCCTTCCTACGGGGAGCAGCCGCTGTACCCCGAGCCGTCGCCGCCCTCGCTCGCGGACGCGGTGCGGGCGTTCACCACGGGCTCGCTCTCGGCCGAGGACTTCCAGCAGATCTTCGCGGGCTCCAAGGTCTACTGCCCGCGCGGGGACAACCCCGGCTTCCTGGCCCTGCACAACACCCAGCAGCCGGTGATCCCCATGTTCACCTCGCTGAAGGAGCTGCGCAGGTACGCGGGCAAGGAGTCCAAGTACTTCGTGATCACCGGCGCCGAGGTCATCGACCTGCTGCCGACCGGGTACGGCTTCGTCCTCGACATGGAGGGCGACCACCGCATGGTGTTCGACGCGAAGGCGGTCGAGCAGATGGTGGACTTCGCGATGCGGCGGATGTACGGCTGAGTGAGGCCGGACGCGACTGAGTCCGCGCTGACGTAGGCACGCGTGCGGCCGGTGCGTACGGGCTGCTCGCGGGCGGGCCTTTCCGGCCGTTCTCACGGGGGCGGGAGCCCTCGAACTGATCTGCGGTACCCCTCGGGAATCGGCACGCCTTGCCGACTGTTCACCATTCAACTACTTTGGATGCTGAGCATCCCGCGAGGAGGGCCGTCCCATGCCTGCTGTGACCGTCGAAAACCCGTTGACCCTGCCGCGCGTGGCCGCGCCCGAGGGCGCGGTGCCGCGTCCCGTGCTCGCCGTGTCCACGGCGCCGGCCGGCTTCGAGGGGGAGGGGTTCCCGGTGCGGCGCGCGTTCGCCGGGATCAACTACCAGTACCTCGACCCGTTCATCATGATGGACCAGATGGGTGAGGTGGAGTACGCGCCGGGCGAGCCCAAGGGCACGCCGTGGCACCCCCACCGGGGCTTCGAGACGGTGACGTACCTGATCGACGGCACCTTCGTGCACCAGGACAGCAACGGTGGCGGCGGCACGATCATGAACGGCGACACGCAGTGGATGACGGCGGGCTCCGGTCTGCTGCACATCGAGGCGCCGCCGGAGTCCCTGGTCACCTCGGGCGGCCTCTTCCACGGCCTCCAGCTGTGGGTGAACCTGCCGGCGGCCGACAAGATGATGGACCCGCGCTACCAGGACATCCGGGGCGGCCAGGTCCAGCTGCTCACCTCGCCCGACGGGGGCGCGCTGCTGCGGGTGATCGCGGGGTCGCTGGACGGCCACGACGGGCCCGGGATCACGCACACCCCGATCACGATGATCCACGCGACGGTCCGCCCCGGCGCGGAGGTCACGCTGCCGTGGCGGGCGGACTTCAACGGACTGGCGTACGTGCTGGCGGGGCGCGGGTCCGTGGGCGCGGCCCGCCGGCCGGTGCACATGGGGCAGACGGCGGTGTTCGGGGACGGCGGGTCGCTGACGGTGCGGGCGGACGAGCGCCAGGACGGGCACACGCCGGATCTGGAGGTCGTGCTGCTGGGCGGGCGGCCCATCCGTGAGCCGATGGCGCACTACGGGCCGTTCGTGATGAACACGAAGGCGGAGCTTCAGCAGGCGTTCGACGACTTCCAGAAGGGGCGGTTGGGCACGATCCCGGCGGTGCACGGCATGTAGCCCCCCCACCCCGCCCCTTCCCTAAACCCTCCGGGGGTGGGTTGGGGCGGGCCCCCGGGCCCCGTGGCGGGGGCTGCGCCCCCTGCACCCCGCTTT
>NZ_BAAACA010000003.1:79836-89508 GCF_039521265.1 Streptomyces crystallinus | reverse complement strand
CGCGCAGTTCCCCGCGCCCCTAGGTGGTTAGGGGCGCGGGGAACTGCGCGAGCAACCCACCACGGTCCGCAGCCGTAGCACCCAGCCGCCCGGCCAGGGCTTTCGGGAAGGGGTGGGTGGGGGACACCCGGCCGGGCGCGTCCCACGCGCGGCGTCGCATCCGGCGTGGTGCGCTGGCCCCGTGGAGACCAACCCACTCCTCCCCGAGCCCGCCCGCCGGCTCGCCGCCTGGTGCGTCGTCGTGCTGCTGACCACCGGCGTCGCCGCCGTCGCCATCTGGCTGTGCGTGGTGTTCAAGACCGCCGTCACCCCTGTACTGCTCGCCCTGCTCGGCACGGCCCTCCTCGGGCCCGTCTTCCGGCAGCTGCTGAAGCTGCGGATGAAGCGGTCCCTCGCGGCGGGACTCACCTGCGTCGCCCTCGTCGCGGTCGTCGGCGGCGCCGGATACGTCGTCGTCAGCGCCCTCATCGACACCGGCGACCAGATCATCGACTCGCTGCGGCAGGCGGGGCACTGGCTGGCCGACCACTTCGGGGTCGCCGGTGGCGACGGCGTCTCCAGCCTCGCCGACAACGCCAAACCGCTCCTCGGGAAGTTCGGCGCGACCGCCGCCTCGGGGCTGCTCACCGGCCTCAGCATCGTGGGCTCGCTCATCGCGACCGGGGTCCTGTCGCTGCTGCTGACGTTCTTCTTCCTCAAGGACTCCGACCGGGCCGTCCACCTGGCCCACTCGCTCGCCCCGCGCGGCACCGGGCCCGTCGTGGAGGCCATGGCCCGGCGGGCCTTCGAGGCCGTCGAGGGGTTCATGCGGGGGACCACGCTCATCGCCCTCATCGACGCCCTGTGCATCACGGTCGGGCTGCTCATCCTCCGCGTCCCCGGCGCCATCGGCCTCGGCGCGCTCGTGTTCATCGGCGCCTACATCCCGTACCTCGGCGCCTTCGTCTCCGGCGCGGTCGCCGTCCTCGTGGCGCTCGCCGACCGGGGGCTCGGCATCGCGCTCTGGACGCTCGGGGTCGTCCTCGCCGTCCAGCAGCTGGAAGGGCACATCCTGCAGCCGATGATCCAGAGCCGGACCGTGCAGATGCATCCCGCCATGGTCATGATCGCCATCACGGCGGGGGCCAGTGTCGCCGGGCTGCTCGGGATGCTGCTCGCCGTGCCCGTCGCCGCCGCCGGCTTCGGCGTCCTCGGCGAGCTGCGGAAGCGTTACGCCTCCGAGCCGCCCCCGCCGTCCAACCCCTCGTAGAGCTCGAACCAGATCGACTTCCCCTCGCCCCTGGGGTCCACCCCCCAGCGGTCCGCCAGCATCTCCATCAGCACCAGGCCGCGCCCGCTGGACGCCATCTCGCCGGGGCGGCGCTTGTGCGGCAGGTCGTCGCTGGCGTCGGCCACCTCCACGCGCAGCCGCCGCGTGCCGGGCTCACCGGTGGCCTCCGCGACCAGCAGCGCGTCGCCGTCCGTGTGGACCAGGACGTTGGTGACCATCTCGGAGACCATCAGGACCGCCGCGTCCACCTGCTCGTCGTCCGCCCAGTCGTGCAGCAGCTCGCGCAGCTGGCCACGGACCCCGGCGATTCGGTGCGGCTCGGCCTGGGCCACGGTCACGGCGGTGCGGCGGGCCGGGACCGCCCGGGCGCCCGGGGCCGTGCCGCAGCCGCACACGTCGCTGTTGCGGCACAGCAGCAGCACCGCGATGTCGTCCTCGCGGCGGTCGGCCAGCGGGCCCACCGTGTGGTGCGAGGAGGGCCCGTGCACCGCCTGGACCAGCGCGTCCGCCAGCTTCTCCAGGTTGTCCCCGGTCTCCTCCTCCAGGACCGGGCGCAGCCGGGTCCAGCCCGAGCCCATGTCGTGGCCGCCGGTCTCGATCAGCCCGTCCGTGCAGATCATCATCGTCTCGCCCGGCTCCAGGACGAGCCGGGTGGTCGGGTAGTCCGAGTCCGCCTCGATGCCCAGCGGCAGCCCGCCCGAGGTCTGGCGGATCAGCGCGGTGCCTTCGGCCGTACGGATGACGGGGTCGGGATGCCCGGCGCGGGCGATGTCCAGGCCGCCCGTCGCCGGGTCGACCTCGATGTAGAGGCAGGTCGCGAAGCGCGGGTAGTCGTCGCCGTCCCCGTCGTAGGACTCCCCGTACGACTCGGTGATCCCGTACAGGAAGCGCGAGGCGCGGGAGAGGACCGCGTCGGGGCGGTGGCCCTCGCTCGCGTACGCCCGCAGGGCGATGCGCAGCTGGCCCATCAGGCCCGCCGCCCGGACGTCATGGCCCTGGACGTCCCCGATGACCAGGGCGAACCGGCCGGACGGCAGCGGGATCATGTCGTACCAGTCGCCGCCCACCTGGAGCCCGCCGCCGGTCGGCACATAGCGCGCGGCAACCGTCATCCCCGGGATCTCGGGGCCCAGCGTCGGCATCATCGAGCGCTGGAGGCCCAGCGAGAGCTCCCGCTCGGACTCGGCCTCGCCCGCCCGCGCCAGCGCCTGGGCGAGCATCCGGGCCACCGTGGTGAGCACCGAGCGCTCGTCGGGGGTGAAGGCCACCGGGTGCTTGAAGGCGGCCATCCAGGTGCCGATGGTCCGCCCGGCCACGATCAGCGGGACAAAGGCCCAGGAGCGGCGGTCGAAGCGCTGGGCGAGCGGCCAGGTGGCCGGATAGCGGCGGCGGTACTCCTCGGGGGTGGGCAGATAGATGGCCCGGCCGGTCCGTACGACGTCGGCGGCCGGGTAGTCCGTGTCCAGCTGCATGTCCGCGAAGGGGCCGTCGTCGCCGGGGTTGTGCCCGTGGTGGCCGATGATGGAGAGCCGGTCGCCCGCCACCCCGAAGACGGCGAGCCCGTCCGGCGAGAAGCCCGGCATGGACAGCGAGGCCGCCACCCGCAGCACCTCGGCCGTGGAGCGGGCCTCGGCCAGCGCCCGGCCCGCGTCCAGCAGGAACGCCTCCCGGGAGCGCCGCCAGTCGCCGGTGATGGAGGGGTGCGCGGCGGTGGCGTCGGGGCCCGGCTCGGCGACCTCCTGGAGGGTGCCGACCAGCACGTGGTCCGGGCCCTCGGCGTCCTGCTCGAACACCGGCTTGGAACGGCTGCGTACGGTACGCAGCACCCGCCCGTTCTCGTCCATGATCCGGATCCGGGCCTCGGCGAGCGTGCCCTCCGCGACGGCCAGCGCGACGATCTGGTCGACCTCGTTCCAGTCGACGGGGTGGAAGCGGGAGCGCACGGCGGCCTCGGTGAGCTCGACCCGCTCGGCGGGCAGCCCGAGCAGGCGGGCGGCCTCGGCGTCGAGCGTGACCGTTCCGGACGCGGTGTCCCAGCGCCACAGCCCGGTGGCGATCGCAGCCAGGACGTCCTCGGTGCGCATGATCCCCACTCTAGGCAGCCCGTTTTATACCGGCGAGAGCTGCTGGGCCCGGCCGGTAACCTGGAGGGACTGTTTCCCGCCTGTCACGCGAAGAACTGGATGAAGAAATGCATCGGTACAGGTCCCACACCTGCGGCGAGCTCCGCGCCTCCGACGTCGGCGCCGACGTCCGGCTGAGCGGCTGGCTGCACAATCGCCGAGACCTGGGCGGCATCCTCTTCATCGATCTGCGCGACCACTACGGCATCACCCAGCTGGTCGCCCGCCCCGGCACGGCCGGCGCGGAGGTCCTGGACAAGCTCTCCAAGGAGACCGTCGTCCGCATCGACGGCAAGGTCGTCTCGCGCGGCGCGGAGAACGTGAACGCGGACCTGCCGACCGGCGAGATCGAGATCGAGGTCGGTGAGGTCGAGGTGCTCGGCGCGGCCGGCCCGCTGCCGTTCACGATCAACGCCGAGGACGGCGTCAACGAGGAGCGGCGCCTGGAGTACCGCTTCCTTGACCTGCGCCGCGAGCGCATGCACCGCAACATCATGCTGCGCTCGGCCGTCATCTCGGCGATGCGCCACAAGATGACCGCGCTCGGCTTCAACGAGATGGCGACCCCGATCCTCGCCGCGACCTCCCCCGAAGGCGCCCGCGACTTCGTCGTCCCCTCCCGGCTGAACCCCGGCAAGTTCTACGCGCTGCCGCAGGCCCCCCAGCAGTTCAAGCAGCTGCTGATGATCTCGGGCTTCGACCGCTACTTCCAGATCGCGCCCTGCTTCCGCGACGAGGACGCCCGCGCGGACCGCTCGCCGGGCGAGTTCTACCAGCTCGACATCGAGATGAGCTTCGTCGAGCAGGAGGACATCTTCCAGCCCGTCGAGAAGCTGATGACCGAGCTGTTCGAGGAGTTCGGCGGCGGCCGCCACGTCACCTCGCCGTTCCCGCGCATCCCGTTCCGCGAGTCGATGCTGAAGTACGGCAACGACAAGCCGGACCTGCGCGCCAAGCTGGAGCTCGTCGACATCACCGACGTCTTCGAGGGCTCGGAGTTCAAGGCGTTCGCGGGCAAGCACGTGCGCGCCCTGCCGGTGCCGGACGTCGCGGGCCAGTCCCGCAAGTTCTTCGACGGCCTCGGTGAGTACGCGGTGGAGCACGGCGCCAAGGGCCTGGCCTGGATCCGCGTCGGCGAGGACGGCACCTTCGCGGGTCCGATCGCCAAGTTCCTCACCGAGGAGAACGTCAAGGTCCTCACCGAGCGCCTGGGCCTCGCGGCCGGGCACGCCGTGTTCTTCGGCGCGGGCGAGTACGACGAGGTCTCCAAGATCATGGGCGCGGTCCGCGTCGAGGCCGCCAAGCGCGCCGGCCACTTCGAGGAGGGCGTCTTCCGGTTCTGCTGGATCGTCGACTTCCCGATGTACGAGAAGGACGAGGAGACCGGCAAGATCGACTTCTCGCACAACCCCTTCTCGATGCCGCAGGGCGGCCTGGAGGCGCTGGAGACCCAGGACCCGCTGGACGTCCTCGGCTGGCAGTACGACATCGTCTGCAACGGCATCGAGCTGTCCTCCGGCGCGATCCGGAACCACGAGCCCGAGATCATGTTCAAGGCGTTCGAGGTCGCGGGGTACGACCGGGAGACCGTGGAGCGCGAGTTCGGCGGCATGCTCAAGGCGTTCCGCCTCGGCGCCCCGCCGCACGGCGGCATCGCCCCGGGCGTGGACCGCATCGTGATGCTGCTCGCCGACGAGCCCAACATCCGCGAGACCATCGCGTTCCCGCTCAACGGCAACGCGCAGGACCTGATGATGGGCGCGCCCACCGAGCTGGACGAGACGCGGCTGCGCGAGCTGAACATCCAGCTCCGCAAGCCGGTCGCGCCCAAGGGCGCGGAGAAGTAGGCCCGGTCTTTGTCTGCGGGTGAGTGGGTGGTTGCTCGCGCAGTTCCCCGCGCCCCTAGGGGGTACGGGCGACGGCGATGGCGAAGCCGAGCCTTTTAGGGGCGCGGGGAACTGCGCGACCAGCCCCCACCGGCCCGCAGACGAACGCACTCCTCGTACGGAGAAGGACCCGGATCCATCGCGGATCCGGGTCCTTCTCCGTGTCCGGGGCAACCTGCCGGGGATCCCACCGCGTTCGACAGGTGTGAGAGCCCGGACGGACAGACGAGGAAACGACCATGCGCCCCCCAGGACCCGACGGATTCGAGGAGTTCGTCGCCGCCCGGGGGCACCGGCTGCTGCGGGTGGCCTGGCTGCTGACCGGCGACGCGCATCTGGCGGAGGACCTGCTCCAGACCGCGCTCGCCAAGGTGTGGCCCCGATGGCACCGGATAGCCGACGACCACCCCGAGGCGTATGTCCGCAAGACGCTGGTGACCACCTACACCTCCTGGTGGCGGCGGCGCTGGCGGGGCGAGGTCCCGCACGGCGAACTCCCGGACGCGGCGGGCCCGTTCGACGCGTACGAGAGCGTCGACCTGGAGCAGTCGCTGGCGGCGGCCGTCCGCGCGCTGCCCGCCCGGCAGCGCGCGGTGGTGGTGCTGCGCTACTTCGAGGACCTCGGGGTGGACGAGACGGCGGCGGTGCTCGGCTGTGCGCCGGGCACGGTCAAGAGCCAGGCCGCCAAGGCGCTGCGCACCCTGCGGGGGCTGCTGCCCGTACTGGTCGAGGAGCACCGTGACTGACCAAGGCCCACCCCTGGGGGACGACGAGCAGGCGCTGCGGGTCCTGCTGGAGCGGGCCGTGCCCCGGCTGCCGGACCCCGCGACCCGGCTGGACAAGGTGCGCGAGCGGCTGGCGCGGCGCAGGCGCCGCCGGGCCGCCGGAGGCGCGGTGGCGGCGGTGGTCTCGCTGGTGGCGGCGGGCGCGCTGCTGCCGGACGCGCTCCGCGGCGCACAGGAGCGGGTGCCGCCGGCCGCGTCCCCGCGCGCGGTGACCGAACCCGCCGGGCTCCGGGCCGCCTTCCCCGACCTCGGCGGTCTGGTGCTGCGGCTGCCCGCGTCCTGGTCCGCGCTGCGGCTGCCCGACGGGGTGGCGCAGAAGAGCAAGACGCTGCCGGCCGGCTATGTGGCCGGGCAGCCGCTGAGGTCGTACGAGGAGGCCTGCTCGGAGCTGAGGAAGCCGGACGGCACCGGGGTGCTGTGCGAGCCGCTGGAGCGGCTGGCGCCCGGCAGCCCGCTGCTCACGCTGTGGGGGCTGCCGGGCGGCCGGGACGGCGGCCAGGCGCTGCCGCCGGGGACCGCCATGGAGCGCGCCCGCGAGGTTCCGGCGGGCTGCCGCCGGATGGGCGCCACCGCCTACTACACGACCACGCGCGCGACGGCCGACCCCACGACGGTCCTGTACGCCACCGTGTGCGCCGGCGGCCCCGACCCCGACCGGCGCGCAGCCGAGGTCCGCGCGCTCCTGGACAGCGCGGCCTACGACCTCTCCCCGCCCACCGAGGCCCCCACCCCCGGCCCCGTCCTCAAGGGGAGGGGCCGGTGACCGCCGCCCGCCGCGCGCGCGGAGGCCCCACCATGTCCTCGCGTTCCGCCCGGAGCTCCCGGGGAGCCCGGGCCGCCGTCGCCCTGGCGGCGCTGCTGCTCACCGGGTGCGGCCACAACGGCGAGGGCGTACGGGAGGAGGGCGACGGGCCCGGGACGCTGGCCGACGTGACCACCGACGCGGGGAGCGGCGCGCACGCCGGACGGGCCGCGCCCGCACCCGTACGCCCCCGTGAGATCCCCGCGCTCGGCCCCGGCACCCGGGCCCGTGTCCCCGCCGCCAGCACCCAGGTGCTCGTCGTCACCGGCGAGGGGCGCGACGCCAGCCGGTCCACCGCCGTCCTCTACACCCGCGACCCGGCGCAGGGCTGGACACCCGCCGGCGGCCCCTGGCCCGCCCGCAACGCGGCGCGCGGCTGGACCGACGAGCACCACGCGGGCGATCTGCGCTCGCCCGTCGGCGTCTTCGGCCTGACCGACGCGGGCGGCCGGCTCGCCGACCCCGGTACGCGACTGACGTACGACCGCACCTCGGCCTTCACCGCGCGCGGAACCGGCGTCGAGGGCGAACCGCTCGCCGGGTCGTTCGACTACGTGGTGGCGGTCAACTACAACCGCCGGCCCGGCACCACCCCGCTGGACTGGACCCGTCCGCTCGGCGCCGGCCGGGGCGGCGGCATCTGGCTCCACGTCGACCACGGCGGCCCCACCCACGGCTGCGTGGCACTGCCGAAGGAGCGGATGCGGCAACTGCTGCTCGCGCTGGACCCGGCGCGTACTCCGGTGGTGGTGATGGGGGACGCGGCGGCACTCGCCCGCTGACCCCCGGGCGGCGGCTCAGTCCTCGGCCGGGCCCAGCGGGTCCGGCGAGGGCGGGCCGCACGGGCGGCTGGTGCTCTGCCGGTTCGCCTCGCGGACCTTCTCCAGCAGCTCCTCGCGGCGGCGTCGTGCGTCGTCCTCCGCCTGCTCCTGTTCGGTGCTCCTCGTCACTGTGCGCACCCCCTCGGTACGTATCCCCGTGTGCGCAGCGTGCGCGTACGGGACGCGGCCCGCAACCCGGGGCGGGGCAGACGAAAGGCCCGGAACCCGTTCGCCGGGGTTCCGGGCCTTTCACGCGCACGCGTTACGCGGGCTTCTCCTCCAGGCGCGGGAACAGCACCGCGCCCTTCGTCACCGTCGCCCCGGCCGGCAGCAGGCCCCAGCGGCCCGCGTCCTGGACGCGCTGGTCGGCCAGCGGGCCCAGGTCGGCCGCCTCGGCGCCCAGCGAGTCCCACAGCTTCTGCGAGGTGTCCGGCATGACCGGGTTGAGCAGCACGGCGACCGCGCGCAGCGCCTCGGCGGCGGTGTAGAGGATGGTGGCCAGGCGCGCCCGGCCCTCCTCCGACTCGTCCTTGGCCACCTTCCACGGCTCCTGCTCCGTGATGTAGCCGTTGACCTGCTTCACGAAGTCGAAGACCGCCAGGATGCCGCCCTGGAAGTCCAGCTCGTCGCCGATCTTCCGGTCCGCCTCGGCCACGGCCTTCGCCAGGCCGTCGGCGATCGCCTGCTCGGCCTCGCCGGCGGCCGTGGCCGCGGGCAGGGTGCCGCCGAAGTACTTGCCGACCATCGCCGCCACGCGCGAGGCGAGGTTGCCGTAGTCGTTGGCGAGCTCCGAGGTGTACCGGGCGGTGAAGTCCTCCCAGGAGAACGAGCCGTCCTGGCCGAAGGCGATGGCCCGCAGGAAGTACCAGCGGTAGGCGTCGACGCCGAAGTGCGAGGTGAGGTCCTGCGGCTTGATGCCGGTCAGGTTCGACTTCGACATCTTCTCGCCGCCGACCATCAGCCAGCCGTTGGCCGCGACCTTGCCCGGCACCGGCAGGCCCTGCGCCATCAGCATCGCGGGCCAGATCACCGCGTGGAAGCGGAGGATGTCCTTACCGATGAGGTGGACGTTCGCCGGGAAGGTCTCGTCGAACTTCGCCTGGTCGGAGCCGTAGCCGACGGCGGTGGCGTAGTTCAGGAGGGCGTCGATCCACACGTAGATGACGTGCTTGTCGTCCCACGGGACCGGGACGCCCCAGTCGAAGGTGGAGCGGGAGATCGACAGGTCCTGGAGGCCCTGCTTGACGAAGTTCACGACCTCGTTGCGGGCCGACTCGGGCTGGATGAAGCCGGGGTTGGCCTCGTAGAACTCGACCAGCTTCGGGCCGTACTCGGAGAGCTTGAAGAAGTAGTTCTCCTCCTTGAGGATCTCCACCGGCTTCTTGTGGACGGGGCACAGCTTGGTGCCGTCCTCGGCCTCGATGAGGTCGCCGGGGAGCTTGTACTCCTCGCAGCCCACGCAGTACGGGCCCTCGTAGCCGCCCTTGTAGATCTCGCCCTTGTCGTACAGGTCCTGGACGAACTCCTGCACCCGGTCGGTGTGCCGCTTCTCCGTCGTACGGATGAAGTCGTCGTTCGCGATCTCCAGGTGCTCCCAGAGGGGCTTCCAGGCCTCCTCGACGAGCTTGTCGCACCACTCCTGCGGCGTGACGTTGTTCGCCTCCGCGGTGCGCATGATCTTCTGACCGTGCTCGTCCGTGCCGGTGAGGTACCACACCTTCTCGCCGCGCTGACGGTGCCAGCGCGTGAGCACGTCGCCTGCGACGGTCGTGTAGGCGTGGCCCAGGTGAGGAGCGTCGTTGACGTAGTAAATGGGGGTCGAGACGTAGAACGACTTCACGTCATTCGCCCCCTGCTTCTCGGATCCAGTGGCCGCCATGGTCGAAATCCTAACGGCCTCGGGGAGATCCACTCACCCGCGTAATTGCGGGGCGCTGGGCCCGGTCTTGGTCTGCGGGTGTGTGGGTGGCTGGTCGCGCAGTTCC
>NZ_BAAACA010000003.1:0-79752 GCF_039521265.1 Streptomyces crystallinus | reverse complement strand
AGCATCCCGACCCCCTAGGGGCGCGGGGAACGGCGCGAGAAGCGGCCACGACCCGCAGACGAACGCGGCCCTTCAGGGGCGCGGGGAACTGCGCGGCCGGCCCGCCACCGGTCCGCAGGTGGAGTCCGGCCGGTCAGGGCCGCTGGGCGAAGCCCGCGACGAGGCCCTGGTAGAACGCCGCGTCCGGGACGTCCCGCGGCGCCGGCCCCGCATGCAGGAACCCCGCGTTCGCCGCGTCCAGCTTCCGCAGGAAGTCGAACGCCTTGCTGTCGTCCTCGCCGAACGCCACGAACTGCCAGAACAGGTCCTTGCCCGCCGCGTCGGCGAGCGCCTGCCGGGCCGCGACCTTGGCGTCCGGGGCGCCGTCGGTCTGGAAGACCACCAGCGCCGGGCCGTCGTACCGGCTCTTCTCGTAGTGCTCCACGACCGCCTCGACCGCGCAGTGGTAGCTGGTGCGCCCCATCCGCCCGAGCGCGGCGTGCGCGTCGTCGACGACGCCCTCGTACGAGGTCAGGGAGACGTCCGCCGTGCCGTCGAGCTCGGTCGAGAAGAACACGGTGTGCACGGCCGCGTCCTCGTCGAGGTGCGCGGCGAGCGCGAGCGTCCGCTCGGCGAGGTGCTGGGCGCTGCCGTCCTTGTAGTACGGCCGCATCGACCCGGACCGGTCGAGCACGAGGTACACCTTGGCCCGAGCCCCGACGAGCCCGGCCTTGCGCAGCTGCGCCCCGGCGGCCTTGTAGTGGTCGACGAGACCGGGGGCCCGGGACTTGACGCGGGGGAGGGAGACGGCGGGAGCGGCCTTGACCGCCACGGGCTCGGCTTCGGCCTCGGCCGGTACGGGCTCGGGCTCGGCCTCGGCCGGTACGGGCTCGGGCTCAGCCACGACGGCCACCGGCTCGGGCTCAGCCACCTCCGGCTCCGGCTCCGGCTCCGGCTCGGGCTCGACCTCGGCCACCTCCGGCTCGGGCTCCGGCTCCGGCTTCTCCGCCAGCGGCGACTCCGCCCGCGGCTGCGGAACATCCGAGGCGGCCGGCTCCGCGGCGGGCGCCGACGGCTCGGCCGCGGGTACGTCCTCCGCGGGCCGCGCGGGCGCGGGCACGGCGGCCCGGGGGGACGCGTCGAACGCCGCCGCGACCAGCTCCTCCGCGGGGGACAGGTCGCGCCGGGCCGGCGCGGGCACGGTCGGCGTCGCGGGCGCGGACTCCTCGGCGGGGGCCGGCACGGTGGCCGGGGCCGGAGCCGACTCCTCCGCCGGAGCCGCCGTCAGGTCGGCGCTCTCCGCGTCGCGATCGCGTCCGAACACTTTGCGCAGCAAGCTCCGAATGCCCATGGGCGAGGCCTTTCGCATGAGTTGGGTGCGATGTGCGGTGCAGGGTGATGCATGGGGTTACCTACCCACGCCGCGTAAGCGGGAGCACGGGCGTGGACACGTAAGGTTAGCGATCCGATCCGGTCAACCTCGGCAGGGGGCGGACGACGCCGTACCGCTTACGCCCCGACCCCCTCCAGGGGCGCGGGGAACTGCGCGAGAAGCGGCCACCGGCCCGCAGCCGACAGCGGATTTCCCGGGCCACGGAGAACCGCCCGAACGGCCCGTACTACCCAGGGGCGCGGGGAACTGCGCGAGCAACCCGCCACCGGCCCGCAGACGAACCCCGGGCCCTAAAGGGGCGCGGGGAACTGCGCGATCAGCCCACCACCGTCCCGCAGACGAACACCGGGCCTCACGGCCGAAGGGCCAGCGGTCCCTCCAACCACGCCCGGTACGGCGCAGACATCCGCGCCGCCTCCCAGTACGCCGCATCCAGCGAAGAGTGCACCACCCCGTACACCCCCGACTCGTACGCCCCGGCCCGAGCGGCCAGCAGCAGCCGGACCGCCAACGGGTCCCCCCGCAACGGCCGGATCGCCATGTCCGCCCGCGGCCGGGACGTCGGCTGGCACGGCGTCACCACCTCCCCGGACGCCACCAGGGACGCGGCCGTCAGATAATCCCCGTGCAGCACCGGGGGATTGAGCCCCGCCGCCGCGAACACCCGCCGCAGCCCGTCCCACTCGCCGTCCACACTGGGGTCCACCATCCACCGGTCCCCCGCCAGGTCGGCCAGGTCCACCACGTCCGCGTCGGCCGCCGGATGGTCGACGGCGAGCGAGATGAACTGCGGCTCGCGCTCGACCAGCACCCGTACGTCCAGCCCCTCCGGCACCCGCAGCGGACACCCCTCCACCTGGTGGACGAAGGCCACGTCCAACTCCCCCGCCGCGACGAGGCGGAGCAACGCGTTGGCGGAGACGGCGACATGGAGCTGCGTCTCGGTGCCGGGCAGCCGCTCGCGCAGCCGCCGCAGCCAGCCGGGGATGGCGCGGCTCGCGGTGGAGCCGATACGCAGCCGGGGCCGCCCGTCCACCCCGTTCACCGCCGCCCGTACCTCCATGACCAGCGCGTCCATCCCCGCGAGCAGCGGCCGTGCGCGGCTGAGGACGGTCTGGCCCAGCGGCGTCGGCCGGCAGCCGGTGCGCTCCCGGGAGAAGAGCAGGCCGCCCAGGGAGTGCTCGATGCGCCGGAGCTGCGTGGTCAGGGCGGGCTGGCTGGTTCCGAGCAGCCGCGCGGCCCTGTGCAGACTGCCGGTGTCGGCGATCGCGCACAGCGCGCGGAGGTGCCTCACGTCGAGCTCCATGGCCCGAGGGTAAAGGGCTTGTCATGTCCTGCACTAGACGGCCGATTCCCCGCCGATAACGCGGGGTTATCGGCGGATGCCATCATCCCCGCGTGCCCCGGGCTCCCCGACACTCGCCCTGGTCCCCGGCAACCCACCGGGGCCGCCCCCACATGAACGAAGGACCAGGAGCCCCCCATGAGACACCAGAGGACTGTCGTCCTGTCCACCGCCCTGGGTCTGGCGCTCGCCGGCCTCGGCGCGATCCCCGCCACGGCCGCCGCCCCCGCCGCCTCCCCCTCCGCCGCCACCTCCGCGTACGCGCCCGGCCCGGCGCCCGTCGGTGCCGCGCAGCGCGCCGCCGACAACAAGGCGTTCTACGACGCCGTGATGAAGTCGGTCGCCAAGAAGCGGGCCGCCAACCCGCTGGCCGCGTCCGTCACCGTCTACTACAGCACCCGTAACGCTCCGAGCTTCCGCTCCCAGATATCGCAGTCCACGCAGATCTGGAACTCCTCGGTGCAGAACGTCCGCCTCGCCGAGTCCTCCTCCGGCGCCGACTTCTCGTACTACGAGGGCAACGACCCGCAGGGCTCGTACGCGTCCACGGACGGGCACGGCGGCGGCTACATCTTCCTCGACTACGCGCAGAACCAGCAGTACTACTCGGTCCGTGTCGTCGCCCACGAGACCGGCCACGTCCTCGGGCTGCCGGACCACTACTCGGGTCCGTGCAGCGAGCTGATGTCGGGTGGCGGGCCGGGTACGTCGTGCCGCAACGCGTACCCGAACAGCACGGAGAAGTCGCGGGTGAACAGCCTGTGGCGGAACGGGCTGGCGTCGGCGTTCAAGCCGGCGGCGTAGTGGTCGGGGCTCGGCGTACGGCCGGTGGGGCACCCGGGTGTCGTACCCCTCTGGCAGCATGACCGCATGCACCGCACGCCGAGTCTCTCTCCCCGCCGCCCGTGTCCGTCGTGCGGGCGCGCGGTGGCCGTGGTGGCGGGGAGGTATGTACGTCATGATCCGCGTGTACGGGTGGCGGGCGGCGGGGAGCTGACGCTCTGCCCCGGCTCGAAGCGGCCGGCTCCGTCCGTGCTGCCCCAGCCCACCTTGGACGGCTACGAACCGGCCCCGTTCCCGGGCCAACTCCCCCTGTTCTGACTGCGTCAGCGGCCCCCTTCTCGGCCCGGTCTTTGTCTGCGGGCCGGTGGCGGGCTGGTCGCGCAGTTCCCCGCGCCCCTAGGTAGTACGGGCCGTTCGGGCGGTTCTCCGTGGCCCGAGAAACCCGCTTTCGTCTGCGGGCCGGTGGCCGCTTCTCGCGCAGTTCCCCGCGCCCCTAAAAGCGCCTGTGGCTGAGCTGGTTTCTCCGGCTGACCTGCAACCCCCTAGGGGCGCGGGGAACTGCGCGAGCAACCCACCACTCAGCGGCAGACGAAGTCCGGGCACAAATCCGGGTCGCTACTCCCGTGTGTAGAACACATAGAACGCCGCCGCAGCCATCCCCCCACCCAGAATCGCTCCCATCCCCGACGCCCCCAACACACTCTCGCCCGACTGGGCATACAGAAACCCCGTCCCCGCCCCGAACAACGCTCCGAACGCCAGCGCCCGCAGCTCCCGCGGCAAGCGGCCCTGGATCATCAGCAGCCCCAGGCCGAGCGCCGCGATCACCGCCCCGGACACCAGGCCGAGCGCGATGTTCGCGCCGGTGACCTCGCCGCCCCGGCGGCTGATGGACGCGGCCCAGAAGCCGTAGCAGACGCCGGTCACCAGGGGGAGGGCGATCAGGGCGAGGGGCAGGCCCAGCCGGGCCGACAGGCCCGGCAGCGGGCCCGGCCGGGACGTGCGCCCCGGCATCGCTGCGTGTGCGGACATGGCGGTGCTCCTTCCACGACACCCCCCGGCTGCACCCCCCCGTACACCCACCCATACAGCCCACACCCGCGCGCCCCACCCGGCAACCCGGGGTTGGCTGGACCCGTGCGCACCCATGTCACCGCAGTCGGCCTCGGCATCGCCGCGGGCGGGCTCGGGCTGCGCGCGCTGGTCGCGCTCGGCCGGGTGCTGACCCTCGCCGACCTCCCGCCGCACGCCGACCCCGGCACCGCCGCCGCCGTCTACGACGCCCTCACCGCCGTCCTGCGCACCACCGCCTGGGCCGCCGTCGCCGCAGGACTCGCCCTGGCGCTCACGTCCTGGCTCAGCGGCCGCGTACGGCGAGCTCCGCCGACCGCCGAAGCGGACTCGCCCTGACCGCGTACGGCGAGCTCCGCCGACCGCCGAAGCAATGCGTCAAGATCCGGCGGTGGCCAGCCCAGACCCACCCCGACCGCGTACGGCCAGCTCCGCCAGCTGTCGAAGCGCCGCGTCGAGGACCGGCCGTGGCGGTGACCCCAGACCCACCCTGACCGCGTCCGGCGCCGACCCCGCCCCCACCGCGAACGCCGACCCCGGCGTCACCGCGATCCCCAGCTCGGCCGCGGCCGCCGCCGCGAACGGCTCCGCCCGCCATGGCTCGGGCAGCTCCCACCAGCAGTAGTAGGAGCTAGGGTCCGTACGGACCCGGAAGCCCCCCAGATGGCGCTCCACCAGCGCGTGCCGCGCCGCCGCCTCCACCCGCTTGGCCGCCGTCACCGCCTCGACCGTCCCGTCCTCCACCCACCGCGCCGCCGCCTCCAGGTTGAAGCGGCCCGCCGTCCACGCCCCGGACCGCAGCGCTCGCGCGACCTCCTCCCCGTACTCCCCAGGAACGCTCAGGAAACCCACCGTGAGCCCCGGCGCCAGCCGCTTCGACAGGCTGTCCACCAGCAGGGTCCGCTCCGGCGCGTACGCCGCCAGCGGCGCGGGCGCCCCGTCCGCCAGGAACGCCCAGGTCGTGTCCTCGACAGCGGGCAGCTCCAACTCCCGTAGCAAGGACGCCAGTTCCGCCCGTCGCGACGACGGCATCGTCAGCGACAGTGGGTTGTGCAGCGTCGGCTGGACGTACACCGCGCTCAGCGGCGCCCGCCGGTGCGCCGTCTCAAGGGCCGACGGCAGCATCCCGGCCCCGTCCGTCCCGATCCCCACCAACGTGGCACCGAGCCGCTCCGCCACCGCCTTGACCAGCGGGTACGTCAGCTCCTCCACCCCGACCCGGGCCCCCGGCCGGGCCAGCGCGGACAGCGCCGCCGCGATCGCCTGGCGGCCGTTGCCCGCGAACAGCAGCCCGTCCGGGTCCGGGCTCCAGCCGGGGCGGGCCAGCACCCGGGCCGCCGCCGCCCGCGCCCCGGGCGTGCCGTCCGCCGCCGCCGGGCGGGTGGCCTCCAGGAGGACGTCCGGGCGGGCCAGACCCGCCAGGGCGCGGGCCATCAGCTCCGACTGGCCGTCCGCCACGGGGTAGTTGAGCTCCAGGTTCACCGGCGTGCGGCCGCTGTCCTCCGCGAGCACCGAGCCGGGGTGCGGCGGCGCGGCCCGGACGAAGGTGCCGCGCCCGACCTCCCCGACCACCAGGCCCCGCCGCACCAGCTCCCCGTACGCCCGGATCGCCGTGGAGACCGCCACCCGGTGGCGGCGCGCGAACGCGCGCTGCGGCGGCAGCCGGTCGCCCGGCCGCAGCCTTCCGTCGGCGATCGCCTTCGCGACCCCGTCCGCCAGCCGTCGGTAATCCACCCGAGCCCCCCACCGCCAGCGAACCGCCACCCTGACATTGCACCGAGAGCAAAGATCTTATTGCACCGAGCAATTGGACCCGCCTAGCCTCCTGACATGCCCACCACCTACACCGACCGGGGCACGGGCGACGCCCTGTTCCTGGTCCACGGCCACCCCTTCGACCGCACGATGTGGGACCCGCAGACCGAGGAGTTCGCCCGCACCCACCGGGTCGTCGCGCCCGATCTGCGCGGCTACGGCAGTGCGCCCGTGACCCCCGGCACGACCCTCCTCTCCGACTTCGCCGAGGACGTCCGCGCGCTCGCGGACCGGCTGGGCGTCGAGCGCTTCGCCCTCGGCGGGCTCTCCATGGGCGGCCAGATCGTCATGGAGTGCTACCGCCTCTTTCCGGAGCGGATCAGCGCGCTGGTCCTCGCGGACACCTTCCCCGCCGCCGAGACCCCGGACGGCCGCACCGCCCGCCGCGCGACGGCCGACCGGCTCGTACGCGAGGGCATGAAGCCGTACGCGGACGAGGTGCTGGAGAAGATGGTGGCGCCGTACGCGGACGCCGAGGTGAAGGCGCACGTGTACCGGATGATGACCGCGACCGACCCCGAGGGCGCCGCCGCCGCGCTGCGCGGGCGCGCCGAGCGGCCCGACTACCGGGAGCTGCTGACCACGGTCCGCGTCCCCACGCTGATCGTGGTGGGCCGGGACGACACGTACACCCCGGTCGCGGACGCCGAGGCGATGCACGCGGCGATCCCCGGCTCCACCCTGGTGGTCGTGGAGGCGGCGGCCCATCTGCCCAATCTGGAGCGGCCCGAGGAGTTCAACGCGGCCCTGCGCGCGCACCTGACGGGCTGACCGCGCGTACCGGCGGATACTTGAGGGCACCACGTCCTGTCGAACCGTCGAACCGCTGAACCCGTCGACCGGGAGGCTCCCTTGGACGCCCTTGGCACCGCACCGCCCTGGCCCGCGACGGACGCGGCGGCGGGCCCGCCCGGGGAGCGCGGGCACCCGTGGCGCCGGGCGGGCGCGGTCCTGGCCGGGCTGCTGCTCGCCGGGGTCAGCGCGGTCGTCGGGTGCCGGGTGGCCGACTCCGACGGCGTCACGCCGGTGCCGCAGCTGCTGGCCTTCCTGCCGTGGCTGCTGGTGCCGGGCGGGGCCGCGCTGGTCCTGGCGCTGTTCGGGCGGTGGCGGACCGGGATGGCGTGGGCGCTGGTGGTGCTCGCGGTCACCGGCTGGTACACCCAGCCGTACGGCGCCGAGGTCACCCGCCCGCACGGCCGTCCCCTCGGCGAACTGCGCGTGCTGAGCGCCAACACCGAATTCGGCTGGGCGACGGACGACTTGGTCGCGGCGGTGGGCCGCGAGCGGCCGGATCTGGTCTTCGTCCAGGAGTGCGCGTTCGTCTGCGCGGACGCGCTGGAGGAGCGGGTGGCGAAGGCCGACTACCCGTACCGGAACGTCGTACGCGAGGACGGCTCGGCCGGGTCCGCGATCCTCAGCAAGTACCCGCTCACCCCCACTCCCGCCCTCCCCTCCGAGATGGCGATGCCGGGCGCGGTGGCGCGGATCGCGGGCCGGGACGTACGCCTCCAGCTCGCCCACCCGGAGCCCCCGCTGCCGGGCCGGGAGGGGGTGTGGCGCCGGGAGCTGGGGCGGGTACGGGACGTCGCCGCGGCGGCGAAGGGCGAGGCGGTGATCGTCGCCGGGGACTTCAACGCGACCCAGGACCACGCCGCCTTCCGTGCGGTCCTGAAGGCGGGCGCCCTGCACGACAGCGCCCGGCTCGCGGGCAGCTCCCGTACGTACTCCTGGCCCGCCGACCGCACCACGCCCTTCCGTACCCAGATCGACCATGTACTGGTCAGCGGGGACGACTTCACGGTTCGCTCGGCCCGCTTCCTGACCCTGCGCGGCACCGACCACCGGGCGCTCCTCGTCGGCCTCGAACTGTTCGAGGGGTAGCGGCCGGTGGTCCGGGGTGCGGGCGGCGCGGTCCTGGGTGAGGATCGGACCGTCCGGAAGCCCGGTTGCAGGGGGGCCGAGCAGGAGGCCTATACATATGCGCGCTGTCGCGGTCCCGGCCTTCAGGGCCACGCCGGAAGTGATCCATGTCCCCAAGCCGTCGCCCGGCCCGGGCGAAGTGCTGGTGAAGATCGAGTACGCGGCCCTCAACCCGTTCGACTGGCAGGTCGCGGACGGCCTCCTGGACGGCCGGGCCCCGCACGTCTTCCCGCTGGTCCTCGGCGTCGACTTCGCCGGGCGCGTGGACGTGGTCGGGCCGGGTGAGAACCGGTTCGTGGTGGGTGACGCGGTGTACGGGCAGGCGGGACGGCCGCCGGTGGGCACGGGCACGTACGCGGAGTACGTCACGATGCCGCAGGACGCCGCGATCGCCGGGGTGCCGGACGGGATCACGCTGCGGGCGGCCGCGGCGCTGCCGACGGCCGGGATGACGGCGCTCCAGATCCTGCGCACGGGCGTGGCGCTGGAACCGGGCGACACGCTGCTGCTCGTGGGCGCCGCGGGTGGCGTGGGCAGCGCGCTCACCCAGCTGGCGGCGGCCCGGGACATCCGGGTCGTGGCGGTGGTCCGGGGCGACGAGCGGGAGCGGATGCGGGCGCTGGGCGCGGTCCTGTCGATCGACTCCACCGAGCAGTCGGTCCCCGAGGCGTGCGGGCGGGTGGTGCTGGGCGGGGTGGACGCGGTGGTGGACCTGGTGTCGGCGGACGCGTCGTCGTTCGAGACGTACGCGCGGCTGATGCGGCCGGGTGGCGCGGCCCTGAGCACCCGGGGCTGCGCCCCGCCCGGCCTGGGCGTGAACTTCCACCTCACGGCGTCGGGCGCGCTCCTGGACGCGCTGGCCGCCGCGGCGGTGGCGGGCGAGATCCACGTGCCCGTGGAGGGGGAGTACCCGTTGGAGAAGGTGCCGGAGGCGCTGGAGCGGAATCGGGGGGGTGGGGCGCGGGGGAAGACGTTGTTTGTGCCGTAAACGTTGTCCACAGCCTGTGGATAATGCCCGGCCTTTGCCTGCGGCCCGGTGGTGGGTTGCTCGCGCAGTTCCCCGCGCCCCTAAAAGCCTGTGGCTGAGCTGGTTTCTCCGGCTGACCCGCAACCCCCCAGGGGCGCGGGGAACTGCGCGAGCGACCCACCACTCACCCGCAGACAAAGGCCGGGCACTCCCGATCGCATACTGATCACATGGGTGCACAACCAGACGTGGACGAGACCCCGACCGACCGCGCACGGGTGCGGCTCACCCCACCCGCATGGCTGGTCAGCGGCCTACGGCCACAGCGCACCCCCATCGCCTGGCCCGCCGTCGCCCGCGCGGGAATCGCCCTCGCCGCCCCCCTCGCCGTCGGCTTCGCCACCGACCAGCCCACCTACGGCGCGCTCACCTCCATGGGCGCCCTCTCCGGAGTGATCGGCGACACCGCCGACGCGTACCGGATGCGCGTCTTCAACATCGCCGTACCGCAGCTCTTCGGCGCGATCGGCGTCACCCTCGGCACCCTGGTGTACGGCGAGGGCTGGCTGGCGGTCGCCGCGCTCACCCTCGTGGCGCTGGTCTCCGGGATGATCTCGTCCATCGGCGCGGTCGCCTCCGTCTCCGGTCTGCTGCTCCTGCTGAACGCCGTGGTCGGCGCCGGCCTGCCGATGCCGTCGCCGTGGTGGAAGGCACCGCTGCTGCTCACCGTCGGCGGCCTCTTCGTCCTCCTGCTCACCCTCCTCGGCTGGCCGCTGCGCAACCGGGTCCCGGAGCGGACGGCCGTCGCCGCGACCTACCGGGCGGCGGCCGACCTCCTCGAAGCCGCGGGCACACCGGCGTACGACGCCAGGCGCCAGGCCATGACGCAGTCGCTCAACACGGCGTACGACCTGGTGCTCGCGCGCCGCACCCGCGACCACGGACGGCGCAGTCCGCTGGTGCGGCTGCTGGCGCAGCTGAACGTGGTGATCCCGCTGGTGGAGGCGGCCCCGGCGGCGCATCTGCGAGGACGGCCGCTGCCCGCCGAGATCCCCGCGGCCGTACGGGAGTTGGCGGCCGCGGTCGAACAGGCCCGCACCGGCCCGGTGCCGGACCTGGCGCTGCCCGAGCCCGCCAAGCCGTCGGAACGCGCGGTGGACGCGGCGCTGCGGCACGCGGCGGTGGTGGTCCACAAGCCGGACCCCGACCCGTACAACGTCGACGACCGCCTCGGCCGCCCGGCCGCGCTGCGGATCCGGCTGCGGCGGGGCGCGCGCAACGTGCTGTTCTCGCAGGCGTCCTGGCGGTACGGGCTGCGGCTCGCGCTCTGCATCGGGCTGGCCCAGGCGCTGGTGTCGCTGGTGGCGGTGCCGCGCTCGTACTGGGTGGCGCTGACCGTCACGTTCGTCCTGAAGCCGGACTTCGGGTCGGTGTTCTCGCGGGCGGTGCTGCGGGCGCTCGGCACGGCGGTGGGCCTGGTGACGGCGGCGGCCGTGCTGGCGGAGGTGCCGCGCGGGTGGTGGGACGTGCCGGTGATGGTGGTGCTGGCGGCGCTGATCCCGGCGTTCTCGGCGAAGGGTTACGCCTTCCAGACGGCGGCGATCACGCCCGTGATCCTGCTCCTGTCCGACGTCCTCAACCACCAGGGCTTCGGCCTGGTGCTGCCACGCCTGTGGGACAGCCTGATCGGCTGCGGGATCTCGCTGGTGGCGGGGTATCTGCTGTGGCCGGAGAGCTGGCACACCCGGATCGGGGACCGGCTGGCGGACGCGGTGGAGGACGCGGCGGCGTACGTGGAGTGCGCGTTCGCCCTGGCGGGCGAGGACCAGGCGGAACGGGGCCGGCGCCGGCGCCGCATCTACCGGGACCTGTCGGTGGTCCGCTCCGAGTTCCAGCGCGCGCTGACCGAGCCGCCGCCGATGGGGGCGCGGGCGGCGGCGTGGTGGCCGCTGGTGGTGGCGGTGGAGCGGATCGTGGACGCGACGACGGCCGGGCGGGTACGGGTGAACCACGGAGCGGAGCCGCCGTCGGCGGGGGAGGTGGCGGAGGCGGCGCGGGAGCTGCGGGGGTTGGCGGCAGGGCTGCGGGCCTCGTCCACCCTGGTGGAGGTCCGGACGACGCTCTCGGGCCCGGAGGGGGCGGTCCTGTCCCCGCTCCGGGCGGAGATCCAGGCGGCCCGCGCAATCACGTCCCCCCGACCGTAACGCCCCCTTTTTGGCCCGGCCTTTGTCTGCGGCCCGGTGGCGGGCTGGTCGCGCAGTTCCCCGCGCCCCTAGGTAGTGCGGCCCGCTCGGGCGGTCGTTCGCGCCCTTGGAACCCCGCTGTCGTCTGCGGGTCGTGGCCGGTTGCTCGCGCAGTTCCCCGCGCCCCTAAAAGCGCCTGTGGCTGAGCTGAGTCCTCCGACTGCGGCCACCCCCCCCCAGGGGCGCGGGGAACTGCGCGGGAAGAGGCCACCGGCCCGCAGACGAAGGCGGGTTTAGGGGCGCGGGGAACTGCGCGAGAGGCGGCCACCGGCCCGCAGACGAAGGCGAGTTTAGGGGCGCGGGGAACTGCGCGAGCAACCACCCACTCAGCCGCAGACAAAGGCCGGGCCCATCAGACCGTGTGGGCCGAGATGTCCCCGTACGCCGTCGTCGCCCGGATCACCAACCCCGCCTCACCCCCCGTATTCCGGAGCCCATTCCGCACACGCCCATAACTCGTACCGGCGTCCAGCGACGCCGTCACCCCCGCCGCCGCCCCCACCGAGACGTCACCCGCCTGCGTGCGCAGCACCACCGTGCCGCGCACCGCCTCCGCGACACGGATGTCGCCCTTCGCCGTGGTGATCTCGGCGGGACCGCCCAGCCGGCCGACCACGACGTCACCGGCGAGCGCGGTGAGCCGGACACTCGCGGCCTGGTCGATCTTGACCGTGCCGTGCGCCCCGTCGAACGCGACGTCCCCGAAGCGTCCGACGGCCCGGAACTCCGTGGCCGCCGCCTTCACCTCGACGCGGGAGTCGGCGGGCAGCTGGACGGTCACCTCGACGGATCCGGAGTTCCCCAGGACCCGGTTCTTCGCCGAGGAGGCGACGACGCGCAGCACACCGTCGGCGTACTCGACCGTGGTCAGCTCGGCCGCCTTCACATCGCGGCCCTTGGCGGGGTTCGCGGGCCGGACCTCGACCGTGGTGTCGGCCCGGTCGGCGGCGATGAACTGGACGCGCCCGGCGGGGATGTCGAGGACGGCGGAGATCGGGGCGGTGGTGGTGAACTTCAGCATCATGCTGTCCTTCGGCTTGTCGTTCCCGGTTTCTGATGAACGAAAAGCTACGTTGCGTTCGGTGATCAGGCAACGCAATCGCCGCCAGGAATCCGCATCTCAGCAGCTCAGGCGCCTAGTTTCAGAGCAATGGATCTGAAACTAACGCAACGCCCGCCAGTCACGCGTTGCAATGAGGTGCGAGTGAACGCTATGCCGGGGGCACCCGGATCACACCCCGTACGCTGGACACGACGCCCACCACGCAAGGAGCGCCCCCGTGGCCGAAGACCCCGAGAAGACCAAGGAACGCGGCATAGCCCTCCGCGCCGGGTTCTACATCTTCGGCACCCACCTCTTCGCCGGCTTCGTATGGCTCCTCTTCTACGTGGGTGAGCACGCCCACAAGTGAGGAACGGCCGGAAGTCCCTCCCCCCAGGACCCCCGCCCCCGTACACTCGCCGCATGACCTCCGCGCAGTCGCAGTCGCAGTCACAGGCGCAGCCGAAGTCGCTGCACCTGAACTGGTGGCGCTCCTCCTAGGAGCGGCCACCCCACCTGCACGCGCACGATCAAGGGCCGTTCGACATCGGACGGCCTTTCGTATGCCCGGGCATCCCGGACATGCCCGGCCCCCTGGAGGGGACGGCGCCCGTCCCGCGAAACGGCCGTCACCCACCCCAGAAGGGCCCCAGAACAATGACCCGCATCCTCACCGGCGACCGCCCCACCGGCCCCCTCCACCTCGGCCACTACTTCGGCACGCTCCACAACCGCGTACGCCTCCAGAACGAGGGCGCCGAGGTCGTCCTCGTCATCGCCGACTACCAGGTCATCACCGACCGCGACCTCGCCGACGACCTCCTTGGCCACACCGAGCGCCTCGTCCTGGACTACCTGGCCGCCGGTATCGACCCCGCCCGCACCACCGTCTTCACCCACAGCGCCGTCCCCGCCCTCAACCAGCTCCTCCTCCCCTTCCTCAGCCTGGTCTCCGTCGCCGAGCTCGGCCGCAACCCCACCGTCAAGGACGAGATCGCGCACTCGCGCCAGTCCGCCGTCAGCGGGCTGATGTACACGTATCCGGCCCACCAGGCCGCCGACATCCTGTTCTGCAAACCCGACCTGGTCCCGGTCGGCCAGGACCAGGCCCCCCACCTCGAGGTCACCCGCACGATCGCCCGCCGCTTCAACGACCGTTACGGGCACGTCTTCCCCGAGCCCGAGATCCTCCTCTCCGACACCCCCCTCCTCCTCGGCACCGACGGCACCAAGATGAGCAAGTCGCGCGGCAACGCGATCCCGCTCGGCGCCACCCCCGACGAGACCGCCGCCGTCATCCGCCGCGCCACCACCGACCCCGACCGGCGCATCACCTACGAGCCCGACACCCGCCCCCACGTGGCCAACCTCCTGCGGCTCGCCGCGCTCTGCCAGGACCGCGACCCGTACGAGATCGCCACCGAGATCGGCGACGGCGGCGCCGCCGCGCTGAAACGCCACGTCACCGACGCCGTCAACACCTTCCTGGCCCCGATGCGGGCCCGCCGCGCCGAGTACGCGCGGGACCTCTCGTACGTACGAGAGGTCCTGCGCGAGGGCAACAAGCGCGCCAACGCCATCGCCGAGGCCACCCTCGACGAGGTCCGCGCCGCGATGGGCGGCTTCCGCTAGCCGTCCGCCGCCGGTGCGTCGCACTCGAACCACACCGTCTTCCCGCCCCACGCGTGCGGCACCACCCCCCACCGGTTCGCCACCGTCGCCACGATCAGCAACCCCCGCCCGGATTCGGCCAGTTGCTCGGGGTGGGCGGGCATCTCGGGCAGCTTCGGGCAGTCGTCCGTGAGCTCCACCCGGAGCCCGCCCGCCCGGGCGAGTATCACCACCTGGCACTGCCGGCCGGGCACATGGCGTACGACGTTCGCCATCAGCTCGGTGAGCGCGAGCTCGGCGTCGTCGGCCAGTTCGGTCATCGACCAGTTGGCCAGGTACTGGCGCAGGATGCGGCGTAAATGCCGCGCGGAGTGGTCGCCCACGGTGAGGTTCATGCCGTAGCGCCCTCCAACTCCCGCCTCGGAAGAGTGAGTTGCGTGATTCACGTCACCAGAGTGCGGTCAGGTGTTTACGCTCGGCTACGGGCCGAAAATTCAGCCTCACACATACGGTTGGGGGTGACCCTTCGACATGGTCAACATCCGAGACCTCGATCCCAGCGCCTCCCCGCTGGACTACTACGGTTCCGAGCTGCGCCGCAAGCGCGAGGCGGCCGGGATGACGCAGGAGCAACTCGGCGCCGTCATCTTCTGCGCGGCGTCACTGATCGGCCAGATCGAGACGGCCCGGAAGGTCCCGACCCGGGACATCTCGGAACGCCTGGACGCGGCGCTGCTGACGGACGGCTTCTTCACGCGGTTGGTGGGGCTGGTGCTGCGCACGCAGTTGCCGTCCTGGTTCCAGCAGTATGCGGAGATGGAGGCGCGGGCGGCGTACATTTCCACGTTTCAGGCGCAGTTGGTGTACGGGCTGCTCCAGACCGAGGACTACGCCCGTGCCGTTCTCGGAGTACGGGACGAGGGTGACGTCGACGCGCGCGTAGAGGCTCGTATGGAGCGCCAGCGCATCCTGGACCGCGAGACACCACCGCTGATCTGGGTGGTGATGAGCGAGACGGTGCTGCGCCAGCAGATCGGTGGCCGGAAGGTCATGAGGGAGCAGCTTGAGCACCTGCTGCACCTCAATGCGAGCCGGGACTGGGTGAAGGTGCAGGTGCTGCCGTTCGAGGCTGGTGCACACACCGGGTTGCCTGGCTCCTTCACCACCCTGCGGTTCGACGACGACCCGGACCTCGTGTACACCGAGGACTTCGTCAGCGGGCACATGACTGCCAACCAGCAAGCTATCAGGGAGGGTTCACTCCGTTACGATCACTTGCAGGCCACTGCCCTCTCCGTGGAGGGCTCGGCGGCACTGATCGCCCGCGTAATGGAGGAGCGTTATGGGGACCAACCAAAACCTGACGAGTGCCCGGTGGCGTAAGTCGTCCTACAGCTCCGACACCGGCGGCGAATGCGTCGAGTGTGCTCCTCTCGGCGCCGCCGCCTGGCGTAAGTCGTCCCACAGTGGCGACACCGGCGGCGAATGCGTAGAAATCGCCACCCAACCCCACCGCATCGCGGTGCGCGACTCCAAGAACCCCGACGGCGGGGCCTTCACCGTCAGTCCGGGGGCCTTCGCCGCCTTCGTGCGGACGCTCTGACGCGGTCGTCGGACCGGGCCGCGGGGGCTATTGACCGGTGAGTAACAACCGCTCATACTCGCCCCCATGGCCGGGCCATGGGCCGCTCTGCCGCGTACGCTCGCCGCGGAGCTGCGAAAGGAACAGCGTTCCACGGCGGCCGAGGTAATTCGGCAGATCAGGCAACACGTGCCGGAATTCTCTAGGCCGTTGCATGGGAAATTCGGACACGGTATCCAGATGGGCGTGGAAACCGCACTCGCCGAATTCGCGGACCTCGTGGAGGGCGGCGACGCGGCCTCCGCCGAGCGGGGCGGGGAGCGGTGGCGGGTGTACTGGGTGCTGGGGCGCGGCGAGTTCGCCGAGGGCCGCAGCCTGGACGCGTTGCAGGCCGCGTACCGGCTGGGGGCGCGGGTGGCCTGGCGGCGGTACGCGCGCGCGGCGCGGCGGGCCGGGGTGGGCGCCGACCAGGTCGTACTGCTCGCCGAGGCGGTGTTCGCGCACATCGACGAGATCTCCGCCGTGTCGGTACGCGGGTACGCGGAGGCGCAGGCCGACAAGGCGGGCGCGCTGGGGCGGCGGCGCCACCATCTGCTGGGGCGGATCGTTTCCGGGGCGGACGCGTCCGCACTCGAACAGGCGGCCGTGACGGCGAACTGGATGCTGCCCGACACTGTGGCGTGCGTCGCGCTCGGACCGCCCGCCGAGCGCGACCGCACGTATCGCAGGCTGCCTCCGGCCGTGCTCGCCGACCTGGACGGGCAGGAGCCGTATCTGCTGGTCCCGGAGCCGGAGAAGGCTTTCGAGGACCAGGCGTTCGCGGGGGCGCTGGAGGTGCGCGGGGCGGTGGTCGGGCCGACCGTGCCGCTCGCGATGGCGGCGGACTCGCTGCGCTGGGCGCGGACGCTGCTGGCGCGGCTCGAACGGCCGGCGGGGATCGTACGGTGCGAGGAGCGGCTGCCGGAGCTGCTGCTTCTCGGTGACCAGCCGCTGGTGCGGCTCTTCGCCGACCGGCGGCTGCGGCCCCTGGACGACCTCACGCCGAAGCAGGCCACTCGGCTTGCCACGACGCTGCTGGTGTGGCTCCAGTCGCAGCGGGGCAGCGCGCCGGAGGTGGCGGAACGCCTTGCCTTGCACCCGCAGACGGTACGCCAGCGGTTGCGCCGCATCGAGGAGCTGTTCGGGGCGGCGCTCGACGACCCCGACGCGCGCTTCGAGCTCGAAGTGGCCTTGCGATTCCGATTGTTGGGTTCGCCAGGCCCCTATTCGGCCCGGTCTTTGTCTGCGGCTGAGTGGCGGGCTGGTCGCGCAGTTCCCCGCGCCCCTAGGTAGTACGGCGGTTGCGGCGGGGTCGCCGCGCCCTGGAAACCCGCTTTCATCTGCGGACCGTAGCCGGTTGCTCGCGCAGTTCCCCGCGCCCCTAGGGGGTTGGGATCGGCCGGAGATCTTGGCCCAGCCACGGGCTTTCAGGGGCGGGCTCAGCCGATGTACCTGCCTCAGCCACAGGCTTTTAGGGGCGCGGGGAACTGCGCGAGAAGCGGCCACCGGCCCGCAGCCGAACGAAGCCTTCCGGGGGCGCGGGAACTCCTGGGCAATGCCGTACCTACCTAGGGGCGCGGGGAACTGCGCGAGCAACCCACCACTCAGCCGCAGACAAAGGCCGGGCACAACCCCCCGCGTCACTCGCGTGGCAGAACGCCCAACCACCACTTAGCGTAAGGAAGGGTGTGTATCCCCCCTTAAGGAGACGTACGCCATGGGCCGTCACACCAAGGACGCCGTCGAAGAGGGCAGGGCAGAGCGGATAGCCGCCGCCTCAGCACCGCAGGAGAGCGCCGAAACGGCCACCGGGGCGAGTCCCGAGGACCCACTGCGCGGGCGCGGCGCGGTCACGGCCGCCGCCGCAGCAGCCGGCGGCACCGGCCACCAAGGCGGCGCCGCCCACGAACACCGCTGGCTGGTCCTCGCCGTCATCGGCGTCGCCCAGCTCATGGTGGTGCTCGACGCCACCATCGTGAACATCGCCCTGCCCTCCGCGCAGAGCGACCTCGGCTTCAGCGACGGCAACCGCCAGTGGATCGTCACCGCGTACGCCCTCGCCTTCGGCTCGCTCCTGCTGCTCGGCGGCCGGGTCGCGGACCTGGTGGGCCGCAAGGCCGTCTTCCTGACCGGTCTGATCGGCTTCGCGGTGGCCTCCGCGATCGGCGGCGCGGCGCCCAGCTTCACGGTGCTGGTCATCGCCCGCGCCCTCCAGGGCGTCTTCGGCGCGCTGCTCGCCCCGGCCGCGCTGTCCCTGCTGACCACGACGTTCACCGATCCGAAGGAACGCGCCAAGGCCTTCGGGATCTACGGCGCCATCGCGGGCACCGGCGGCGCGGTGGGCCTGCTGCTCGGCGGACTGCTCACCGAGTACCTCAACTGGCGCTGGTGCCTGTACGTGAACCTCATCTTCGCGGCGATCGCCTTCCTCGGCGCGCTGCGGCTGCTGCACCCCGGAGCCCCGGCCGACCGCCCGAAGCTGGACATCCCCGGCACGCTCCTCGTCTCGGCGGGCCTGTTCTGCATCGTGTACGGGTTCTCCAACGCCGAGAAGCACTCGTGGAGTTCGCCGCAGACCTGGGGGTTCCTGGCGGCGGGCGGGGTGCTGCTGGTCGCGTTCGTCCTGTGGCAGATGCGGGCCGCGCACCCCCTGCTGCCGCTACGGGTGGTCCTGGACCGCGACCGGGGCGCCTCGTTCCTCGGGATGTTCATATCCGGCGCGGGGATGTTCGGGGTCTTCCTCTTCCTCACGTACTACTTGCAGCAGGTGCTGCGCTACTCGCCCGTGAAGACCGGGCTCGCCTTCATCCCCATGGTCGTGATCATGATCGCGTCGTCGGTGATCGCGCAGAACCGCTTCGTACCGAAGCTGGGCGCCAAGCCGATCGTGCCGCTGGGCATGGGGCTGGGCGCGGCGGGTCTGGTGTGGATGACGGCGCTGGACGTCGACAGCACGTACGCGGCGCACGTCCTGCCGCCGCTGCTGGTGATGGGCTGCGGGATGGGTCTGATCTTCGCGCCGGCGATGAACCTGGCGACGGCGGGGGTCGCGGCGCACGACGCGGGGGTCGCGTCCGCGATGGTCAACACGAGCCAGCAGGTGGGGGGTTCGGTGGGTACGTCGCTGCTGAACACGCTGGCGACGAGCGCGGCCACGCACTACTTGGTGGGCAAGCGGCCCACGCCGCAGGTCCTGGCCAAGGCCCAGCTGCACAGTTACGCGACGGCGTACTGGTGGTCGGCGGGTTTCTTCGCGCTCGGCCTGCTGGTGACGGTGATCCTCTACCGCAAGGGCCCCCCGCACCCGCACCCGACGGAGGGCGGGGACGCGGGCCCGATCCACATGTAACTCGCCCCGGCCTTTGTCTGCGGGTGTGTGGGTGGCTGGTCGCGCAGTTCCCCGCGCCCCTGGGTGGTTCGTCGGCTGCGGGCCGGTGGCCGCTTCTCGCGCAGTTCCCCGCGCCCCTAAAGCCTGTGGCTGAGGTAGGTGCATCGGCTGAGCCCGCCCCTGAAGGCCCGTGGCTGAGCCAAGATCTCCGGCTGCCGGGGACTACCTAGGGGCGCGGGGAACTGCGCGATCAGCCACCCACTCAGCCGCAGACGAAGGATCGGCCGCCCGCCAGAGGGCTTTCGGGAAGGGGCGGGGTGGGGGCCTCACACGAACAAGAACACCAACGCCGTCCCCGCCCCCAACCCCGCCCCGGCAACCACCTGTCCCACCGTGTGATACCGCAGCGCCACCCGAGACCAGCAAACCCCCACCGTAAGCACATACCCCAGCAACCACACCGGCGAATGCTGCACCCCCGCCAGCAGCGCCACGACCGCCGACCCCACCGCCGAGTCCACCGAGATCTTCCAGACCGTGTTCACCGCCAGCAGCCCCACCGTCATCACCCACAGCGCCAGCATCGCCGCGAGGATGCCGGCGGGCGCGTCGCCGAGGACCATGACCAGGGAGCCCGTGCCGATCGAGCCGAGGATGACGAAGAAGATCGGCGCCCGCTTCGTACGGTCGACCACATGCCGGTCGCCCCACGTGCCGCGCCCGCGCTCCCACTCGATGTAGCCCGCCGGGATCAGGCCGGCGCACAGGGCCCCGAGGAACCCCCACAGCAGCCCGGTCCAGTCGCCCGCCGCCGCGAACCCGATCGCGAGCATGCCGACGAGCAGGCAGTTGCGCGGCTGGAGGACGTTGGTGACGGCCAGGGCGACCGGCCGCCGCGAGGGATCATCAAGACCGACCGTACGGCTCTCAGTCGTCCCGCTCACGCCACACTCTCCTGCGTCCCGCCCCGCACCGACGCCAGAACCTCACCGGCCCGGTCCTCCGAAATCGTCCGGTACGCGGCGGCCACCCGCACCAGCCACGCCACCTCCCCGTCCTGGTCGACGGCGTGCTGCGGCTCGATCGCCGCCGCCCCGCCCGCCGGCGCCCCGCCGGCCTTCGCGGCGAGCGCGGCCTTGATCCAGTACGCGTCGGCGAGCGGGCTCGCCCCGGTCCCGGCCGCCCGCTTGGCCGCGTCCAGGAGCGCGTCCGGCACATAGTGGCGCAGCTTCTCCACCGCGTCCGCGATGTCCGCGGCCCACCGGTCGATCCGCAGGTCGGCGGGGGTGTCGAAGCGCGTCAGCTCCCGTACGAGCGAGGCGGGCGGCTCGAACGGCTGGTCCGGGAACGCCGTCATCAGCTCGTACCAGAGCGGGTGCAGCCGGGCCTGTGCCCGCCACAGCCGCACCCGGCGCCAGCCCTTGCTGAAGGCGGGGATCGACGCGCCCAGCGCGAAGAACGCGAACAACACGATCTGCGAGGCCTCGGTGACCTCGTCGAAGCGCAGCGCGAACGACTTGCTCGGCCGGTCGATCACACTCACCCACAGGAACAGCGTCCGGCTGAGGGTGTAGGCCACGCCGATGAACATGGCGAAGGTCATCATGCCGAGCCCGAGGCGCAGATGGCGCACCTTCGCGTTCCCGGTGGCGAGCGCCCACTGGTAGGCGCAGACGGCCGAGGAGGCGCCCAAGTACAGATAGAACACGCTCATGTAGAGCGTCGCGCCCCACTGGCCCGCGTGGTCCGAGACGAACCGGTCGGAGGGCACGGAACGGTCCACGACCGTGAAGAACAGCACGGTCAGCAGGACCAGTGTGGCCGCCGACGCCTTGGCGGCGACCCGCTGGACGGTCCGCGCGAACCGCACGTGCCGGGGAACGGCTCCCTCGTCCGGGAAGTGGCCGTAGATCGCCACGATGTAGCTGAGGATCGCCAGGATGGCGATGGTGGCGGTGTAGTGCTTGATGAGGACGGCGAGGTCGGTGACCTCACTGTCGTTGAGTGTGATCCGTACGAACTTGGTCTTGGTCCACAGGGCTACGGCGAACCCGGCGTAACAGCCCCACAGGGCGCGGCGGCGCTTGTCCTCCTCGTCGCCCCACAGGGCGGCGGGCATACGCCACAGGGCGACGGCGGTCATCAGCGCGGCTATGAGATAGCCGGCGAGGTCGAGGGGGCTCACGGGTTCCTTCGGCGGGGGGACGGGGAGAGGGGGGAGTGCGGTATCAGCGGGATCAGCGGGCGCGCGCGGGGGTCAGTCGCGGCGGAAGAAGCCCCGGCGGCGATGGGCGACCGGCCGCGACAGCGAGTCGGAGAGCCGCCCGACCATGTCGTCGCTGGTCACGTCGAGAGCCATCCGGGGAATGAGGGACGCGCCGAACTCCGCGACGCGCTCGTCGTGGGTGTCGTACTGCGCGCGGGCCTGGACGGTGGCGCCGGACCGCACCATCCGGCCGATGAGCGAGGCGTCGAAGACCGGCAGCAGCGCCCTGAGCTGCTCGGCGTCGAGCGAGGTGCCGTGGTCGAACCACTCGTGGCACAGCTCGTGCAGGATGACGTGCTGGGTCTGGTAGTCGGTGGGGCGGCGCCGGTAGAGGACGAGGCTGGTGTCCCCGGCCTTCAGCCGCAGCCCGCAGGCGGCGTTGACGCGCGCGAGGCGCTCGGGCAGCTCGCGCAGCACGATGGTCCGGCCGCGGGCCTGCTCCATGTTCGCGACGAGGGCGGGGACGCTGAAGGGGGCGGGGATCGGCAGGTCCGCCAGCCCGGCCTCGCACTCTCTCCGCAGCTCGCGCATGGACATGTCGGTCGGCCTCTGGGTCCCTCTCGGGCGTGGTCACGCGGTCGTATGGCATGCGATGGATCGGCGCATCTTAACGAACGGGCATGAACACGGCCACGGCCAGGACTGGGTGACCGGGGGTAAGTCTTTGCTACTGCGTGGGGCTACTACCGCCGCGTATGGCTACCGCGTGGGGCGGCTGCCGCCGCGCGGGGCGGCCGGGGGTGCCGGGGGCGCCGCGGGCGCCGCTACTGCGCGGCGCCGCCGTCGCCGGGGCCGCCCGGCTCCCTGCTCCCCTTCGTCTCCTCCAGGAGGGAGAGGGCGAACTGGAGCAGCTCGGCGGAGAGGCCGTCGTCGTCGAGCCCGCGCCCCGCGATGCCGCTGATCTCACCCGTACGCCGCTTGGCCAGGAACTGGAGTCCCGCCACCACGTCGTCGACGACCTCGGACTCCTCCTTGAAGAACCGCCAGTCGACCCCGAAGCCGAGCCCGAGCGCCTTGAGGATGTCCTCGGAGGGATGGGTGACCTTGCCCGCCAGGATGTTGGAGAAGTAGCTGTGGGACAGCTGCCCGCCCCGCTCCTTCACCAGGTCGGAGAACGCCCGCCCCGAGACGTTCTCGCCGGGGAAGGTCTTCTCCACCATGTAGGCGACCTTCTGCTGAAGGGTCGTCAGCTCAGGTGTGCGGCCTTCCATCTGTCCCCCCACCCCGTCTGGTCGGAACTGGGCTTGCACAAACACTCTACGCCACTGTTAACTCGAAAAAACACGGGCAGGGGGCCACGAGGGGAGTCCCTTGCCCGTGTGAAGGCCACGCCATGCCCGAAACCGGGCAGAGTGCGTACGGGGCCGGGTCCGGCGCGCCCGCACATAGATGTAGCCCTTCGCGACGGGGGATGCACGAAGGGCTACCCATACATTATGACACCGAGTCAGGCGCCAGGGACAGTCGCCCCGCCGATCGCGCATGCGTACGTGTGTACGCAGCCGTCCCCTGCGGGGCCCGCCGGCCCCGCCCCGGGGGGACTGCCACGCGATCCGGGCCGATAGCAGATGCACAGATCCGGCCGTCGGCGCCGGCCGGCTAACGGGCGTACGGGTAAGGCGAGTTAGCGGTGGGGCGGGAACGTAAAGTGGGGCGAATGAGCACCCCCACGCAACGAACCGAAGCCTCCGCTTCCGGCACGGCACCCAGCCCCGCCTCCCTGGTCCGGGAATTCCACACCACCTTCGGCCTGGACGCGCGGACCACGCCCACGGAGATCCCCGCCGAGCTGGCCGCGCACCGCCGTGACCTGCTGGTGGAGGAGGCGGCCGAGGCGGCCGAGGTCGCGGTCGAAGGGCCGCTGGACCACCTGGCGCACGAGCTCGCGGACGTGGTGTACGTGGCGTACGGCACCGCCCTGGTGCACGGCATCGACCTCGACGCGGTGATCGCCGAGATCCACCGCGCCAACATGACCAAGCTGGGCGCCGACGGCCGTCCGGTCCTGCGCGCCGACGGCAAGGTCCTCAAGGGCGAGAACTACCGCAGGCCGGATGTGTCCTCGGTGCTGCGGAAGCAGGGCTGGGAGGGCTGAGGGCCTGGCCGCCGGGCACCGGCCATCCTCCGGGAGGCCCTCCCGGCCGCGCTTCCCGCCGTCCCGGCCGCGCTTCCCGCCGTCCCGGCCGCGCTTCCCGCCGTCCCGGGCGAAGCTCCCGGAGGATGGCCGGATGACCGTCTCCGTGGTGCTGTTCACCGCCGACCTGCGCCTGCACGACAACCCCGCCCTGCACGCCGCCGTACGCGAGGCCGACGAGGTCGTGCCGCTGTTCGTGTACGACGACGGGGTGCGCGCGGCGGGCTTCGACGCCCCCAACCGGCGGGCCTTCCTCGCCGACTGCCTCGCCGATCTGGACGCCGGCCTGCGGGCGCGCGGCGGGCGCCTGGTGGTGCGCTCCGGGGAGGTCGTGGCCCAGGTGTGCGCGGTGGTGGCCGAGACGGGCGCGGAGCGGGTGCATGTGGCGGGCGGCCCGAGCGCGTACGCCGTGCGGCGCGAGAACGCGCTGCGGGGCGCGCTCGGCGCGGACGCGCTGGTGGTGCACGACGCGGTGGTGACGGCGCTCGCCCCGGGCGCGGTGACTCCGGCGGGCAACGACCACTACGCCGTGTTCACCCCGTACCTCCGGCGCTGGACGCAGCAGGGCGTACGGGAGGTGGTGCCGCTCCCGCGCCGGGTACGGGTCCCGGAGCTCGGCTCGGCGGAGCCGCGCCCGCGCGAGGAGGTCACCGGAACGTCCCCGGGCCTGATGGAGGGTGGCGAGAAGGCGGGCCGCGCACGGTTGAAGGCCTGGCTGTCGTCCGGCCTGGCCGGCTACGAGAAGGGCCACGACGACCTGGCGGCGGACGCCACCTCCCGCCTTTCCCCCTTCCTCCACTTCGGAGCCCTCTCGGCGACCGAACTCGTCCATCTGGCGCGGCGCGAGGCGTCCTCGGGCGCCGAGGCGTTCGTACGGCAGCTGGCCTGGCGCGACTTCCACCACCAGGTCCTGGCGGCCCGCCCACAGGCGGCGCACACGGACTACCGCGCCCGGGGTGACCGCTGGCGCCACGACGAGCGCGAGATCGAGGCGTGGCGCACGGGCCGCACGGGCTACCCGCTGGTCGACGCGGCGATGCGGCAGCTCGCCCACGAGGGCTGGATGCACAACCGGGGCCGGATGCTGGCGGCGAGCTTCCTGACCAAGACGCTGTACGCCGACTGGCGCGTCGGCGCCCGCCACTTCCTGGACCTCCTGGTCGACGGCGACATCGCCAACAACCAGCTGAACTGGCAGTGGATGGCGGGAACGGGAACCGACACCCGCCCCAACCGCATCCTCAACCCCGTGGTCCAGGGCAAGCGCCTCGACCCCCGTGGCACGTACGTACGCCGCTGGATCCCGGAACTCGCCTCGGTCCCCGACCGCCACATCCACGAGCCGTGGAACCTCCCCCCGACGGAGGCGGCCGACGGGTACCCCGCGCCGCTGGTGGAGTTGGGGGAGGGGCGGGAGCGGTTCGAGAGGGCGCGGGGGCTGGTATGACGGGCTGTCCGGGGGGATGTCAGCCGTCCCCCGTGGTCAGCCGCGCCACCGTCAGCCCGCCCACAATCAGGAGCAGGGCGGCGATCCGCCCGGGCCCGAGGGGCTCGTGCCGCAGGACGACGCCGAGCACGATCGCTCCCACGGTGCCGATGCCGGTGAAGATCGCGTACGAGATTCCCGGCGGCAGGTCGGCCATGGCACGCGAGAGCAGATAAACGGCGCCCAGCATGAGGATGAGACACAGCAGGGTCTGCGGGACCTTCCGGAACCCGTCGGTCGGTTCGATGCTCTGCGACCAGGCGACTTCGACGGCACCGGCGAGCAGCAGCCAGATCCAGGGCACGGTTCAGCCCTCCCTGCCGATGCTGAAGTGGGCGAGTTTTTCGGCGAGTCGGCGGGCGGCGAGGACGGATGCCTCGTACGACTCGCGATGCTGCCCGAGGCGGGCGGCGAGCGTGGGGTCCACGTTGGCGTTGACGAGTTCCGCGCTGATGATCTCGGCGTCCTCGACGGCGTAGTGGCCACGGAAGAAGTCGAGGAGGTAGCGGCCCTGGTGGTCGTACGGCTCGCGCGGCATGCCGGGTCCGTAGGCGCCGCCGCGCGCGGAGGCGACGACGAACTTGCGCGGCGCCAGCACCATTTTGGGGAAGGTGACCTGGTCGATCCATGCCTTGAGGGCGGCGGGGACGCCGAAGTTGTACATCGGGGCCCCGATGAGCACGACGTCGGCGGCGACCAGCTCGGCGAGCAGCGGCTCGACGACCGCCCAGGCCACCCGCTCCTCGTCGGTGCGGACGGCTTCGGCGTACCGGTGGATGTCGGTGATGCCCTCGCGCAACAGCGTGTCGCAGATACGGGTCCACGCCTCCTGGATCGGCGGCACGGGCGCGGCGGCGAGGTCCCGGTAAGTGACGGTGCCTCCGCCGGCCGCCCGCCAGGTGGTCGCGAAGGTGGCTCCGACCCGGCGGGAGAAGGAGTCGCGGCGGGCGCTGGAGTCGAGGTGGAGGAGGTGCGGCATGGGGGACTCCCTGGTGGGTGCGGTGCGGGGGCTGACGGGCGCTGACGGACACACGGCTCGCTTCCGGGAACTAAGCGGACAGGGTGTCCACTTACTCCGCCGCTCGGGACGGTACGCCGAACTGGACACGCTGTCCACTTACTTCCTAGGCTTGCGGTCATGAGCGAACCCCCGCCGAAGCCCCCGCTGCCCGTCGCGCCGAGCGGCACGAGCGAGCTCCCGCTGGCGGGCGCGGCGCCCGCACCCCCGCCGGAGCGGGCGGACGCGGCCCGCAACCGGGCCCGGATCCTCGCGGCCGCCGAACGCCTCTTCTCGGAGCGCGACCCGGCCTCGGTGACGATGGACGACATCGCGAAGGCGGCGGGGGTGGGCCGGGGCACGCTCTACCGCCGCTACCCCGACCGCGCGACGATCGCCCGCGCCCTGCTGGACGAGCACGAGCGGGCCCTCCAGGAGAAGCTGCTGCGCGGCGCCCCGCCGCTGGGCCCCGGGGAGCCGGGCGCCCCGGCCCCGTCGCCGGCCGAGCGACTGGCGGCGTTCTACGAGGAGATGACGCTCCTACTGGAGGCCCACCTGCCGCTGGCACTGGGCGCGGAAACGGGCGCGACCCGCTTCACCACAGGCGCCTACGCCTTCTGGCACGCCCACGTAACCCACCTCCTACGCACTTCCCCCCACCCCACCCCCCACCCCCTGCCAGACCAACTACTGGCCCCCCTGTCCCCCGAACTCTTCCGCCACCAGCGAGAACAGGGCGTGAGCCGGGAGCGGATCGCGGAGGGGTTGGGGGGGTTGGCTCGGGGGGTGCTGGGGGCGTGAGGCGCCGCGCCGCCCCGCACCGGCCAACAAAAAAGCCCCGGGCCGACGGCCTGGGGCTTTCTGGTGGAGCGAGTGACGGGAATCGAACCCGCGCTCTGAGCTTGGGAATCAGCTACGCCTTGAGGCGCCTTCTACAGATCAGGCGTCACTTCAGCTCCAGCAACCGCGTCGAGGAAGATGTCCGGGTCGTCTTCCTTCCCGGTGTCCAGCAGCCATACCGGCCTCCACCGGCCGCTGACCTTCTGTGCAAGCAGGTTGGCGTGTTGGGGCTGGTGGCCTGTCACACGCTTGGCCAGCTGCTTTGCTTTCTCCCGCCCAATAGTTACCGCAGGCAGCTCAGGGTCGGGGTCAGGCCGAGAGGAAAAGTCCATGACGCGACCGGCCGACGTGACTGTGATGTCCAGCCGCATCGGCATCATGACGTTGTTCACGTATCGCCGGTATAGCACCACGTAAACCTTGTCCTTGCCGTCGCCGACTGGATACATTGTCCGACGGCTTTTTGTTACGCTCTGAGGAAACCATTTCCTGGCGAATTGGTCTCCGGTCTCCTCTATTTGGCTTCGCGTCAGATTCCCTATGTCGCCACGGTTGCGCTTCGACTCGGCGCGCTCCAGCGACTTGTCAGGCCACCAGCCGCTCACTTCTCCCCGGTTGGTGACCGCAGTGACATGCCATCGGCCACCATCCGCCTGGCTTCGGGTCTCTTCCACCTCAGTTCCGCGACCGAATATCTCCTCTGCTGCCTGTTCGATCCAGTCGCTCGCGCCCGAGAGGGTCTGTATTTGTGCTCGTTGGCGATCCTCTGCCGCGACGACATCGATAGAGCTCACCGAGAAGCTGAATAGGCCCACGAGAACAGAAGCGCCCGCGACAGCAACAGAGACACCCCAGCACACGTCCCTCTTCGCGTGGATGGAGCCCCTGCTGTCCAGGAGAACCCATACAGTTCCTACTCCAGAGCCAATGAGGGCGCCCAAGGCGTTTGCTGTTACATCCGTGGCGCTACATGACCGCCCCAGAGAGGCTGTCGCCTGGATAAGTTCAATGGACCCGCTGCACAGCACCGAGACGGCTGCAACCGTCGCGGGACGGCGAAACGTGATTACTGCCAGCATGGGTGCTGAAACGAACAATGCAATGTTGAGCAAAGCGCTTGACGACGTGAATAGATGCGTCGGTGCTCCAGTATCGCAATAGCCATCCATCGCCTCCCCGGCGCCGCCAGGGAGTAGCGTGACCGCAAGCACCCCAACAATGGAGACCGCGAGCAAGGTGGGCGCAATAACCGGCCGCTTTCGGGCCCGCGCAATCAGCGCCGTTGGCACGGCGGACAAGACAACCAGCACGAAGAATATCGGCAGGAGCCCGGAGACTGCCCCGATAGACGCTTTGATCAATGGAGTGCCCGTTTCGATGCTGGAGCCGGGGAGCAACAGCGCACCCCGGCATCAACGGCAAATGATCAGCAGAAGTGTACGGTCGGCGTCTCGTAGGTGCCCGTGTCCGCTGCCATGATTCCCTTGGCGGAGCAGGCCGGGTCGCTGGACCTGGCCACCACCCAGGTCTTCCCCTTCTTCTGTCCCTTCGAGATGGACTGCGAGCGGTCCTTGTAGAGGCCGTTACTCGTGTACATCTCCAGCGTGATGTTCACCGAGCTCCCGCCAGTCTTCTCGTACTGCGTCGTGCCGTACCACTTGGTGGGGTTGCCGTCCACGGCCGAGCCGTGCAGGGCCTCGAAGTAGAGCCTGCCGTTCGAAAGCTTCGTGCTCGTCGAGGCAGCGAACGCCGTGCTCCCGGTGAAGACAAGTGCGGCCGTCACGGCAGTGGCCGCCAGTGCGCGTCGGTACATACGAATCCCCTTCTGTCGCTGCGTCCCTCCCAGTCCCCCCGGGTCTCGGCAGCGTTGGAGAACCTACTCAAAGACGTAATCGAACACTTGGATTTATGTTCGATTTCAGTGGGAATCAGCCACGTTTTTACGCCCGATTCGCCCCATAAAGTCCTACTTCGTAAAGCGCGCAGGGGCAGGCGCCGGCGGCTTTACTCGGGAAGCGCACCGCACGGCCGTGAGCGCTCCCCGCCCCCCTGTGAATGGCTTGATGTGACCAGTTGAGCACGGTGAGTTTCATCTCAGGGGTGGGGCAGCATCGCCACCCTCCAGTTGGCGGCGGGGCAATGGCCAGGGAGATGCCCGGTCCCGTCTGGCACCTCCTTCACCCGGCGAAGGAAGTGATCACCCTTGGCTGGCCGTCTCCTCAGCGTCGCCGAGGCTGCTGAGCGCCTGCGAGTCGGCGAGCGGTTCATCCGTCGATTCGTCTCCTAGTGCCGCATTCGCTACGTCAAGGTGGGGCGCCCGCGCCAGAAGGCGCCGCGCCGCAGCTTCGGCGCGATACACAAGCTGCCCTCCGGGCGGTACCAGGCCCGCTATCCCGGCACGGACGGAATCCTGCGCCCGGCCCCAGAAACCGTCGAGACGAAGAAGGACGCCGAGTTCTTCCTCGCCCAGATCCAGGCCGGCTGGTCGCGCGGCGACTGGCTCGACCCGAGTGCCGGTGAGATGCCGTTCGCCGATTACGCCAATCGCTGGATCGACGAGCGCGGCGTCGTCCCGACGACGGACGAGCTGTACCGCTCCCTGTTGCGGCTCCATCTCGCCCCGGCGTTCGGGCAGCAGTACGTCAACGTCACCAGCCCTGCCAAGGTGCGCACTTGGCGGGCCAAGCGCCTCCGGGCCACCGGCAAGACCCAGGTGACCCCCTGACAACTCCCGCTGAGAGCGGGTTTTGATCGGCTCGGACCGGCGCTGTGGCGGGGCCGGCGGGTTACGGGATCAAGAACACCACCTGTTCGGAGCTGGCAGGGCAGACCCAGGCCGCGGTGTCGTCCAGTGCGGCAGCGGACATCGGGTGCGGGTGTCCTGGGCACGGGGGCAGGGCTTGGCCGTGTGTCAGCTCGATGGCCCAGTCCTGCAGCCGGTCGGCCAGGAGTACGAGAGCTTCGACGTCCTTCATGTCCGGAGGCAGGTGGACTCGCGTCGACTCGTCGGCGTTGGAGACCATCACGTGGACGCCTTCGTCCAGGGGTGGCTCATCATCGAGCGGTGCTGGCCCTGGCTGCACTGTGAGCCAGGAGTTGTACGCCTGCGTCGGGAAGGGCGCAGTAGCGGTAGGCCCGGGTTCCCTCGTGAGGACTGTGGGGTCGTACCCAACGGTCACGACCGAGATCTCGCATCGGCCCGTCAGGCCGAGACGGTCGACGATCGCCTCGGTCTGACGGGTCACCAGCTCAGGGGGATGCATGCGGGGATTATCCGTGGATCGGGACGGCGCCGCCCGCGGAGGTGAGGTGCGCCGTAGTAGGTGCGGGCCACGCGTTTTGCCTAGGTGTGCGAGCGCTCGGATTGGTCCAGACAACAAACAAGGCCCCGGTCGATGACCAGGGCCTTTGTCATGGAGCGAGTGACGGGAATCGAACCCGCGCTCTGAGCTTGGGAAGCTCATGTTCTACCATTAAACTACACTCGCGTAACGCGACGCCCCCGAAGGGCACCCGCATCGTTGCTCACCTTACCCCATGCCAGGCCCCCGGTGTATTCGCCCGGGGGCCTGTCGTGTGGGGTGTGGCGGGATTCGGGTGTGGGGGGCCGGAGTTGGGGCGTACCGTGAAGGGGGTGGGTGGGCTCGGAGTGCCGCCTGGAGTGGCGTCCCGTTCATCCCTTAATGTGGTGGTTTCTCCGTCCATGCTTGTTGTTGGGGAAGGGACTTGAGCCACTTGATGGACTCGCTGGAGCGCACCGTCGTCCGCTGTGCCGAGGGGCATGTCTTCACCACCGATTCGTTCCCGATGCAGCAGCTCGGGGCCGAGCGGATCGGGCCCGGTCGGCTGCTCCGGTGCCCCCGCTGCGCCCGGCTGCGGCACGCCGTCCCCGTCGCGGGCGAGGTCGTGGGCGACCAGCGGTAACCGGTACGCGGTGGCGCGCGCGGGTCTGTCCGATTACGGCAGCCCCGCGCACCCTGCGTATCCTCGGGACGTGCTTCTCTCAGACAAGGACATCCGGGCCGAGATCGACGCGGGTCGCGTCCGTATCGATCCGTATGACGAATCCATGGTCCAGCCGTCCAGCATCGACGTACGGCTCGACCGCTATTTCCGGGTGTTCGAGAATCACCGGTACCCGCACATCGACCCGGCGGTCGAGCAGGCGGATCTGACGCGGCTCGTGGAGCCCGACGGCGACGAGGCCTTCATCCTGCACCCGGGTGAATTCGTGCTCGCCTCGACCTACGAGGTCATCTCCCTGCCCGACGACCTCGCCTCCCGCCTGGAGGGCAAGAGCTCGCTCGGGCGGCTCGGCCTGGTCACGCACTCCACGGCCGGCTTCATCGACCCCGGCTTCTCCGGGCACGTGACGCTGGAGCTCTCCAACCTCGCGACCCTCCCGATCAAGCTCTGGCCGGGCATGAAGATCGGGCAGCTGTGTCTCTTCCGGCTGACCTCCTCCGCCGAGTCGCCCTACGGCTCGGAGCGGTACGGGTCCCGGTACCAGGGCCAGCGCGGACCGACCGCCTCGCGGTCGTACCTCAATTTCCATCGAACCCAGGTATGAGTGACATGAGCGACGTACGCGAGAACCTGACCTACGAGAAGTTCGGGGGCGCCATCCGCGACCTCGCGCAGACCATCGCGGACGACGGCTACGAGCCCGACATCGTCGTCTCCATCGCGCGCGGCGGCGTCTTCGTCGCCGGCGGCCTCGCGTACGCCCTGGACTGCAAGAACATCCACCTGGTGAATGTGGAGTTCTACACCGGCGTGGGCACCACCTTGGAAATGCCGGTCATGCTCGCGCCCGTCCCCAACGCCATCGACTTCTCCGGCAAGAAGGTCCTGATCACGGACGACGTCGCCGACACCGGCAAGACCCTCAAGCTCGTCCACGACTTCTGCGTCGACCACGTCGCCGAGGTCCGCAGCGCCGTCATCTACGAGAAGTCGCACTCGCTGGTGAAGTGCGAGTACGTCTGGAAGCGCACCGACGAGTGGATCAACTTCCCGTGGAGCGTGGAGCCGCCCGTGGTCCGGCGTGAGGGCCAGGTCCTGGACGCGTAGGCAGGCAGCCGTACGTACGTGAAGGGGCCCGGGGTTCGGCTGAACCCCCGGCCCCTTCCGCGTACCCGCTAGATCGTGCCCAGCTTGATCAGGCTCAGCAGCGCCACCAGCTGGATCGCGCTCGCGCCCAGTGCCCTCGGCCAGGCCAGGTCGTGCGACTTGCTCACCATCGACGTGAACAGCGCGCCCGCCGCCAGCCAGGTCGCCCAGCCGACCACCTGGACCAGGCCGTTGTCGCCGCCCAGGAACAGGGCGAGCAGCAGCCGTGGCCCGTCCGTGAGGGACATGATCAGCATGGAGAGGCCGACCGTCGGCTGCCAGGAGCCGTCACCGCCGAGCTGGCGCGCCATCGTGTGGGTGACCGCGCCGAGGATCAAGCCGCCGACCACGAAGACCAGACCGGTGATGAGCACCACCGGGACGGCCTTGCTGAGCGTCGTGTTGATGACGTCCTCGCGGGCCTTGTCGAAGCCGAAGACCGCCAGCAGACCGTAGAGGAACGTGATGGTCAGCGCGGGGCCCCAGACGGGGTAGTCGCGCATCTGCCAGAACGTCGGTCCCGGCCGCATCACGATGCCGTTGAGCAGTTCCTTCCAGCGCAGCCGGGGGCCGGACGGCGGCGCCGCCGCGCCGGCGCGATAGGTCGCGCCCTGGCCGTACGGGTCCTCGTCTATCCGGAACGCCTGGGTGTGGCCGGGGTTGTTGGCGTACGGGTCCTGGGCGGGCGCGTAGCCCTGCGGCATGCCCTGGCCCTGGCCGTAGCCGTCGCCGTAGCCCTGGCCGCCGCCGTGTCCCTGTGGCGCGCCCTGGCCGCCGTACGGGTCGCCGAAGTACTCCGGCTCGCCCTGATGTGGGTACGGCTGCTGCTGCCCGTACCCGTACTGCTGCTGTGCGCGCTGCTGCTGGGCGCTCGGCCACTGCTGTCCCTGGCCGTGCGCCTGCCCGTGGCCGTGCGCCTGCCCCTGGCCGTGCGCCTGCCCCTGCCGCGGTTGCCGTCGCGGGCCTCGGTCGTCCCGGCCTCGCCCCATCCTGAATCCTGCCACGCTTTCGAACGTACCTGTTCTGACGGGGCGCCAAGCCGGGGTGGGGGGAAAGGGGCGGGTTTGCGGCTGAGCTGTGACATCCCCTAGGGGGCCGGGAGAAGCGTCCCGGAGGGGTCCCGGCCCCGGCCCGGAGGCCCGCCCCCTCACCCCGCGTCCCTCACCCCTCGTACACGACAGCGGCCGGTCCTGCCCGAGGCAGAACCGGCCGCTGTGCGGTCCGCGGGCGTCAGCCCTTACTTCACCGGCTCCGGCTCCGGAGTCGACTCCGCCTCCTGCGACGGCGTCGGGTCACCCGGCGTCTTCACCGACTCGAGCAGCAGCTGAGCCACGTCCACCACCTGGACGGACTCCTTCGCCTGGCCGTCGTTCTTCTTGCCGTTGACCGAGTCGGTCAGCATGACCAGGCAGAACGGGCAGGCCGTGGAGACGATGTCGGGGTTGAGGGAGAGGGCCTCGTCGACGCGCTCGTTGTTGATGCGCTTGCCGATCCGCTCCTCCATCCACATCCGCGCGCCGCCCGCGCCACAGCAGAAGCCGCGCTCCTTGTGGCGGTGCATCTCCTCGTTGCGCAGGCCCGGCACCTTGGCGATGATCTCGCGCGGGGGCGTGTAGACCTTGTTGTGGCGGCCGAGGTAGCACGGGTCGTGGTAGGTGATCAGGCCCTCCACCGGGGTCACCGGGATCAGCTTGCCCTCGTCCACGAGGTGCTGGAGCAGCTGGGTGTGGTGGATGACCTCGTACTCGCCGCCGAGCTGCGGGTACTCGTTGGCGATGGTGTTGAAGCAGTGCGGGCAGGTCGCGACGATCTTCTTCGACGACTTGGGCTTCTTGGTCGAAGCGTCTTCGTCGTCCTCGCCGAACGCCATGTTCAGCATCGCCACGTTCTCCTGGCCGAGCTGCTGGAACAGCGGCTCGTTGCCCAGGCGGCGCGGGGAGTCGCCGGTGCACTTCTCGTCGCCGCCCATGATCGCGAACTTGACGCCCGCCATGTGCAGCAGCTCCGCGAAGGCCTTGGTGGTCTTCTTGGCGCGGTCCTCCAGGGCGCCGGCGCAGCCGACCCAGTAGAGGTAGTCGACCTCGGACAGGTCCTCGACGTCCTTGCCCACGATCGGGACCTCGAAGTCGACCTCCTTGGTCCACTCGACGCGCTGCTTCTTGGCAAGACCCCAGGGGTTGCCCTTCTTCTCCAGGTTCTTGAGCATCGTGCCCGCCTCGGACGGGAACGCGGACTCGATCATCACCTGGTAGCGGCGCATGTCGACGATGTGGTCGATGTGCTCGATGTCGACCGGGCACTGCTCGACACAGGCGCCGCAGGTGGTGCAGGACCACAGGACGTCCGGGTCGATGACGCCGTTCTCTTCGACGGTGCCGATGAGGGGGCGCTCGGCCTCGGCGAGGGCCGCGGCCGGGACGTTCGCCAGCTGCTCCGGCGTCGCCTTCTCGTTGCCCTCCATGTCCTTGCCGCCGCCCGCGAGCAGATACGGCGCCTTGGCGTGCGCGTGGTCGCGCAGCGACATGATGAGGAGCTTCGGCGAGAGCGGCTTGCCCGTGTTCCAGGCCGGGCACTGCGACTGGCAGCGGCCGCACTCGGTGCAGGTGGAGAAGTCGAGGATGCCCTTCCAGGAGAAGTGCTCGATCTGGGAGACGCCGTAGACGTCGTCGTCGCCCGGCTCCTCGAAGTCGATCGCCTTGCCGCCCGACGTCATCGGCTGGAGCGCGCCCAGCGCCGTGGAGCCGTCCGCCTCGCGCTTGAACCAGATGTTGGGGAAGCCGAGGAAGCGGTGCCAGGCCACGCCCATGTCGGTCTTGAGGGAGACCGTGATCATCCAGATGAACGAGGCGGCGATCTTGAGGCCCGCGACCGCGTAGGTGATGTTCTGGATGGTCGTCAGGCTCAGGCCCTTGAGGGCCAGGATCAGCGGGTACGAGGCGAAGAACCCGGGCTCGTAGCTGTCCACGTGGTGCTGGACGCCCTCCAGGGCGCGCAGCGTCATGATGCAGACGCCGACGATGAGGATGATCGTCTCGACGAAGTAGGCCTGGCCGGTGTTGGAGCCCGCGAACCGGGACTTGCGGCCCGGCTTGTCGGCCTTGCTCAGCTGGCGGACGATGATCAGCGTCAGGATGCCGAGCGTCGTCATCAGGCCGAGGAACTCGACGAAGATCTCGTACGGCAGCCAGTCACCGATGACCGGGATCAGCCAGTCGGCCTGGAAGAGCTGGCCCACCGCGTTCACGATCGTCAGCAGCAGCGAGAAGAAGCCCACCGCCACGAACCAGTGCGCGACGCCGACGATGCCCCAGCGGTTCATCCGGGTGTGGCCGAGGAACTCCTTGACCACGGTCACGGTGCGCTGCACGGGTTCGTCGGTGCGGGTGCCCGCGGGCACCGGCTGGCCGAGCCGGATGAACTGGTAGATCTGCCAGATCGCACGGCCGAACAGCGCTACGCCGACCGCGATTAGGACCAGCGACACGACGATCGCGGCGAGTTGCATGTGGGGGCTCCTCGGGCCTGCCAGGGATTACTAAGCAGTAACTTATCGAGCTCGTCTGAGCGTACCCATTTATGCGACGGCGATGTAGCCGCGCACGCGGTGATCTGTGTCGCTCAGGCGGCCCTCAGTGACCGGGCCGGCGGCGGGGTCGCCGGCCGGCCTGGGGGACCAGTGTCGGACAGGGTTCGGCACTTTTGAAATGTCCATCGTGTTATTCAGCCCATACACGGACATAACAATCTAACTTGGTTCGCATGATCTCCGGGCTCACGGCCGCCGTCGCCGCCCTGCTCTGCACCGCCCTGCTGGCCGCGGTGGTACGCGCGGCCGTTCTGCGCGCCGGGGCCGCCGACCGGGGCACGCGCCCCGCCCGCACCCCGCACCTCGGCGGGATCGCGGTCGCGGTGGGCACGCTCACCGCGGTCGGGGCCGGGCCGGTGCTCGGGCTCGCCCCCCTCGGGGACGGGGTGGGGCCGCTGCTCGGCGCCGCCGGGGCCGTGGCGCTGCTCGGTCTCGCCGGGGACCTGCGACCGCTGGGGGCGCGGGTGCGTATCGGGGTGCAGACCGCCGCCGCCACCGTGGTGGTCGCCCTGGCGTCCGGGCTCTCGCCCGGGCCGGGGGCGCTCGCCGTCGTCTGGATCGTGCTGGTCACCAACGCCTTCAGCCTCCTGGACGCCTCCGACGGGGCGATGGGGACGGTCGCCGGGGTCACCGCGCTCGGGCTCTCCGTCTGCGCCATCGCGGACGCGCTGCCGGGGCTCGCCCTGCTGCTGAGCGTCCTGGCCGCCTCGCTCACCGGGTTCCTGCTGCACAACTGGCACCCCGCCCGGATCGTCCTCGGCCACTGCGGCTCGCTCTTCACCGGGTTCCTGCTCGCCTCGGCCGCCGTGCTCGTCCACACCGAGGCCGACCCGGTCCGGGCCGGCGCCTCGCTGTTCGCCCTGACCGCCGTGGTGCTGGCCGACGCGGCCCTGGTCCTCCTCTCGCGCCGGCGCGCCGGGCGGGCGCTGGGCGACGGCGCCGCCGACCACATCGCGCACCGGCTGCGGCTGAGCGGGCTGACCGTGCAGGGCACGGCGGTCGTCCTCGGGCTCGCCGCGCTCGCCGGGACGGTGGTCTCGCTGCTCGTCCACGACGGCCGCCTCGCCCCGCCCGCCGTGCTGCCGCTCGTGCTGGGCGCGGCGGTCGCGGTGGTGCTGCTGCTGCGGGTGCCGGTGTACGGCGACGAGGCCCTGCGTACCCGACCGGCCCCCGGGGCCGCGCGTGAAGGAGCACCGGCGTGACCGCCATGACCGCCGCCATGACCGCCGCCGTGGGCGACCGCGCCCGTACGGCCCTGCGCCGCATCGTCCGCCCGCTCGGCGCGCCCGGCGGCCGGCTCCCCGACGACGACGGGTCGCGTCTGGTGCGGCTGCTGCGGCGGTACGAGATCGACCTCGTGCTGGACGTGGGCGCGTACGGCGGGGCGTACGGGTCCTTGCTGCGGCGCTGCGGCTACGAGGGGCGTATCGTCTCCTTCGAGCCGCTGCGCGAGCCGCGCGCCGAGCTGCGGCTGCGGGCCGCGGAGGACCCCTTCTGGTCGGTGCTGCCGTACGCGCTCGGCGAGCGGGCCGGGCCGCTGACGCTGAACATCGCGGGCGACGCGGGGGTGAGCAGCTCGGCGCTGCCCATGCTGCCGCGGCACCTCGCGGCGGCGCCGCACGCGGCGTACACCGGGACGCGCAGTGTGGAGGCGCAGCGCCTGGACGCCCTGTGGGAGGGGGTCACGGCGCCCGGCGAGCGGGTCTTTTTGCGGCTGGCCGTGCAGGGGTACGAGCGGGAGGTGCTGCGGGGGGCGGGGGCCTTCGCGGACGAGATCGTGGGGCTTCAGGCGGGGGCGTCGCTGGTGCCGCTGTACGAGGGCGGGGCGGGCTTCGACGACGTGCTGGCGTGTGCGCGGGGCGAACTGGGCCTGACGCTGATGTCGGTCCGCCCGGGGTTGACGGACCCCCGGGACGGGCGCCTGTTGCAGTGCGAACTGGTACTCCTGCGGGAGGACTAGGCCCGGCCTTCGTCTGCGGCTGTGTGGGTGGCTGGTCGCGCAGTTCCCCGCGCCCCTAGGTAGTCCGTGGCTGAGCCAGCCGCCTCGGCCAGCCGACTGATCGCCCCGCAGGGGCGCTTCAGGGGCGCGGGGAACTGCGCGAGCAACGGCCACCGGGGTGCAGGGACAGTCCGGGCACCATGAAAGTTGAGCCCGGGTGACTCAGCTCTGTTGACCGGGAGGAACTCGTCATGCATCCTTGAGTCAGTTCCACTCAAGATGTCAGTTGGAGGAATCAAAATGGCACGTGCGGTCGGCATCGACCTGGGCACGACTAACTCCGTCGTCAGCGTTCTCGAAGGCGGCGAGCCCACCGTCATCACCAACGCAGAGGGCGCCAGGACCACGCCGTCCGTCGTCGCCTTCGCCAAGAACGGCGAGGTCCTCGTCGGTGAGGTCGCCAAGCGGCAGGCCGTCACCAACGTCGACCGGACCATCCGCTCGGTCAAGCGCCACATGGGCACCGACTGGAAGATCGACCTCGACGGCAAGACCTTCAACCCGCAGCAGATGAGCGCCTTCATCCTGCAGAAGCTGAAGCGCGACGCCGAGGCGTACCTGGGCGAGAAGGTGACCGACGCGGTCATCACCGTCCCGGCGTACTTCAACGACTCCGAGCGTCAGGCGACCAAGGAGGCCGGTGAGATCGCGGGCCTCAACGTCCTGCGTATTGTCAACGAGCCGACCGCCGCCGCCCTGGCGTACGGCCTCGACAAGGACGACCAGACCATTCTCGTCTTCGACCTCGGCGGCGGCACCTTCGACGTGTCGCTCCTGGAGATCGGTGACGGCGTCGTCGAGGTGAAGGCCACCAACGGTGACAACCACCTCGGTGGTGACGACTGGGACCAGCGCGTCGTCGACTACCTGGTCAAGCAGTTCCAGTCCGGCCACGGCGTGGACCTGAGCAAGGACAAGATGGCGCTCCAGCGCCTGCGCGAGGCCGCCGAGAAGGCGAAGATCGAGCTGTCCTCGTCCACCGAGACCTCGATCAACCTGCCGTACATCACGGCGTCCGCCGAGGGCCCGCTGCACCTGGACGAGAAGCTGACCCGCGCCCAGTTCCAGCAGCTGACCGCGGACCTCCTGGAGCGCTGCAAGCACCCGTTCCACAACGTCATCAAGGACGCGGGCATCCAGCTCTCCGAGATCGACCACGTCGTTCTCGTCGGTGGCTCCACCCGTATGCCGGCCGTCGCCGAGCTCGTGCGCGAGCTGACCGGCGGCAAGGACGCCAACAAGGGCGTCAACCCGGACGAGGTCGTCGCCATCGGCGCCGCCCTCCAGGCCGGTGTCCTCAAGGGTGAGGTCAAGGACGTCCTGCTCCTCGACGTGACCCCGCTGTCCCTGGGTATCGAGACCAAGGGCGGCATCATGACGAAGCTCATCGAGCGGAACACGACGATCCCGACCAAGCGGTCGGAGATCTTCACCACCGCCGAGGACAACCAGCCCTCCGTCCAGATCCAGGTCTACCAGGGCGAGCGCGAGATCGCGGCGTACAACAAGAAGCTCGGCATGTTCGAGCTGACCGGTCTGCCGCCGGCGCCCCGCGGCGTCCCGCAGATCGAGGTCGCCTTCGACATCGACGCCAACGGCATCATGCACGTGACCGCGAAGGACCTGGGCACGGGCAAGGAGCAGAAGATGACCGTCACCGGCGGCTCCTCGCTGCCGAAGGACGAGGTCAACCGCATGCGCGAGGAGGCCGAGCAGTACGCGGAGGAGGACCACCGCCGCCGCGAGGCCGCCGAGTCCCGCAACCAGGGCGAGCAGCTCGTCTACCAGACCGAGAAGTTCCTCAAGGACAACGAGGACAAGGTCCCGGGCGAGGTCAAGACCGAGGTCGAGACCGCGGTCACCGAGCTCAAGGAGAAGCTGAAGGGCGAGGACACCGCGGAGATCCGTACCGCGACGGAGAAGCTCGCGGCCGTCTCCCAGAAGCTCGGCCAGGCGATGTACGCCGACGCCCAGGCCGCCCAGGGTGCCGCTCCCGGCGCCGAGGGCGCCCAGGCCAAGCCCGAGGACGACGTGGTCGACGCCGAGATCGTCGACGACGAGAAGCCGGGCGACGCGAAGGGTGGCGCGGCCTGATGTCTGAGGAGACCCCGGGCTTCGAGGAGAAGCCCGACGTCCCCTCCGGCGCACAGGAAGACGCCGAGCCGAAGGCCGCCGACACCTCCGAGGAGGCGAAGGCGGCCCCGGCCGGGGACGCTGCCAAGGAAATCGCCCTGCAGGCCCAGCTGGACCAGGCCCAGACCGCGCTCGGCGAGCGCACGACGGACCTCCAGCGCCTCCAGGCCGAGTACCAGAACTACCGCCGCCGGGTGGAGCGGGACCGGGTCACGGTCAAGGAGATCGCCGTCGCGGGTCTGCTGACCGAGCTGCTGCCCGTGCTCGACGACATCGGCCGGGCCCGTGAGCACGGCGAGCTGACCGGTGGCTTCAAGTCGGTGGCCGAGTCGCTGGAGACGGTCGCCGCGAAGATGGGCCTCCAGCAGTTCGGCAAGGAGGGCGAGCCCTTCGACCCGACGGTCCACGAGGCCCTGATGCACAGCTACGCGCCGGACGTCACCGAGACGACCTGCGTCGCGATCCTCCAGCCCGGGTACCGGATCGGCGAGCGCACGATCCGCCCCGCGCGGGTCGCGGTCGCCGAGCCCCAGCCGGGCGCGGCGAAGGAGGGCAAGGAAGGCAAGGCCGACGAGGAGAGCGGTGGCCCGGACAAGGGCTGACGCGGCGGCCGGGGATGAAGTGACCGTCCGGAAGGAGGGACGTCGATGAGCACGAAGGACTTCGTCGAGAAGGACTACTACAAGGTCCTCGGCGTCCCCAAGGACGCCACCGAGGCCGAGATCAAGAAGGCGTACCGCAAGCTCGCCCGCGAGTTCCACCCGGACGCCAACAAGGGCGACGCCAAGGCGGAGGAGCGCTTCAAGGAGGTCTCCGAGGCGAACGACATCCTCGGTGACCCCAAGAAGCGCAAGGAGTACGACGAGGCGCGCGCCCTCTTCGGCAACGGCGGCTTCCGGGCCGGTCCGGGCGCCGGCGGCGGCAGCTTCAACTTCGACCTGGGCGACCTCTTCGGAGGCGCCCAGGCCGGGGCGGGCGGCGGTGGCGGCTTCGGCGGCGGCCTGGGCGACGTCTTCGGCGGCCTCTTCAACCGGGGCGGCGCGGGCCCGGGCACCCGGACCCAGCCGCGCCGCGGCCAGGACCTGGAGTCCGAGGTGACGCTCAGCTTCACCGAGGCGGTCGACGGGGCCACGGTCCCGATCCGGCTCTCCAGCCAGGCCCCCTGCAAGGCCTGTTCGGGCACCGGCGACAAGAACGGCACGCCCCGGGTGTGCCCGACCTGCGTCGGCACCGGCCAGGTCTCGCGCGGCACCGGCGGCGGCTTCTCGCTCACCGACCCGTGCGTGGACTGCAAGGGCCGCGGTCTGATCGCGGAGAACCCGTGCGAGGTCTGCAAGGGCAGCGGGCGGGCCAAGTCGTCGCGGACCATGCAGGTCAGGATTCCGGCGGGCGTCTTCGACGGCCAGCGGATCCGGCTGCGCGGCAAGGGAGCGGCGGGCGAGCGGGGCGGACCCGCGGGCGACCTCTATGTGGTCGTGCACGTCGACAGCCACCCGGTCTTCGGCCGCAAGGACGACAACCTCACCGTCACCGTGCCCGTCACCTTCGTGGAGGCGACGCTCGGCGGCGAGGTCAAGGTGCCCACCCTCGGCGGGCCCCCGGTCACCCTGAAGCTCCCCGCGGGCACGCCCAACGGCCGTACGATGCGGGCCCGGGGCAAGGGCGCGGTCCGCAAGGACGGCTCCCGCGGCGACCTGCTGGTCACCGTGGAGGTCATGGTGCCCAAGGACCTCGGCGACAAGGCACGCGAAGCCCTGGAGGCGTTCCGCGAGGCGACTGCGGACGACGATCCGCGGGCAGAACTGTTCCAGGCCGCGAAGGGAGCATGAGATGGACGGCCGACGACGACGCTTCGACATGTCACAGCCGTACGAACTGACCGACGAATCGCCGGTGTACGTCATTTCGGTCGCCGCTCAGCTCTCCGGGCTGCATCCGCAGACCCTGCGCCAGTACGACCGCCTCGGCCTGGTCTCGCCCGACCGCACGGCCGGGCGCGGCCGGCGCTACTCGGCCCGCGACATCGAACTGCTCCGTACGGTGCAGACGCTGTCGCAGGACGAGGGCATCAACCTGGCCGGCATCAAGCGCATCATCGAGCTGGAGAACCAGGTGGCCGCGCTCCAGCAGCGCGTCGCCGAGCTCTCGGCGGCGGTGGACGGGGCGGCGGCCGCGATGCGGCAGCGCGAGGCCCAGGTCCACGCGTCGTACCGGCGCGATCTGGTGCCCTACCAGGACGTGCAGCAGACCAGCGCCCTGGTGGTGTGGCGGCCCAAGCGGCCGTCGGAGTAGTCCCTACGCGAAAAGGGCCCGCACCCCGTGAGGGAGTGCGGGCCCTTTTCGCGTTCCACGACAGGCTCTCAGTGGCCCGTGCCCTGCCAGACGCTCACCGCGAGGGCGGCGCAGGAGGTCAGGGCGGCGATCGCGGGCAGCGGCCAGCGGGCGCGCTCCAGCGCGTCCAGGCGGTCGTCGTGCTCGGAGAGGGTCTTGTCGGTCTGGTCGGCGCGCTGGAGCAGCAGCGCCAGATCGCCCCGGGTGGTGGCGAAGCCGACCTCCACCGACCGGCGCAGCCGTTCCAGCTCGATGGCGACCCCTTCTGCCTGGCCGCTGCTCACCATGACGGCTCCTTCGGTAGATGTCTGATCAGCACCGCGAGGCGGCGGGAGGAGAGCCGGCCGCGGTACCAGTCGAGGAGGTCCACGCCGTAGTGGCGCAGCAGCGCGGCTTCGAGCGCCTCGGCGTTGTCCTCCACGTACGCGCCGAGGCGCAGCCTTCCCCCAGGCCGAGCCCGGTGTCCCGGCCCCAGGAAGCGAGGACCGCCTCGATGTCGGGCGGCGTGGGGCGATGGCGGCGAAGGCGTGCGGACTGGGCCTCGCCGAGGAGGAGTTCGAGGGAGGCGCGCAGGTCGTCGCCGCCGAGGGCGCGCAGCCCGCGGGCGCTCTCCCGGGTGAGTTCCCGGGGCAGCTCGAAGAGCTCGCCGCCCAGCTCGAAGGCCCAGGCGCGGCCGAGCGCCTCCAGGCGCTGGGCGCGGGCCGCGTCGACCCGGGCGGCGCCGGGGGCGGGTGATACGGGTGGTCGGGGCATGCTGCCTCCGTCAAATGGCCTGATCCATCACGCTGTTGAGGGTCGAGTGGGCGTACCCGGGGGGCGGGTCAGCGGATACAGTCGGTGTCACCTCTACGGGTGAGGCAGGGGAAGAAGTGACCGTGAACGTGGACGAGGGCGAACGGCTGGCCGAGCGGTTCGAAGCCAACCGGACCCACTTGCGGGCCGTCGCCTACCGGATACTCGGCAACCTCAACGAGGCGGACGACGCCGTCCAGGAGGCGTGGCTGCGTCTCAGCCGCACCGACGCCGGCTGCGTGAAGAACCTCGGCGGCTGGCTCACCACCGTCGTGGGACGGGTCTGTCTGGACATGTTGCGCTCCCGCGACTCACGGCGTGAGCTGCTGTACGACGAGCCCGTGCCGGTGCGTGCGCGCGAGCACGAGGAGCCCGGCGACCCGGAGCACGAGGTGCTGCTCGTGGACTCGGTGGGGCTGGCGATGCTGATCGTGCTGAACACCCTGGCGCCCGCCGAGCGGATCGCCTTCGTGCTGCACGACATGTTCATGGTGCCGTTCGACGAGATCGCTCCCGTGGTGGGGCGGTCGGTGGTGGCCACCCGCCAGCTGGCCAGCCGGGCGCGGCGCCGGGTGCAGGAGTCCGCGCCGGTGCCGGACGCGGATCTGGCGCGCCAGCGGGAGGTCGTCGACGCGTTCTTCGCCGCCTCGCGGGCGGGCGACTTCGACGCGCTGCTCGCCCTGCTCGACCCGGACGTGGTGGTCCGGGCCGATCGGGCGACGGTGGAGGTCGGGGCGATGGGGGAGGTCCGGGGGGCGCTGGCGGTGGCCGGCACGTTCAAGGGGCGGGCACAGTTCGCCCAACTGGCGCTGGTGGAGGGGACGGTGGGCGCGGTGTGGGCCCCCGGCGGCGAGCTCAAGGTGGTCATCGGGTTCTCGCTGGCGGGCGGCCGGATCACCGAGATCACGCTGCGGGCCGACCCGGACCGGCTGCGGCGGCTGGACCTGGCGGTCCTGGCCGCGTAGGGCGTACGAGGGGGCCCACGGCCGGCGTTCGCGGGACGGCCGTGGGCCCCTGCTCTCGTCCGGCCCGCAGCCGCATCCGCGACCTGAGCGGGTCAGAACGCCACGATGCCCTCCGACCCGGGCGCGAGCCCGCCCGCGCTGGGGGCCAGGACCCCGGGGCTCACCACCCGCGGCGGGTCGTCGGCCACGCCGAAGCCCTTCAGGGTGGTCAGACCCGCGTTCGCCTCGATGCGGTACGCGCTGATGGACATCTTGTCGCAGTACGGCGTGCCCTCCACGTACGTGGGCAGCCGCGGGTCGGCGATCTTCTCGTCGATCCCGGCGGTGAGCACGTACATGTACAGGCCGTCGTTGGTGATCGCCATGTCCTGGGTGGCGTGCGAGTTGCGGGTGACGGCGAGGTGGCCGTCCGCCGGGAAGAGGGTGATGGCGCCCTGCTCGTCGATGCGGAAGGCGCCGATCGAACCGCTCTGCGCGTTCGCCACGTACACGACGCCCGGGTCGAGGACGCTGTTCGCCGTCCAGCAGGTGGTGAGCTCCGTGGTGGTCACCGCGGCGCTGATCACCTGGAGGGTGCCGTCGCGGTTGACGTGGTACGTGGACATGGAGCCCAGGAAGCCGGGGGCGCCGATGATCTCGGTCACCATCAGCACGTCGCCGTGGAAGGTGGCGGTGAAGGGGGCGAGGCCGGCCGACTGGTTGCGCACCGGCTCGCCCGCCCTGCCGTACGCGTCGACGGGGAAGACGTCGATGACATTGGTCTGCCGCTCGGTGACGATCAACTGGGTGCCGTCGGGCGTGAACTGGATCTGCGAGGGCCCGGCCGCCGCGCCGCCGATCAGGGACCGGTGGGAGCCCTCGATGGCGGTGAGGGTGCCGTCGTCGCCGATCTGGAAGCCGGAGATCGAGCCGTCGGTGGCGTTCACGGCGTACAGCAGGCCGCCGTGCACGGCCAGGCTGACCGGGCGGACGCCGCCGGTGGCGACCCGGCTGACCAGCCGCAGCCGCTCGCCCTCGACGGCGAGCGAGGAGACCTCGTCGCTGCCGGAGTCGACGCCGAACAGGAACCGCTGGTCCTCACTGGCGATCAGCGAGCCCTGCGAGACCAGCGGGTCGGAGGTGTCCTCCAGGTCGTAACTGCGGCCAACGCCGAGGCCGCCGGTGGGGTAGGTGCCCTTGCGGGTCAGGTTGCCGTAGACGTCACGGGTGAAGACCGTCACCGAGTTGCCGGTCTCCTGGTTGCTCATCACATAGACGAAGCCGCCGCGCCGGGACGTGGCCGGGGGCGGGTTGTCGCCGGGGTGGCCGGATCCGGGCTCGGTCACGGCCTCGGTCACGGCGTCGGTGGTCTCATTCGTTTCCACGGTGAATTCCTTTGCGGAATGCGGCTTGCGGCCGCGGAACAACAGATGCATCGGCGTGTGGCCCTAGGCCGCGGGGCCGGCCGCGCGGGAGGCGCGCAGACCGTGCCGGGCGATGTCGTTCGCGATGTCGAGTCCGAGCCGGACACCGCCGATGTTGAGACTCAGGTCCATGTCGCCCGAGGCGTTCGGGACCCAGCCGTCGTAATTCCAGTGCACGCCGAGGAAAACCCGGCTGAGGCTGTTCTCGCGGATCATTTCCCAGAGCCCGCCGGGGAAGGTGCGGACGACTCGGGTCCGGGCGATCCCGTTTGTGTCGGTGGTGGTGCCATTCAGCTCGTCGGACACGAATTCCAGACCGTCCGCGAGCTGGTCGGGGCCGTAATTCCCGTGGCGGTAGAACTGCCGTACCGACTGGAAGGCGGCGGCGCCGAGGGTGGCGTGGCCGGACGGGTAGGAGGGGAACGAGGGCGTCCTGTTGACCTTGCCGCCCGGGTTGTTGGAGTTGGGCGCGCCCAGCGGCAGCCACTCGGGGTCGGCGTCGGTGCCCAGCGCCGCCGTGCCTCTGCCGGCCGGGCCCGAGGAGATGTCCTGCTCACGGATGCCGACGACCGGCCGCCACAGGTCGTAGAAGTACTTGTCGTACCAGGCCAGGATGGCCGCGTCCGCCATGGCCGCGTTGGCCAGGGCGAACAGCCGGGCGTTCTGGCCGGTGTCGTTGTTCTGGGCCTGGGCGACCTTGCGGACGATCTGGTTGTAGAGCCGGGGCGGCGTGCCCAGGCCGACGACCCCGTCGTACGCCCAGAACGTGCCCACGGCGGTCTCCTGCTGGGAGCGCAGGCCCGCGCGCAGGTCCTGGGGCAGCGCGCCCATCAGGTGCGTGGCGATGCCCTTGGCGCGCACCTGGCGCAGCGCCGCCTGGTAGCGCGGGGTGCCCGGCTGCGGCGGGGCGTCGAGGTGGTGGCGGGTGGTGGCCGCGAAGAGGTGGGAGCGGGCGCCGTAGTAGGCCGCGTACGCGGTCTGGCCCGGGTCGACGGGGTCGGGCCGGTGGTGCGGGCGGTCGACGGAGTAGACATAGCCGTCGTCGCCGAGGCCGGGGTCGCCGTGCCGCAGCGACTGGAGGGCGCCCGCGACCTTCAGGCCGAAGGCGTGGCCGTCGCTGGTGCCCTGGCCAGCCGGGAGCCCGGCGGCCCGGTGCTGGGAGTTGAAGTAGTCCTTCTGGGTCGGGTAGAGCGCGTTGAGCGTGGCGTGCGCGGCGGCGGCGACCGCCGCGTCGGAGGAGGCGCCGACCGGTGCCTGGGGCAGTGCGGAGCCCAGGTAGCAGTCGTGGCCGGGGTGGATGCCGTAGTAGGCGTCGTGCATGGCGAGATGCACCATCGCCAGCGAGCGGGTGGCGCCGCAGGGCCCCCGTGAGCCGCTCTCGGCGGGGGCGCCCGTGGTGTGGGTGGTGCGGTCGGCCTCCAGGGCGACCGCGTTCCAGAACAGGATCTGATCCACTGGTGATGTTCCCTTCGCGATACCCCCCGGCGTGCTGGTGGTGACGCCGGCGGGAAATGCTGTGGCGCGTCGGATGGACAATGCGCCAGGGCAACACGAAGCGGCAGACCCGTCGCCCCGTAGGTGGGCGCAGTTCTGCCGCTGCGACAAGTGTGATCCAGGGCGCCGGAATCCGCAACCGGTCTTTTTTCAGGGGCATTTGGCGCCGGGCGGGAAGGCATGGGAAATGGCCCCGCCCGCAGGGGGCGAGGCCATTTCCCGATCGTCGGCAGGGGATTTCGGAGCTAGGGGTGGATCTCCTTGCGGTGTACGGTCCGCTCCGCCGCGAAGACGTCCTCGAGGCGGTACAGCAGCCGCCGGCCCTGCCTGCCGGCGGACCGCAGATGGCCGAGCTGGACCCACTTGCGGATGGTCGCGGGCGAGACGGCGACCTCGGCGGCGGCCAGATCGCCCGACACCAGCCCGGACACCGGGCCGGGCCCCGGCTTCGACACCACCCCAGGCACCGCCCCTGACACCGTCCCCGGCACCGCCCCCCGTACCGCGAACGCGCTCACGACGTCTCCTCCAGGGCCGTCTCCACGACATGGCGGCAGACCGGGTTCACACAGAGCACGGCGCCGCGCTCCGGGAAGATGCGCAGCGACACCGAGTCGCACGCCGGGCAGCGCCCGCCGAGCCGGATCATCTGCTCCGGGTCCCCGAGCTCACGGGCGCAGCGCCGGGCCATCCGCCGGGTCTCCTCCGTGAGATGGGCGGCCAGGTCGGGCAACTCCCGTATCCGGTCCAGGAGTCCGGCGACGCGGCGCAGCCGGACCACCACCGGGGCCGGGGCCGCCGGACGCAGGCCGAGCCGCTCCCGTACCGCCTCCTCCAGCTCGACCACGCCGTCGGTGATGTCCCGCACGGCGTCGGAGATGTGCAGCCGGATCGGGGCGGTGGTGGCGCGCGAGCCGCCGCCGGGCCGCTCGCGCGGGCCGGCGGGGGACGGGGCCAGCTCCGCGAGCAGGTCGGGGAAGCGGCGGGCCAGCGACTCCAGCCAGACCGCGTCCGTGTGCTCACCCGTCGCCGCGCCCGCGGCCCGCGTCGTCATCGCCCCGCCTGCCGGGAGGCGTCCGCCCTGGTCCTCTTGACCTCGCGGCCGTTGCGCCAGAGCCGTCCGCCGCTCACTCCGTCGAAGAAGGTGTGCGCGGGGTCGACGACCACCTCGCACTCCCTGCGGATGGGACATTGGTTGCATGCTCGCAATACCGGTTCCGCTTCGGAGGGAACACGGGTGAATACGGAGTGCTGTGGGAGGTTCACGCAGGCGGCGGCCCTGCGCCAGTCGAGCTCGTCCGCCGAGCGGGATAAGTCCGAGGTCAAGGGTGTCTTCGGGATGATCGTCGGTGCGGGCATGTGCAAACCCCTCCCCACGTATGGGAACACGAGTTCGGCAAATTGCGAACGCGTGATCAGGGTGGCACGGTGCGTGCGCGTACGCAAGCGACTCCTGCGCGCGAGCGCGCACCTACTGTCGTGCGAGCACCCCGGCGGTACGCTGTCCCCGGCGACGAGGGAGAGCGACCACATGGGTTCGAGCGCACGGGCCGGCGCCCGCAACGAGCAGGGCTACCGTGGCGAGGGCGGCCGCGGCCACGCGGGCGGCCTGGAGGAGTTCGCCGCCTGGATCGAGCGCCTGATGCGGCTGCGGAACTACGACATCGACAGCCCGCGCGGCGGCGGCAAGTCGAAGCTCGCGGACGACGCCGGGGTCCACCGGGCCGCCGTGAGCAGGCTGTTGCAGCGCCAGAGCATGCCCGACCTGGAGACCATGCGCAGACTGGCGGCCGTGCTCGGCGTGCCGCTGCGGGACATGCTCATCCGCTCCGGCCGGCTCTCCGAGGACGATCTGCCGATCGCCGTGAGCCGGGGCGGGCAGGACGGGGAGGGCGCCGAGGCGCTCAGCCCCGAGGAGGCCGCCCGGCGCATGGGGGTGCCTCCCGAACTGCGGGAGCTCTTCGTCCGTGTGACGCGGGCGTTCCTGCCGGAGAGCGGCGAGGGGGCGGGCGGCCCGGGGGCCTGAAGGAGGGCGGGGGATGGCGGACGGCGACGGTTCAGCGGCCGAACAGGACGCTCTGGCCCAGCTGTTGGGGGGCCTGCTGATCGAACTGGGCGAGAAGGTCCGGCGCGCCGGGCTCGACGGCGTACGTGTCCTCACCGACGCCGAGCTCCAGTCCGAGCAGTTGCGCTGGTTCCGGGAGGGCTGGGAGGAGCACGCCCGTGTCCTGGGCGGCCCCCCGGCGGGGAGGGGCGAGGACGGGCGCGGGCGGCCCCTGGAGGGGGAAGGGTATCCGGGGGGCGGGGACGCGGCCGGGCACCCCGAGGCGGGCCAACCCCCCGCGCCCGGGCGGCTGTTGCGCTTCCCCCAGTCCCCCGACGGGCGCCCCGCGCATCCGCTTCCGATCGTGGGCACGGGCGAGACGCGCGGCAGGGACCTGATGCCGCACCGCCCTCGCGGACGGCAGCGGGGAAGGGGGACGGACGAGGGCGATCCACCGGGCAGCCACCCTCACGTGTGAGCGCGCTCCGCGGCCGTGCGTACCGGTTCAGTCATCCTGCTCCAGGATCCCCGACTGGGCGATGAGATAGCCCAGTTGCGCCCGGCTGCCGCTGCCGAGCGCCGCGTTCAGCTTGGCGATGTGCGCGCGGCAGGTACGGACGTTCATCCCGAGCCGCCGGGCGATCGAGTCGTCCACATGCCCCTCCACCAGCAGCTTGGCGATGGAGCGCTGGACGCCCGTGATGCCCTCCGCCTTGGAGGAGCCGTACGGGACCTCCTCCTCCCACGGCACCGCGTGCAGCCAGAACTGGTCGAAGACGCCGACCAGGTACTGCACAAGACCCTCGTGCCGCAGTTCGAGGGCGACCCGGCGGTCGCTGCGCGCGGGGATGAAGGCCACCCGGCGGTCCACGATGATCAGCCGGTCGATGATCTCTTCCAGCGTGCGCACCTCGAGCCCGTAGGGCGCGATCCGCTCCACGTATCCGATGGTCGCGGAGTGGTGGCGGGCGGTGTGCTGGTAGAGGGTGCGCATGTCCACGCCCCGGTCGAGCAGCGGCTGGACCCGGCGCAGCCCCGACTCCAGGGTCTCGGGTCTGCGGCCGCTGCCGGGCTGGATGGTGAGCAGCTCCTTGGTGCACTCGTCGATGACGCGGTCCAGCGTCGTGTTGATGAGTTCGAGTCCCTCAAGGACCGTGATCGCGTGGGTGCTTGCCGCGTCTTCGCTGGTGATGGTCATAAACGGCTCGAAAGTGCTGGCCAGCGACATCGACAGCTTCCTGCGCTCCTGGATCTCGCGTTCCAGGGGCTGCACGAGCTGGTTCAGGACGACGGAGGGAGGGACCGGCCGCAGCTGCTCCGCGTCGTCCGCGTCGGGCCGCAGCAGCGCGAGATCGATGAGACAGGGAGCGGCCTGGGCTTCTGTGCGAGTTATTCCGCCGGTACGCAACGCGGTGGCGTAGAGGGTCTTGCCCATCTCGCACAGGTCTGTAGGGCCATGACTATGTCCGAAGTGCCCCTGATACAACCGGATTACACCCCCCTCATACTCCTGAATTACAGGAACATGATGCCTGGCCTCGCTGGTGGAAGCGCTCAGAGTGAGCCATCGTCTTGTACGCGGGGGGAGGGAATGATCATAAAGAGGTGGAGATCGGCCATGAGCAGGATGGTTCGAGCACTTAGCGCTATAGCCGTTGTCACGGCTGCTCTTTGCGCTCTCGCCGCGAACGGGGAACCCACGTGGGAGAGCACGCCGTCCCACAAGACCGTGGCGGCCCCTGGGGAGCCCACCTGGGAGCACAAGCCGGTGACGCGGATCCTGGCGGCTCCTGTGGAGCCGACCTGGGAGGTCGCGCCCGCGGGTGTAAGCGCATGAGCCTCCCGCCGGACGACCGGGTCTTCCGGCGCGAGATGGCCACGGCCTACCGCTCGGGGTGGCACTTCATCGACCTCGTCACGGCGATCCCCCATCGTGGCGATTCGTTGATGGTCACCCTGTTCGGCGAGCCGATCCTGGTCGCGCGTGAGGACGACGAGGACGTGCGTGCCTACCGGTGCCTGCGCCGGCCACGCGGGGCGCCGCAGCCGATTCGCTGTGCCGTGCGCTACGGCATGGTCTTCGTCAACCTGGACCAGCGTGACCACCAACTGTTCGACCCCGAGTCATCTACCGCCACCCCCCGCAGTGCCTGAAGCGATTCCCCCGTCGTTGTAAATCGCTCAGGCGCTTCCCCCACACAGCGGCGCCATCGTGGACCTGAACACGGTGGCGCCGCTGTGCTGCGCGCGCACGTACGCGAGGCGCCCGCGCCGTAAGGGCCGGGGGCTCAGCCCTTGCCCATCGCCCGCTCCAGGACGATCTCGATCAGCACCCGGTCCGGGTTCTCGCGCGGCACCCGCCCGTACCGCTCGGCGTACCGCGCCACCGCCCCGGCGATCTGCCCCGGCTCGGTCCGTACGTACGCCCGGCCCTCCAGCGTGGCCCAGCGGCGCCCGTCCACCTGGCAGACCGCCGCCCGCGCCCCCGCCTCCCCGGCCGCCAGGACGTTGCGCACCTTCCTGCTGTTCCGGTCGGCGATCACCCGCGCGACCCCCTCCTGCGGGTCGTAGGTCACCCCCACCGGCACCAGGTGCGGGCTGCCGTCCGGGCGCGGGGTGGTCAGCGTGCACAGATGCCGCTCGCGCCAGAAGCTGAGATAGGCCGCGTCCGGCTGGCGGGGGTCCACAGGGGTACGCGTGCGGGAGGCCGGGACGGCGGCCGTTTCGGTGCTGGTGGTCATGGGCCGGAAATCTACGCCGAACCGGATCCCGCTACCTTGAGCGGAATAGGCTCAACTTTATGTACGCTGGATGAGTCATGGAGTTCGTACCCCCTGTGCCGAGAAGGAGGGAGCGCACGTGGACGCCGAGCTGACCAACAAGAGCCGGGACGCGATCAACGCCGCCAGCAACCGGGCCGTGTCCGACGGACACCCGGACCTGACGCCCGCGCACCTGCTCCTCGCCCTCCTGACGGGCGAGGAGAACGAGAACATCGTCGACCTGCTGGCGGCCGTCGACGCCGACCAGGCCGCCGTGCGGTCGGGGGCGGAGCGGCTGCTCGCCGCGCTGCCCAGCGTCACCGGCTCCACGGTCGCCCCGCCGCAGCCCAACCGGGAGCTGCTCGCCGTCATCGCCGACGCCGCACAGCGCGCCAAGGAGCTCGGCGACGACTACCTCTCCACCGAACACCTGCTCATCGGCCTGGCCGCGAAGGGCGGACAGGCCGGCGAGCTGCTCGCCGGGCAGGGCGCCACGGCCAAGAAGGTCCTTGAGGCATTCGAGACAGTACGAGGAGGACGGCGGGTGACCACCCCCGACCCCGAGGGCCAGTACAAGGCCCTGGAGAAGTTCGGCACGGATTTCACGGCCGCGGCCCGCGAGGGCAAGCTCGACCCGGTCATCGGCCGGGACCAGGAGATCCGCCGGGTGGTGCAGGTGCTCTCCCGGCGCACCAAGAACAACCCGGTGCTCATCGGTGAGCCCGGCGTCGGCAAGACCGCGGTCGTGGAGGGCCTGGCCCAGCGGATCGTGAAGGGCGACGTCCCGGAGTCCCTGAAGAACAAGCGGCTCGTCTCGCTGGACCTGGGCGCCATGGTGGCCGGGGCGAAGTACCGGGGCGAGTTCGAGGAACGGCTGAAGACGGTCCTCGCCGAGATCAAGGAGAGCGACGGCCAGATCGTCACCTTCATCGACGAGCTGCACACGGTCGTCGGCGCGGGCGCCGGCGGCGACTCCGCCATGGACGCGGGCAACATGCTCAAGCCGATGCTGGCCCGCGGCGAGCTGCGGATGGTGGGCGCCACCACGCTCGACGAGTACCGCGAGCGCATCGAGAAGGACCCGGCCCTGGAGCGCCGCTTCCAGCAGGTGCTGGTCGCCGAGCCCACGGTCGAGGACACCATCGCCATCCTGCGCGGCCTCAAGGGCCGGTACGAGGCCCACCACAAGGTCGTGATCGCGGACAGCGCGCTGGTCGCGGCCGCCACCCTCTCCGACCGCTACATCACCTCCCGCTTCCTGCCCGACAAGGCCATCGACCTGGTCGACGAGGCCGCCTCGCGCCTCCGTATGGAGATCGACTCCTCGCCGCTGGAGATCGACGAGCTCCAGCGGGCGGTGGACCGCCTCCGCATGGAGGAGCTGGCCCTGTCCAAGGAGACGGACGCGGCGAGCAAGGAGCGCCTGGAGAAGATCCGCCGCGACCTCGCCGACAAGGAGGAGGAGCTGCGCGGCCTCACCGCCCGCTGGGAGAAGGAGAAGGAGGGCCTGAACCGGGTCGGTGAGCTCAAGGAGCGCCTCGACGACCTGCGCGGCCAGGCCGAGCGCGCCCAGCGCGACGGCGACTTCGACACCGCCTCCAAGCTGCTGTACGGCGAGATCCCGACCCTGGAGCGCGAGCTGGAGGCGGCCTCCGAGGCCGAGCAGGAGGCGGCCCGGGACACCATGGTCAAGGACGAGGTGGGCCCCGACGACATCGCGGACGTGGTCGGCTCCTGGACCGGCATCCCGGCCGGGCGCCTGCTGGAGGGCGAGACGCAGAAGCTGCTGCGCATGGAGGACGAGCTGGGCCGCCGGCTGATCGGCCAGAGCGAGGCCGTGCGCGCGGTCTCGGACGCGGTGCGGCGCACCCGGGCGGGCATCGCCGACCCCGATCGGCCCACCGGCTCCTTCCTCTTCCTCGGCCCGACCGGCGTCGGCAAGACGGAGCTGGCCAAGGCGCTGGCCGACTTCCTCTTCGACGACGAGCGGGCGATGGTCCGCATCGACATGTCGGAGTACGGCGAGAAGCACAGCGTGGCCCGGCTGGTCGGCGCCCCGCCCGGGTACGTGGGGTACGAGGAGGGCGGTCAGCTCACCGAGGCGGTGCGCCGCCGCCCGTACAGCGTGGTGCTGCTCGACGAGGTCGAGAAGGCGCACCCGGAGGTCTTCGACGTCCTGCTCCAGGTCCTCGACGACGGCCGTCTCACCGACGGCCAGGGCCGTACGGTCGACTTCCGCAACACGATCCTGGTGCTGACGTCCAACCTGGGCAGCCAGTTCCTGGTCGAGCCGCTGACCTCCGAGGAGGAGAAGAAGCAGCAGGTCCTGGAGGTGGTCAGGGCCTCCTTCAAGCCGGAGTTCCTCAACCGCCTGGACGACCTGGTGGTCTTCTCCGCGCTCAGCAAGGACGAGCTGGCGCACATCGCCGAGCTCCAGATCGGCCGCCTCGCCAAGCGCCTGGCCGACCGCCGCCTCACCCTGGACGTCACCCCCGAGGCCCTGGCCTGGCTCGCCGACGAGGGCAACGACCCGGCGTACGGCGCCCGCCCGCTGCGCCGCCTCATCCAGACCGCCATCGGCGACCGCCTCGCCAAGGAGATCCTGGCGGGCGAGGTCAAGGACGGCGACACGGTCCGCGTCGACCGCGTCGGCGACGGCCTGACCGTGGGCGCCGCGACCGGAAAGAGCCTCTAGCCGGATGAGCGCGCCGGGATTCGGTCAGCCGTCAGCGGATACCCGTGGCGGGGGTTGCCAGCCCCCGCCCGGCATGGGAGAGGATGACCGGAACCGTACGAAGGAAGATTCACGATGAGCATCGACCCGTCCTCGATTCCGAATTTCGGGGCTCAGCCCGGCCCGCAGCCCACCGGTGGACCGGCCGGGCCCGTCGTACCCGACCAGGACCTGGTCAAGCAGCTCCTGGACCAGATGGAGCTCAAGTACGTGGTGGACGACGAGGGCGACCTCGCCGCGCCGTGGGAGGAATTCCGCACGTACTTCATGTTCCGCGGCGAGGAGGACCAGCAGGTCTTCTCGGTGCGGACCTTCTACGACCGCCCCCACGGCATCGAGGACAAGCTCGCGCTGCTGGAGACGATCGACGACTGGAACCGCCGCACCCTGTGGCCCAAGGTCTACACGCACACCCACGACGACGGCGCCGTCCGCCTCATCGGTGAGGCGCAGATGCTGATCGGCACCGGCGTCGCCCTGGAGCACTTCGTGTCGTCGACGGTCAGCTGGGTCCGCGCCTCCATCGAGTTCGACAAGTGGCTCGTGGAGCAGCTCGGGCTGGAGAAGGACGCCGAGAGCGGCACCGAGGGCGACGCCCCCGGCGACGACGCCTGACGCGTACGGCTCACAGCGCCATCGGGGCCAGCGTCAGCAGATACGCCCCGTACGCGAACGACAGCCCGGCCAGGGCCGCGGTCACCGTGACCGCCGCCCTGGGCCGGGCTTTCGTCAGCGCGGCCGCCAGCGGCAGCAGCAGCGGGAAGGCCGGCAGCAGGAACCTCGGCTTGGACTCGAAGAACCCCGAGCCGCCGACGGTGATCAGCACCAGCACCGCCGTGTGCACGAGCACCGGCAGCGGCGGCCGGTCCAGCAGGAACAGCGCGAACAGCAGCAGCGCCGCCACCGTGATCAGGAACGCCATCGTGTAGCCGAGGTCGAAGGGCGCGGTGGCGAGCTTGCGGGCGAAGCGCAGCGTGCCGCGCCCGAAGTCGAACCGGGACGTCCAGGCGGCCTGGACCGCGAAGTAGCCGCCCAGCGGATCACCCCTTCGGACGCCGACCGACAGGACGTAACCGCACCAGCCGAGCGGCGCCACCGCCCCGGCCGCCCACACCCGCCAGTCCCGCCGTGCACCCGGCCCGCCGCGCCACAGGGCCGCCGCGGCCGCCGCCGTGACCGCCGCTGCCACCGCGACCGCGTTCGGCCGCGAGAGGCCCGCCAGGGCCGCGAGGGAGCCCGCCCACAGCCAGCGCCGCTCCAGCACCGCCCACAGCGCCCAGGCGGCCAGCGCCGTCATCACCGGCTCGGTGTACGCCATCGACAGCACGATGGAGTGCGGCAGCAGCCCCCACAGCAGCACCAGCGCGGTCGCCGTGCGCCGCCCCGTCAGCCGCTCGCCGACCGCGTAGATCCCCCACGCCGCCGCCCCCGCCGTCGTCCAGGAGACCAGCAGCCCGGCGGTGCCGCCCGCCACCGGCAGCACCGTCGTCACCATCCGCATCAGGGTCGGGTAGAGCGGGAAGAACGCCAGGTCGCTCTGGACCACCCCGCGCGGCCAGTACAGCGTCCGCCCGTAGCCGTTCGCCGCGATCCTGATGTACCAGTCGGCGTCCCACGCGGTGGCGAGCAGCGCGCGCGGCGAGCGCCCCAGGTGCCAGGCCCACCCCGCCAGACACAGCATCCCGGTGAGCCGGACGGCGGCGAACAGGCCGAGCGCGGGGGCCGCCCGGCGCAGCGCGGCCAGCCGGGTCGGTGTGGACAGGGCGGCGCCGGACCGGCGTACGAGGGCGGTGATCTCGGCGGACAGGGTGCACCTCCGGGCGCGCGCGTGGTCGGTCCTCCCCGGCCTTCGGCGGCGCCTCGTCCCGCGAGCTCAGCCCGCGAGCGCCTTCAGCCGGGAGACGGCCTCTTGGAGCACACTCTCCCTCTTGCAGAAGGCAAATCGGACGAAAGGCGCGCCCGCGTCCCGGTGGTCGTAGAAGACGGCGTTGGGAATCGCCACCACCCCGCAGCGCTCCGGCAGCGCGCGGCAGAAGGCGAAGCCGTCGCCGCCGTGCGAGAGCTCCACGCCCAGCGGGCGGATGTCGGTGGTGACGAAGTAGGTGCCCGCCGGGCGGTACACCGCGAAGCCGGCGGCCGCGAGGCCCGCGCTCAGCAGGTCGCGCTTGGCCCGCAGGTCCTCGCGCAGAGCGTCGAAGTACGCGTCGGGCAGCCGCAGCGCCTCGGCGACCGCGTACTGGAAGGGGCCGGAGGCCACGTACGTCAGATACTGCTTGGCCGAGCGCACGGCGGTGACCAGCTCGGGGGCGGCCGTCACCCAGCCGACCTTCCAGCCGGTGAAGGAGAACGTCTTGCCCGCCGAGCCGATGGTGACCGTCCGCTCGCGCATCCCGGGCAGCGTGGCGATCGGCAGGTGCTCGCCGTCGAAGACCAGGTGCTCGTACACCTCGTCGGTCACCACCAGCAGATCCCGCTCGCAGGCCAGCTCCGCCACCGCGGTCAGCTCCTCGCGGGTGAGCACGGTGCCGGTGGGGTTGTGCGGGGTGTTGAGCAGGATGAGGCGGGTGCGCGGGGTGACGGCGGCGCGCAGCTCGTCCAGGTCGAGGTGGTAGCGCCCGGCGTCGGGCCGCAGCGTCACCGGGACGCGCACACCGCCCGCCATGGCGATGCACGCCGCGTACGAGTCGTAGTACGGCTCCAGCGCGATCACCTCGTCCCCCGGCTCCACCAGGGCGAGCAGCGCGGCCGCGATCGCCTCGGTGGCGCCCGCCGTCACCAGCACCTCGCGGTCCGGGTCGCACGCGAGCCCGTAGCGGCGCCGCTGGTGGTCCGCGATCGCGGCGCGCAGCTCGGGTACGCCCGGGCCCGGCGGGTACTGGTTGCCGCGCCCGTCCCGCAGCGCCCGCACGGCCGCCTCGCGCACCTCCTCGGGTCCGTCGGTGTCGGGGAAGCCCTGGCCGAGGTTGATGGCTCCGGTCGACACCGCCAGGGCGGACATCTCGGCGAAGACCGTGGTGCCGAACTCGGCGAGGCGGCGGTTGAGGAGAGGGCGCGCGCTGGAGGTCATGGCGGCCATCCTGCGCGGAACCTCTGGAGTTGCTCAAGTCTGCTTTCGCGCGCGAGGGCCGAGGGAATCCCCCTGGCACAACGGAGAACGAAGGACGGTGGGGGAGATGGGATATGTGGTCGCGGGAGCCGTACTGGTCCTGATCTGGTACGTCGTCGGCAGGCTGACCAGGGGAAGCAACGCCAAGTGGCGCCGCGGGTGGTACGGACGCGGCTCCGCCGGCTCCTCCGGCTCGGGCGGTTCCTCCGGGTCCTGGTGGGCCGGGGACAGCGGCGACAGCGGTGGCGGCCACAGCCACCACGGCGGCCACTCGTGCGGCGGCGGCCACTCCTCCTGCGGGGGCGGTTCGTCCTGCGGGGGCGGCGGCTGCGGCAGCTCCAGCTGACACCCGAACGCCGGTCCCACCGACCGGCACCCACCGACCGGGGCTGACCGGGTGCGGCGGTCGCGGCTGACACGGGGCAGCCGATTCCGTCCGCACGCCCCTTCCACGCGCCCGGCGGGCCCGGACCCGCCGGGCGCCTTGGCGCGCACCCTCCGGTTGAACAGGTGAACCGTGTTGCATCCCAGGGGATGGAAACCACGTCAAGTTGGGTAAAAACGCTGTGAGCGGCGCGTAGTTCATGATTCCCTCGCTGTTGAGAAACGCAGCCCACGGCCCCCCACCGGGCGGACCTGAGCAGCGGTCCCCCTTCCCTCGCACCGGTTCCGGGGTGACCCCGGCCCTCCACCCTCCCCATGTGTGTTTTTGCGGAGCCCACCCATGCTCACGACTCTCAAGACCGTCTACACCGACACGCGTGCCAGCGATCTCGCCTGGGCTCTGGGCCGGGAGCCGCTGCCCGCCCTGGCCGTCCTCGACCTCGAACTGTCCGGTGCCAAGCTCCAGTTGAGACTGCTCGGCGCCTCCCACCAGGTGCTCCTCGAAGAGGAACAGGGCTCCTGTTCGGAGACCGTCGCCTGTATGCCCGGCAGCAGCACCCCGCTGCCCCTCGGGGTGGCGAAACGTCTCGGGGAGTGGGAGTACGAGTTCGCCGCGCGGGTGGAGACGCTGTCCGGGGGCTCGTTCGCGGGGCGCGCCCAGGAGTTGCTCGCGCTGGTCGCCGATCACCCCAACGGCCTTGCAGGGACGTTTCCCGGCTCGCCGCACGCGTTCACCGCGATGCTCGCGCAGCGCGGCGAGGGCCAGGTGCGCTGGCGGACCTGGCACGCGTACCCCCAGGAGGGGCAGTTGGTGGTGACACGAACGAGGGTCGGTGTGCGGATGGCGGCGCCCGTCGCGCTGTGAGAGTGCTTGCAGGCAGGAGGGGGTGCACCGCCACTCCGGGGGCCGTAATTCCCTCCGCCGTGCGCTAGTTGCACTCTTGTGGGTGACAGGATGCCAGCGAGTCGTGACGTAGCGTTCCCATCATGATCGAACCGTCTGTGCCCGTCCTGCCCTGTGGCATCCCGCCGCCGGCACCCCGGCGCAGCACCGCGCGGTTCATCGTGCTCGGCACCGTGTTCATCTGCGCGGCCTGCGGACTCGTCTACGAACTCGAACTGGTCGCCCTCGCCTCGTACTTGATCGGCGACTCGGTCACCCAGGCCTCCGTCGTGCTGTCCGTGATGGTCTTCGCCATGGGCATCGGCTCCCTGCTGGCCAAACGGCTGCGGCTGCGCGCCGCCGTCGGCTTCGGCCTCATCGAGGCCGCCCTGGCGCTGGTCGGCGGCTGCTCGGCGATGGTGCTGTACGCGACGTTCGCGTGGCTCGGCGGCGCGAGATACGCGCTGGTGGCGTTCTCGCTCGCCATCGGCGTCCTCATCGGCGCGGAGATCCCGCTCCTGATGACCCTGATCCAGCGCGTCTCCCGGCAGGACCCGGGCGGCACGGTCGCGGACCTCTTCGCCGCCGACTACGTGGGAGCGCTCGTCGGCGGCCTCGCCTTCCCCTTCCTGCTGCTGCCGTTACTCGGCCAGCTCACGGGGGCGCTGCTGACCGGCGCGGTCAACGCGGTGGCGGGCGGCGCCCTGGTGCTGTGGCTGTTCCGGCGGGACCTGAGCCCCCGCGCCCGCTGGTGGCTCTTCGCGGCGAACGTGCTGGTCCTCGCGGTCCTGGCGGTCACCACCGCCCTGGTCGGCGCCTTCGAGCAGGCGGCGCGGCGCGCGGTGTACGGGGGACAGGTGCGGGTCGCCGTGCAGACCGGGGTGCAGGAGATCGTCCTCACCGGCAGCCGCACCGGACACGGCCCCGGCGGCCCGCTCGACCTCTTCCTCGACGGCCGGCTGCGGGTCAGCGGCCGCGACGAGCACCGCTACCACTCGGCCCTGGTGCGCCCCGCGATGGAGAGCGGGCGGCACCGGCGCGTGTTGATCCTGGGCGGCGGGGACGGGCTGGCCGCGCGCGAGGTGCTGCGCTTCGCCGACGTGCGGTCGGTGACCCTGGTCGAGCTGGACGCGGGCGTGGTCGACCTGGCCCGCCACGACCCGGCGCTGTCGGCGCTGAACGGCCGGGCGTACGAGGACCGCCGGGTGCGGCCGGTGGTCGCGGACGCGTTCGGCTGGCTGCGCGGGCCGGGGCGGTCGGCCGGGCCGTTCGACGTGGTGATCTCCGATCTGCCGGACCCGGGCATCACCCCGTCCACCAAGCTCTACTCGGAGGAGTTCTTCGGCCTCGCCGCGCGGGTGCTGGCGCCGGGCGGGCGGTTCGTGGTGCACGGCGGCCCGGTCGCCACGCGCGCGCACACGTACTGGACGGTGGAGTCGACGGTACGGGCGGCGGGCCTGTGGACCGTGCCGTACCGCGCGACCGGCCGCCTCACCGGCTTCACGGCGGGCCCCGACCGCGCCTCGGGCGCCACCAAGGCCCCGCACGACTGGGGTTTCGTGCTGGCCTCGCCCTCCGGGCCGCCGGGCGCCCCGCTCGCCCCCGAGCTGGAGCCGCTGGGCGACGCGCGCCCCGCGCAGGAGCTGCCCCCCTCGACGCTGGTGCACCCGCGCTACACGGGATGAGGACGGGACGGGAGGGGTTCGTCCCGGGCCGCCGCCGCGTTTGCGCAGACGTGGCGGCCACCCCTGAGTAGGCTCGATTCCATGGAGCATGAGGTGTTCGTTCCGGTTGAGGTCCAGTCCCTTCGCCAGACGCTGCGGGACCCGGCGCGGGTCGCCCGCTGCGTCCCGGGGCTACAGCAGGACGCGGGAGAGCCACCGGTGGCCGGGCGGCTCAAGCTGCGCGTCGAGGGCCACACGATCACCTATCGGGGCACGATGCGGATCACCGAGCTCGACGAGGACACCTTCGGCGTGGAGGCGCAGGGCACGGAGGCGCGCGGCACGGGCGCGGGCAAGTTCTCCCTCACACTCCGGCTGGCCCCCGAGGGCGAGGGCACTCGGATGTCCTTCACCGCCACGGCGACGGCGGACGGCAGGGTGGCCACGGCGACCCCGGAGGGAGCCCGGGCCTCGGCCGCCCGTCTGCTGGACCGTTTCGGCGCGGCACTGGCGGCGGACGCCGGGAGCGCGGGGGACGAGGCCGGGGACACGGCGGCGGACGCGCCCGCGCCGGACGCCACCGAGACCGGGGCGGCGATCCAGGGGGCGGAGGCCTCCGGTCCGGACCCCACCGCGCCCGAGGCGGCCGTGCCCGATACGGCCGTGCCCGATACGGCTGTGCCCGACCCGGCCGCTCCCGGTGACGCGGCCGAGGCCGCTCCCGACGCCTCCATGCCCGATTCGGCCGCCCCCGGCGCCGCTGCTGACGCGTCCGTGCCCGACCCGGCGGCCCCCGGTGACGCGTCCGAGGCCCCTCCCACCGGCCCCACCACGTCCGGCTCCGGGACGGGCGCCGACGCTTCCGGCGACGGCCACTCCGTCTTCGACGCCGTCGTCCCGCCGCCCTCGCTCGACCCGCTCGCGGAGGAGGGGTTCGACCTCCCCGGCGACGCGGACTACGTACCCGCCGAGGCGGCGCACGCACGGCGCACGATGATCGGGCGGAGCGCGGAGGAGGTCGACCACGCCCCGCCGCGCGGCCGGTACGCCCCCGTGCCCGCCCCGGCGGGCTCCGGCGCGGCGGCCACCCTGCGCTGGGTCGCCCCGGCGGCCGCGCTCGCCCTCGCCTCCGCCGTGGTGGTCGGCCGTGTGCTGCGCCGCCGCCGCTGACGGGCGCACTCCGGCCAACACGGCGGCGTGCGCGCCGGCGGGTGCGGCGACGCAAGTAGTGTCGGGGGCGTGAGTAGCGACAAGAGTGTCCGGCTGGCGGCCGGTGACGCCGAGTTGACGGTCCGTCCGGACCTGGGGTGCCGGATCGAAAGCCTCCGTATCGGCGGTACGGAAGTGCTGCGCCAGGGCGACAAGTACGGCTCGTTCCCGATGGTCCCCTGGTGCGGACGGGTCGAGCACGGCGAGTTCCGCAACGGCGGCACCAAGCACCACCTGCCGGTGAACTCCCCGCCGCACGCCATCCACGGCACCGGCCGCGACACCGTCTGGAAGCGGGTGCGCACCGGCGAGACCGAGTCCGGGCACGCCGAGGCACACTTCACCTACGACCTGGCCGAGCCCTGGCCGTACCCCGGCCGCGTCACCCAGATCTTCGAGCTGTCCGAGAGCGCGCTGACCCTCACCATGGGTGTCGAGACGTACGGCGACTCCTTCCCCGCGCAGGTCGGCTGGCACCCCTGGTTCCGGCGCAGCCTCGGCGGCGCGGACGTCCAGCTAGGGTTCAGTCCCTCCTGGCAGGAGGAGCGCGGCGACGACCATCTGCCGACGGGCCGCCGTATCGACCCGCTGCCCGGCCCCTGGGACGACTGCTTCGGGATGCCCGAGGGCGTCGACGTCACCCTGACCTGGCCGGAGCAGCTGGAGCTGAGGGTGACCAGCCGCACCGAGTGGGTGGTCGTCTACGACGAGCAGGAGGAGGCGGTGTGCGTGGAGCCCCAGTCCGGCCCGCCCAACGGCCTGAACACCCTGCCGAGGCTGGTGACGCCGGTGGACCCGCTGGAGCTGGCGACGACGTGGAGCTGGCGGCGGCTCTGAGGATGCGCCTCTAAGCTGGCGGGCATGACTGACGTACGCGCTGACCTGCTCCAGCAGATCAAGGACAAGGCCGTGGTGCACGGCAAGGTGACCCTCTCGTCGGGTCGGGAAGCCGACTACTACATCGACCTTCGCCGGATCACCCTGGACGGCGAGGCCGCGCCGCTGGTCGGTCAGGTGATGCTCGACCTCACCGCCGACCTGGACTTCGACTGCGTGGGCGGGCTGACGCTGGGCGCCGACCCGGTGGCGACCTCGATGCTGCACGCCTCGGCCGCGCGCGGACAGCGCCTGGACGCCTTCGTCGTACGCAAGGCGCAGAAGGCGCACGGGATGCAGCGCCGGATCGAGGGCACCGAGGTCAAGGGCCGTCGCTGCCTGGTGGTCGAGGACACCTCCACCACCGGCGGCTCGCCGCTGACGGCCGTCGAGGCGGTGCGCGAGGCGGGCGGCGAGGTCGTCGCCGTGGCCACCATCGTCGACCGGGGCGCGGCCGACGCGATCACCGGTGCGGGCCTGACGTACCTCACGGGCTACCAGCTCGGCGACCTGGGTCTGGCGTAGCGGTCACCGCATAGCGGTCTCTGCGCGACGGTCATCGCGCAAGGTGGCCTCCGTCGTAGCGGTCAAGATCGACTGACGGGCACTCCGAAAGTGGTGCCCCGGAGCCCTGTGCTCTCGCACACCGGGTCTGACCTGGGCTTTCCCCGAGGGGGCGGCTGTTTCACGTGAAACAGCCGCCCCCTCGCGCACACGCAGGGTGGAGCCCGGCGCAGAGTCTGGAAAGATGGGCCGCGACGATGACGTCGCCCCCAGGTCAGGGCCAGCACATAAGCAAACCCGCACATCACAAGGAGCGGACAGATGCCCATCGCAACCCCCGAGGTCTACAACGAGATGCTCGACCGGGCGAAGGCAGGCAAGTTCGCCTACCCGGCCATCAATGTGACCTCGACGCAGACCCTGCACGCTGCCCTGCGCGGCTTCGCGGAGGCCGAGAGCGACGGCATCATCCAGATCTCCACCGGCGGTGCCGAGTTCCTGGGTGGCCAGTACAACAAGGACATGGTCACGGGCGCGGTCGCGCTGGCCGAGTTCGCGCACGTCGTCGCCGCCAAGTACGACATCACCGTCGCGCTGCACACCGACCACTGCCCCAAGGACAAGCTGGACGGCTATGTCCGTCCGCTCCTGGAGGTCTCGGCCGAGCGCGTCGCCAAGGGCCTGAACCCGCTCTTCCAGTCGCACATGTGGGACGGCTCCGCCGAGACCCTCGCGGACAACCTGGCCATCGGCCAGGAGCTGCTCGCCAAGGCCGCCGCCGCCAAGATCATCCTTGAGGTCGAGATCACCCCGACCGGCGGCGAGGAGGACGGCGTCAGCCACGAGATCAACGACGAGCTGTACACCACCGTCGACGACGCGCTGCGCACCGCCGAGGCCCTGGGCCTGGGCGAGAAGGGCCGCTACCTGCTGGCCGCCTCCTTCGGCAACGTCCACGGCGTCTACAAGCCGGGCAACGTCGTGCTGCGTCCGGAGCTCCTCAAGGACCTCCAGGAGGGCGTCGCCGCGAAGTACGGCAAGGCCTCCCCGTTCGACTTCGTCTTCCACGGCGGCTCCGGCTCCACCGAGCAGGAGATCGCGACCGCGCTGGAGAACGGCGTCGTCAAGATGAACCTCGACACCGACACCCAGTACGCCTTCACGCGTCCGGTCGCGGACCACATGTTCCGCAACTACGACGGCGTCCTGAAGGTCGACGGCGAGGTCGGCAAGAAGTCGACCTACGACCCGCGCACCTGGGGCAAGCTCGCCGAGGCCTCGATGGCCAAGCGCGTCACCGAGGCGTGCGCGAACCTGCGCTCGACCGGCACGAAGCTGAAGTAAGAGCCTGTTTCCGAACCCCCGCCTGCGCCCCCGGGCGGACGACGGGGGTTCGGAAACAGGCTCTAGGCGCGCGGGCCCACCGCCCGCGCTCCCCCGTCCGGGCCCGGCCTCCCCCTCATGGGGGGTGCCGGGTCCGTCGCGTTCGGCGAGAGTGGAGTGCATGAGCGTACGGATGGGCACGGCCAAGGGGCGGTGGGTGCTGTTCACGACCGTGCTCGGGTCCGGCATGGCGATGCTCGACTCGACCGTGGTCAATGTGGCCCTGCCGCGCATCGGGGCGGACCTCGACGCGGACATGGCGGTGCTCCAGTGGACCGTCAACGCGTACATGCTGACGCTGGCCGGGCTGATCCTGCTGGGCGGAGCGCTGGGCGACCGGTACGGACGCCGCAAGGTGTTCGTCGTCGGCGTCGTCTGGTTCGCCGCCGGCTCCCTGCTGTGCGGCCTCGCGCCCGACGCGGGCGTCCTGATCGCCGCCCGCGCCCTTCAGGGCATGGGCGGCGCGCTGCTCACCCCCGGCTCGCTCGCCCTCATCCAGGCGAGCTTCCACCCCGACGACCGGGCGGCGGCCGTGGGCGTCTGGTCCGGCCTCGGCGGCGTCGGGGCGGCCGTCGGCCCGTTCCTGGGCGGCTGGCTGGTGGACGGCCCCGGCTGGCGCTGGGTCTTCCTGCTGAACGTGCCGCTGGCCGCGCTGTGCGTGCCGGTGGCGCTGCGGCACGTACCGGAGTCCAAGGACGCGCGCGTGCACACGGCCCGGTTCGATGTGACCGGGGCGGTGCTGGGGGCGCTGGCGCTCGCGCTGGTGACGTACGCGCTGATCGAGGCCCCGGGCCGGGGTGCGTCGCCGCTGGTCCTGGTCGTGGCGGCCGCGGGCGTGGCCTTCGGCGTCGCCTTCATACGCCTCGAACGGCGCCTGGCCGACCCCATGCTGCCGCCCGAGGTCTTCGCCTCGCGCCAGTTCACGGCGGTGAACCTGGTGACGGTGTGCGTGTACGCGGCGTTCGGCGGCTTCTTCTTCCTGGCGGCGCTCCAGCTCCAGGTGGTGGCGGGGTACTCGGCGCTGGGCGCGGGCGCGGCCCTGCTCCCCACCACGGTCCTGATGCTGCTGCTGTCGGCCCGCTCGGGCGCGCTGGGCGAGCGGATCGGCCCGCGCCTGCCGCTGACCGTGGGGCCGCTGCTGTGCGCAGGCGGGATGCTGCTGATGCTGCGGGTGGGGGTGGACGCGTCGTACCTACGGGATGTGCTCCCCGCGGTCGTCGTCCTCGGCCTCGGCATGGTCACCCTGGTCGCGCCGCTCACCGCGACGGTGCTGGGGTCGGTGGACGCGGGGCGGGCGGGGCTGGCGTCCGGCATCAACAACGCGGCGGCGCGGGCGGCGGGTCTGATCGCGGTGGCGGCGCTGCCGCTGGTGGCGGGCATGTCCCCGACGGCCTACCGCTCCGCGACGGAGTTCGGCTCCACCTTCCGGCGGGCGATGCCGGTGTGTGCGGGGGTGCTGGTGGTGGGTGCCGTGCTGGCGTATGCGACGGTCCGTCGGCCTCGGGTGGGGTGCCATGCGGAGTGCCGCGTGTCGTGCGGGGTGGCGGGCCCGCCACTGGAACGCGACCGCGACGCCTGAGCGCCGGTTTTGGCCCGGTCTTTGTCTGCGGGTGGGTGGTGGGTTGCTCGCGCAGTTCCCCGCGCCCCTTTTTGGCCCGGTGTTCGTCTGCGGGTGTGTGGGTGGCTGGTCGCGCAGTTCCCCGCGCCCCTAAACCCGCCTTCGTCTGCGGGCCGGTGGCCGCTTCTCGCGCAGTTCCCCGCGCCCCTGGGTAGTCCGGCTCGCCCGGCGATGCCCCGCGCCCCTAAACCTGCCTTCGTCTGCGGGCCGGTGGCCGCTTCTCGCGCAGTTCCCCGCGCCCCTGAAAGCCTGTGGCTGAGCTGGGTTCTCCGGCTGCGACCGACCCCCTAGGGGCGCGGGGAACTGCGCGACCAGCCCACCACGACCCGCAGACGAACGAGGTTTTTGGGCACGCAGCCGCAGACGAAGTCCCGGCCAGGACAGGGGCGCGGGGGGGGGGCGTAGCCCTTGGCGGTCTGCCCTCGCCCCCACCCACCCCCGGAGGGTTAAGGGAACGGGCGGGGTGGGGGGAAAAACGCCGTTGTCGGTCGGACGCGGCAGACTGGGGGCATGTCCATTCACGAGAACCTGCTCGGCGGCCCCGCCCCGACGCACCTGCCCGACGACCCCGAGCCCCGAGAGCTGCTCGCGCAGGGCACCGCCCCCGCCGACGTCGCCGCCAAGTACCCCACGTCCTCCCTCGCCTGGGCCCAGCTCGCGGACGACGCGTTCGACGCGGGCCGCACCGTGGAGTCGTACGCGTACGCCCGCACCGGCTACCACCGCGGCCTCGACTCGCTGCGCCGCGCCGGCTGGAAGGGCCACGGCCCGGTGCCGTGGGAGCACGAGCCCAACCGCGGCTTCCTGCGCGCCCTGCACGCCCTGGCCCGCGCCGCCCAAGCCATCGGCGAGGAAGCCGAGTTCGAGCGCTGCACCACGTTCCTGCGGGACTCCTCGCCGCTCGCCGCCGACACGCTGGGCTGACCTGCGGTGCGGACTCGTACCGTCCGGACACTTTCGTACGGACGGTACGATCGCACGCACGATCGACACCGTCGGCACCACCGACACCGTCGGCACCAACCACACCATCGAATACCGGACAACTGCACAAGCTGGCGCACGAGGCCCCACACCTCCCCCCAACTCCAGCCGTGACAAGGGGAGAAGTCTGTCTTGGGCAAGCGAGCAGCCCGCAACGGAGCCCGTCGTGGCCGTGGCCACACCCGAACCCGTAGCCGTGGCAGACGCTCGGCCCGGCGCCACCCGCGCGCCCTCCTGCTCATGGGCGGCCTCCTCGGCCTCGCCCTGATCTGCGGCGCCGCCCTCGCCGAGTGGCACGGCGGCGGCGACACCCCCGAACCCGGGTACGCCGCGGAGACCCCCCTCGGCTCCCGTGAACCCCTGCCGACCGGGCCGCCCCCGTCCAGCTCTTCCAAGGACCAGAAGAAGGGCGAGAAGGAGGACGGCTCCGACGGCAAGGACGGAAGAGGCGGAAAGGACGGAAAGGGCGGCAAGGACGGAAAGAAGAAGGACGTTCCCGCCAACGGGCCCGGCACCTTCACCCCCGCCCGCGCCTCCGGCGCCCCCGTCGGCACCGGCGGCCCCCTGCGCCGCTACAAGGTCCTCGTCGAGGACGGCGTCGACGTCTCGCCCGACCAGGCCGCCAACGAGATCCAGGCGATACTCGCCCACCCCCGCAGCTGGGCCGCGCACGGCCGTGGCCGGTTCCAGCTGGTCTCCGACAGCGACCGCGCCGACGTCACCATAAAGATCGCCACCCCGGCCACCACCGACAAGCTGTGCGCGGTCAACGGCGACACCCACGGCGAGCTGAACTGCGAAGTCGCGGGCGGTGTCGTGGTCAACCTCAAGCGCTGGGTGCAGGGCTCGCCGCAGTACGACGGGCCGCCCGCCGAGTACCGGCACCTGATCATCAACCACGAGATCGGCCACATGATCGGCTTCCACCAACACATGGCCTGCCCGGGTGCGGGCAAGCCCGCGCCGGTGATGCAACAGCAGATCAAGGGCCTGAACGGCTGCAAGTCCAACGCCTGGCCGTACACCGAGGGCGGCAGCCTCGTGGAGGGGCCTTCCGTGCCCTGACGTGGGTGGAGGAGGCGTGCTTATGATGCGGGTGGGGACCGGGGCTCCGATGCCGATGAAGGAAGGGGCGGACCGCTACCCGGACACATCGAGGAGACAGCGATGTCATCAAAGATGTCCGAACCGGTGGAAACCGCCGGAGCGACCGACGCGGCCGACGCCCCCAACCTGGACTTCGCGGGCACCACGCCGTACGAGGACTACGTCCAGGCGGATGTGCTCACCCACCTCCAGCAGCTGCGCTCGGACGACCCCGGCGAGATGGTCTTCCTGGTCACCACCCAGGTCATGGAGCTGTGGTTCACGGTGATCGTGCACGAGTGGGAGACCGCCACGCGCGCGTTGCGCGAGGACCGGGTGCAGGTGGCCGTGGACGCGCTCAAGCGCTCCGTACGCGAGCTGGAGGCGCTCAACGCGTCCTGGACGCCGCTGGCGCAGCTCACCCCCGCGCAGTTCAACTCCTACCGCTCGGCCCTCGGCGAGGGCTCCGGCTTCCAGTCCGCGATGTACCGGCGGATGGAGTTCCTGCTGGGCGAGAAGTCGGCGTCCATGCTGGTGCCGCACCGGGGCGCGCCGCGGGTGTACGCCGAGCTGGAGAAGGCGCTCCAGGAGCCGAGCCTGTACGACGAGGTGCTCGCCCTGCTCGCGCGCCGCGGGCACGCCGTCCCCGCCGCTGTCCTCGACCGCGACCTCTCCCAGCGGTACGAGCCGTCGCCCGAGGTCGAGGCCGTCTGGGCGGATCTCTACGCCGGGGACCAGAACGGGGAACTCGTACGCCTGGGTGAGGCGTTGACCGATGTGGGCGAGCTCGTGTGGCGCTGGCGCAACGACCACCTGGTGGCGACGAGGAGAGCGATGGGCGCGAAGACCGGCACGGGCGGCTCGGCGGGCGTGGCCTGGCTGGAGAAGCGCGCCGCGAAGAACGTGTTCCCCGAGCTGTGGACGGCGCGCAGCCATGTCTGAGGCGCTGGCCGGGAAGGCCGCGGCGCTGGACGCCGCAGACGAACTCGCCAAGCACCGCGAGCTGTTCGCCCTCGACGACGGCACGGTCTACCTCGACGGGAACTCGCTGGGCGCGCTGCCCAAGCACGTCCCGGCGCGGATGCAGGAGGTCATCACCCGCGAGTGGGGCGAGCTGCGCATCCGCTCCTGGGACGAGAGCGGCTGGTGGACGGCGCCGGAGCGGATCGGCGACCGCATCGCCCCGCTGGTCGGCGCGGCCCCCGGCCGAATCGTGGTGGGCGACTCCACCAGTGTGAACATCTTCAAGGCCCTGGTGGCGGCGGTCCGTCTGGCGCCCTCCGACCGGGACGAGATCCTGGTGGACGAGTCCACGTTCCCGACCGACGGTTACGTGGCGTCGTCCGCGGCGCGGATGACGGGCCGGTCGATACGGGCGGTCGCGCCCGGCGAGATGGCGTCCGCGCTGGGCCCGCGCACGGCGGCGGTCCTGGTCAACCACGTCGACTACCGCACCGGCAGGCTGCACGACCTGCCCGGCATCACCGCGGCCGCGCACGCGGCGGGCGCGCTCACCGTCTGGGACCTGTGCCACAGCGCGGGCGCGCTGCCGGTGGGGCTCGACGCGCACGGGGTGGACTTCGCGGTGGGCTGCACCTACAAGTACCTGAACGGCGGCCCGGGTTCGCCCGCGTACCTGTACGTCCGGGGCGACCACCAGTCCTCCTTCGACTCCCCCCTGCCCGGGTGGAACTCGCACGAGGACCCCTTCGGGATGCGTGCGGAGTACGTGCCGGGGCAGGGCGCGACACGGGGCCGGGTGGGCACGCCGGACATCCTGTCCATGCTGGCCCTGGAGTCGGCGCTGGACGTCTGGACGGGGGTCTCCATCGAGGCCGTCCGCGCGAAGTCGCTGGCGCTGACGGACTTCTTCCTGGAGTGCGTCTTCGCGTACGTGCCGTCGGGGCGGGTCGTCTCCGTGACGCCGGCCGGGCACGCGGAGCGGGGGAGTCAGGTCGGGTTGCGGTGTGAGGGCGCCGATGCGGTGATGCGGTCGCTGATCGGGGCGGGGGTCGTGGGGGACTATCGGCGCCCGGATGTGTTGCGGTTCGGCTTCACGCCGCTGTATGTGGGCTTCGGGGATGCGGAGCGGGCGGCGCGGGCGCTGTCGTCGGCCCTGGGTTAGCCCCCCACCCCGCCCCTTCCCCAAACCCTCCGGGGGTGGGTGGGGGCGGGCCCCCGGGCCCCTGCTCACGGGGCCTGCGGCCCCGAGAACCCCGTTGTCGTCTGCGACCCGGTGACCGGCTGGTCGCGCAGTTCCCCGCGCCCCTGAACCCGCCTTCGTCCGCAGGCCGTGCTGGGTTGCCCGCGCAGTTCCCCGCGCCCCCTAGGTAGTCGGCCGCAGTTGGCGAACCCAGCTCAGGCACCTGGCTTTCAGGGGCGCGGGGAACTGCGCGACCAGCCACGCACGGTCCGCAGCCGAAAGACAGCCGGGCGCAGCCCGGGACCGCGTCCGGAGCCGCGTCCGCAGGGCGACACCGCCGCCGGAGACGCGAGCGTGCCCCGCCCCGCTGATAGCGTCCCGCCAACAAAGAGAGGTGACGTATGCACGACCCCACCGCCAGGGACGCCGCCGAGGCTGCCGCGGCCTTCGCGCACCCCCACGTCACCCCGGACAGCACCGCCCCGTACGGCCCCCACCCCGACCAGGTCATCGACTTCTACGCCCCCAGGACACAGGACCGCGGCCCCCTCGTCGTCGCCCTGCACGGCGGCGCCTGGCGCGAGCGGTACGACCGGGGGCACCTCACCCCGTTCGTGGACTTCCTCGCCCGCCGCGGCTTCGCCGTCGCCAGCGTCGAGTACCGGCGCGGCGGCCTGCTGCCCAGACAGGGCGGCGGCAGCCCGCCCGCCGGGCGCTGGCCGGACACGTTCGACGACGTGGCCGCCGCCCTCGACGCGCTCCCGGCCCTCGCCCGCACCCACCTGCCCACCGCCGACCTGCGCCGTACCGTCCTCACCGGCCACTCCGCCGGCGGCCACCTCGCGCTGTGGGCCGCGGCCCGCCACGTACTCCCGCCCGAGTCCCCGTGGCACACCCCCGCCCCCCTGCCCCTGCGCGGTGTCGTCGCCCTCGCGCCCATCGCCGACTTCGCCACGGCGCTGGCGCTGGACGTGTGCGACGGGGCCGTGCTCCAGCTTCTCGGCGGCGAGGGGAACCACGAGGCGCGCGCCGCGGCCGCCGACCCCGCGGCCCTCCTGCCCACCGGCATCGCCACCACCCTCGTCCAGGGCCGGGACGACATCGTCGTGCCGCCGGCCGTGGCCGAGGCGTACGCGGACGCCGCCGCCGAGGCCGGCGAGCCCGTCGGGCTCACCCTGCTCGAAGGCGTCGGCCACTTCCCCCTGATCGACCCGGCCGCCGACGCCTGCGCGGTCGTGGCCGAGGAGATCGCCCAGCTGGCCTACTGAACAGGAGCCGTAGTACCTGAGAGGGACCCTCGCGGATCCGTACCGCAGGGGACGCCCCGCCCACCCGCCCCCGCCTACCGTGGGCATGTGACCGACACCCTCAGCCCCCCGCCGGGCAGCACGCCGGGCAGCGGCGCGCGCAGTCCCGAGTACCTGCTCGCCATGGGCGTCTTCGGCGGGCTCCGCCAGGATCTGTTCCGGGACGCCTTCGCCTACCGGCCGCTGCCGCCGATGCGCACGGACGGCCCGCTCACCCGCCATCTGCCCGACCGGCTGCGCCGCTACGCCGCCTGGAGCCCGCACGCGGCCGTGCTCTTCGTCGCCTTCTGCGCCGCGATGATCACGTACACCGACAGATCCCAGGGCTCGGGCCCGGGGCTGGTCATCTGGGCCGGGTCGGGCCTGCTCACCGGTCTGCCGGTCGCCCTGACCCTGATACGGCCGGTCGGCGCCTGGTGGGCGGTGTGCGCGGCCACGGTGGCCTTGGGCGTCCTCAGCCCGGGCGGCGGCTTCTCCAGCTGGCCGTGGGCGCCGGGCGCGTTCCTCGCGCAGCTCGCCGTGATGGTCGTGGTGGCGCTGCGCACCCGGCCCCGGACGGCCGCCTGGATGTGGGTGCTCACGCTGCTGCTCGGCTTCGTGATGCAGTTCCCCGGCAGCCACTACGGGAACTCCGACGACGGCCCGATGGCCGTGACCTCCGCGATCCTCCTCCTGATCGCGGTCGTCGTGAACGTACGGCGGGACGCCGAGCGGAAGATCACCGTCGAGCAGTCGGTCACCGCCGTGGAACGCGACAAGCGGACCGTCCTGGAGGAGCGCACCACCATCGCGCGCGAGCTGCACGACGTGGTCGCACACCATATGTCGGTGGTCGCGATCCAGGCGGAGGCGGCGCCGTACCGCGTGGAGGACCCGCCCGAGGAGCTGACGGCGGCGTTCGCCACGATCCGCGAGAACGCGGTGGCCGCGCTGACCGAGCTGCGCCGGGTGCTCGGTGTCGTACGCGCGGAGGACTACGAGGCGCCGGACGCGCCCCAGCCCACCCTCGCCGACCTCGACCGGCTGCTGGCGAACGTACGCGACGCGGGGCTCGACGTGACCAAGGCGGTCACCGGCGCGGCGCGCGAACTCCCGCAGGGCGTCGAGCTGTCGGCGTACCGCATCATCCAGGAGGCGCTCAGCAACGCGCTGCGGCACGCGCCGGGCGCGGCCGCGCGGGTGGAGGTCGGCTACGTCCTCGGCGGGGTCGGCCTGCGGGTCGTCAACGGCCCGCCGACGGGCGCGGTGCCGGTGTCGCCCGGCAGCGGCCACGGGATCACCGGGATGCGGGAGCGGGTGGCGATGCTGGGCGGCGAGATGACGGCGGGCGAGACGGCGGACGGCGGGTACGAGGTCGCGGTCTTCATCCCGGTGGCGGCGGACACGGAGGCGCGGGCGTGAACACCGCTTCCGATATCCGCGTCCTGATCGTCGACGACCAGATGATGGTCCGGGAGGGCTTCTCCGTCCTGCTCAACGCCCAGCAGGACATCGAGGTGGTCGGCGAGGCGGTCGACGGCCGCGAGGCGGTGGCCAAGGTGCGCGAACTGCGTCCGGACGTGGTCCTGATGGACATCCGGATGCCGGAGATGAACGGGATCGAGGCGACGCGGGAGATCGTGGCGGCGGACGCGGGGGCGCGGGTGCTGGTCCTGACGACGTTCGACCTGGACGAGTACGTGTACCAGGCGCTGCGGGCGGGGGCCTCGGGGTTCCTGTTGAAGGACGCGTCCGCGCGTCAACTCGCCGAGGGGGTACGGGTGGTGGCGTCCGGCGACGCCCTCCTCGCGCCTTCCGTGACGCGCCGACTGATCACCGAGTTCGCGCGGGCGGCGCCGGTGCGGCGGGGGCCGGCGGGGCCGGTGGGGGCGGTGCAGGTGGAGGAGCTGACGGACCGCGAGACGGAGGTCCTGGTCCTGATCGCGCAGGGCCTGTCCAACGCGGAGATCGCGGACCGGTTGGTGGTGGCGGAGTCGACGATCAAGACGCATGTGAGCCGGGTGCTGGTGAAGCTGGGGTTGCGGGACCGGACTCAGGCGGCGGTGTACGCGTACGAGTCCCGCCTGGTGACCCCGTCATAGGCCCCCACCCCGCCCCTTCCCTAAACCCTCCGGGGGTGGGTGGGGGCTGAGCCCCCCGGCCCCTGAGCGGGGCTGCGCCCCTGCACCCCCTGACCGCTGCGCGCTCGTCTGCCGCCCGGTGGCCTCTTCTCGCGCAGTTCCCCGCGCCCCTTAGGTAGTACGCCCGCAGCCGGAGTACTCAGCTCAGCCACCGGCTTTTAGGGGCGCGGGGAACTGCGCGAGCAAGCGGCCACGGCCTGCGGACGAAAGGGGTTTAGGGGCGCGGGGAACTGCGCGAGTAACCGGCCACGGTCCGCAGACGAAAGAGGGGTTAGGGGCGCGGGGAACTGCGCGGGCAACCCACCACTCGTCCGCAGACGAAGGCCGGGCACAAACAGGGGTGCGGTGGGGAAAGGTCACCCCATGGACACCATCGCCCATTTCCGCCCCACCGACCCCCACTTCGTCGCCGACCCCTACCCCGCCTACACCCACCTGCGACAAACCCCTCGCCCCCACCTCCACACCCCCACCAACCAGTGGCTGATCCCCCATCACAGAGACGTCTCCGCCCTCCTCCGAGACCGCCGCCTGGGCCGTAGCTACCTCCACCGGTTCAGCCACGAGGAGTTCGGCCGCACACCCCCACCCCCCTCCCACGAGCCCTTCCACACCCTCAACGACCAGGGCATCCTCGATCTGGAAGGCCCGGACCACACCCGTATCCGGCGGCTCGTGGCCAAGGCGTTCACGCCCGGGCGCGTCGAGGAGGTCGCGCCCGTCGTCGAGCGCATCGCCCGCCGCCTCGTGGACGACTTCGTCGCGGCCGGCGGCGGGGACCTGCTCAGCGAGGTGGCTGAGCCCCTCCCCGTAGCCGTGATCGCGGAGATGCTCGGCATCCCCGAGGCCGACCGGCACCTCCTGCGGCCCTGGTCGGCCGACATCTGCGGGATGTACGAGCTCAACCCGGACGAGGACACCGCTGCCCGCGCCGTCCGCGCCTCCGTCGAGTTCTCCGCGTATCTGAAGGAGCTGATCCGGCACCGCCGCCGCACCCCCGCCCCCGACCTCGTCTCCGCCCTCATCGCCGTCCACGACACCGACGGCACCACCCTCACCGAGCAGGAGATGATCTCCACCTGCGTGTTGCTGCTCAACGCGGGCCACGAGGCCACCGTCAACACCACGGCCAACGGCTGGTGGATCCTCTTCCGCCACCCCGAGCAGCTCGCCCTGCTCCGCGCCGAGCCCGCGCTCCTGCCCGGCGCCGTCGAGGAACTGCTGCGCTACGACACCCCGTTGCAGCTCTTCGAGCGCTGGGTGCTCGACGACATCGAGGTGGGCGGCACCGTCATCCCGCGCGGGTCCGAGGTCGCGCTGCTCTTCGGCTCCGCCAACCGCGACCCCGCCGCTTTCGAGGACCCGGACACCTTCGACGTACGCCGTCCGCCCGCCACCAACCGCCACGTCAGCTTCGGCGCGGGCATCCACTACTGCCTCGGCGCCCCGCTCGCCCGTCTTGAACTGGTCACCTCGTTCGGCCTGTTGCTGCGCCGGGCCCCGCGCCTGCGGCTGGTCACCGAGCCGCGCTGGAAGCCGGGCTATGTGATCCGGGGCCTCACCGCCCTCCAGGTGGAGGTCTAGGGCCGTCCGACGGCGCCGAACGGAAAAGCCAGGCGCGTCGCCTAAGCGCCAGACCGACCGTCCCCGCGCCCCTCAGGTAGTACGCCCGTAGCCGGAAACCCAGCTCAGCCACAGGCCTCCAGGGGCGCGGGGAACTGCGCGAGCAACCCACCACTCAGCCGCAGACGAAGGCCGGGCCACATCAGGCGCGCGGGGTGGGGGAGGGCAAGGTCAGGCACCACGATCCCGTCGTCCACGTCCGGGTCCACACCGGCCCGGCCACCACAGACCCCACCCGGTACCGAAACCCCGCACCGCAGACACCCCCCGACCCACCCCCCGACCCACCCGCGGACACCGTCACCACGGAAGCCCGCGCCCGGACCACCACCCCGGACCCCCCTTCCACCACCACCTGCGCCGCCCCGCCCGCCATCGCGAGGGACACGCCCGCGACCGGGCGGTCGAGGTCGGACAGGAGCACCCCGTCCGCCTCCACCCGCAGCCGGTGGGCGAGCGCCGCCGCCACCGGGGACGGCGCCCCCACCAGCGTGCGGACCAGTGAGCGGCACGTCCCCCACACCGTGGGAGCGAGCGGTCGCGCCGGGGCCGGGATGCACAGATCCCCCAGCACCACGCCCCCGCTGTCGTCGACCAGCAGGTCCAGCCGTCGGGGCGAGCCCTCCAGAACCGCCCGGGCCGCCGCCACCGCGCCCAGCGGCACCCCCAGTGACCTGGCGAGTTCCAGCGAAGGGGCGGTCCCCACGGGCACCATCGACAGCGCCGAGGGGGCGAGGCCGCCCTCCCTCTGGAGCAAGGTCACAGTACGTAGCAGCGTGCGGTCGTCACCGACCACCACGGGCCGCCGCCCGCCCCGCCGGGCCAGGGCGCGGGAGAACTCCTCCACCCCCTCCGGCCAGCATATTTTCGCCTGTGCACCCGCACACAGCACATCTTTCGCGATCCGTACGGACTCGCCGTCGATACGGCGGGCGACCGGGTCGATGACCACCAGTAGCTGGTCGGCAGCCGACACTTCGGTCCTTCCTCGGGTAGCATCTTTGTGCAAGAGCCCCTTGCGCTATTGCGCCAGGGGCTTCGTCTATTCCGGGGCACATTGGTGAGGCGGCGGACACGCCCCTGACCTTGGACATGCCCCGCCCGGAAGGGGTGTACGCCTGTGCCCGCACTTGTGCTGCTCGGTGCTCAGTGGGGTGACGAGGGCAAGGGAAAGGCCACCGACCTCCTCGGTGGATCCGTTGACTATGTGGTGCGCTACCAGGGCGGCAACAACGCCGGCCACACGGTCGTCGTAGGCGACCAGAAGTACGCGCTGCATCTTCTCCCTTCCGGAATCCTCTCGCCGGGGTGCACCCCGGTGATCGGCAACGGAGTCGTCGTCGACCCGGCGGTCCTGCTCTCCGAGCTGAGCGGGCTGAACGAGCGCGGCGTCGACACGTCCAAGCTGCTCATCAGCGGTAACGCTCACCTGATCACCCCGTACAACGTCACCCTCGACAAGGTGACGGAACGGTTCCTCGGCTCCCGCAAGATCGGCACCACCGGTCGCGGCATCGGCCCGACCTACGCGGACAAGATCAACCGTGTGGGCATCCGCGTCCAGGACCTGTACGACGAGTCGATCCTCCAGCAGAAGGTCGAGGCGGCGCTGGAGTCGAAGAACCAGCTGCTCGCCAAGGTCTTCAACCGCCGCGCGATCGAGGCGGAGAAGATCGTCGAGGAGATGCTCCAGTACGCGGAGCAGATCAAGCCGTTCGTCGCGGACACCACGCTGATCCTCAACAACGCGATCGACGACGGCAAGGTCGTCCTCTTCGAGGGCGGCCAGGGCACGCTCCTCGACGTCGACCACGGCACGTACCCCTTCGTGACCTCGTCGAACCCGACCGCCGGCGGCGCCTGCACGGGCGCGGGCGTGGGCCCGACGAAGATCAACCGGGTCATCGGCATCCTCAAGGCGTACACGACCCGCGTCGGCGCCGGCCCGTTCCCGACCGAGCTCTTCGACCAGGACGGCGAGGACCTGCGCCGGATCGGCGGCGAGCGCGGTGTCACCACCGGCCGCGACCGCCGCTGCGGCTGGTTCGACGCGGTGATCGCCCGTTACGCGACCCGCGTCAACGGCCTCACCGACTTCTTCCTCACCAAGCTGGACGTCCTGACCGGCTGGGAGCAGATCCCCGTCTGCGTGGCGTACGAGATCGACGGCAAGCGCGTCGAGGAGCTCCCGTACTCCCAGACCGACTTCCACCACGCGAAGCCGATCTACGAGATGCTGCCGGGCTGGTCCGAGGACATCACCAAGGCGCAGACCTTCTCCGACCTGCCGAAGAACGCGCAGGCGTACGTGAAGGCGCTGGAGGAGATGTCGGGCGCGCCGATCTCCGCGATCGGTGTGGGCCCCGGCCGGACCGAGACGATCGAGATCAACTCGTTCCTGTCGTAACCGACGGGTGGGGTGCGGGGCCGCCGGTGCGTATGTGCTGGTGGCCCCGTCGTCTTTCCCCTCATCGGACCCCCTGGCCCCGTCACCCCTTCTTCTCGAAGGCCCAGTACGCCTTCACCCCGCCCGAGGGCTCCAGCCACAGGGTGCTGCCCTGGAGCCGGTACGTGTGCGGAGGGCGGCCGGCGCAGTCGCTGTGCTCGGGCTGCGGCCGCATCGGGGCGAAGTCGAGCCGCTCCCCGTCGCGCACCCGGAACAGCACGGCCGTCCAGGCGCAGGTGCGCCCGCCCGCCGTCTTCTCGACCCGGGACAGCGGTTGGCCGAGGGCGCCCTGGGTGAAGGTGACGGACACGTCGGCGGCGTCCGGCGTACTGCGCGCGGCCGTCCACCGGCCGAGGAAGGCGGCGGGCACGACCGCGTCGCTGTGCTCGACCCGTCTCAGCTGCGCCGTGTACTGGCTTCCGGCCGACCAGAGCACCGTCCCGTCCGGCTCGGCTTCCAGGGTCTGCTCCTCGATGGTCCGGCAGCTGTAGGGCACGGGGCTGCCGTCCGGCCCGACCGCGTGCTCCAGCGTGGAGAGGCCCGTGACCTTCAGCCTCGGGCCGTGCCGTTCGGCGACGCTCGTCGTCCCGCCGCACATCCGGCTGTCGTCGAGCGTGTCGACCGTGACCTTGCCCTCGGGCCGGTCCCCGGCGACCGCGACACGGATCGCCGAGCCCGAGCTCGAGCCCTCCCAGACGCCGGTGAAGTCGAAGGTGTCCGGGCCGAGGGACGGCGAGGCTCCACCGCCTCCGGTTTTCCCGAGGGCGTCCAGGACCAGGGGGCGCAGGACGAACCAGCCCAGGGCGAGGAGGACGAGGGCGAGGGCGGCGGCGGCGACGGCGCGGCCCCGGCCGACGCGCCTCTGCCCGCCCCCGCGCGGGCGGGCGGCGGCGGCCGGCGCCCGGCGGGGCGCGGCATCGTAGGACGGCGGCGGAGGGTCGGGCGGGCCGACCGGGACCAGTGGGGGCGCGGGTGGCCGGTAGCCCGGGCGGGTCGTCGGCGTCACATCGGCGTCGAGCAGCCGTGAGCTGTGCAGGGCCAGCTGGGCCAGCAGCTCGGGCGGCAGCCAGCCGTGCGCCGGGACCTCGCCCGCCGTCGCCCCGGCCACCTCCTCGGGCGTCGGCCGCCGTGCCGGGTCCTTGTCGAGACAGGCGCGTACGAGCGGCAGCAGGGCTTCCGGGACGCCCGCCAGGTCCGGCTCCTCGTGCGCGACGCGGAACATCAGGGCGGCCGCGTGGTGGTCCGCGCCCGTGCCGAAGGGCGCCCGGCCGGTCGCCGCGAACGCCAGCACCGCGCCCAGGCAGAACACGTCTCCGGGCGCCGACACCCGCTCGCCCCGCACCTGTTCGGGAGACATGAAGCCGGGCGAGCCGATCACCGCGCCGGTGCCGGTGAGGGCGGAGGCCTCGGTCAGCACCTCCAGGGCGCGCGAGATCCCGAAGTCGATGACGCGCGGGCCGTCCACGGCGAGCAGGATGTTGGACGGCTTCAGATCGCGGTGGACGAGCCCGGCCCCGTGGACGGCCTCCAGCGCCAGCGCCAGCCGGTTGGCGAGGACGAGCAGCGCGCGCTCGGGCAGCGGCCCGAAGTCGTGGTCCACGACGGTCTGGAGGCTGGGGCCCGCCACGTACGCCGTGGCCACCCAGGGGATCTCGGCCTCGACGTCCGCGTCGAGCACATGCGCGGTCCACTCACCGCCCACCCGCCGCGCCGCCGCCACCTCGCGCGCGAACCGCCGCCGGAACTCCGGCACATCGGCGAAGTGCGCCTGGACGAGCTTCACCGCGACCGTGCGCCCGCCCGCCGACCGGGCCAGATAGACCCGCCCCATCCCCCCGGCCCCTAGTCTGCCGAGCAGCCGGAACGGACCGATGTGGGTCGGATCCCCCGCCACCAGGTCATCCATGAGGGGATGTTGGCACAGCGGGGGCGGGCCGGACAGGCGATCGTGCCTACCGGCGCCGACCGGGCGGGCGCAGGCCGTATCGCCGCCGCCCCGCTGATCGTTCTGCCCGGTGTGATCACCCGTCAGCTGCTCCTCTGCCTCGGCGCGAGCGTGGCGCTGAGCCCGCTCGGCGCGCAGGTGTACGTGGCCACCGGGCAGTGCCCGCTCGGCCCCGTCGCGCCGAGGGCCGCCGCGCCCGTGGCCGCGTCGCCGGCGGTGCGGGCCCGGCCGCACCGCGAACGCCCCGGCCCCGGGGACCTCGCGCCCCCGGCCCG
>NZ_BAAACA010000002.1:0-64755 GCF_039521265.1 Streptomyces crystallinus | reverse complement strand
GCCGCCGCCCCGGCGCCGGTCCAGGCGCAGGCCCCGGCCCCGGCCCCCGCGAAGGCCGCTCCGGCGCCCGCCACGAAGCCCGCCGCCCAGGCCGCCCCGGCGACCGAGGCCCCGGCCGGTCCGGAGTTCGTCACCCTGCGCGGCCCCGCCGCCGCCGTGGCGAAGAACATGCACGCCTCCATCGACGTCCCGACGGCCACCTCGGTGCGCGCGGTCCCGGTGAAGCTGCTGTTCGACAACCGGATCGTCATCAACAACCACCTGAAGCGCGCCCGGGGCGGGAAGATCTCCTTCACCCACCTCATCGGGTACGCAATGGTGCAGGCCATCAAGGCCATGCCGTCGATGAACTACTCCTTCACGGAGAAGGACGGCAAGCCCACCCTGGTCAAGCCGGAGCACATCAACTTCGGCCTCGCCATCGACCTGGTGAAGCCCAACGGCGACCGCCAGCTGGTCGTCGCGGGCATCAAGAAGGCCGAGACGCTCAACTTCTTCGAGTTCTGGCAGGCGTACGAGGACATCGTCAAGCGGGCCCGCCAGGGCAAGCTCACGATGGACGACTTCTCGGGCGTGACGGTCTCCCTCACCAACCCGGGCGGCCTCGGCACCGTCCACTCCGTGCCGCGTCTGATGCCCGGGCAGTCGGTCATCATGGGCGTCGGCTCGATGGACTACCCGGCCGAGTTCCAGGGCACCTCCCAGGACACCCTGAACAAGCTGGGCATCTCCAAGGTGATGACCCTCACATCGACGTACGACCACCGGGTCATCCAGGGCGCCGCCTCCGGCGAGTTCCTGCGGATCGTCGCCAACCTGCTCCTGGGTGACAGCGACTTCTACGACGGCATCTTCGAGTCGCTGCGCATCCCCTACGAGCCGGTCCGCTGGCTCAAGGACATCGACGCCTCGCACGACGACGACGTCACCAAGGCCGCGCGCGTCTTCGAGCTGATCCACTCCTACCGGGTCCGCGGCCACGTCATGGCCGACACCGACCCGCTGGAGTACCGCCAGCGCAAGCACCCCGACCTGGACATCACCGAGCACGGCCTCACCCTGTGGGACCTGGAGCGCGAGTTCGCGGTCGGCGGCTTCGCGGGCAAGTCCCTGATGAAGCTGCGCGACGTCCTCGGCGTGCTGCGCGACTCGTACTGCCGCACCACCGGCATCGAGTTCATGCACATCCAGGACCCCAAGCAGCGCAAGTGGATCCAGGACCGCGTGGAGCGCTCGCACTCCAAGCCGGAGCGCGAGGAGCAGCTGCGGATCCTGCGCCGTCTGAACGCGGCGGAGGCGTTCGAGACGTTCCTCCAGACGAAGTACGTCGGCCAGAAGCGCTTCTCGCTGGAGGGCGGCGAGTCGGTCATCCCGCTGCTCGACGCGGTCATCGACAGCGCCGCCGAGTCGCGCCTTGACGAGGTCGTCATCGGCATGGCCCACCGCGGCCGCCTGAACGTGCTTGCCAACATCGTCGGCAAGTCGTACGCGCAGATCTTCCGCGAGTTCGAGGGCAACCTCGACCCGAAGTCGATGCACGGCTCCGGCGACGTCAAGTACCACCTGGGCGCCGAGGGCACCTTCACCGGCCTGGACGGCGAGCAGATCAAGGTCTCGCTGGTCGCCAACCCCTCGCACCTGGAGGCGGTGGACCCGGTCCTGGAGGGCGTCGTCCGCGCCAAGCAGGACGTCATCAACAAGGGCGGCACGGACTTCACGGTCCTGCCCGTCGCCCTGCACGGCGACGCGGCCTTCGCGGGCCAGGGCGTGGTGGCCGAGACCCTGAACATGTCGCAGCTGCGCGGCTACCGCACCGGCGGCACGGTCCACATCGTCATCAACAACCAGGTCGGCTTCACCGCCGCCCCGGAGTCCTCGCGCTCCTCCATGTACGCCACGGACGTGGCCCGCATGATCGAGGCGCCGATCATCCACGTGAACGGCGACGACCCGGAGGCCGTGGTCCGCGTGGCCCGGCTGGCCTTTGAGTTCCGCCAGACGTTCAACAAGGACGTCGTGATCGACCTCATCTGCTACCGCCGCCGCGGTCACAACGAGGGCGACAACCCGCAGTTCACCAACCCGCAGATGTACAACCTGATCGACAAGAAGCGCTCGGTGCGCAAGCTGTACACCGAGTCGCTGATCGGTCGCGGCGACATCACCCTGGAAGAGGCGGAGCAGGCGCTCCAGGACTTCCAGGGCCAGCTGGAGAAGGTCTTCGCCGAGGTCCGCGAGGCCACCCAGCAGGCGGGCGAGATCCAGTCCCCGGAGCCGCAGCCCGAGTTCCCGGCGGCGGTGAGCACCGCGGTCTCCCAGGAGGTCGTCAAGCGCATCGCCGAGTCGCAGGTGAACATCCCCGAGCGGATCAAGGTCCACCCGCGGCTGATGCCGCAGCTCCAGCGCCGCGCCGCCTCGGTCGAGGACGGCACGATCGACTGGGGCATGGGCGAGACCCTGGCCATCGGCTCGCTGCTGATGGAGGGCACCCCGGTCCGTCTGTCGGGCCAGGACACCCGCCGCGGCACCTTCGGCCAGCGCCACGCGGTCCTGGTCGACCAGGAGACCGGCGAGGACTACACCCCGCTGATGTACCTCACCGAGGAGCAGGCGCGCTACAACGTCTACGACTCGCTGCTCTCCGAGTACGCGGCGATGGGCTTCGAGTACGGCTACTCGCTGGCGCGTCCGGAGTCCCTCGTCATGTGGGAGGCGCAGTTCGGCGACTTCGTCAACGGCGCCCAGACGGTGGTGGACGAGTTCATCTCCTCCGCCGAGCAGAAGTGGAACCAGACGTCCGGCGTCACGCTGCTGCTGCCGCACGGCTACGAGGGCCAGGGCCCGGACCACTCGTCCGCGCGCCCCGAGCGCTTCCTCCAGATGTGCGCGCAGAACAACATGACGGTCGCGATGCCGACGCTCCCGTCGAACTACTTCCACCTCCTGCGCTGGCAGGTGCACAACCCGCACCACAAGCCGCTCATCGTCTTCACCCCGAAGTCGATGCTGCGTCTGAAGGCGGCGGCGTCCAAGGTGGAGGAGTTCACCACGGGTGGCTTCCGCCCGGTGATCGGTGACGAGTTCGTCGAGGCGAACGCGGTCCGCAAGGTCGTCTTCTGCGCCGGCAAGGTCTACTACGACCTGAAGGCGGAGCGCGACAAGCGCGGCGCCACGGACACCGCGATCATCCGCCTCGAGCGCCTCTACCCCCTCCCGGGCGCGGAGCTCCAGGCCGAGATCGCCAAGTACCCGAACGCCGAGAAGTACCTGTGGGCCCAGGAGGAGCCGGCGAACCAGGGTGCCTGGCCGTTCATCGCGCTCAACCTGATCGACCACCTGGACCTGGCGGTCGGCGCGGACGTCCCGCACGGCGAGCGCCTGCGCCGCATCTCGCGCCCGCACTCCTCGTCGCCCGCGGTGGGCTCGAAGAAGCGGCACGAGCAGGAGCAGGAGCAGCTGGTGTCGGAGGTCTTCGACGCGTAGTCACCGGCGGCCGCGGCCGTGACGGTACGCAGGGCCCGGCACCCCGAGCGATCGGGGTGCCGGGCCCTGCGGCGTACGCGCTAGTCGCCGGCCTTGTGCCCGGTCTCGTCGTCCCCGGCCGCGTCGTCCCCGGTCTCGTCGTCCTTCGGCGGCACCCGTATGGTCACCGTCCCGCTGGCCAGGTCTATGGGCCCGCGCCCCGGATCGGCGTCCCCCGCCTCGTCCAGGGTGATCTCCAGCCGCCGCCGCTCCTCTTCCTCGTGCCGCTTGCCGGGCGCGAAGATCTCGTTCAAGGCCGATCCGAACACGAGCGGTCACCTCCGGTCTGTGGGTCCCGTACCCACATAACGCTGTGCGGGGCCTGTCAGATCCCGATCATGACCGGAAGAAACGGAACCGCCTCTTCGCGCGGCCGCTACGCCACGCCCAGCGCCCGCTTGCTCTCGATGTACAGCTGCACCAGCTGCGGCCGGTGGGAGCGGAAGGGGACGGGGAAGCTGGCGAGGATCGCGTCGTAGCCCTCGGCCTCCTCGGGGTCCTCCAGGAGGCCGAAGACCAGGTGGCCGCCGGACTTGGGGCTGCCCTCGGTGATGGCCGTACGGAGGCGGTCCACCTCGTCGGCCGGGACGCCGGGGAAGAGGTCGCGGACGACCGGCTCCTCGGTGTCCAGATGGCCCGCCAGGATGTCGCGGACCTTGCGCGCCGCCGCCGTGCCGGCCCCCGCCGCCTGTGCCACCGCCGCCGAACCCACCTGCTCGCCCGCCTCGTTGGCGGCGCTCAGGAGCTCCACCGCCCGGCTCAGGCCGCCCAGTTCCCGGTCCAGCTCCGCGTGCTCGTCGTTGAGGGTGTCGAAGGCCGCCACCGAGCCGGGGTAGAGCTCGTGCAGGACGGGCCAGAACAGCTCGTCCTCCGACTCGTGGTGGTGGTGGGTGAAGTCGATGAGCCACTGCGTGGTGTCGATCAGTTCCTTGACGCTGACCTGGTCGCCCTCGCCCAGGCGCTCGAACGCGTTCGCCACCAGTTCCGTCCCCCGCCGCAAAATCGCGTGTACGGCGAGGAACTCCTGATACATACGGGCGCCTGGGTTGTCTGTCGCGGCGGTCATGTCGGGTATCCCCCAGTTATTTGACGCTAATGGACCGATCACTGCCGCGAGGGTACGCAAAAGCTCCGCGCGCCCCATAGGGGTGTTCGACTGCGATCACCCCGCAGTTGAACGCACGCGGTCTCGTCGCTTTCTTCCGAAAGACGACCGTGTTTCCACCGTACCTATTTTTTGATTTCTTCCACAGAGCCGGGCTCTGTGCAATTCTTGATCCAAGACTTCGCACTGGATACGGACAGGTCCGGGGCGTTCGAGAAGCGCACAAGTGACGCTCTAGTGAAACTCCATTTCGCTGGAATTGGGAAGGACGACATTCGATGACTCGGCCCGTCGTGGCGGTGACCGCCGACCTGACAACGGTGAATTGGAACATTTGGGGAGATGTGCATGTGGCGCTCCTCCCCTGGGAGTACATGGAGAAGGTCCACCAGGCCGGGGGCGCCCCCGTTCTCATACCGCCGATTCCGGACGCCGTCGACGACGTGATGGCGCGGGCCGATGCCCTGCTCATGAGCGGCGGCGCCGATATCAACCCCGCTCTTTACGGTGCCGAGCGCGAGAAGTTCACGTTTCCGCCGCACGAGGCCCGGGACACCGCCGAACTGGCGGCGCTCACCGCCGCCGAGCGGCGTGGGATTCCGGTCCTCGGCGTCTGCCGCGGCCTCCAGCTGATTTCCATCAACCGCGGCGGAACGCTCGACCAGCACCTGCCCGAGCACTCGCCCGCCGTGCCCGGCCAGTACGAGCCGCGCGAGATCCAGGTGAAGCCGGACTCGCTGCTCGGCAGCGCGCTCGGGCCGACCGCCACCGTCTACTGCCACCACCACCAGGGCATCGCCAAGCTGGGCGCCGGTCTGGTCGCCACCGCCTGGTCGGACGACGGCGTGATCGAGGGCGCCGAGGCCGAGGACCCGTCGGCCCCGTTCCTGGCCGGCCTCCAGGCCCACGGCGAGCTGGGGAGCGACACCCTCCCCCTCTTCGAGGCCTTCATCGAGGCCGCCCGCAAGCAGCAGCAGAAGAAGTAGGAGAGGCACGAGGGCGCCGGTTTCCTGGGGTGCGAGCCCCGGGAAACCGGCCGGTGCCGGGGAACCGCCCCACAAAAGCGGCCCGTTCACCGCAACGTCCTTGCGGTGAACGGGCCGCCCGCCGTCGAGCCGTCCGCCCGACCTGCCGGCCGTCGGGGGTGGCCGGCCGGCACCAGCAGCTTTACGGGGGTGATCAGCTGTTGGGGTCGGCAACCTGGCCGATGGCCACGTGCAGACGGTTCCACAGGTTCGCGGTGGCGACCGAGAGGACGATCGCCGCGAGCTGCTGCTCGTTGAAGTGCTTGGCCGCGTCGTTCCAGACCTCGTCCGAGACGGCGTCCTCGCGGTCGGCGAGACGGGTCACGGCCTCGGCGAGCGCCAGGGCGGCGCGCTCGGCGTCCGTGAAGTACGGCGTGTTGCGCCAGGCGGCGACGGCGAACAGACGCTCGTCCGAGGTCTCGCCGGCGGCCTTGGCCAGACGGGGGTGGCGGTCCGCGTTGGCGCCGTCGCCGTTGATCTGGCTCGCCCGCAGATGCAGCAGCTCAAGCAGCTTCACATCGACGCCGGGAACTTCCTTGCTGGCCTTTCCGAGCGCGACCAGAGCGTCAATGGCACCGGGAACGACAAAAGCAGGGTGCTTGGCCCGAGCAGTCATGATTTGCTCTCCTCAAAAGATCTCACGTAAACGCCGAACACTTCACACGGAAACTGTGACGCCGGACGCCGACCGGCCCTGCCAGAACATCCACACCGGTCGGCTTCCTCCGTCACACCTATGACGAAACGTGGCCCGTGAATGTGACGGGAGTCAGGTGTGACCCACGCCACATGCGGTGGCGGTGCGGGCCCGTGCACTGGGCGCTTGTCTAAGGACCGCGTAAGATCCGGATCCCGGAGCGGCACGGGAGCGGGTTCGGAGCGGGAGCGGGATCCGGGCGGGGGCGGGCTGCGGAGCCTCGAAAATCCGCCACATCCGGCCGTTCTTTACCCAGAGTCGAGTGGCTTCAATCCGAGCAGAATTCGCGACTGCTACAGGATTTTGACAACGCGGTCAGGACTTTGACAGGTACGTCAGAGCAGCCGCAGGCGGGCTTGCCGCGGCGGGTGGGTAAGAGCACATGATCAAAGCGGGTTGCCGCCGAGGGCCTGCCAGCCGAGCGGACACTTCCGACCCGAATACCCTTACCCCCCGTATTTCCCGACTCTGGGGAGAAACATGGACATCGAAGTGCTGGGTGCACTGTCGGTGCGGAAGAACGGGTTATCCATCGCGCCCACTGCCCCCAAACCGAGGCAGGTGCTGGCCCTCCTCGCGCTGCACTCCGACCAGGTGGTGCCGCTGGCGACGCTGGCAGAAGAACTCTGGGACGACACCCCGCCGCGCAGTGCCCGTACGACCGTGCAGACGTATGTGATGCAGCTCCGCGAGCTCATCGGCGAGGCGCTGGCCCGCCGCGACGGCGAGCGCCGCACCGCCAAGGACGTCCTCCTCACGCTGCCCGGCGGCTACCGCCTGGAGACGGAGGACGACGAGGGCACCGCGGACTTCCGTGAGTTCGAGCGGCGTGCCACGGCCGGTCACCGGGCCATGGACGCCGGCGACCACGAGGGCGCCGCCCGGCTGCTGCGCGAGGCGCTCGCCCTGTGGACCGGATCCGCCCTCACCGGAGTGCACCAGGGCACCCGGCTGCGCACCGAGGCCGAGCGGCTCGAAGAGGCCCGGCTCGCCGCGCTCGACGGGCGCATCGAGGCCGATCTGCGCCTGGGCCGCCACCGCGAACTACTCTCCGAGCTGACCGTGCTGGTCAGCCGCTATCCCCTGCACGAGGCGCTGCACGGCCAGTTCATGCTGGCGCTGCACCGCTCCGGTCGGCGCAGCGAGGCGCTCGGCGTCTACCAGCGGCTGCGCGCGACCCTGGTCGCCCAGGCCGGTCTGGAGCCCTCGGCCGCGCTCGGCCGGCTCCAGATGGCCATCCTCGCCGCCCGGCCCGGTTCCCCGGTGCCCGAGGGCGCCCGTGTCACCGAGCTCGTCGCCCGCGCGAGCTGAGGTCCGCGTACCCACGCTCCCCCGGCGGCCTGGCCCCGGGGGGAGACAACGATGTCCGGCGCACCCCCGCCTTTTACCCGAGAGGAAGCCGTGAAAATCCAGGTCCTGGGCCCCTTGAGTGCCGAAGTGAACAGAGTCTCCGTCGTCCCGACGGCGGGCAAGCCCCGTCAGATCCTCGCGCTGCTCGCCCTGTACCCGGGGCGCGTCATCCCCGTACCGACGCTGATGGAGGAGATCTGGGGCACCGAGCTGCCGCAGAGCGCGCTGACCACCCTCCAGACGTACATCCTCCAGCTGCGGCGGCGGCTCGCCGGCGCCATGGGGCCCGACGCACAAGTTTCGGCCAAGGACGTTCTGGCCACCCGCTACGGCGGCTATCTGCTCCAGATCCCCTCCGAGGCGGTCGACGTCCACAGCTACGAGCAGCTGGCGGCGGAGGGCCAGCTCGCGTTCGACGACGGCCACAACGAGCGGGCGGCGGACTGCTTCCGGCGCGCGCTCGACCTGTGGGAGGGCCCCGCGCTGGTCGACGTGCGGGTGGGGCCGATCCTCGACATCGAGGTGATGCGGCTGGAGGAGAGCCGGCTGGTGGTCAGGGAGCGCCGGATCGACGCCGACTTACGCCTGGGCCGGCACGCCGAACTCACTGCCGAGCTCACTGATCTGATTGCCCGTCACCCCCAGCACGAAGGTCTGCACTCGCAGGCGATGGTGGCGCTCTACCGCTCCGGGCGGCAGGCCACCGCGCTCGATGTGTACCGCAGGCTGCGCGGCCGGCTCATCGAGGACCTCGGCGTCGAGCCCTCGCCGCAGCTCCAGCGGCTGCACCAGGCGATCCTCGCCGTCGACCCCCAGCTCGACGTCGTCGCGGGTCCGCGCCGCACCTCCACCTTCGATCTGTACGCGGCCTGATCCGAGCCGTGTGCAACCCCGGCGGCTCGCCGTGCCGCCGCCGTACGGCCATGCTCGAACAGCCCGTGCTCGTATCCATGCGAAGGGGGAGCAGATGTACGAGAACAGGGAAGACCGGGAAGATCACGAGCTTCGGCCGGGTGACCTCGTCGCCGTCGCTCCTCCGCTCCGGCTCGCCGGAGCGGAGGAGGACGACGTCGAGCTGAACATCATCCGGGGGATCGACTGATCCGCGCACCGGTCACTCGGCCCCGGCGAGCGGCTTCGCGCCCGTCGCGGCGCCCTGGCGCCGGGGCCTGGACCAGCCACGGGTGATCGGCCGCTCCACCAGTGCGTACAGCGCCCAGGCCGCGAGCACACTGACGGCGAACATCGCGCTCAGCAGTCCGACGGTCTCCGCGGTCGAGTAGAAGTCGTGGCCCAGCCACTTGCGGCCGTAGGTGAGCACGATGAAGTGGACGAGGTAGAAGGCGAACGATATCTCGCCGAGCCAGACCATCGTGCGGTTGCGGAAGGGACTGACCGTGCCCTTCACGTCCGCGGTCGCCGCCGCCGCGATCAGGAAGACGATCGGGACGATGGTCGTCGAGCGCTGCGAGTAGAGGAACGGCACGTGCGAGGCGAGCACATAGCCGCCCACGAGCAGCCCGGTCGACCAGAGCATGCCGATGTTCCACCAGCGGCCCTTGATCACCGCGAGCGCCACCAGCATGCCGAGCGCGAAGTCCACCATGCGCACCGGCGGCAGGAAGTACGCGAACCAGTACTGCGTCACGGTGGCGTGGGCGCCCAGCTGCTCGCCGCCGGGGAAGTACGGCTTGTCGGGGAAGACGGCGTACGTGATCGTGGGAGTGGCGATCACCAGCGCGACCAGGGCGCCGATCCAGTACTTGAGCCGCTCGACGGGAATGCGCCGGAACAGGGTGAGCAGCAGCGGGAAGCACGCGTAGAAGACGAGCTCGCACCCCAGCGACCAGCTCGGGGTGTTCACGCTGGAGAAGACGTCGAACTTCGGCACCCAGACCTGGACCATGAACAGGTTGGCGACGGCCGTGCGGGTGGGCGTGTAGGCGGAGGCGAACAGCACCATCGCCAGCACCCAGGTGATCACGTAGTTCGGGTAGATCTTCACGAACCGGCGGCGCCAGAACGCCCGGGTGGTGTCCGTCTCGCGCGCCGACCAGGTCAGCACGAAGCCGCTGAGGACGAAGAAGAACGTGACGCCGAGGGATCCCGCGTTCCTGGTGAGCTCGAACCAGTCGTGGGTCGTCTCGTTGTCCTTGAGCAGCCGCAGACCCGGGAACGGCAGTCCGCTGTGGTTGAGGAAGACCAGGAGCGCGGCCGGGAAGCGCAGTCCGGTCAGCGACGGCAGCCGACTGGTGGCGGGCCTCAACAGGCCGTCGCGGACGGGCACTTCCGGTGTGACGGCGGCGCCCGGCGCCGGACCGCCGATCGTGTTGCCGTGGGTCATGGCACACCTTCCTGGGACATGGGTGGTGGTCTGGGTTCGGTTCGTTCGACTGCTGTGCCGCCGACGGCCCGGCCACCCGCTCGCGGGGTGACCGGGCCGCCCGCCCGTACGGCTTGCGTGTGCCGGTCCTAGCGGTCCCACTCCCGGCTGCCGGCCAGCTGCTTGGTGGTGACGTTGAGGCGGCTGAACATGTTCGTCACACCGATCGTGAGGATCAGCGAGGCGACCTGCTCGGTGTCGAAGTGCTTGGTGACCTCGTTCCACACGTCGTCCGGCACCGGGTCCGCCTGGTCGGCCATCCGGGTGGCCGCCTCGGCGAGCGCCAGCGCGGCGCGCTCGGCCTCGGTGAAGAACGGGGCGTCCCGCCAGGCGGCCACGGCGAAGAGCTTCTCGTCGCTCTGGCCGGCCTCACGGGCCCGCTGGGCGTCACCGGAGACACAGAAGCTGTCGCCGTTGATCTGGCTCGCCCGCAGGTGCACCAGCCCGAGGATCAGCTCCGGCACTCCGCCCTTGCGGGAGGCGAAGTACAGCTCCTGGATCAGCCGGGCGGCCTCCGGGTTGAAAACGGCCGGGTTTTCCATGCGCGGCTCGTGCATCGCTGACTCCTTATAGTCCGGTCGGCTCGGTGGGAGGTTCGTCACTACAGTGAAGGAGGGCCCTTGAGATCAACTCGGGTCACGCTCGCTTTCCGGCCACATTTACGCCAACAAACATGGCCGGTACGCCTGTTGAGGGGCGCACCGGCCATGGGGTGGCTGGTTTCGGATCGTCGACACCACTGCAAATCGGACGATTGTGTTCGGGTGGCGACAGAGGGCCGTCAGGTCGCGGGGGCCGCCGCGGTCTTGGCCCGCCGGGGGCTGGACCAGCGCCTGGTGATCGGCCGCTCGGCCAGGGCGTACAGCGCCCACGAGGCCAGCACGCTCGCCGCCAGCATCAGCAGCACCAGACCCGCCGTCTCGGTCTTCGAGTACAGGTCGTGGCCGAGCAGCTTGCGGCCGTACGCGAGCACGATGAAGTGCAGCAGATAGAAGGCGAACGATATCTCGCCGAGCCAGACCATCGCGCGGTTGCGGAAGAGGGTGAACCGGCCCTCCGCGTCCGCGGTGGCCGCGGCCGCGATCAGCAGCACGACCGGGATGATCGTCATCGAGCGCTGGGCGTAGAGCAGGTCCACGTGCAGCGAGAGCCAGTAGGCGACCGCGAGGAGCAGACTCGACCACACCATGCCGATGTTCTTCCAGCGACCGCGCATCACCGCGTGGGCCAGCAGCATGCCGAGCGCGAAGTCGAGGAGCCGCACCGGCGGCAGGAAGTAGGAGAACCAGTGCTGCGTCACCGAGGCGCTGGAGGCCGACGCGGTGAGCTGGATGTGCGGGGTGTCCGGCAGCAGCTGGTAGCTGATCAGCGGCGTCAGGATGATCCCGGTGATCAGCGCGCCGATCCAGTACTTCAGCCGCTGCGGCTCGATGCGCAGGAACAGCCGGTGCAGCAGCGGGAACGACGCGTAGAAGATCAGCTCGCAGCCGAGCGACCAGCTGGGCGGGTCCACACTGAAGAGGTACTGGAAGTCGGGCACCCAGACCTGGACCATGAAGAGGTTGGCGAGGGCCACCCGGGTCGGCGTGAACGCGGAGGCGAACGTCAGCAGGGCCAGGCCCCAGGTGATCGCGTAGTTCGGGTAGATCTTCATGAACCGGCGGCGCCAGAACGCCCGGGCGGTGTCCTTGTCCCGTGCCGACCAGGTCAGCACGAAGCCGCTGAGCACGAAGAAGAACGCCACACCGAGCGAGCCGGCGTTCTCGGTCTTCTTGGAGAGGTCGATGGCCGCCTGGTCGTCCTCGAGGAGGCGCAGCGTGGGGATCGGCAGACCGACATGGCTGATGAAGACCAGGAGGGCGGCGGGAAAGCGCAGCCCGGTCAGCGAGGGGAGCCGGCTGAGGGCGGGGCGGGGCAGACCGTCCCGTGTCGATGCGTCACGTGACGTTCTGGTCGCGCCGTGCGTCATGGCAAACCTTCCTGGGGCATGGGGGTGTGTCCTCTCGCGGGGAGAGGAGGTGCTGGGGGCTGGGGAGCGGGCCGCCCGCCGTGCACGAGGGCAGGGCGGGCGAGGTGCGCCGGGCTCCCGGGCGGGCCGCCGGGACCGGGGTCCCGGCGGCCCCCGCGGTCACTCCGTCACGCCTGCCCCGAGGCCGCGCCGAACCAGCGCTCCAGGGCGCCTCGGAGCTCACCGCCGTCCGGCGACACCCAGGCGACGTGGCCGTCGGGCCGCAGGAGCAGCGCCTCGGGGTCGGCGTCCGCGGCGTGGTCGCCCGGCACCCACTGGCCCGTGACCACGTCGACCCGGTCCGACCAGCCCGCGGCGAGCCGGGCGGCCTCGGGGGACTCGCCGGTGGTGACGAGCACCCCCCGCGCGGCGTGCAGCAGTTCGGCGACCCGGACACGGCCGCCGTCGGCGAGCTTCAGCTCGCGGTCGGGCGAGAAGCGCAGCCCCAGCAGCGGGTGGCCGCTCGCGCCCATGTCGTACCGCACGTCGAGACCGCTGACCTGGCCGGCCAGATGGCGGGCGACGGCCGGGGACTCGACGAGCTCGCGCATCACCGCGCGCAGCGGCTCCATCTCGTCGCCGGTGAGGTAGAGGCGGGTCTGCGCGCGGGTGTTGCGCATCAGCTGCTCGCCGACCGGGTGCCGCTCGGACTCGAAGGTGTCGAGCAGTCCCTCCGGGGCGTGGCCCCGGACAGCGGCGGCGAGCTTCCAGCCGAGGTTGACGGCGTCCTGGACGCCGACGCTCATGCCCTGGGCACCGGCCGGCATATGGATGTGGGTGGCGTCGCCGGCGAGGAAGACGCGGCCCTTGCGGTACTGGGAGGCTTGGCGGGTGGTGTCGGTGAAGGCGCTGATCCAGCGGACCTCGGCGTGGTGCAGGGACTCCCCCGTCATCCGCTGCCAGGCGTCGGCGACGACCTCGAAGGTGAGCTGGCTCTTGTCCTCGTGCGGGCGCAGCTTCTCGTCGTGGATGACGATCCGGTCGACGCCGTTCTCCAGGTTGAAGGCCATCACCATGCCGCCGGGCACCTGCTCCCCGATGGGCCGCTGACGTACTCCGGCGCCGACCAGGTCGGCCATGTACATCCCGCGGGTGGCGTCCCAGCCGGGGAAGTCGATGCCCGCGGTCTTGCGGACGACCGAGCGCGCCCCGTCACAGCCCACCAGGTAGGCGGCCTCCTCCTCACCAGGGCCGTCGGGGCCCTCGAAGGTGACGACGACGCCGTCCCCGGTCTCCCGGAAACCCGTCACCTCGTGGTTGCGGTGGACGGTGACGCCGAGCTCACCGAGCCAGGTCTCCAGGATCTCCTCGGTACGGAACTGGGGGACGCCCCGGACGCTGAAGTGGTTGTCGTCCAGCTTGGAGAAGTCGATGCGCACCCCGCCGAAGTGGCCCTGGGCCCATTCGACGTCGCCGAACCGGGCGAGCAGTCCGCGCTGGTCGAAGACCTCGGCGGCGCGCCGGGTGAACCCCACGCCGCGCGACTCGCCGCTGGGCGCGGGCAGCCGGTCGTAGACCGCCACCTCCGCGCCGCCCAGGGCGAGTTCACCGGCGAGCATGAGCCCGACCGGGCCCGCGCCGACTATGATCACTCCTTTTGCCATGTTCGTCCTCCTCCGTTGTCAGGTCTTTTCAGGCGAAGAACTCCAGGAACGCCCGCAGGACGCGGTCGGGCGCCTCTTCCTGGAGGTAGTGCACGGTGTGGTCGAGCTTCACCACGCGTACGTCGGTCCCGAGCGCCGGCAGCGTGGCGCAGAACTGCGGGTAGCTGACCTCCGAGGCGAGGCCGAGAAGCGGCGCGGTGATCTTGGCGTATGTCTTGATGTCCGCGATGTCCTGGTGGAAGGCCTGGTACCAGCCGTTGGCCGCGCGGATGCCGTCCGGGGTGTCGTAGGTGCGCGCGTACACGTTCCGGTCGAATTCGCTGACCAGCGACTGGTCGGCCAGGGCGTGGGCGAAGAGATAGTCGATGAGGTCCCGGGACCGGCCGCGGAGCAGTTCCTCGGGCAGCCCGCGCACCTGGTTGAAGGCGTACCACCAGGTATTGAAGCCGGCGCCGGGGCGGGTGAGGAGCGGGAGCCGGTAGAAGCTCTCGTCCGGGTGCAGGGCGTCCAGCATCGCGACCCTGCGGGTGCTCTCGCCGTGGTTGGCGGCGAAGCTGAACGCCACCTTCGAGCCGATGTCGTGCCCCGCGACATCCACCTTGCGGTACCCCAGCGCGCGCACCAGCTCGTGGATGTCCCGGGCCATCGTCTTCTTGTCGTAGCCGCCCTGCGGCTTCTGAGAGGAACCCTGGCCGCGCAGATCGACGGCGATCACCCGGAAGTGGCGCGCGAGCGCCGGCATGATCTTGCGGTACGACCACCAGGTCTGCGGCCAGCCGGCGATGAGGACCAGCGGCGTTCCCGACCCGCCGGCCACATAGTGCAGCCGTACGCCGTTGACGTGCGCGTGGTGGCTGCGGAAACCGCCGGGCAGCGACCGGGCGAGCTCCGCGTCGCCCGGCACGCGGGGCTTGGGTGCCGCCGCGGCGGGCTCTGCCACGGCGACACCGCCTGCCATCGCGAGGGCGGCCGAACCGGCACCCAGGCCGATCATCTTTCTGCGGTCCAGCGACATGCTTCGTCCTACCTGTCCTACGTGTGCCTGCATGGGGGGAGGGATTGCGCCCGTGGGGGGATGGGGGTGTGGGGGCCGGGCGAGGGCCGTCAGCCGCGGAACGGACCCGCGTACTCCTCGGCCCACTCGGTGAAGGGCCGGGCCGGGTGGCCGGTCAGCTTCTCGACGTCACCGGTGAGCGGGACCGGGGAGGAGCTGGCGGCCCAGAGGTCGAGCAGCGCGTCCGCGATGTCGCCCGGCATGAAGTCGGGCTTGTTGGCGCGCCACACGGCCGGCGGGACCTCGGTGACCGGGATGGACCGGCCCGCGGCCGCCTCGATGGCGGCGATGTGCTGGGTGAAGGTGAGCGCCTCGGGGCCGGTGAGGTGGTACGAACGGCCGCGCAGCGCCGGGTCGGTGAGCACCGCGAGCGCGGCCTCGGCGACATCGCGCTCGTTGACCGGGTCGGCGTAGCTGTTCGGGTAGGGCAGGCCGACCGTGCCGCGCGCCTTGAGCTGCCAGGCCCACGGCAGGGCGTTGCTGGCGAGGGCGCCGCAGTTCAGCGGGGTGGAGGTGATCGAGGAGGCGGCCAGCGCCTGCTCGACCGCGAGGTGCGGGGCGGCGATCGGGTTGACGGCGGCGTCGGGGCGCAGCACCGCGTCGGCGGACATCACGACGACGTGCTCGACCCCGGCCTCCTCGGCCCGCTCGACGAACTCCCCGATCGCGGAGGCCTCGCAGTACAGGAAGACCGAGGTCACCCCGGCGAGCGCGGCCGGGAAGTCGGCCGGCTCGTCGAGCGCCAGCTTCACGGACTCGACGCCCTCGGGCAGCGCCAGCTTCTCGGGGCTGCGCGAGCCGGCGCGTACGGAGACGCCCCTGGCGGCCAGCAGCCGGACGAGGTGCGAGCCGACTTTGCCACTGCTGCCGGTGACGAGGACGGTCATGGTGTTTCCCTTTCGGACGGAACGTGGTGGGCGTACGGCCAGTTCGGACGGAACTCGGGGGCGTACGGCCAGGGCCTGTCCGGCGGGTAGGCGCCGGACAGGCCCTCGGCAGGGTGGCGGCTGGTGCTGCGCGGACAGCTTCTAACCGGCCACTTGAGCCGCGCCGAACCACCGCTCAAGCGCGTCACGGAGCTTGCCGCCGTCGGGCGAGGCCCATACGACATGGCCGTCGGGGCGCACGAGCACGGCCTCCGGGTCCTGGTCGGAGGCGGTGTCCGAGGGGACCCAGGCGCCGGCGACGACGTCGACGCGGTCCGCCCAGCCCTCGGCGAGCTCGGTGGCCTCGCCCGAGTCACCGGTCGTGATCAGGACACCGCGGCCGGCGTGCAGCAGCTCGGCGACCCGGACCTTTCCGCCGTCGGCGCGCTCGACCTCGCGGCCGGGGGCGAGACGCAGCCCGAGCAGCGGGTGACCGGTGCCGTCGGTGTCGACGTCGTACCGTACGTCCAGGCCGCTGACCAGGCCCGCGAGGTGGCGGGCGGCGTCCGGGATCTCCACCAGCTCGCGCAGCACGGCGCGCAGCGGCTCCATCTCCTCGCCGCTGAGGTAGATCAGCGACTGGGCGAGGGTGTTGCGCAGCAACTGCTGCCCGACCGGGTGCCGTTCGGTGTGGTAGGTGTCGAGCAGCCCCTCGGGGGCCTGGCCCTTGATGGCGGCGGCGAGCTTCCAGCCGAGGTTGACGGCGTCCTGGATGCCGACGCTGACGCCCTGGGCGCCGAGCGGCGCGTGGTCGTGGGCGGCGTCGCCGGCGAGGAAGACGCGGCCCTTGCGGTAGTCGGTGGCCTGGCCGGTGTAGTTGGTCAGGGCGCACATCCAGCGGGCGCTGGCGCCGTGGATGTCCTCGCCGGTCATGCGCTCCCAGGCGTCGGCGAGCTCGGAGAACTTCAGCTCGCCCTCGCCGTGGTGCGGGCGCACGCCCGGCTCGTGGATGACGATGCGGTCGACACCCGGCTCCAGGGTGACCGAGAGGATCATGCCGCCGCCCTCGATGCGCTGGCCGATCGGGCGCATCGGCAGTCCGGCGCCGACCACGTCGGCCAGGTACATCCCGCGGGTGGCGGGCTCGCCGGGGAAGTCGATGCCGGCCAGCCGGCGGATGGTGGAGCGGGCGCCGTCGGTGCCGACGAGGTACTGGGCCTCCTCCTCGCCCGGCCCGTCGGGGCCCTGGTACTCGACGACGACGCCGTCCTCGGTCTCCCGGTAGCCGGTGACCTCGAAGCCGCGGCGGACCGTGACGCCGAGCTCCTCGACCCAGGCGCCGAGGGTCGCCTCGGTGCGGGACTGGGCCAGGCCCATGATGCCGTAGTGGCTCTCGTCCAGCTGGTCGAAGTTGATACGGACCCCGCCGAAGTGGCCCTGCTTGCCCCAGCGGATGTCGCCGAGCTTGGTCAGCAGGCCCCGCTGGTCGAGGACTTCGGCCGTACGGCCGGTGAATCCGAGGCCGCGCGACTCACCGCTGGGAGCCGGAAGCTTGTCGTAGAGGGCGACCTCCACACCGGCGAGGCGGAGTTCTCCGGCGAGCATGAGTCCTACCGGACCGGCCCCGACAACAATTGCGCCCTGGGTCATGTGCGCACTCCTCGTGCAGATGGATGACATGGATCAGCCGATATGGCCGATGCTGGCAGCGCAGACCTGAGTACGACTCAAGTCATCCATTTGCGGCACGAGTTGGGGTGTACGACGGCACGGAATGCGAAAAGCGCGGCACCGCCGGATTCATGGTCCGGCGGTGCCGCGCTTCGGAGAGCGTGTGGTGAATTGCCCGGCGCGAATCAGGTATTGAGGTTCATCACCCGGTCGACGGCGAGGCCCCATTACCGGCCAATGGCGCCCCTCCGCCAGGTGTCGGAGGAGCGCCACGGCCTGCCCAGCCCTATGCGGCGAGCGGGCGGTTCACAGAGGTCACTTCACAGGGGTCGGTCCAGCGGTCACTTCTCGACGCCGGCGGCCTCGGGCGTGCCCGCGGTCTCCGGGTCGCCGGTGCCGTGGGCGTGCGCCGAGCTCATCGACTGGGCGCCCTTCGGCATGAAGAACAGCGCGACCAGCAGGGCGGAGAAGCAGAGGATCGCGGCGGCCAGGAAGGCGTGGTGGTTGGCCGTCGCCTGGACGTCGTGGATCTTGGCGGGGTTGCCACCGGTCTTGGCGAGCTTGTCCTCCAGGCCGTTGTACGCGATGGTCGCGATCACGGCGAGACCGAGGGCGCCACCGGCCTCCTGGCTGGTGTTGATGAGACCGGCGCCGACGCCCGCCTCCTCGTCCGGGATGCCGACGAAGGCGGCGATCTGCAGGGTCACGAAGACCATGCCGCAGCCGAGGCCGAGCAGGATGAACGCGGGGAGCAGGTCGACCAGGTACGAACCGTCGGCCGGGGCGCGCCACAGCAGGAGCAGACCGCTGGTGGTGAGGGTCAGACCGACGGCGAGCACCGGGCGGGCCGCCACCTTGGAGATGATGCCGGAGGCGGCACCGGCGCCGAAGGCCACCGAGACGGCGAGCGGCACATAGGCGAAGCCGGCCTTCATCGGGGAGTAGCCGAACGCCTGCTGCATGAAGAGGCTGGCGAAGAAGAACAGGGCGCCGAAGGTACCGAAGACGAGGATCGCGGAGAAGTTGGCGACCCGCATCGTCTTGAGGCGGAAGATGCGCAGCGGCATCATCGGGGCCTCGACCTTGGTCTCGATGACGAGGAAGGTGGTGAGCAGGACGGCGACGCCGATCAGGCTGCCGATGGTGCGGGCGGTGCCCCAGCCGACGTTGATGGCCTCACCGAGGGTGAAGATGAGGAGCAGCAGACCGGCGGTGAGGGTCGCGGCGCCCGCGAAGTCGAAGCGCTGACGCGGGGCGTCGGACTTGGACTCGGGGACCACGCGCGGGGCGAGCAGCGCCAGCACGATGCCGATCGGCACGTTGATCCAGAAGATCCACTCCCAGCCCGGGCCGTCGGCGAGGACGCCACCGAGGATGACACCGAGGATGGAGGCGATACCGGCGAGCGAACCCCAGACACCGAGGGCCTTGTTGCGCTCCGGGCCTTCGGGGAAGGTGTTGGTCAGGATCGAGAGCGCCGCGGGGGCGATCATCGCGGCGCCCAGGCCCTGGAAGCCGCGGGAGGTGATCAGCATGGCGGCGTTCTGCGCCAGACCCGAGGTGAGCGAGGCCAGGGCGAAGATGAGGAAGCCGCCCATGAGGAACTTGCGCCGGCCGAAGGTGTCGGCGAGCCGTCCGCCGAGCAGCAGGAAGCCGCCGAGCACGGTCGAGTAGGCGGTGACGATGTAGTTCAGACTGACATCGGACATGTCGAGGCCGTCCTGGATGGACGGCAGGGCGAGGTTCACGATCGACACGTCGATGAAGACCATGAACTGGCCCAGGCACACAAACGCCAGGATCGCACCGGGCTTGAAACCAGCCCCGGGTCCCGACCGCGCGAGTGAGTCGGCGGCAGCCATTACGAGACTCCTAAACTATGCAGAATCGAGTAGGTGAGAGCGCCCCCGGCGATGCCGGGTGGCTGCCGGACACAACCGCGGTCGGGTACGGAACGCCGCCCGAGAGTTCTGTTCCGGACGCGGGACGAACGTGTCAAAGGCTGCTCTCCATCGGGGGCTTGTGGTACGGGCGCGCCCCCCAACGAGGGCGACGGACGCTCCACCGGCGCTGCCCCCCTCGGCTCACCGGCCCGGACTCGTCCGTCACTGATATGACGGATCCCGCGCGAGGAATGTGACCGCCGGACGAAAAATAGTTTTAGAACGGCATCTGACCTGCGGCGATGCCATGTGAGACGTACGAAGGCCCGGGCCGCCGAAGCGGTCCCGGGCCGTCTGCCGCCCTCGTACACGCCCGCTCGGGCGCCGGTTCAGACCTCCAGCAGCACCAGATCGAGCGCGCCGAGGCGCGCCGGGTCGCCGATGACCTCGATCTCGGTGATCGCCGAGTCGGAGAAGCCGAAGCTCATCACGCGGAAGGTCGCCTTGCCGCGGTCGGCCACCACCCCCGGCGAGCCGTCCACCAGGGCGGGCTCGGCGGACTTGGCGAACTGGGCGAAGGTGAGCGCCTGCCGCGCCACGGTCGCCGCCCCGCGCAGCACGCTGGGGGCCTCGGCCGCGTCCGAGCGGGCCACCACGTCGGGGTCGAGCACGGCGACCAGGGCGTCGAAGTCACCGCCGCGGGCCGCGCTGAGGAACGCCTCGACGACCTGGCGCTGGCGGGTGAGGTCGGGTGTGGGCGGGGTGTTCACGCCCTGGACGCGGCGGCGGGCCCGGCTGGCCAGCTGCCGGGCGGCCGCGGGGCTGCGGTCCACGATGGGCGCGATCTCCTCGAAGGGCACCGCGAACATGTCGTGCAGCACGAACGCGAGGCGCTCGGCGGGGTCCAGCGTCTCCAGGACCACCAGCAGGGCCAGTCCCACCGAGTCGGCTAGCAGCGCCTGGTGCTCGGGGTCGGCGCCGTCCTCCGGGTCCAGGGCGGGCTCGGTGACCTGGGCCTCCAGCGGGTCCTCCCGGCGGGCCCGGCGCGAGCGCAGCATGTCCAGACAGACCCGGCCCACGATCGTGGTCAGCCAGCCGACGAGGTTCTCGATCTCGTCGGTGTCGGCGCGGCTGAGTCGCAGCCAGGCCTCCTGAACGGCGTCGTCGGCCTCGGTCAGCGAGCCGAGCATCCGGTAGGCCACCGCTCTCAGATGGCTCCGGTTCTCCTCGAATCGCTGCGCCAGCCACTCGCGCTCGTCCATCGGTCACATCCTTTTGGTTCGCGTTCCGTCAATCCCATGACGAACCGACCCCGGCAAATGTGACAGCCTCCGCCGCCGGTGGGCTCGTTCGCCGGTCCCTGCGGCCGGCCAACCGCCGCACACCGCCGGGGGCTTGGGGCCCCGGCGGTGTGCGACGCGTCACCAGGCCTGGCCGGCCTGCTGACGGGTGGAGGCGTTGAGGCGGTTGAACAGGTTGACCACGCCGATCTGGAGGACCAGGGCGGCCAGCTGCTGCTCGTCGTAGTACGTGGCGGCCTCGTTCCACACGGCGTCCGGCACCGCGTCCTCGCGGTCGGCGAGCCGGGTGACGTGCTCGGCGAGCGCCAGCGCCGCGCGCTCGGCGTCGCTGTAGAACGGCGTCTCGCGCCAGGCGCCGACCGAGAAGATGCGCTCCTCGGAGACGCCCGCCTTCTGCGCGGCCCTGGCCGAGGAGTCCAGACACGGGCCGCAGCCGTTGATCTGGCTGATGCGCAGGTGGACCAGTTCGAGGACGGCGTCCTCGACACCCGCCTTGCGGATCGACTTGATGAGGCCGCCGATGGCCGCCATCGAGTCGGGCAGCACCTGCGCGGGGTTCTTCATGCGGGGAGTGGACATCGTTATCTTCCTTGAGCGATGCGGGTGTGAGGAAACAACGGCGGTGTCACCAGGGCAGGGTGCCCTGGTCCTGAACGAAGGTGGCGGTGGGGCCGTCCGCGTCCAGGGTGGCGAGCTTCACGGCGATCGCCGCGCCCTGCTCGGCCGACTTGTAGCCCTCGCCCCCGGTGATGTCGGTGCGGCACCAGCCCGGGTCGACCGCGTTGACCTTGATCGGGGTGTCCCACAGCTCCTTGGCGTAGGACACGGTGATCATGTTGAGCGCGGTCTTCGAGGAGTTGTAGGGCAAGTTGTTCACGTGCCAGATCGGGTGGTCCTGGTCGAGCACGTTGGTGAGCGAGCCCATCTCGCTGGACTGGTTGACGATCCGCCCGGCCGGCGACTTGCGCAACAGGGGCAGGAACGCGTTGGTCACCGCGACCACGCCGAAGACATTGGTCTCGTAGATCGAGCGCATGGTCTCCAGCGAGGTGGCGCTGGGCTTGCCGTCCTCGTGCGAGACGGTGATACCGGCGTTGTTCACCAGGATGTCGAGCTTGCCGTAGGCCAAGTCGATATAGGTGGCGGCCTTCTTGATGCTCTCCGGGTCCGTCACATCGATCTGTACGAAGGGCTGACCGAGCTTCTCGGCGGCGGCTTTGCCGAGTTCCTCGTCGCGCGCGCCCACGATCGCGGTGATTCCCAGCTCACCGAGCTGACGCGCGATCTCGAAACCGATTCCTTTGTTGGCACCTGTGATGAGGGCGATGGTCTTCATGGGGGGAATCCTTACAGTCGAATCTTGAACTCCACTTGAATGCAAGTGGTTCGGATCAGGTCAGCCGGCCACGGCCTTGGGGTGCCGGAGCCGCGATCACGAATTCCCCCAGGACACTGCCGGTGATCTCGGGGGCCGAGTACATGGCCGGTCCAACCACTTGCGCACATATGCGAATACGACGAAATAGACGCGGCACAAGAGCAATTCACCGACCGGGTCAGCAAACCCTCCTGAGGGCATGGGAAGGCGGCCTCCCGCCGGAACAGGAGGCCTCTTCAAGGATCTTGACGATCACGCTCCGCTTCAAGGCACGGCCAGGCCGGGGCGGCGCGGTTTTCGGCCATGAACTACAGGAACAGCCCCTCCCAGGACAGGAACTGGCTGTTTCACGTCAGAGAAACGTCACAGACGTGTTAAATCCAGCCGCACGTGGCCTTGCTCACACTCGCCGTCCGCCGGTCCCCACGCACGTCCTCACACCGGCATCGGCTCGAAGTCCCAGTAGGGCCGCGCCCCGCTCCTCATGTACGCGCTCTGGCGGTGGTTCTCCCCGAGGGCGGACGTCAGCGTCGTCACCGCGTCCCGGAGCAGCTCGGCGGCCTGGGCCCGGCGGCCCAGCGCCCGCAGGTCCTGGGCCAGGCCCGCCTGGAGGTTGACCGCGAGGACGTGGGTCTGGCCGACCGAGGTGACCGCCCGCACCAGCGCGGAGCGGCCCAGCTCCGCCGCGCCCGGCAGATCGCCGTCGGCCGCCCGTGCCGAGGCGGTGTTCAGGGCGCAGCCCAGCGTCCAGGGGTGGACGTGGCCCAGCACCCGGGTGAAAGCCCGCAGATTGCGCTCGGCGAGCTCACGGGCGGCGCCGTGCTCCCCGCTCTCGCGCAGCACCAGGGCCACGTTGTCGTACGCGCCGATCGTGTACGGGTGGTCCGCGCCGAGCAGCTCCGCGTATCCCGCCGCCGCCGACGAGGCCAGCTCGTGTGCCTCGCCGTGCCGGCCCAGCTCTCTCAGCAGCATGGCGTAGTCGCAGGTGAACGCGGTCGCGTCGGCACGCCGCAGCATCGCCTCGCGGGCCTCGCACAGCAGTCCCCTGGCCCGCTCGGGCTCGCCGTCGCGGCGCAGGCACAGGGCGAGGTTGTGCTGGGCGGTGAGCGTCTGGGGGTGGTCGGCGCCCAGGATCTGGTGGTGCAGCCGGTGGTTGTACTCCTGGATGGTCAGCGCCTCCCCGTACCGGCCCATCAGCCGCAGCATCTGGGCCTTGTAGAGCCCGGCCTGGAGGGTGAGGTGGTCCTTGCCGCCCAGGACCGAGATGCACTCCTCCAGGACCTCCTCGTGGCGCGAGAGGGACTTGGCGTAGTGGCCCTGGAGGGCGAGGGTGACCGCCAGGTTGTGGCGGATCGCGAGCAGCCGGGGCACCTTCCAGTCGCCGAGCAGGGCCGCGGTCTCCCCCGCCGCCTCCTCGAACAGGGCGCGCGCCTCGGCGTACTTGCCCAGCACCATCAGCGTGCCGCCCAGGCCGTTCTTGGCGCGGACCACCTCGATGCCGCCGCGGCCCTCGGCCATCAGCCGCCGCAGGGTGCCGCGCCCCAGCTCCTCGGCGCGCCCGTACTCGCCCAACTGGCGCAGCATGTGCGCGAGTTGGTGGGTGGCGACCAGGACGAGGCCGTCGGTGGGGCCGGACAGCGGCCGCCAGGACTCCACGGCGAGGCCGCTGAGCCGGCGCCCCTCGCGGAACTCGCCGCGCACCCGCAGGTACTCGATGCAGTTCAGGACCAGGCGGCGCACGTCCGGGTCGGTGGAGGTGAGCGCGCCGGACGGCTCCAGGTGCGGGATGAGCTCGGCGTAGCGCGGCCAGTTGTGGGAGCCCGCCGGGTCGCGCGGGTCGGCGGCGACCAGCACCCGGCAGGCGGTGGCGGTGGCCCGCTCGTGCTCCTGCTCGGGCAGGCTGCCGCGGACGAAGCGGTGCAGCAGCCGGTGGATGCGCAGCGAGCCGACGGTACGGGTGCCCAGCCGACCGGGGTCGTCGTACTCCAGCGGCGTCGAGGTCACCCGGGAGAGCGTGCGCAGCGCCGAGTTCCAGCTGCTGGGGTCGGTGACCAGGGCGGCGAGGTGCTGGGGGAGGTCGCTGACGCGGGCGTTCTGGAGCAGCTTCAGCGGTACGGCGTCCGGCGAGAAGTGGGCGAGCAGCTTGAGCAGCTCCCAGGCCTCGGCGGAGGTCTCGTTGAGGCTGTTGAGGGTCCGGGACCAGGCGGCCTGGAAGCTCGCCGGGTACTCGCGGGACGGGCTGGTGGAGACGGTGTGCGGGTCGCCCTGGCTGATCCCGCGCACATAGTCGGCGATCGAGGCGGCCGGGTTGTTGGCGATCCAGGTGGCGGTCTGGTCGAGCAGCAGCGGGAGGTCCTGGACGGCCTCGGCGAGCCGGTCGGCCTCCTGCTCGCCCAGGCGCTCGGCGCGGCGCCGCGCGAAGGCGACGCTCTCCTCGCGGTCGAACGGCGGCAGCTGCACCAGCTGGGCGCTCAGGCCCGGCCAGTCCGGCGAGTTCGCGGTGACCAGGACGTGCCCGGGGCCCTCCGGGACCAGCTCGCCGATCGCCTCCGGGCTCTCCGCGCCGTCGAAGACCACCAGCCAGCGGCGGCCGGTCGCCTCCAGGGCGCCGCGCACGGCCGTGATGACCTCGCCGAGCCGGCTGCCCTGGGGCAGGCCGAGGGCCGGAGCGAGCGCCGCGAAGCCCTCGCGGGCGCTGGCCTTGGCGGCGGCGCCGACCCACCAGACGATGTCGTACTCCCCCGCGAACCGGTGGACGTACTCCATCGCGGCCTGGGTCTTGCCGACACCGCTCAGCCCGTGCACCACCACCCGGCCGCCCTCCTCGCCGGAGGCGGCGAGGATGTCGTGGACGCGCTCGAAGGTGTCCTCGCGGCCGGTGAACTGGCGGTTGCGGCGCGGCGCGTTCCAGATCCCGGGCCGGTCGTCGGGGAAGCGGATGGGCCGCTCCAGGACGACCGCGCCGGGGCGCCCGGCGGGCCCGGCGCACTCCAGGACCCGGCGGCGCGCCTCCTCGGGGCCGACCCCGCGCAGCCCGATGGGGCGCAGGGTGGCCGCGGCGGGCGGCAGCGGTTTGGCGGTGACGCTGACGGCGGCCACCCGGTCGCGGTGCTGCGGCAGGGTGTCGCGCAGCAGCCGGGCCCAGCCCTGGTACTTCTCCGAGTCGAAGCGCAGATACCAGTCGTCCAGGACCACCAGGATGTGGCCGGGTGGCTCCAGCAGGTCGGCGAGGGCCGAGTCGGCGGGCTTGAGGTGCAGCGGGTCCCACCTTATGAGCACGGCGGGGTGGCCCGCCCGCTCCAGCTGCTGCCCGATCCAGTCGGCCCAGGCCTGGCTCTGCCCGGCGAAGAGCACGGTGACACGGGGCGACTCCTCGGCCGGCTCGGGCAGCGTGGGCTCCACGGCGCCCTCGTGGTCGGACATGCGGCGGACTCCCTCGGCTCGGGCCGGAATCTGCTGGATGTGCGCGCACTTTCAATTGTGCGTCACCCAGGTGTACTTGAGCAGAAGTTGACGGTCACGGGCCTCCTCGCCCGAGCCGGTCGGCACTCTCCATGCGGGCCGCGACATGCCGGATGAGGCGCTCCAGGTCGGCGCAGTACACACTGGGGTGGAGGAATCCGCTGTACGGGGCGTACCGGTGGGCGTAGTTGCCGCCTCCGCACACCTCGCGCACCGGGCAGACCGCGCAGTCCGGCGCGAGCCCGGCCGCGCCCAACTGCCGGGCGGCGAGGCCCGGATGGCGCAGCGCCCGGTCGAAGGAGTGCCGGAAGACGTCGAGCCCGGTGGCGGAGGCGCCCTCGTACGCCGAGCGCAGCGCACCCGTCTGCTCGATGGCGCCGTCCGTCTCCACCACCACGGCCACCATCGGGGAGAGCCCCACCGACTCGACCGAGCCCGGGACGCCCAGGAGCAGCGCGACGATCTCCTGGAAGAGCCGCACCCCGGTCCGCATCCGGTCGTCGTCCCACCACAGGTCGAAGACCCGCACCAGCCAGTCCCCGTACGGAGTGGGGCGGGCGCGTCGGCCCGGCACCGGCGCGGAGGCGATCCCGGGCGGCGGCGCGGCCCAGTTGGCGTGCGGAAGCAGCAGGTCGATGCCGGGCGGGCCGAGGGCGAGCAGCGAGCGGTAGACGTCCTCGGGGTCGGCGGCCAGGTCGACCGTGCACAGGATGCCCGCGTACGCGGCGGGGCGCCGGGCGAGCAGCCGGGCGGCCGCGGCGACGGCGGGCCAGGAGGAGCGGCCCCGGCGGTCGGTGCGGCGGGTGTTGAGCCGGGCCGCGCCGCCGTCCAGGCTCAGCCCGACCCGGACCCGGGCGGCGGCGAGCCGGTCGAGGGTGCGCGGGGTGAGCAGGGTGCCGTTGGTCTGCACGGTCGCGGTGACCTCGCAGCCGCCGGGCACCACGCCCCGCACGGCCTCGCGCACGGCCCGGCGCACCTCCGCCGCGTACGCGAGGACCGGGCCGGGTCCGCCCAGCAGCGGCTCGCCGCCGTGCAGGTCGACGCGGAGCGAGGTCAGCCGGTGGGCGGCGGCGTGCTCGGCGATGCGCCGGGCGGTGCGGCGCACGGTCGCCTCGGGGACCCGGGACGGGCGCTCGCGCCAGCTCGCGTCCTGGCCGCGGTAGATGTAGCAGTAGTCGCAGGCGAGGTTGCACCGGCTGTGCACCTTCAGGACGAACTGCCGCAGCGGTACCGGGCGCACGGCGTCCGGGTCGAGTTCGCGGTGCGGCCAGCGGGGCTCCTCGGCGGTGGTCATGGCGGGTCCCCGGGCCCGGCGCCGCCGGGGCGGGCCGAGGGCGTGTCCGCGAAGTACGCGCCCACCGCGGGCGCGTCGCTGAAGTACGCCCCGGCGCGCTGCTCGCCGCCGGGGCGCCCGCGCAGGTCGGCGAGGACCGCGGCCAGCACGGGGTGGCCGCACTCGTGCGGGGCGCGGGCCGCCAGGGGGCGCAGCACCGGCAGCGCCGCGGGGTCCGGCAGCGCCCTTCCCCCCTCGGTCGCGGTCGCCGTCACGACGCTCCCAGCTCGCCGTCGAGCCGGGCGGTCTCCGCCCGGCTCAGGGCCTCCGCCTCGTCGCGGGCCGCTCCCGCCGGGGCGGCCGAAAGGACGCGCAGTACCTCAAGGTGCTCCTCCCGTGCTCGGGCCGGGCCCGCCGTCCGCTCCAGCAGCAGCGCCCGGGCCTGGCGCGCCCTGGCCTCGGTCAGCGGCTCCCCGGCCGCCCTGCTCTCCTCGGCGGCCCGCAGCGCGTGGTCGGCCGCCTCGCCGAGCCGGGCCGGCGAGCCGGTCCGCTCGGACAGCAGCCGCAGCACCTCGGCGCGCAGCAGCCAGATCCGGGCGAGGACCGTACTGCGGTCGGTGGCCCGGGCGGCGGCGCCCAGGATCCAGTGGGCCTCGTGCAGATCGGCGAGGACCTCCTCGGCGTGGAAGCGCCGGACGTGCGCGGCGCCCAGGAGATAGCGCCTGCGGGCGAGTTCGGGGTCGGACTCGGAGGTCTCGTCCAGCGCCCGGCGCAGCGCGCGCACCGCGCCACGGGCGTCCTCCAGGGAGCCCTTGGCCCGGGCGCGGGCGGTGAGCGCGTCGCCGAGCTCGGTGAAGGCGGCGGCGCGGCGCGCGTCGTCCTGGTCCATCAGCTCCAGCGCCTCCGACCAGGCCACCACCGCCGAGTCGAGGTGGGTGCGGCTGCGGGTCGACTCGTACCGCTCGCGCAGCACCCGGGCCATCCGCAGCAGACAGACGGCCTGCGCCTCGCGGTCGGGGCCCGCGTAGCGGCGGGCCTGGTCCAGGGCCTGCAGGACGGTGAGCCGGGTGGCGTCGTCGGACTCGGCCTGGGAGAGCTCCACGGCGTCGGCGACGTCCAGCCAGGCCCGGCTGACCTCGGCGTCGGTCACCGAGCCCGGCGCCAGCGTCTCGAACCCGGCGTAGAGGTCCTTGGCCGCGCGGTCGGCGTAGGCGCGGGCGGTGAGCCGGTCCTCCTCGCCGGGCCCGGCGGCCGCGTGGCGGCCGAGGGCGAGCAGCAGCGCGCCGCGCAGCAGCAGTACGTCGGCGGTGCGGGCCTCCCTGAGGAGCGCGTCGGTCACCTGGACCGCGCTGTCCAGGCACCCGGCCGCCCACTTCGGCTCCAGCTCCGCCAGCCGCCGCAGCACCCGCACCCGGGCCAGCGAGGCGGCCCGCCAGTCGGCGCGCTGGGCGGCGGAGGCCGGGGGGATCCCGCCGACCAGGGCGAGGCTGCTGTGGGCGCGGTTGAGCAGGTACAGGGCGACCTCGTGGGGTGAGCGCGGCTCCGGGCGGCGCGCTTCGGTCTCGGCGTCCGGTACGGCGCTGGGTGCCTCCGGGGCCGCGGGCAGCCGCCAGGCCTCGCCCGGCCGTCCCGGCGGCCCCTGCGGCTCGGTCAGCGCCCGCAGCCACCACGCCTCGTCCGCGCCCGCCCGGCCCGACTCGGCCTCGTCCGCCATCGCCTCCAGGATCCGGGCCAGGGTCAGATGGGCGCGCCGCTCGTGCGGCAGCGCGCTCTCCACGGCGGACAGCGCCTCGCCCAGGTCCTCGCCGAGCCGGCGCAGCTCCCAGCGCAGCAGCAGCGCCTGCGCCAACTCACCGTACAGATAAGCCCGTTCGGCGGCGCGCTCCTCGCCGCGCACGGCGGCGGACAGCAGCTGGACGCCCATGTCGAGGTCGCGGACCGTGCCGTACGAGCGGAACCGGTCGAGGCAGTCGTGGGCCCGCTCGGACAGCTCGCGCGGGCCCGCGCCGTCGGCGCCGCCCGGCCGGACGAACTGGTCGGGGCGGCCGAAGCGCCGCAGCACCTGCGCCGAGACCCGGGCGAAGACCCGCAGCCGGGAGTCGTCCGAGGGGCCCGCGGCCGTGCTGCCCCCGGGGTCGACCGACCCGGCGAGGACGGCGGCGGCGAGCGCGGGGAAGTTGCGCACGGTCCGCCCGTAGCGCCGCTCCACGTACTCCGAGCAGTGCTTGAGGACGAGCAGCGCGTTCCCGGCGCCGAGGTGTTCGAGCAGCTCCTCGCGCACCCCGTCCAGGAAGACATAGCCGGGCAGGCCCTCCCCGCCGCCGCTCTCCGCCCCGCCGGCCCGCAGCAGCCCGCTGAGCAGCACCTCGGCCAGCACCTCGGGCCCGCTGTCGACCAGCATCGCCCGCTGCACCAGCTGCATCACGGGCAGCACCAGCGGCGCCGCCGACAGACAGGCGGCGAGCTGGGCCGCGTCGGGCGAGGCGGTGTCGCGGAACGCGGCGACCCGCTCGGCGGGCGGCAGCGCCTGCTCGGCGCGGGCGCTGCCGGTGGCCGGGGCGTGGTCGGCGCGGACCCGGCCGACCGCCGCCTCCATGGTCTGCTCGGTGGAGCCGCTCACCAGCCGCGCCCAGGCGCCGAACGAGGACTGGCGCAGCGCGAGCACCGGCACCGGGATGCCCCGGGCCTCCCGCCCCCGCTCGGGCCTGCGCGGCTGGAACTCCAGGCGTCCGGCCGGGCCCTCGCGGCGCCGCAGCACCCCCTGTCGGGTGGGCAGATGGGTGGAGCGCCACATCCGCTGGGGCAGCGGCTGGACCACGGCCAGCGGCGCGGTGCGCGCCCAGCCGTACAGCAGCCGTTGCAGCTGCCCGCTGCGCCACATGGGGCCCGCGCAGTCGCTGAGCAGCAGGGTCAGCTGCCGCCCGGCCGGGTCCCAGAACTGGGACGGGTCGACGAGGTGCCCGCCGGGGGCGGCCCTGGTGCCCACCCGCGGCCCGCCGTCCTCGCCCTCGTGCAGATAGTGCAGCTGCACCTCGCGGAAGGCCCCGGCCCGCTCGCAGACCTGGCGCAGCTCGTCGAGGGTCTGCTCCCACACCACGGTCGAGGAGGAGACGTCCATCAGCAGGGCGAGCCGGGCCTGGCGGCGGCGGTCGGGCCGCAGCACCGGCAGGATCAGCCCGGTGTCCGCCGCCCGGTCGGCGGTGGCCTGCTCGTCGAGGCGGCGGCCGGTGCTGCGGGCGGGCGGGCGGTAGTGCTGGAGGGGGCGTAACGCCCGTTGCAGGGCGAGCGGTTCGGGCAGGGTGGCGGCGACCGGGGCCGCCACCCGGACCCCGTCCGGGGCGCCCGGCGCGCCCGTCCCGTCGCCGCCCGGGCCGTGCCCGGCGCCGGGTCCCGGGGTGAAGAGATCGGCCCGGCCCTCGTACGTACGGACCGGATGGCCGCCGTGGCCGGGCCGGCCGGGGTCGGGCTCGGCCGGGAGCGGGGGCACGCCCTCCACCGGGTCCGGCGGTTTGACGCCGGGGCCGCCGGCCACGGGCGGCACCGCCTCGGGGACCTGCGGCCGGGGCCGGGCGAGCGGACCCGCGAAGTCCGCCAGCCACAGCGCGTCCGCCAGCTCCTGGGCGGTCGGCTGGATCTCCGCCTCCCGAAGGCGCGCCACCAGGGCCGTGAGCGTGGAGCTCACGGCGCTGTCGGCGGGGCGCGGGCCCCGGGCTGCGGTCATCGGGGTCACCGCTGCCTGGTGTCCAGCGGCCGCAGCAGGAGCTCGGCTATCTCCTCGCGCCGCTCCGGCCCCTCCTCGCTCATCTGCTGGGTGAGGAAGATGGCGTTCAGGAGCTGGTCGGTGGGGCGCAGTTCGCCGTCGCCGTCGTCGCGGGTGAAGCGGGCGAGGAGATCGACGTTGCGCTCGTCGGCGCCGGGCCCGAAGTGGGCTTGGACGAACGCCGCGAGGCGCTCCTCGCGCGGCGGCTCCAGGTGCAGATGGATACAGCGGCGCAGCAGCGGCGCCGGGAAGTCGCGTTCCCCGTTGCTGGTCAGGACGGTGACCGGGAAGGCCTGGCAGCGGATCCGGCCGTTCGGCACCGCGACCCGCCGGCCGTCGTCGGTGAGCACCTCCACCACGTCGCGCCCCGGCCGGTCGGCGATGCGCTCCAGCTCGGGGAGCGGGAACTCGCCCTCTTCCAGCACGTTCAGCAGGTCGTTGGGCAGGTCGATGTCGCTCTTGTCGAGCTCGTCGATGAGCAGCACCCGCGGTCGCGCGGCGGGCAGCAGCGCGGTGCCGAGGGGGCCGAGGCGGATATAGCGGCCGATGTCGTCGGCCTGGCCGTCGGCGAGCTGTGCGTCGTGCAGCCGCCCGATGGCGTCGTAGGTGTAGAGCCCGTCCTTGAGCTCGGTGCGGCTGATGATGGGCCACTGCAGGACCCGGCCGAGGCCCAGTTCGTACGCGATCGAGTGCGCCAGCGTCGACTTGCCGGAGCCGGGCTCGCCGGTGATCAGCAGCGGGCGGCGCAGATACAGCGCGGCGTTGATCAGCTGGAGGGTCTCGGCGTCGTGCGCGGAGAGCTCGGAGACGCGGTCGCCGAGCCGGCGCCTGGAGGCGATGTCGATGTCCGGGACGGTGTACGGGCGCGGCTCGCCGCCGAAGGTGCGCCAGCGCGGCGGCGGGGGCAGCGCACGGATCCGCTCCGGATCCGGTGCCCCGAAGCCTCGGTAGATCAGCCAGTCGTCCATCGCTCGCTCCTCGTCGACGGTCGGCGGGGCACTGTTCGGCCACGTCGCGAGACGCGGTTCGGTCGGATCGCTGCGAGTCGAGGTCCAGTCGGAAGGTACCCACTTGGCGGCCGTCGAAATGCCTTTTCGGGACCGGACCCGGGCGAGTCGACGCACGGGCGGTCACAGCGGCGCTTGTCCGGGCGCACGGCGGCGCACGGCGTGCCCGCGCGGGGCGGCCGCGTCACGGCGCGTCCAGCCGCTGGAGGTCCGGCAGCGGCCGTCCCGGGTCGTCGTAGAGCATCGCCACACCCTCCGCCCAGTGCTGGGCATCCTTGGAATCGCTGATCTCCTCCCTGATACGGCGCAGCCGGTCCGGGAGTTCAGTGGGGTCCTTGGCCTGGCCGAGCAGATCGGCGGCCCCGGCGCGCAGCGCGGCGCAGAAGTCGTGGCAGCCCTGCTCGGGGTGGCCGTCGGTGTGCCACAGCGCCACGCCGTGCCCGGCGTCCAGGGCCATCCGCATGGCCGCGCCGCCCACCCCGCGCCCGGCGGGCCGGCACAGCACCGGCACCTCGCCCGGCGCCAGTTCGGTGAAGTGCCGCAGCCGGGGCGCCTTCCCCGGCAGCGGCACCGGCACCGCGGCCAGCTCCTCGGCGGCCAGCAGCCCCTCCCAGCGCTCGCGCCAGTCGGGGTCGGGCTCGCCGCGCCGGTCGAGGTCGCGCAGCACCACCCGGCGCTGCACCCCGAGGTAGGGCGGCCGGTAGAGCCGGCCCATCTCGGTGAGCTGCCAGCGGTGCACGGCGGTGTCGAAGTGGTCGGCGGGCAGGGCGACTTCGAGGGGCGCGGGGCACTCGTCGGTGTCGACGCTCTGGAACGCGGTGACCAGCGGCCGGCGCAGCCGCCGGATCAGCTCTCCGGCGGCCACCCCGTCGCCGCGGCACTCCTCGGCCACGGGCCGCGAGCCCTCCCGGTCGCCGTCGTGCACCCGGATGCGCCAGTAGAACCGGTCGGGCGCGTCGGAGAGCGGCTCCAGCTCGACGGTGACGACCGGCCCGACGCGCTCGGCCGTCGGATACGGCAGTACGGTCAGGACCTCCTCGGGCGCGCCGGGCCCCAGCACCGGCAGCAGCCCGTCCGGCAGCCGCGCCTCGGTGACCACGGTGTGCACCACCGGCGGGATCCCGCGCAGCCGCTCGCCCACCCAGGCGGCCAGCTGCGCCGGGTCGCCGCCGCGCCCGCGCTCGTACTCCACGACGAGCTTGAGGTAGTGCAGGAAGGCGATGGCGGGCATCGGGCGGTGGGCCTCGTAGAGCAGTCCATGGCCGTCGCGCCAGGTGCGCGGGTCGGGCAGGCTGGCGGGCGGGGCGATCCCGCCGCGCGCCTTGCGGGCCAGCTTGGCGACCGGCGGCACCCCGCCCGGCCCGGGCACGGCGGCGAGCAGGTTGAGGGCGGCGCGCCGGTCGTACGGGCTCCACTGCTCGGGCGTGTGGTGCAGTCCGGCGGCGGGCAGCTGCTGCTGGCGGTCGACCCAGGTGTTGTAGCCGCTGAGCCGGGGCTCGCCGCCGTGCCACCGGTCGTGCTCGGCGAGCACCGTGCGGTAGAGGTCGCCGAAGCGGCGCAGCACCGGCAGCGCGATGGCCCGGCCGCCGCCGCGCTCGATCTGGCGCGACTTCATCACGGCGACCACGGCGCCGGTCCGCGGGTCGACGACCGGCCCGCCGGAGACGCCCTTGGGGATCTCGGTGATGTCGAACCGGAGCCCGTGGCTGCCGTCGTACGTACGGATGTCGACGGTGCTGTGCCAGCTCAGCGGGCCCGCATCGGGCCGGAAGCCGTAGACGACGGCGCCGCCGACGCCCACCGGCTCGGCGCAGTCGGTGAGCCAGACGCACTCGTGCTCCACGTCGTCGTCGAGCAGGCGCACCAGCGCCAGGTCCTGTTCGACCGGGATCTCGCCGCGCGGGTCCTCGTCGACCAGCCAGCCGGCGAGCCGGGCGGGCAGCGGGTCGCCGCCGAGGCGTTCGCTGCCGACGTGGAAGATCCGCTCGCGGTCCCGGGCCAGATGCGGGCGCAGCACATGCGCGCAGGTCAGCACCCAGCCGGGGGCGACGAAGAAGCCGCTGCCCCACATCTCGCCGCCGCCGTCCGGGAGCAGGTGGACGGTGGCCGCGCGCGCCAGATCGTCGATGAAGAGGTCATGGACGGGCTCAGGCATCGGGCGCGCCACCGGGGGCCGGGGGCACCAGCGGCGGGGCGGGCGGCGGCGGGGGCACCGGCGGGGCGGGCTGGTCCTCCAGCCGCCAGACCAGGGTGACCTGGATGGACGTCTTGGCCTCGCCGTCGGCGAGGATGGCGACGGCCGCCCCGGCCTTGACGGCCAGCTCGACGCCGAAGCTGATGGTCGCCTCGTCGGGCCGGACCGCGGCGGCCGCGTCGAGGACGGACCGCCCGACCCCGACGATCAGCTCGCCGAGCCGCTCCACCTTGGCGACGGCGTTCTCGATCACACCGACGTCGTCGTCGTCCGCCGCGTACCCCCCTGCGGTGGACACCCGGGCGAGCACGACCGCCCCGCCCGGCAGCTCGATCTCCCGTACCTGCGCCATGGCCGCCCCCTCAACCAGTCGCACGTTCCCCTGACTTGAGATGACGAGGGTAATCGGCCGGACGGTTGCAGGGGACCCCTTCAGAGCGCCGGATACCCTGGAGGGGAACATCCCCGCACGTTCAGGAGCACGTTGTGTACTTCACCGACCGCGGCATCGAGGAGCTGGCGAAGCGGCGCGGCGAGGAGGAGGTCACCTTCGAGTGGCTCGCCGACCAGCTGCGTACGTTCGTCGACCTCAACCCGGACTTCGAGGTCCCGGTCGAGCGCCTCGCCACGTGGCTGGCCCGCCTCGACGACGAGGACGAGGACGAGTAGGGATCCGGGCCGGAACCCCGGTATCCCCTGGGGGCCCCGCTCTCCTTGACTTACGCGACCCGCGATATATCGTGTCTAGCAGTAGACGCGATATGTTGCGTGTGACCGCCCAGGGAGGGCAGAGCCATGGCCGAGTCGACGTGGACCGTTCCGGAGCCGCGCACCCTCACCTTCGACACCCCGCCGACCGCGCTCAACGTGCGGATCGTCAACGGAACGGTGAACGTCGTGGGAGCCGAGGAAGGCTCCGCGCGCCTGGAGGTGTCCGCCCTCGACGGGCCGCCGCTGATCGTCACCCAGGACGGTCCGACGCTCACCGTCGCCTATGAGGACCTGCCCTGGAAGGGCTTCCTGAAGTGGTTCGACCGCAAGGGCTGGCGGCGCAGCGCGGTCGTCTCGCTCACGGTGCCGTCCGGCTGCGCGGTCGAGGTCGGCGTGGTGGGCGCGGCCGCCGTGGTCTCCGGGATCCACGGGCGCACCGACGTCCGCGGCGTCACCGGCGACACCACGCTGGTGGGCCTGTCCGGCTCCGTCCGCGCCGAGACCGTCTCCGGGAACGTGGAGGCCCAGGCCGTCACCGGCGACCTCCGCTTCCAGTCGGTCTCCGGCGATCTGACGGTGATCGAGGGCGCGGCCGCCTCCGTGAAGGCCGAGTCGGTCAGCGGCGACATGGTGCTGGACCTCGACCCCTCGGGCAAACCCGCCGACGTCCGGCTGACCACGGTGTCCGGCGAGATCGCCATCCGTCTGGAGCACCCGGCCGCGGACGCCACGGTCGAGGCGAACACCACCAGCGGCGCGGTCTCCAACGCCTTCGACGACCTGCGGGTCAGCGGGCAGTGGGGCGCGAAGAGGATCACCGGGACGCTCGGCGCGGGCACCGGCACGCTGCGCGCCACCACCGTCTCGGGTGCGATCGCGCTGCTGCCGCGCCCCGCGCCGCACGACGCGGCGGGCCCGGCCGCCGCTCCGACCGGGAAGGTGCTCTGAGATGCCTCCCGTCTTCGCCCACGGCCGTCTGCGCCTCTACCTCCTCAAGCTGCTCGACGAGGCCCCGCGCCACGGGTACGAGGTGATCCGCCTCCTGGAGGAGCGCTTCCAGGGGCTGTACGCGCCGAGCGCCGGGACGGTCTACCCGCGGCTGGCCAAGCTGGAGGCGGAGGGCCTGGTCACCCACACCAGCGAGGGCGGCCGCAAGGTGTACTCGATCACCGACGCGGGCCGCGCCGAACTGGCGGGCCGCAGCGGCGAGTTGGCCGACCTGGAGCTGGAGATCCGCGAGTCGGTCTCCGAGCTCGCCGCCGAGATCCGGGCGGACGTCCGGGGCGCGGCGGGCGACCTGCGCGACGACGTGCGCCGCCAGGCGCGTGAGGCGCGTGAGGCCCGGACCTCCGGCCCGGCCGAGGGCGAGTCCTGGCTCCAGGCCAAGGAGGAGTTCAAGCGGGCCAAGCAGGAGTGGAAGGAGCAGGCGCGCCGCGCGAAGGACGAGTCGCGCCGCGCCCGCGAGGACGCCCAGCAGGCGCGCCGCCAGGCCAAGGAGGCCCAGGAGAAGGCGCGCGAGCAGGTGCAGCGGGTGGCGGAGCAGGTGCAGGACCACTTCGCGCGGGGCGACTGGCCCACGGGCGTACGGGAGGGTCTGGCGGAGATCACCAGGGAGCTCGGCCGCTTCGGCCGCCCGCCGGCCCGGGAGCCGGCCCCGGCCGCCGCCCCGGCCCGGCCCGCGCCCCCGGTCTGGGCCGACGACCCGGCGACGGGCAACCCGGCCCGCGACCTGGACCGGCTCCTGGACCGCTTCCGCGACGACATCCGCGACGCGGCCCGCGACCACGGCGTGACGGAGTCCCAACTCCGCGACACCCGCCTCCACTTGTCCACGGCGGCAGCCCACATCGGAGCGATCCTCCGGGGCACGGCGTAACGGGCCCGGCCTTCGTCTGCGGCTGAGTGGCCGGTTGCTCGCGCAGTTCCCCGCGCCCCTAGGCACTTAGGGGCGCGGGGAACTGCGCGAGAAGAGGCCACCGGCCCGCAGACGAACACCGGGCCGAAGAGGGGCGCGGGGAACTGCGCGACCAGCCACCCACGGTCCGCAGACGACCGGGGGCCCGGGGGCGCAGCCCCGGGAGGGGGCACACTGGGGTGCGTGATCGATTTTCTCGCCGCACCGGAACCCGCACCCCTCCCCACCCACTGGCACGCCGGCTGGCCCTCCCCCAAGCACGACCCCGCCCCCGAGATCCAGATCCACCCGTACACCGAACACACCCTGCTCCTGCGGCAGAACATGTCCGTGCACTTCGAGGCGCCCTTCCTCTTCCTCCTCTTCGGCAACGAGCGCGCCCTGCTCCTGGACACCGGGGCCAGCCCCGACCCGGCCCACCTCCCGCTGCGCGCCACCGTCGACGCCCTGGTCGACGACTGGCTGAGCCGCCACCCCCGTACCGGGTACGAGCTGGTCGTCGCCCACACCCACGGCCACGGCGACCACATCGCCGCCGACGCGCAGTTCGCGGACCGGCCGCACACCACCGTCGTCCCGCCCGGACTCGACGACGTCATCGGCCACTTCGGCTTCACCGACTGGCCGCGCCGCAACGCCGAGCTCGACCTCGGCGGCCGGGTGCTCGACCTGGTGCCGGGCCCCGGCCACCACCCGGCGGCCGTGGTCTTCTACGACCGGCACACCGGTCTCCTGCTGACCGGCGACTCGCTGTACCCGGGCAGGCTGTACGTGGACGACGCCGCCGCGTACGCCGAGACCGCCGACCGGCTGATCGACTTCTGCGCCGACCGGCCCGTCAGCCACGTCCTCGGCTGCCACATCGAGATGACCACCACCCCGGACGAGGACTACCCGCGCGGCACCACCCACCAGCCCGACGAACCGCCGCTCCAACTCACCGCCGAGCATCTGCACACCCTGCGCCGCGCGCTCGCGGAGACGAACGGCCGCCCGGGCGCGCACCCGTACGGCGACTTCATCCTCGTACACCGGGGCTAGGGCGTGCGCGGCGCGACCGTCACGGTCACCGTCGCGCCCGCCCCCGCCCGGACGTCGACGCCCCGCACCCGGCCGCCCGTCACCTCGATCCGCCACCGCCGCGCCTCGCCCGGCAGCGAGAGCCGGGTGCTGCCGCCGTCGGCGACGTACCCGAGACGGTACGTACGCGTCACCGGGTCGTACGCCTGTGTGCGCACCCGGCCCGCGACCGCGCGCGCGTACGGCGTGGCCATCAGCGCCTTGTTGCCGCGCAGCTCCCCGCCCGCGTCGGCCGCGCAGTAGCCGCCGCCGTAGCACCACACATAGCCCGCCCAGCCGGAGGTGTAGCGCGCCAGCGAGGCCAGGGCGTCGGTGTAGAAGCGCCCCATGTGCGGGAGTTCGTTGTTGAGCGGCCCCCACTCGCCGACCACCACGGGCACCCGGTGCTTCTTCGGGTACGCGGTCACGGCGGCCTCGTACGCCTCGATCCAGCCCGCCGAGGGGTCGTAGTCCGCGCCCGCCTCCATCGCGGTGTTGTAGAAGTGCGGCGCGTACACCGCCTTGGGGTCCTTGATCCTGCCGAGGCCCGTCGGCACGCCCTCGCCCACCGCCGGGGTGGGCTCCACGAAGACCCAGTGCCGCCGGTCGGCCGCGCGCACGGCCCGCGCGAGGCGGTTGTACATCGGCGTCAGCTGCTCGGCCTCGATCCGGCGCGCGGCCGTCGGCGCGTCCTCGCCCTCCCTGAACTCGCCCATCGGCTCGTTGATCAGGTCGTACCCGAAGACCGCCGGATGGTGCGCGAACCGCGCGGCGAGCACCCGCCACATGTCCGCCTGGGCCCGGCGCAGGTCCGCGTCCCCGTACAGATGGGTGAACGCGCGCTGCACGGCGGGCTCGTAGTACTCGGAGAACCAGTCGTCCGGGTGCGGGGTGAACGCCAGCCCGTCCGTCCGGGTCGCCCACGCGGGGATGCCCCGGTGGCCGAACGCGGGGCCGAAGACGTCCTGGTGGGCGTCGATGAGCACCTGGACGTCATAGCGGTGCGCCCAGTCGAGGATCCGCTCGATCCTACGGAGGTACGCCCGGCTGTACCGGCCCCGCTCCGGCTCCAGGTCGTCCCAGAAGACCAGCAGCCGCGCGAAGCCGAAGCCGTGCGCCCGCAGGTCGCGGAAGGTGCGCTCGGTGATCGCGGAGAGCGCCCGGTCGCCCCGGTGCGCCTTGTCCTCGACGTTCCAGCCGCGGAGGGTGAGGGTGCGCCCCCGGTCGTCGGTGAGCCGGGGGATGCCGTCCGCCTCCCGGGCGTGGGCGGCGGGCGCCAGGGAGCCGGCGGCGAGGGCCGCACAACACCCCACCGTCACCAGGACCTTGTTCGTACGTGTACGCAAGGGACACCTCCGGCACGTCGTCGGGTGAGCGTGCCGGAGATCAGATCAGGGATTCTGACGAACCATCAAGAGGTCGTCAGCACGATCTTCCCGAAGACGTCGCCGGACTCGATCCTCTCGAAGCCCTCGCGCGCGCGGTCGAGCGGCAGCACCTCGTCGATGACCGGACGTACGCCGGTCGCCGCGCAGAACGCGAGCAGGTCCTCCAGCTCCTCCTTGGTGCCCATGGTCGAGCCGACCACCTTCAGCTCCAGGAAGAAGATCCGGGTCAGCTCGGCGTGGGCGGGCCGGTCGCCGCTGGTGGCGCCCGAGATGACCAGCGTGCCGCCGGGCTTGAGCGACTTGACGGAGTGCGACCAGGTGGCGGCGCCGACGGTCTCGATCACGGCGTCCACCCGCTCCGGCAGCCGCGCGCCGGACTCGTACGCCTCCAGCGCGCCCAGCTCGACCGCCCGCTTGCGCTTGGCCTCGTCGCGGCTGGTGGCGAAGACGCGGAGCCCGGCGGCTCTGGCGAGCACGATGGCGGCGGTCGCGACCCCGCCTCCCGCGCCCTGCACGAGGACCGAATCACCGGGCCGCACACCCGCGTTGGTGAAGAGCATCCGGTACGCGGTGAGCCAAGCGGTCGGCAGACAGGCGGCCTCGGCGAAGCTGAGCTCCTTGGGCTTGGGCAGCACGTTCCAGGTCGGCACGGCGACCTGCTCGGCGAAGGTGCCCTGGTACTTCTCGGTGAGGATGGAACGGCCCTCGCGCGGCCCCACGCCGTGGCCGCTCTGGCCGATCACGGAGTGCAGCACGACCTCGTTGCCGTCCTGGTCGACCCCGGCCGCGTCGCAGCCCAGGATCATCGGCAGCTTGTCCTCCCCGAGCCCGACCCCGCGCAGCGACCACAGGTCGTGGTGGTTGAGCGAGGCCGCCCGTACGTCGATGAGGGACCAGCCCGGGCGTACCTCGGGGGCGGGCCGCTCCCCCAACTCCAGACCGGAGAGCGGCTGGTCACGGTCGATGCGTGCGGCATAGGCGGCGAACATGGCCCTGACGATAGGCGCGCCCGCCCCCACCCCGGAACCACCCCCGAGTGTGACGCGCCGCACGACGCCCTGGGCGAACGATCCGGGTTACAACCCCCACATCCCCCAAGGGGCGCGGCCCCACGCACGGCCCGCAGGTCCGAACGGGACGGAGGGCGCAGCCCGACTTCAAGGGGCGCGGGGAACTGCGCGCCCAGCCACGACGCACCCGCAGACCCGAAACGGGACGGAGGGCGCAGCCCGACCCAAAGGGGCGCGGGGAACTGCGCGACCAGCCACGCACGGTCCGCACCCGCGAAGGCATCCGCAGGACCGGGGCAGGGGGCGGGGGGTGCGCAGCCCGGCGGACCGGGGGCGCCGCTGCGCCCACCCGTGCCGCCCCTAGCGGCACGACTGCCCGCAGCGGCGGGGGGGGGGAGGCATCGCGCGGCGGCCCGCAGCGGCGGGGGGCACGCGGCAGCCCGCAGCGAGCGGTGGCGGGGAACGGCAGGGCAGCGGGGAAGGGCGGCGCAGCGGCCACAGCGAACAGCGCAGGGACGGCGCGACAGCCCGCAGGCGGGGCAGGGAAGCGCGGCGCAGCGGCCCGACAGGCGGCAGGGCAGGGGCGGTGCGACAGTCGGGAGGGCGAGCAGCGCAGGAGCGCCGTGACAGCCCACATGCGGGGCAGGGACGAGGCGGCGGCCCGGCAGGGCAGGGGCGGCGGCCCGGCAGCAGGGGCGGGGGCCCGGCGGCGGCCCGCAGGCCCGGCAGGGCCGGGACCGGGCGGCGGGCCGCAGGACCGGCGGCCGGAAACGGTCCCGGCGGCCGCCCCCTCAGACGGAGGTGGCCGCCGGGGCCGGCGCGTCAGCGCCGGGCCACGCCCTCCGCCCGCGCCGCCGCCGCGACCGCCGCCGTCACGGCGGGAGCGACCCGCTCGTCGAACGGGGACGGGATCACGTAATCGGCCGCCAGATCCGCGCCGACCACGTCGGCCAGCGCGTTCGCCGCCGCGATCTTCATCCCCTCGGTGATCCGGGAGGCCCGGACCTGGAGGGCGCCCGCGAAGATGCCCGGGAACGCCAGCACGTTGTTGATCTGGTTCGGGTAGTCCGAACGGCCCGTGGCGACCACCGACGCGTACTTGTGCGCGATGTCCGGGTGGACCTCCGGGTTCGGGTTGGCCATGGCGAACACGAACGCGCCGGGCGCCATCGAGGCCACCGCCGCCTCCGGCACCGTACCGCCGGAGACGCCGATGAAGACGTCCGCGCCGGCCAGCGCGGTCTCCAGGGAGCCGGACAGACCCGCCTTGTTCGTGATCGAGGCCAGCTCGCGCTTGACGTCGGTCAGATCCGTACGGTCCCGGCTGACGATGCCCTTGCGGTCCGCGACCGCCACGTCGCCCAGGCCCGCCTCCAGGAGGAACTTGGCGATGGCCACACCGGCCGCGCCGGCGCCCGAGATCACGCCCCGCAGCTCGCCGAGCGTCCGCCCGGTGAGCTTCGCCGCGTTGCGCAGCGCCGCGAGGGTGACCACCGCGGTGCCGTGCTGGTCGTCGTGGAAGACCGGAATGTCCAGGGCCTCCTGGAGCCGCCGCTCGATCTCGAAGCAGCGCGGCGCCGAGATGTCCTCCAGGTTCACTCCGCCGAAGGACGGCGCCAGACGCACGACCGTCTCGATGATCTCGTCCGTGTCGGTGGTCGCGAGCGCGATGGGCACCGCGTCGACCCCGCCGAACTGCTTGAAGAGGATGGCCTTGCCCTCCATCACGGGGAGGGACGCCTCGGGGCCGATGTCACCCAGCCCGAGCACGGCCGTGCCGTCCGTGACGACGGCGACGACCTGGGACTTCCAGGTGTAGTCGTGGACCAGTTCCGGGTTCTCCGCGATCGCGGTGCACACCTTCGCCACGCCCGGCGTGTAGGCCAGGGACAGGTCGTCCCGGTCCCGGATGGGCACGGTGGCCTGCACGGCCATCTTGCCGCCCCGGTGCAGGGCGAAGGCCGGATCGAAGGGCTCCTCCGAGGAACCCTGGTCGGTACTGCTGTCGCTGCGAGGATTGACGATCTCCGCTGCCATTTTGATTTGACCCCTTAAGTCTTCATCAGTTGAGGGTGGCCACTCCTTGTTGAGGAGGGGTGGGTGGGCACCACGCACGTTCCCCGCGGAAGCGGTTGGCCCGCCCCGCAGGGAGGAGGTACGTACGCGCGGGCGCGCCGCACAACGCGCCCTGAGCCCCGGATGAGGGGTGTAAGGATCCTTCTTACCGGACGGAGGGGTGCGCCGAGTAGTCCATTTCGACTGCGGAACGCCGTGGTGACACGACTCATAGCGGCATGTCTGGACAAGTGAGCTATGCGGCATGAAACGCGTCCACAACGCGAGATGAACCGCAGATTTTCCGGCCGGTCCAGAGGAAACCCGCACAAGGTCCGGCCTTGGTGTACCGGCCCGTTGGGGTTGGGGGGTGACCCGTTATCCGATTTTGACATGCGCGCCCCCCTGATTCCGCAGGTCCGAATGGCAAGATGCCGACACAACACGGTCGTGTCGCCCAACGGCGGGCACCACGGCCCACTGTTCACTCACTGGCCACTCCCTCACCCGCCGGAGGAACCCGACCATGACCGCAAGCACCACCCGTCGTACGACCGCCGCCTCGTCCCGGATTGCCGCGGTCGGCGCGATCGCGGTCGCCGGCGCCCTGCTGCTCACCGGCTGCGGAGACCAGACGAAGAGCAAGGACAACGGGGGCTCCAGCTCGGCCGCCACCAGCAAGGCCCCGCTCTTCTCCAAGCTGCCCAAGGCGATCCAGGACAAGGGCGTCATCAAGGTCGGCTCGGACATCGCGTACGCCCCGGTCGAGTTCAAGGACAAGGACGGCAAGACCGCCGGTATCGACCCGGACCTCGCCGACGCCCTGGGCAAGCAGCTGGGCGTGAAGTTCCAGTTCGAGAACGGCACCTTCGACACCCTGGTCACCGGTCTGCGCGCCAAGCGGTACGACATGGCCATGTCGGCCATGACGGACACCAAGGACCGCCAGAACGGCGTGGACTCGGACACCAAGAAGAAGGTCGGCGAGGGCGCCGACTTCGTGGACTACTTCACCGCCGGTGTGTCGATCTACACTGCGAAGGGCAAGGACCAGGGCATCAAGACCTGGGACGACCTCTGTGGCAAGAAGATCGTGGTCCAGCGCGGCACGGTCTCCGAGGACCTCGCCAAGAAGCAGTCCGAGAAGTGCGGCGACAAGGGCAAGATCTCGATCGAGGCCTTCGACACGGACCAGCAGGCCCAGACCCGGCTGCGCTCCGGCGGCGCCGACGCCGGCTCCTCGGACTTCCCGGTCGCCGCGTACGCGGTGAAGACCTCGGGCGGCGGCAAGGACTTCCAGATCGTCGGCGAGCAGGTCGAGGCGGCCCCGTACGGCATCGCCGTCTCCAAGGAGAACACCCAGCTGCGCGACGCCCTCAAGGAGGCGCTCGACGCGATCATCAAGAGCGGTGACTACGACAAGGTCATCGCGAAGTGGGGCGTCGAGGCCGGCGCCGTGAAGGAAGCCAAGATCAACGGCGGCGTCTGAACCTCCCCGCTCCAGGCGCGCTCCGCCCCGTCCCCGGGCGGAGGGCCTGAAGGCTTCTGAAAGGCAACACCCGTGACTGTTGACGTCAACAAGACGGAGCCGGCGGACACCCCGCCCCCCGCCGCTCCGGAGAGCATCAAAGCGATCCCGGTCCGCCACTACGGCCGGTACGTCTCCGCCGTGATCGCGATCGCCCTGCTCGCCGCGATCATCTACGCGTTCAGCCAGGGCAAGATCAACTGGGGAGCCATCCCCGACTACTTCTTCGACGACCGCATCCTCGACGGCGTCGGCCAGACCCTGCTGCTGACCGTGCTGTCCATGGCGATCGGCATCGTGGGCGGCATCCTGCTCGCCGTGATGCGCCTGTCGAAGAACCCGGTGACCTCGTCGATCGCCTGGTTCTACATCTGGTTCTTCCGGGGCACCCCGGTCCTGGTCCAGCTGATGGTCTGGTTCAACCTGGGCCTGGTCTTCGAGTACATCAACCTCGGACCGATCTACAAGGACTACTGGTCCTCGTTCATGACGCCACTGCTCACGGCGCTGCTCGGGCTCGGGCTCAACGAGGCCGCGTACATGGCGGAGATCTGCCGCGCCGGTCTGCTCGCGGTCGACGAGGGCCAGACCGAGGCCGCCCACGCGCTGGGCATGAGCCACGGCAAGACCCTGCGCCGGATCGTGATCCCGCAGGCGATGCGCGTGATCGTGCCGCCGACGGGCAACGAGGTCATCAACATGCTGAAGACCACCTCGCTGGTCTCGGCGGTGCAGTTCTACGAGCTGCTGCGCCAGGCCCAGGACATCGGCCAGACCTCCGGCGCCTCGGTCGAGATGCTGTTCCTGGCCGCCACCTGGTACCTGATCCTGACCACGGTCTTCTCGATCGGCCAGTACTACCTGGAGCGCTACTACGCCCGCGGCTCCACCCGCGCGCTCCCGCCCACCCCGTTCCAGCGGATCAAGGCCAATGTGGCCTCGTTCCGTCGCACCCCGAAGGCGGTGACCCGATGACCGCCATGGTGAAGTCCGAAGGCGTGCACAAGTCCTACGGCGCCGTCGAGGTCCTCAAGGGCATCGACCTGGAGGTGGCCGAGGGCGAGGTGTTCTGTCTGATCGGCCCCTCCGGCTCCGGCAAGTCGACCTTCCTGCGGTGCATCAACCACCTGGAGAAGATCAACGGCGGCCGGCTGTACGTGGACGGCGAGCTCGTCGGCTACCGCCAGAAGGGCGACAAGCTCTACGAGCTGAAGGACAGCGAGGTCGCGCTCAAGCGCCGTGACATCGGCATGGTCTTCCAGCGCTTCAACCTGTTCCCGCACATGACGGCGCTGGAGAACGTCATGGAGGCGCCGATCCAGGTCAGGGGCGAGAGCAAGGCCGTGGTCCGCGAGCGGGCGGAGAAGCTGCTCGACCGGGTCGGCCTGGCCGACAAGGCGCGCAACTACCCCTCGCAGCTCTCCGGCGGCCAGCAGCAGCGTGTGGCGATCGCCCGCGCGCTGGCCATGGAGCCCAAGCTGATGCTCTTCGACGAGCCGACCTCCGCGCTCGACCCGGAGCTGGTCGGCGACGTGCTGGACGTCATGCGGGGCCTGGCCGAGGACGGCATGACCATGATCGTGGTGACCCACGAGATGGGCTTCGCCCGCGAGGTCGGCGACTCGCTGGTGTTCATGGACGGCGGTGTGGTGGTCGAGTCGGGCCACCCGCGCGATGTGCTGACCAACCCGCAGCACGACCGGACGAAGTCGTTCCTGTCGAAGGTGCTGTAGGCGCCGAAGGCGCTGCGGGCGCGGACGCGCCGTGAGTGCGGAACGGGGCGGTAGGGGCCGAGCGGGCCCCTACCGCCCCTTTCCGCTCTTTGGGTCCGTTTCGCCAGTGGCCGACTTCGTACCCGCCGAACAGTTCCACGTAATACCCTCGAAGCGCGCCCAGCCGTTACTGACCGCCGTAAGGATTACACGTGGAACTGGCCTATTACTCGGACTACGCCGTGCGCCTGGTCAACACCGAGGAGCCGGCCCGTAACAAGGACTCCCTGACGACGGTCGAGGTGATCCGGGAGCTGTTCACCTCGGATTCGACCACGGCCCGCCGCGCCACCGAGGCCGACGTGCCCCGGCTGCGGGCGGTGCGGGCAAGGCTGCGCGCGGTGTTCGAGGCGGCCGACGCGGGCGAGGAGGTACGGGCGGTGGACCTGCTCAACTCGCTGCTCCTGGAGTTCCCGGTCAGCCCGCAGATCTCCGGGCACGACCACCGGGACGAGGACGGCAGCCCGCTGTGGCACATGCACCTCGCGGACCACACCTCGAACGCGACAGCGGGCTACGCGGCGCTCGCGTCCATGGGCCTGGCCTTCCATCTGACCGAGTACGGGGTGGACCGGCTCGGCCTGTGCGAGGCAGCGCCGTGCCGCAACGCCTACCTCGACACCTCCACCAACCGCTCCCGGCGCTACTGCTCGGACCGGTGCGCCACCCGGGCGAACGTGGCGGCCTACCGGGCGCGCAAGCGCCTGGAGACCGACCGGTCCGCGAACACCGGCCGCAGCGCCGAGAGCGCCCAGGACAGCACCACGCCGACCGAGCGCTGACGCCCGCGGGTCAGCGGCCGGTAGCGGCCGCGCACCCGCCCGAGCACCAGCTCGCACGGCACGCTCCCGAAGGCCCGGCTGTCCACGACCTCGTCGTCGGGGTTGTCGCCGAGCACCCACCAGCCGCCCTCGCGCAGCTCGATCAGCCGCTTGACGATGAGCAGATCCTGCTGGAGCGGATGCCGCAGCACCGCGATGTCGCCCGCCCGCAGCTCGCTCCCGTAGTGCACCAGCAGCTGATCGCCGTGGAGCAGCGTCGGCACCATGGAGGTGCCAGTCACCTCCGCGATCCCCAACGGCACCCTCGGCTCCCGCCCCTGATCCGTCATCCGCCACCCACCTCCCGGTACCCGGTGCACTCCCACGGTACGTTCCGCCACGAGTCCCATGGTGACCCTGGACTTTTGTCCTAAGCCCCCGGGGGCACTCGCGAAAACGGGCCTTCCACCGAGTAATGTCCCACCTGAGAAGACGATCACGAGGAAGGACAGCTCAATGCTTTCCCGCCTGTTTGCCCCCAAGGTGAAGGTCAGCGCCCACTGCGACCTCCCCTGCGGCGTGTACGACCCGGCCCAGGCCCGTATCGAGGCCGAGTCGGTCAAGGCCGTGCAGGAGAAGTTCCAGGCCAACGAGGACCCGCACTTCCGTGCGCGTGCCGTGGTCATCAAGGAGCAGCGCGCCGAGCTCGCCAAGCACCACGTCTCGGTGCTCTGGAGCGACTACTTCAAGCCCCCGCACTTCGAGAAGTACCCCCAGCTGCACCAGCTGGTCAACGACACCCTGAAGGCCCTCTCGGCCGCCAAGGCGTCGACGGACCCGAAGACGGGCGAGAAGGCGCTGGAGCTCATCGCCGAGATCGACCGCATCTTCTGGGAGACGAAGAAGGCGTAACGCCTCCTTCGCCGCTCCGGCGAAAGCGGTACACGACAGCACCCGGCATCCGCGCGGAGCCGGGTGCTGTCGGCGTGTGCGGGCCGCTGTGGACCGTCGATTTCCGGCCTGGTGTCCCGCCCTCCCGGAACATGATCCTCCGGGATAGGTTCGGAGCATGGCACCTCTCGCACCCCCCTACACCCGGCTCCTGGTGGAGCGTTACGAGCCGACCTTCCGCTTCTACGCGGCCGTGCTGCCCAAGCTGAGCGGCTGCTCGCTGGCGCGCGGCACCGAGGCGTCGGGGTACGCCAGCTGGGACGACTGCGAGGGGCGGACCACGTTCGCGCTCTTCGCGCGGGCCGCGATGGCCGCCGCCGTCGGTGACGAGAACGTGCCGGTCGGGGCCTCCCTCGTCATCCGGGTGGACGGGCCCGAGGCACTGGACGCCGGGGTGGAGCTCTGTACGTCCGCCGGCGCCACCGTGGTCGCCCCGGCGCAGGACCGGCCGCAGTGGGGGCCGACGATGCGGGCCGCGCATCTGCACGACCCGGACGGCAATCTGGTGGAGCTCCAGACGTACTGAGACGGCCCGGGGCCCGTCCGTGGACGGGCCCCGGGGGGAGCGGTCGGTCGGGTCAGATGCTTTCGAGCACGGACGGCTGGAGATGGGCGCCGTACGGGAGTTGGCGGCGGATGTCGTCCAGGACCGATCCGAAGTCGAGCTCCGCGCGCCCCGAGGCGTACACCGCTCCCCCGAGGTGCAGCGCGAGCCCCAGGTCGGGCTCGGGCGGCTTGAGGGAGAGCAGACAGCTCAGGGTGGCCTGGTGGAGGGCGCCGTCGGCGGAGGCGACCGGTACCGGCATGTCCCATTCCAGGACGAAGTCGCGCAGGGAGCCGCCGTCGAGCACGAACGAGCCCTCCGTCGGTATGCCCGGTACCGGGCCGAGCGAGTCGAACCCGGCTCCGGCGAAGTCGACTCCCCTGATGCGGGTGTGCAGTTGGGTCCCGTCGGCGGTGATCGTCAGCGCTTCGGATCCATGGCGGTCTCGGTACCAGCCCGCCCAGGACTGTGTGGTCATGGGCGGGAGATTAGCGGCGCAAGCTGCCGTTCGTCACAGGGCGTGACCGAAATGGGAGTTAGCGCTTCCTTGTGTAAGTGGTGACGACTGTACCGTTTTCGAAGGAACGGCTGCCCGTCGGCAGGAACGCCCGGGGGCCGAACTCCGCCCGGAACAAGGGGATTCCGGCGCCCGCGACAACCGGGTAGCTCTTGATGACGAGCTCGTCGATCTCGTCGATGAGCTGCCCGGCGAGGTCGGCGCCGCCGCAGAGGTAGATGTCCAGGCCCTCCTCGCGCTTGAGCTCGCGCACGAACGCCACCGGGTCATCGGAGACGATCTCGACGGCCGGGTCGGGGGACGCGTCGAGGCTGCGCGAGAAGACGATCTGGCGCAGATGGGCGTAGGGGCTGGTGATGCCCTCCTTGAGGGCGGGGTCGTACGTCCCCCTGCCCATCACCACCGTGTCGTAGCGCCGGTTGGGCACCTCGTCGACGCCCAGGACCCGGCGGGCGGCGGTCGGCAGCGTGTCGGCGAATTCGCCGGCCAGGAAGCCGACGAACTCCTCGCTCAGCGGATAGAAGTCGTACGTCCCGTCCGGAGCGGCGATGAAACCGTCGATGGTGAGGGCGATGTAGTACGAGAGCTTGCGCAAGCTGGCCTCTTCCGGCTCGGGTGCGTGGTCGGCGATGAACCACTTCGAGTAAAGTACTTTGGGTGTAGTGGTTGCGCAAGGCCCTTGGGTCGGGCACGTCGGAAAGAGGAGTCGTGATGGTCAGGAACCCGGAACGCAGGACCGCTCTCGTGGACGCGGCGATCGAGGTGCTGGCGCGCGAGGGCGCGCGAGGGCTGACCTTTCGCGCCGTCGACACGGAGGCCGGGGTGCCGCCCGGCACCGCCTCCAACTACTTCACCAGCAGGGACGACCTGTTCACCCAGGCGGGGCGGCACATCCACGTACGGATGACACCGGATCCGGCCGAGGTGAGCGAGGCGATGCGGCCCGGGCCCTCGCGGGAGCTGGTCGGCTCGCTGATGCACTGGCTGCTGCGGCGGATCGTCAAGGAGCGCACCGGCTACCTCGCCATGCTGGAGCTGCGCCTGGAGGCCACCCGCAGGCCGGAGCTGCGGGAGGCGCTGACCGAGGCCGTCCGGGGCGATCTGGAGGCGAACATCGCCTTCCACCTGGAGGCCGGGCTGCCGGGGGACGCGGACACGGTACGGCTGCTCTACTTCGCCATGACCGGCCTGCTGGTCGAACACCTCACCCTGCCGGACGTGCTCGGCCCGGACCAGACGGACCGCCTGGTGGAAATGATCGTGGCCAGGGTGGTGGCCCCTTGAGGGGCGCGGGGAACTGCGCGACCAGCCACAGGCGGTCCGCAGCCGAACGCGAAGGCCGAATGAACTGTCCTGCGAGCGCTCAAGCTCCCGGTTCGCGCCACATCGGGTACATCAGCGGCCCGTCCGGCAGCCGCAGCGGCTCACCGAGGTGCACGAAGCCCAGCCGTTCGTACAGCACGGAGCTGCGCGCGCTGCTCGCCTCCAGATAGGCCGGCAGGCCTTCCCGGTCGCAGCGCTCCAGGACGGGCGCCATCAGCGCGGCCCCCGCGCCCTGGCCCTGGCGGTCCGGGGCGACCGCTATCAGCAGCAGATAGGTGTGGGCGCGGCCGTGCGGATGGACGGACCCGGTGAGCCGGCCGATCAGCTCCACCCGCTCGTTCGCCGGGTCGACGGCGGCCCGCAGCTGCGCAGGGCCGTCCTCCTCGCCCTCCTCCGGCTCGGCGGGGACATCGATCCACAGGGCCGTCGCCGTGCCGTCCCCGGTGAGGTCGACATGGCCCTCGGCGAGCGAGATCTCCAGGAAGGCGCGCATCAGATGGCGGTGCGTCGCGCGCCGGTGCGCCGGGTCCGGGAAGACCCAGCTGCTCACCGGGTCGTCCTGGAACGCCTCGTCGAGCAGGGCCACCACCGCCTCGACGGCCTTCTCGTCGCCCGGCTCCACCCGCCGTATGTCCGTGCCCGGTTCCGTGCTCATACAGACCGCCCCTGTTCGCATTCCGGTCATCCTCAACTGATCGGAACGATCCTAGAGTTGGCTCTCCCCGAGTCAGGGCGCGAGGGGTCCCGGAGGCAGCCCCGGGGCCCCTCGGCCCGCCCCCCGACGCTCCGGCCCCCCTCGGGCCGTCCTCAGCTGGAGCGCCGGGTCACGAACTCCGCCAGGGCCAGCAGGTCGCCCGCCGCCGCGAGGTCCGGGACCGCCCGGGACAGCTCGCCCACCGCCCGCGCCATCCGGTCGGCCGCGTGGATCTGCGCCCAGTCGCGGCCCCCCGCCCGGTCCACCGCCCCCGCCGCCCGCCGCACCGCGGCCGCCCCCATCGGGCCCCGGTACAGCTCGGCGAGTTCGGCCGCCGCCGGGGTGCCCGACGTCAGGGCGGCCACCACCGGCAGCGACTTCTTGTGCGAGGCGAGATCGGCCCCGGCGGGCTTGCCGGTGCGGCCGGGGTCGCCCCAGATGCCGATCAGATCGTCGATGAGCTGGAAGGCGAGGCCGGCCTCGCGGCCGAACGCGTCGAGCGCGCCCACCTCCTCGGGCCCGGCCCCCGCGTACAGCGCGCCCAGCGAGCAGGCGCAGCCGAGCAGCGCCCCGGTCTTGGCCATCGCCATGTCCAGGCACTCCTCCAGGGAGACCTCCTGGGGGCCGCGCTGCTCGAAGGCGCAGTCGGCCTGCTGTCCGGCGCAGAGCTCGATCACACAGGAGGCGAGCCGGGCGGAGGCGGCCGGGGCCGCCGGGTGGCCGTCCTCGGCGAGCAGCCGCAGCGCCAGCGCGAGCAGCGCGTCCCCGACGATGATCGCGTCCGGGGTGCCGAACACGGTCCAGGCGGTGGGCCGGTGGCGCCGGGTGGCGTCCTCGTCGATCACGTCGTCGTGGAGCAGGGTGAAGTTGTGGACGAGCTCGACGGCGGCCGCCGCCCGCAGCGCGTGCTCGGGGTCGCCGCCCAGCGCCGCGGTGGCGGCGAGGACGAGCGCGGGCCGGATCGCCTTGCCCGCCTGTCCGGCGGCCGGGGTGCCGTCCGCGTGCTCCCACCCGAAGTGGTACATCGCGACCCGCCGTATCGAGCCGGGCAGCGCCTCCACGGTGGCCCGCAGCCGCGGGTTCACCGCCACCCGGGCCCGCTCCAGCAGGTCCGCGGCCTCGCGCCCCTCGACGGCTTCCCCCATGACCAACTCGACATTCCTCTCGCCGTGTCCGCTCCGCGCAGTTCCCGGTGCCGTGGCCGCCGCGCGCTCTCACGCGCCGTCTGGGGTGGGGTTCTTCCGGACGGGCGGCCGGGGGACCTCCCCGACCACCGGCCACCCGCCCGGGGCCTGAAGGGTCAGCGCCAGCGGCTGACTTCCACGTTCTCCAGGACGCCGAGGGCGTCCGGGACGAGGATCGCGGCGGAGTAGTAGGCGGTGACCAGGTAGGAGATGATCGCCTGCTCGTCGATGCCCATGAACCGGACCGACAGACTCGGCTCGATCTCGTCGGGGATGCCGCTCTGCCGCAGCCCGATCACACCCTGCTCGTCCTCACCCGTACGCATACAGATGATCGACGTCGTACGGGCGTCGCTGACCGGGATCTTGTTGCAGGGGAAGATCGGCACTCCGCGCCAGGTCGGGATGCGGTTGCCGTCGACGTCGATGCTCTCGGGGACCAGGCCGCGCTTGTTGCACTCGCGGCCGAAGGCGGCGATGGCGCGCGGGTGGGCGAGGAAGAGCTTGCTGCCACGGCGGCGGGAGAGGAGTTCGTCCATGTCGTCGGGGCTGGGCACGCCGTCGTGGGGCTGGAGGCGCTGGCCGTAGTCGCAGTTGGCGAGCAACCCGAACTCGCGGTTGTTGACGAGCTCGTCCTCCTGGCGCTCGCGCAGCGCCTCCACGGTGAGCCGCAACTGCTGCTCGGTCTGGTTCATCGGGTGGTTGTAGAGGTCCGAGACCCGGCTGTGGACCTTCAACACCGTCTGCGCGACGGAGAGTTCGTACTGACGCGGCGCACTCTCGTAGTCCACATACGTGTGCGGGATCACCGACTCGCCGACATGGCCGGCCGACAGGTCGATGGCCGCCTCGCCGTACTTGTTCGTACGCTGCTCCGGAAGCGCGGCATAGGCGGAGAGATGGTCGCCCAGCGATGTGGCGCGCTCGGCGAGGTTGAGGACGTCCGCGCGGCTCAGCGCGAGGACCGTGCAGGCGGTGACGGCGCGCGCGGTGGCGTCCCAGGTCGCGTCGTCGGAGACGAGGGCCTGCTCGCCCAGGTGGGCGCCGTCGGCGAGGACACCGAGGACCGCCTCGTCGCCGTAGGGGCCGGTGCCGACCTGCTCGACGCGGCCGTGGGCCAGCAGATAGACGGTGTCCACCGGGTCGCCCCGGGTGGCCAGCACTTCTCCGGCGGCGAACTCGCGCTGGTCGCAGCGGTTGGCCAGCTCCTCCAGCGCCGTCTCGTCCTCGAAGCCGCGCAGCGGGGGCAGCTCCCCCAGCTCGGCGGGGATGACCGCGACCCGGTCGCCGGTCTGCACGAAGGTGATCTTCCCGTCACCCACCGAGTAGCTCAGTCGCCGGTTGACCCGGTACGTACCGCCCTGCACCTGCACCCACGGCAGCATCCGCAGCAGCCACCGGGAGGTGATCTCCTGCATCTGGGGGACGGACTTGGTGGTGGTCGCCAGATTCCGCGCGGCGGCGGTGCCAAGACTCTGCTGCGCGCGGTTTTCGGGCCCTGCCTCGACTGACATGTGTTTCCCTCTCGATCTTCCGATCATGAGCTGACCTGCGCGAGAAGCCTTCCAGTACGGACCGTGCCCACGCCATTACACAAATGAGTGGGACTAGAACCCGCTACGGCGGGGCATGTTGCGCATTCCCTCGGGGAGACCCTCACCGTTCCGGACACGCATCGGCACGGCCTGTGCCGGTTGCCCACGGCGCCCTCATGCGGCCGACGAGCTTCACGGACCTGGCGCTTCGTGTCCTGGCGCGTCCGGCCGCCGCCGACGAGAGCGGCCGGAAGACCTCCCCGTCCACGGCGCACGAGGTGGCCGAGACCTTGCGGGTGCCCTGTACGCACACCGCTGCCCTGTACGCACACCATGAGATGAGATTTCCAGTAAAGACCCCTTCATGCGTTCTGTCCGGATCGGCTCGCACGCCGCCCGAACAGATCGCCCCAATACGGAACTTCCGGTAGAAGCGGTACGGCACATCCGCCACAACCGCACCAGGCGCCCCAGAGCGGGGCGCCGTTCTCCGAAGGAGTCGGCCATGGCCCCACCCATGTCCGCTGACCAGTTGCTCTCCGTACTGCGCACCGAGGGCCTCCGGGTCGTCGAGGTCGACGGCTGGCGCACCCACAACCGGGCCGGACACGGCGCCTGGGGGCCGCTCAACGGGGTGATGGTCCACCACACCGTCACCCAGGGTTCCCAGTCCACCGTTCGCATCTGCTACGACGGCTACGAGAGCCTGCCCGGCCCGCTCTGCCACGGCGTGATCACCAAGGACGGCACCGTCCACCTGGTGGGCAACGGCCGCGCCAACCACGCCGACGCGGGCGACGGCGACGTGCTGCGCGCGGTGATCGCCGAGAAACGGCTGCCGCCGTGTGTGAAGGCGGACACCGACGGCAACGCCCGCTTCTACGGGTTCGAGTGCGAGAACCTCGGCGACGGCGAGGACCCCTGGCCACCGGCCCAGCTCCTGGCGATCGAGAAGGCCGCGGCGGCGATCTGCCGGCACTACGGCTGGAGCGAGCGCTCGGTGATCGGCCACCGGGAGTGGCAGCCCGGCAAGGTCGACCCGAGGGGCTTCGGCATGGTCTGGCTGCGGGAGCGGGTCCAGGAGCGCCTGAAGTGAGGGCGCCGGTCACAATGGACAGGTGACCGAAGAAGCGCTCGACCCGACCACCGCCTTGCGGCCGCGCATCCCTTCACCCCTGCAACCGGTCGAGGACGAGCGCTTCACCCGCCACGGCGTCCGCCTCCTGCTGAAGCGCGACGATCTGATCCACCCGGCGCTGCCCGGCAACAAGTGGCGCAAGCTCGTGCTGAACCTGCGCGAGGCGGCCGGGCGGCCGGTGCTGACCTTCGGCGGCGCCTACTCCAACCATCTGCGCGCCACGGCCGCCGCGGGCCGCCTCCTCGGCTTCCCCACCATCGGCGTGGTCCGCGGCGACGAGCTCGCCGACCGGCCGCTGAACCCCTCGCTCGCCCGGTGCGCGGCGGACGGCATGCGGCTGTGCTTCGTGGACCGCACGACCTATCGCCGCAAGGCCGAGCCGGAGGTGCTGGCCGCGCTGCGCGAGCGCTTCGGCCCGTCCGCGTACGTCGTCCCGGAGGGCGGCAGCAACTCCCTTGCCGTACGCGGCTGTACGGAGCTGGGGCGCGAGCTGCACGGCCTCGCCGACGTCGTGGCGGTCGCCTGCGGGACCGGCGGCACCCTCGCCGGGCTCGCCGCCGGACTCGCCCCGGACCAGCGCGCGCTCGGCTTCCCGGTGCTGCGCGGCGGCTTCCTCGCGCGCGAGATACGGCGGTCGCAGCACGAGGCGTTCGGCGCGCCCGGGGACAACTGGTCCCTGGACGAGCGCTTCCACGGCGGCGGCTATGCCCGTACCACCCCCGAACTCGACGCGTTCGCCGACGACTTCGAGTCCCGCCACGGCCTGCCCGTGGAGCGCGTCTACGTCGCCAAGATGCTGTACGGGCTGCTGACCCTGACCGAGGAGGGCGCGTTCCCCGCGGGGACGTCGGTCGCGGCCGTGATCACCGGGCAGCCGCTGCGGCCGTAGGTTCCTCTGCGGGCCGGCGGCCCCGGACCCTCGCTCAGGACTCGCTCTCGCGGTACGCCGCCGCCTCCTCCAGGTCGAGCCGGCGCAGCAGCGTCCGCAGCATCTCGTCGTCGATCCGGCGCGCGTCCCGCAGCCGGACGAACACCTCGCGCTCGGCGCCGATCATCTCCCGCGACAGCCTGCGGTAGGTGGCGTCGGCGGACTCGCCGGTCACCGCGTTCACCCCGCCCAGACGCTCCCAAGGGGAGTTGCGGCGCCGCTCCAGGACCGTGCGCAGCCGGTCCGCCAGCGGCGGCGGCAGCGCGTTGGCCTCGTCCGCCAGGAGCTCCTCCAGACGCCGCTCGGCGGCCAGCGAGGCCTCGCTCTGGGCCTGCGCCTCGGCCAGCGTCTCGGCCCGCGCGTCGCGCCCGGGCAGCTTCAGCGCCCGGATCAGCGGCGGCAGGGTGAGCCCCTGCACCACCAGCGTGGCGATGACCGTGGTGAAGGTCAGGAAGAGCACCAGGTTGCGGGCCGGGAAGGGGCTCCCGTCGTGCATGGTCAGCGGGATCGAGAAGGCGATGGCGAGCGAGACGACCCCGCGCATCCCGGCCCAGCCCACGATCACCGGCGCGGTCCAGGTGGTGTCCGGCTCGCGGGTGCGGATCCGCTCCGAGAGCGCCCTGGGCAGATAGGTCGCCGGGAAGACCCAGACGAACCGCATCGCGACGACCGCGGCGAACACCCCGGTCGCGTACAGCGCCGCCTCCGCCACCCGGTACTCGCCGAGTCCCTTCAGGACCACCGGGAGCTGGAGCCCGATCAGGGCGAACACCGACGACTCCAGGACGAAGGCGACCATCTTCCAGACCGCCGCCTCCTGGAGCCGGGTCGCGAAGTCCACCTGCCAGGAGCGGTGGCCCAGGTAGAGCGCGACGACCACCACCGCGAGCACCCCGGACGCCCCGACCTGCTCGGCCGCCGCGTACGCCACGAACGGGATGAGCAGCGACAGGGTGTTCTGGAGCAGCGCCTCGGTCAGATGGGTGCGCAGCCAGTGGATCGGCACCATCAGGACGAGCCCGATCCCGATCCCGCCGAGCGAGGCGAGGGCGAACTCGCCGATCCCGCCCGCCCAGGTCGCCCCCTCCCCCACCGCGGCCGCGAGCGCCACTTTGTACGCGGTGATGGCGGTCGCGTCGTTCACCAGCGACTCGCCCTGGAGGATGGTGGTGATCCGGCTCGGCAGGCCGAGGCGCCGGGCGATCGCGGTGGCCGCGACCGCGTCCGGCGGCGCCACCACCGCGCCGAGCACCAGCGCGGCGGTGAGCGGCAGATCGGGCACCACCAGATAGGCGAGCCAGCCGACGGCCACGGTCGCGAAGAGCACATAGCCGACCGAGAGCAGCGCCACCGGCCGCAGATTGGCCCGCAGATCGAGGTACGAGCTGTCGACGGCGGCCGTGTACAGCAGCGGCGGGAGCAGCAGGGGCAGCACGGTGTGCGGGTCGAGCGTGTAGTCCGGCACGCCCGGCACATAGGCGGCGGCGAGCCCCGCCGCGACCAGCAGCAGCGGGGCCGGCACCGGGGTGCGGCGGGCGGCTCCGGCCACCACCGCGCTCCCCGCGACCAGTGCCACCAGCGGCAACGCGTCCATCCCAGCCACCTCACAACCCGACCGTCGTAACCTGGCAATCATGAGCGAGTGCCCGCATGTTGCCGAACTGCCGCGCCCCGAGCCCGCCCCGCGCACGCACACCTGCCCGCGGTGCGAGGCGGCCGGGACCCATCACGTACAGCTACGGCTCTGTCTGGTCTGCGGCCATGTGGGCTGCTGCGACTCCTCGCCGATGCGGCACGCGACCGCCCACCACCTGGAGACCGGCCACGCGGTGATGCGCACCCTGGAGGAGGGCGAGGACTGGCGCTGGTGTTTTGTGGACAACGCACTGGTGTGACGCGGGAGGTCAGGAGGATCCGGACGGTTCGCGGGCCCCGGGCCTGGGTACGTCAACCCGGCGTCGGTTCACAGCAATTGGGCACCGCACACCTCTAGCCACTGTCCGTGCTCATATGCTTACCATGAGTGACACCTGCCGGGAGGGGTCCCGGCGACACGGCACCATGGATCGCGATAGCGTCGCCCCCCGAGCACCACGATCGCGTGGACGACGCACGATCACCGCATTTCGTACCGCATGGCCCCGGAGGCGTCCCCTCCGCCGGGGCCCGAGAGAGCTTGTGCCACCTTGGAGGTGAGGGTGTCCCAGATCGCAGGCGAGCCCGGGAACCAGGACTTCGTGGAAGTCCGGCTGCCGGCCGCGGGTGCCTACCTGTCGGTGCTGCGTACGGCCACGGCCGGTCTCGCGGCACGTTTGGACTTCACCCTCGACGAGATCGAGGATCTGCGTATCGCGGTCGACGAGGCCTGCGCGATCCTGCTCCAGCAGGCCGTTCCCGGCTCCGTACTGAGCTGTGTCTTCCGTCTCGTCGACGACTCCCTGGAGGTCACGGTCTCGGCCCCGACCACGGACGGCCGGGCGCCCGAGCGCGACACCTTCGCCTGGACGGTGCTCTCCGCGCTCGCCGGCAAGGTCGACTCCTCGGTCGCCGACGACCGCACGGTCTCCATCAGCCTGTACAAACAGCGCGGCGCGGGACCCGGACCGGCGTGAGCGGGGACGGTCCGGTGCGGGACGACAGGCGCATCCCCGAATCGCATCCGGAGATGCCGCGCTCCGTCGGTATCCCGGAGCAGCAGGCCCGGCCGCACCCGGTGGACGGACTTGACGGCCTTCAGGCCGTGGCGGAGCAGACGCGGCAGGCAGAGCGGGCGGCCCACATGAGCGAGCACATCGAGCACACGCAGCACCAGCACGATCCGCAGGACCGCAGCGGGGCGCGGGCGATGTTCATCGAGCTGCGCAAACTCCCGGACGGCTCGCCGGAGAAGGCCGAGCTGCGCAACAAGCTGGTCCGGATGCACCTCCCGCTGGTGGAGCATCTGGCCCGGCGCTTCCGCAACCGCGGCGAGCCGCTGGACGACCTGACCCAGGTCGCCACCATCGGCCTGATCAAGTCGGTCGACCGGTTCGACCCGGAGCGCGGGGTCGAGTTCTCGACGTACGCGACCCCGACGGTGGTCGGCGAGATCAAGCGGCACTTCCGCGACAAGGGGTGGGCGGTCCGGGTGCCGCGCCGCCTCCAGGAGCTGCGCCTGGCCCTCACCACGGCCACCGCCGAGCTCTCCCAGCAGCACGGCCGCTCGCCCACGGTGCACGAGCTGGCGGAGCGCCTGGGCATCTCCGAGGAGGAGGTCCTGGAGGGGCTGGAGTCGGCCAACGCCTACTCGACGCTCTCCCTGGACGTCCCGGACACCGACGACGAGTCGCCGGCGGTCGCGGACACCCTGGGCGCGGAGGACGAGGCGCTGGAGGGCGTCGAGTACCGGGAGTCGCTCAAACCGCTCCTGGAGGACCTGCCGCCGCGCGAGAAGCGGATCCTGCTGCTGCGCTTCTTCGGGAACATGACCCAGTCGCAGATCGCGCAGGAGGTCGGCATCTCGCAGATGCACGTCTCCCGGCTGCTGGCCAGGACCCTGGCGCAGCTGCGGGAGAAGCTGCTGGTGGAGGAGTAGGGCACTCCCCTCCGAGGGCACTCCCGCCCGAGGGCGCTCCCGTCCGCCCCGGCGCGCGCGTCCGGCCGCGAGCCGCTGACGCCACGCGCCCCGGCGGACTACGGCGTCCGCGTGCCGCCCGCGCCCCGCACCCCGAGCGCCTCCGCCGTCGCCGGGTTGACCAGCATCACCAGGCCGGTCACCGCGAGCGCCGCCATCGCGATCCCCACCGGGATCGCCGGCCCGTTCGACGTCAGGAACATCCAGGCGACCGGCAGTGCCAGGATCTGGGTGATCAGCGCGGGCCCGCGGCTCCAGCGGCGGCGCAGCAGCAGCCCGCGCGCCGCCACCAACGGGATGATCCCGAGGACGATCAGCGTCACACCGCCGGTCTCGGCCTGGCGCGGCTGGTCCGGCTTGCCCATCAGGCCCATCACCAGCATGAAGATGCCGCCGGCGACCAGGGCCAGGCCCTCGACCGCGGCGATCGCGGCGGCGGCGGTCAGCCGGCCGGGGCGCGGCCCCTCGGGGGCGGTGGCGCCGGTCTCGCTGTCAGGGTGCTGCTCAGTACTCACCCCAGCAGGGTAGCCCTCGCCGCAGGCCCGTCCCCCGGGCCCCGGGAGGCGCGGGACGGCCGGGAGGCAGGGGGCTGGACTGTGCCCGGTACCGCCCGGTAGGTACTCTGGCGACCATGCGTGCACTTCTCGTGGTCAACCCGGCGGCTACCACCACCAGTGCCCGCACCCGTGATGTCCTCATCCACGCGCTGGCCAGCGAGATGAAGCTGGAGGCCGTGACGACGGAGTACCGGGGGCACGCCCGCGACCTCGGGCGGCGGGCGGCGGAGAGCAGCGACATCGACCTGGTCGTGGCGCTCGGCGGCGACGGCACGGTCAACGAGGTCGTCAACGGACTGCTGCACAACGGCCCCGACCCGGAGAACCTGCCGAGCTTCGCGGTGGTCCCCGGCGGCTCCACCAATGTCTTCGCGCGCGCGGTGGGCCTGCCCAACGAGCCCGTCGAGGCGACCGGGATACTCCTGGACGCGATGCGCGAGGGCCGTGGCCGCACGGTGAGCCTGGGCCTCGCGGCCGGCACGCCGGGCACCGAGGACGAGGGCGTCCCGGACCGCTGGTTCACCTTCTGCGCCGGGCTCGGCTTCGACGCCGGGGTCGTCGGCCGCGTCGAACAGCAGCGCGAGCGCGGCAGACGCTCCACCCACAGCCTCTACCTCCGCCAGGTGGCCCGCCAGTTCTTCGCGGAGCGACACCGCCGGCACGGGACGATCACCCTGGAGCGGCCCGGCCAGGACCCGGTCGAGGACCTGGTGATGTCGATAGTCTGCAACACCTCCCCGTGGACCTACCTGGGCAATCGCCCGGTGTACGCGACCCCGGAGGCGTCGTTCGAGACCGCGCTCGACGTGCTCTCGCTCTCCAGACTCTCGACCTCGTCGGCGGCCCGCTACGCCACCCAGCTGCTGACCTCGACCCCCGAGAAGGGTCCACACGGCAAGCACGCGCTTTCACTCCATGACCTCACGGACTTCACCTTGCATTCCAAGGCCCCGCTGCCCTTCCAGATGGACGGCGACCACCTGGGTCTGCGGACGAGCGTGACGTTCACAGGCGTACGCCGTGCACTGCGTGTGATTGTGTGAGTGGAAGGGCCGAAAGTCCTTTAACTCGAACGTTTGGGCTGGGCCCCACCCCATAGAAGTACGACTGTGACCCAGTCGACACCGAGGAATCAAAAAAAACTTCTCGGAAGGGGTTGTATCCGCCGCCGAGGTTTGCGAATCTCTACATGGCGATCGGGACGGCCCGCAACACCGGCCTCCCTGAGAGCCAGAACCCCTCCTAAATTCGGACCACAACCAGTCCAACTGGAAGTCGGCCCTTCCCTTGCGGGGGGATTCGTGAAAGCGTTCACATTCACAAGCAACCGCACGTAATACCAAGAGAGGTAGCAGCCATGGACTGGCGTCACAACGCCGTTTGTCGTGAGGAAGACCCCGAGCTGTTCTTCCCCATCGGCAACACCGGTCCTGCGCTGCTGCAGATCGAGGAAGCCAAGGCCGTCTGCCGCCGCTGCCCCGTCATGGAGCAGTGCCTGCAGTGGGCGCTCGAGTCCGGCCAGGACTCCGGCGTCTGGGGTGGCCTCAGCGAGGACGAGCGCCGCGCGATGAAGCGCCGTGCCGCTCGCAACCGGGCGCGCAACGCGACCGCCTGATTCCCCCCTCTGCCTAGGCCCGCGCGGCGCGTACAGAGAGTACGCACTCACCGCCCCCCGAGCCGCAGCGCGCAGCAGTAACCCACAGCATTCGAGCCCCGGACCGTTCGCGGTCCGGGGCTCGCTGCTGTTCGCGGGCCGTCCGCGCTACTTGTCGGCCCGCACCGGTACGTCGAGCACCACCTGGGTGCCCCGCTCCGGCGCCGCCACCATGTCGAAGGAGCCGCCGAGCTCGCCCTCGACCAGGGTGCGGACGATCTGGAGGCCGAGGTTCCCGGCCTTCTGCGGGTCGAAGCCCTCCGGCAGCCCCCGGCCGTCGTCGCGCACGGTGATCAGCAGCCGGGCGTCCTCGCGGGTCCCGCCGCGCACCGCCGAGACGTCGACCGTGCCCTGCTCCCCCTGGGCGAAGGCGTGCTCCAGGGCGTTCTGGAGGATCTCGGTCAGCACCATCGCGAGCGGCGTGGCGACCTCCGCGTCCAGGATGCCGAACCGTCCCGTACGGCGGCAGCCGACCTTGCCCGGGGAGATCTCCGCCACCATCGCCAGCACCCGGTCGGCGATCTCGTCGAACTCGACGCGCTCGTCCAGGTTCTGGGAGAGCGTCTCGTGCACGATCGCGATCGAGCCGACCCGGCGGACCGCCTCGTTCAGCGCCTCGCGCCCCTGCTCGGAGTCGATCCGGCGGGCCTGGAGGCGCAGCAGGGCCGCGACCGTCTGGAGGTTGTTCTTCACCCGGTGGTGGATCTCCCGAATGGTGGCGTCCTTGGTGATCAACTCGCGCTCGCGGCGGCGCAGTTCGGTCACGTCCCGCAGCAGCACCAGCGAACCGATCCGGGTGCCCTTGGGCTTGAGCGGGATGGCGCGCAGCTGGATGACCCCGCCGCTGCCCTCGACCTCCGTCTCGCGCGGCGCGTAGCCGCTGGCCAGCTTGGCGATGGCCTCGTCCACCGGGCCGCGCGAGGGCGCGAGTTGGGCGGTGAGCTCGCCGAGGTGCTGGCCGACCAGGTCGGAGGCGAGGCCGAGCCGGTGGTACGCGGAGAGGGCGTTCGGCGAGGCGTACTGGACGATGCCGTCCGCGTCCAGCCGGATCAGCCCGTCGCCGGCGCGCGGCGAGGCGTCCATGTCGACCTGCTGCCCGGGGAAGGGGAAGGACCCGGCGGCGATCATCTGGGCCAGGTCGGAGGCGGACTGGAGGTAGGTGAGCTCAAGCCGCGAGGGTGTACGGACGGTGAGCAGATTGGTGTTGCGCGCGATGACGCCGAGGACGCGGCCCTCTCTGCGTACGGGGATGGACTCGACCCGCACCGGGACCTCCTCGCGCCACTCCGGGTCGCCCTCGCGCACGATCCGGCCCTCGTCGAGCGCGGCGTCGAGCAGCGGACGGCGGCCGCGCGGGACGAGGTGGCCGACCATGTCGTCCTGGTAGGAGGTGGGCCCGGTGTTGGGCCGCATCTGCGCGACGGAGACGTACCGGGTGCCGTCCAGGGTGGGCACCCACAGCACGAGGTCGGCGAAGGAGAGGTCGGAGAGCAGCTGCCACTCCGAGACCAGCAGATGGAGCCACTCCAGGTCGGATTCACTGAGAGCGGTGTGCTGACGTACGAGGTCGTTCATGGAGGGCACGTCAGCGAGGGTACCCGCGCGGGCTACGGCGCCGGGGCGGGACCCTCGGCCCGTCCGGCACCGCAGCCCGGAACTGCCGGCCGACGGGTGTGCGGTGCCCCTCGGCCTTACGGGAGGTGCTCGGCGCTGTCAGGGCAGAGAGCGCCGCGTACCTCTGTCCGGCCTCCTGTGCGGGGAGGCCGGAGGCCTGCTCGGGCCATTGTGGACTAGACCATTCCTCGCTGTCCATCCGTTTGACGGCCCTGCTCCAGGCGGGTACGAGCCTGCCATGCGCGGGGCGCCACGCCTAGGGCCTGTCCGATGGGTCCGGTCGGCACGCGGGGGTCTGGCACGCCCTCCCCCAAGGCCTTAAGGGCCAGGGGGGACCCCCGGCGGCGTTGTCGTCGGTTGCCGACTCCCCCAAGCTCTCGGCTCCGCTCGAGCAGGGAGGGGCCCCCACGCGTCGACGCCCTCCTCCGCCTTGCAGCTGCACGCACCAAACCCCCGCTCACCAGCACCGAAAAGACCCCCGGGACCGAAGCCGACCGGACCCATCGGACAGGCCCTAGCCTCGTCCACCCTTCGGCCCCCGGGCCCGGGGTCAGCGGGTCTCGGTCACCTTCGCCAGGGCGCGCGGGGCGTCGGGGTCCTGGCCCCGGGCGATGGTCACCTCGTACGCGAGGAGTTGCAGCGGCAGGATCTCCAGGACCGGCTGGAGCTCCTCGGGAACGCCCTCGACCGGCAGCACGAACCCCGCCGAGGCCGCGTCCACCTGCGGCTTGGGGCCGACGACGAAGAGGTCGGCGCCCCGGCCGCGCAGCCGGTCGAGCACCGGCTGGAGCGCCTGGCCGCCGCGGCCGTCGGTGACCACCGCGATCACCGGCGAGATGTTGTCGACCATGGCGAGCGGGCCGTGCAGCAGATCGGCGCCGGAGTAGGAGAGGGCGGGGATGTAGCTGGTCTCCATCAGCTTCAGGGCGGCTTCCTTGGCCGTGGGGTAGCCGTAGCCCCGCGAGGTGATGACCATGCGCTCGGCGAACCGGTAGCGGGCGGCCAGCGCGCGCACCTCGTCCTGGCGCGCCAGGATCCGGTCCGCGAGCTCGGGCAGCGCCCCGGCCGCCGAGACGTCGCCGTCGCGCAGCCCCTCGACGAAGAGGTAGAGCGCCAGCAGCGAGGCGGTGTACGTCTTGGTCGCGGGCAGCGCCTTCTCCGGCCCGGCCAGGATGTCGATGTGGTGCTCGGAGACGGCCGCGAGCGGTGAGTCGGCGTTGTTGGTGACGGCCAGCGTGATCGCGCCCGCCGACCGGGCGGCCCGGGTGGAGTCGACGAGGTCGGGCGAGCCGCCGGACTGGCTGACGGTGATGACGAGGACGTCACGGAGGTCGGGCCGGGCGCCGTACGCCGTGGTGGTGGACATCGAGGTGAGCCCGCACGGCATCCCCAGCCGGATCTCCAGCAGGTACTTGGCGTACAGGGCCGCGTTGTCGGAGGTGCCACGGGCGGTCAGCAGGACGAAGCGGGGCCGCCGGGCGGCGATCGCGGCGGCCACCTCGCGGATGCGGGGCGCGCCGCGGTCGAGGAGGCGGCGCAGTACGGCGGGCTGCTCGGCCATCTCGCCGTGCATGATCCGGCCGGGCTGCTCGCGGTGGGCCGGCGAGGTCGGGGACGACATACGGAATGCCTCCAGAGGGCGGTCTCTGTACGCGTTGCCGAAACCCCTCCAGTCGACCATGGCAGAAGGCGGGACCGCCAGCGGGACGGGCCCCTGCTCTGTTAGATTGGTCTATACCACCCTTGTCGGTGTCCAGGTTCCCTACGTCTCCAGATCGGCAGGCCCACGTGGAAGTTGTCATCGTCCCGGACGCCAAGGCGGGCGGCGAGCTCATCGCGGAGTCCATCGCGGCACTGTGGCGCCGCAAGCCCGACGCCCTGCTCGGCGTGGCCACCGGCTCCACCCCGCTGCCCATCTACGACGCGCTGACGGCGAAGGTCGCGGCGGGTGCGGTGGATGTCTCGCGGGCGCGGGTGTGCCAGCTCGACGAGTACGTCGGGCTGCCGAGCGGGCACCCCGAGTCCTATCGCGCGACCGTGATCCGCCAGGTCGTGGAGCCGCTCGGGCTCGGGCCCGACTCGTTCATCGGGCCGGACGGCTCGGCGGCGGACGTCCAGGCGGCGTGCGACGCGTACGACCGGGCGCTGGTGGCGGCCGGGGGCGTGGACCTCCAGATCCTGGGGATCGGCACGGACGGGCACATCGGCTTCAACGAGCCGTGCTCCTCGCTGGCGTCGCGGACCCGGATCAAGACGCTCACGGAGCAGACGCGGGTGGACAACGCGCGCTTCTTCGAGGACGACATCGAGCAGGTGCCGCACCATGTGATCACCCAGGGGATCGGGACGATCCTGGAGGCCCGGCATCTGGTGCTGCTGGCCACGGGTGAGGGGAAGGCGGAGGCGGTGGCCCAGACCGTGGAGGGGCCGGTCGCGTCCGTGGTGCCCGCGTCGACGCTTCAGCTGCATCCGCATGCGACGGTGGTGGTGGATGAGGCGGCTGCGTCGAAGCTCAAGCTGGCGGAGTACTTTCGGCACACGTACGCGAACAAGCCGGCGTGGCAGGGGCTGTAGCTGCCCCGGGTAGTCGCCCCCACCCCGCCCCTTCCCTAAACCCTCCGGGGGTGAGTGGGGAGGGGCGGAGTAGTTTTCCCGGGGCTGCGCCCCCGGGCCCCGCTCTCGTCTGCGGACCGGTGGCCGCTTCTCGCGCAGTTCCCCGCGCCCCTAACTACCTAGGGGCGCGGGGAACTGCGCGATCAGC
>NZ_BAAACA010000001.1:307043-307220 GCF_039521265.1 Streptomyces crystallinus | reverse complement strand
GCCATTACCCCACCAACAAGCTGATAGGCCGCGGGCTCATCCTTCACCGCCGGAGCTTTCCACCCGAGAAGATGCCCTCTCAGGTCGTATCCGGTATTAGACCCCGTTTCCAGGGCTTGTCCCAGAGTGAAGGGCAGATTGCCCACGTGTTACTCACCCGTTCGCCACTAATCCCCA
>NZ_BAAACA010000001.1:82632-306975 GCF_039521265.1 Streptomyces crystallinus | reverse complement strand
GAATGTTTACCCGTAATCGGGTCCACACCACGAAAGAGCGGGACGACCAGGTCGGAATATGACCAGTCGTCCTCAGCGTCCTCGCTGTGTTGTTGCCACCCGCAAGCGGATGGACTTTTCAAAGGAACCTCCAACCCAACCGACAAGCGGTGGGCCGGGGTTGTCAATCTGGCGTTGACTTTTGGCACGCTGTTGAGTTCTCAAGGTACGGACGCTTCCTTTGTTCCCGTTACCGGGCCCTCCGGGCGCTTCCTTCGTTTCCGACTCTATCAGACTCTTTCGTGTCCGATTCCCGGTCTCCCAGGTCAAGTCGTTTTGTCTTTCCGGCTGTTGGGCCGTTCCGACGTCCCAGACTCTAGCGGATTTCCCGGGCGGCTCCTAATCGGGGCCGTTCGAACCATCCACTCCATTCGAAATAAAATTCGGCATGCCGAAATTCATCCCGGTGAGGAGGTTGTGCTGAGTTGGGTTGCCGCAAGTCTGCGGCGGAGGGCTGTGGCAGAACCGTACCGGCTCCGCGACAACTCGAAGAACTGTACGCACTTCCGGGTCCGGAGTCAACTGCCGCCGACCTGATCCGGAGGCCGACCCGGCGCGGGTCCGGTCCGGACCCGGTCCGGGCCCGCGCCGGACCCGTCTCTCAGGCCTCGTCCGCCGTCAGCCGCAGCGAGATCGAGTTGATGCAGTACCGCTGGTCCGTCGGGGTCGGGTAGCCCTCGCCCTCGAAGACATGGCCCAGGTGCGAGCCGCAGCGGGCGCAGCGCACCTCCGTGCGGACCATGCCGTGCGAGCGGTCGGCGATGAGCTCCACCGCGTCCGTGTCCTTCGGGTCGAAGAAGGACGGCCAGCCGCAGTGCGACTCGAACTTCGTCTCCGAGGTGAAGAGCTCCGCGCCGCACGCCCGGCAGGAGTAGACGCCCTTCGTCTTGGTGTCCGTGTACTCACCCACGAACGCGGGCTCGGTGCCGGCCTGGCGCAGTACCGCGTACTCCGCCGGGCTCAGCTCCGCCCGCCACTGCTCGTCCGGCTTCTCGACCTCGTACGACATGGCAGGGACTCCCTCAGTTCGACAGGCGGGCCAGGATCTGGGGGCCCAGGTCCGTCACGTCGCCCGCGCCCATGGTGAGAACGAGGTCGCCGGGCCTGGCCATTCCCGCGATCACGTCCGGCACCGTCGTCTTGTCGTGGACCGCCGTGACATCGGCGCCGCCCGCTCGGGCCGCGTCGATGATCAGCTCGCTGGTGATGCCCGGGATCGGGTCCTCGCGCGCGGGGTAGATGTCCAGGACCACCGAGGCGTCGGCCAGCGCGAGCGCGCGGCCCATCTCGGTGCCCAGCTCCTGGGTGCGGGAGAAGAGGTGCGGCTGGAAGACGACGAGCAGCCGCGAGTCGGCGGCGGCTCCGCGCATCGCCTCCAGGTCGGCCGTCATCTCGGTCGGGTGGTGCGCGTACGAGTCGATGACCTGGACGCCGGCGGCCTCGCCCTTGAGCTGGAGGCGGCGCTTGACGCCGGTGTACTTGCCGAGGGCGGAGGCCAGGTTGTGCGCCGGGATGCCGAGGGCGACCCCGGCGGCGAGCGCGGCCACCGCGTTGAGGGCGTAGTGGCGGCCGGGGACCGAGACCGTGAAGGTCAGGTACTTGCCGCCGAGCAGGACGGTGACCTCGCTGGTCAGACCGCGCGGGGTGATCTTGTGGACGCGTACGTCGGCGTGCTCGTCCTCGCCGTACGTGACGACCTTGAGCGAGGAGAGGTCGCGGACCCGGCGGGTGAGCTCGACGGCGCCGTCCTGGTCGGCGGAGACGACGAGGGTGCCGCCGGGGACGACCTTGCCGACGAAGGTCTCGAAGGAGTCGTAGATCTCGTCCATCGAGGCGTAGTTGGCGTGGTGGTCGAGTTCGACGTTGAGGACGATGGCGACCTCGGGGTCGTACTTCTGGAAGCTGCGGTCGCTCTCGTCCGCCTCGGCGACGAAGATGTCGCCCTCGCCGTGGCGGGCGTTGGTGCCGGGTTCCGCGAGGTCGCCGCCGATGGCGTACGAGGGGTCGAGGCCCAGCTCGGTGAGGGCGACGGCCAGCATCGAGGTGGTGGTCGTCTTGCCGTGGGTGCCGGCGACGGCGATGGCGCGCAGGCCGCCCATGAGTGCGGCGAGCGCGTCGGAGCGGTGGACCACGGGGATGGAGAGCGCGGCCGCGCGGGCGAGCTCGGGGTTGTCGGCGCGGATGGCGCTGGAGACGACGACGCTGCTGGCGTCGGAGGCGAGGTGCTCGGCGGCGTGCCCGATGTGGACGGTCGCGCCGAGCGCGCGCAGCGCCTCCGCGGCGGCGGACTCCTTGGCGTCGCTGCCCGCGACCTTCGCGCCGCGCTGGGCCAGGATCTTCGCGATCCCCGACATTCCGGCACCACCGATGCCGATGAAGTGCGGCCGTTCCATGGCGGTGGGGATCGCGGGTGCCATTTGCGTGTGTCTCCCGGGGGTGCGCTGCGTACGGGGTGTGGTCAGCCGGTGCGGGCTGACGCCACCTGCCCGGCTGAGCGGGCAGGTGAGCCATCACCCTATTCGCTGTGCGCCTCCTCGCTGTGCGCGAAGAGCTTGAGGACCGGGACGCCGACCTTGTGGCGGGCCCGGGAGGCCCAGTCGCGGTGGAAGAACTCCTCCACGTAGTGCGGCGCCGTCAGCACGATGACCTCGTCGGCGTTCACCTCGTCGACGACGGATTTCAGCAGGTCGAGGGGGTGGTCCTCGACGAGCCGGCCGACGGCGGCGCTGCCGGTGCCGCGCAGGGACTGGAGCGAGTGCTCCAGGGCGCGCTCGGCGGGGGCCTTGGCGGCCGGGCCCGCGGGTTCGCCGGCCTCGTGGACGGCTTCTTCGAGTTCGCCGAGGGCCACGTCGTCGATGGCGCGCAGCAGCCGGTCCTGGTCGCCCCGGGGCTGCATGAGCACGACGAAGGAAACGGGCTCGTCGCCGTGCAGGGTGGTGACGAATTCCACGTCTACGGAGGTCAGGGGCTTCTCGATCATCAATACGCTTGTGAACACGACAAACGCCCTTCTCTTCACTCCGGCCGGTGCCCCGCGAGGCGGCGGGGCCTCGACGTGGTTACCCGCCCCTGCGGAAACCATCCTTCCCCGTGCCCGCACGGGGTCTGCGTGAGTAAGTGTGCCCGTCGGAAGCTAACCGGAACGGCAAATTCCGCTGATTGTCAGATCCGACGGTAACGCGTATAGAGGAACCCGGCCTCCTCCAGCAGCGACTCCAGCCGGAAGTGCTCCGGCGCACTCACCGGGGGCCCTCCGGCGATCCGCTGCGCGCTCCCCGCGGTGAGCAGCGGCGAGACCGTCAGACAGAGCTCGTCGAGCACTCCGGCGGCCACGAACTGGCCGAGGAGGCGCGGCCCGCCCTCGGTGAGCATCCGGTGCAGCCCGCGCTCGGCCAGCGCCTCGACGGCCCTGGCGGGCTCCACGCCCGGCCCGTCGCCCGCGATCACGATCTCGGCGCCCGCCACCTCCGCCTCGTGGACCCGGTCCGGGGGCGCGGACGCGCCGGTCAGGATGATCGTGGGCACCAGCGGCGAGGTGAACAGGGGCAGGCTGAAGTCGAGGCCGAGGCCGGCCGACACCACCGCGATCGCCGGCGCCGGGCCCTGGCCCGCGGCCGCGCGCCGGGCCGCGAAGACCTCCCGCGACCGGGCCGGGCGGTAACCCTCCTGGCGTACCGTTTCCGCGCCGACGACGACCACGTCGGCCAGCGCCCGCAGGGTGCCGAAGATCCGCATGTCGGTCTCGGAGGAGAGCGGCTGGGAGCGGCCCTCGTGCTGGCCCGCGCCGTCCAGCGAGGAGACCATGTTGGCCCGCAGCCAGGGGCCCTCCGTCTCGGGGTACGCGTAGGCGTCGGCCAGTGCGTCGAACGACCACTCGCCGTCGTCGCGGGCGGATGTCTGGTCGGTCACAGGGAACAGGCGTCGCATCCGTGCAGTCTTACATGGCGCTTACAGTGGGGAACTGTGTCGACCAGCCCCATAACCGAAGCGGCCCCGCTGTCGCTCTGCGCGCGCGAGCCCCATGTCCCCGCCGACCGTCTGGTCGCCGAGATGGTGCCGCCGCCGCGGTTCGACTCGGTCCGCTTCGAGACGTACGTACCGGACCCGAACCAGCCCAGCCAGCGCGAGGCCGTCACGGTGCTCGCCTCCTTCGCGGCCGGTCTGGGCGGGGCGCACGCCAGCGGTGGCGGGCGCCGCAAGTGGTTCGCCAGGAAGCCGTCCGCGCCCGTTGGGCCACGCGGGGTCTATCTGGACGGCGGGTACGGCGTCGGCAAGACCCATCTGCTGGCCTCGCTGTGGCACGCCACCCCGGCCGAGCCCGCGCTGAAGGCCTTCGGCACCTTCGTGGAGCTCACCAACCTGGTCGGCGCGCTGGGCTTCCAGCAGACCGTGCGCACCCTGAGCGGGCACCGGCTGCTCTGCATCGACGAGTTCGAGCTGGACGACCCGGGCGACACGGTCCTGGTGTCGTCGCTGCTCGGCAAGCTGGTGGAGCAGGGCGTGGCGCTGGCGGCGACCTCCAACACGCTGCCCGGCAAGCTGGGCGAGGGCCGGTTCGCGGCCGTGGACTTCCTGCGCGAGATCCAGGGCCTGTCGGCGCACTTCCGCCCGCTGCGGATCGACGGCGAGGACTACCGCCACCGGGGGCTGCCCGAGGCCCCGGCGCCGTACTCGGACGAGCAGGTGGCCAAGGCCGCGTACGCGACGGAGGGCGCGGCGCTCGACGACTTCCCGGGGCTCCTCGGCCATCTGTCGCGGGTCCACCCCAGCCGGTACGGGGCGCTCACCGACGGGGTGAAGGCCGTGTGCCTGACCGATGTGCGGCCGGTCCCCGACCAGTCGACGGCGCTGCGGCTCGTGGTGCTGGCCGACCGGCTCTACGACCGCGAGGTGCCGGTGCTGGCGTCCGGGGTCCCCTTCGACCGGCTGTTCAGTGACGAGATGCTGAACGGCGGCTACCGGAAGAAGTACTTCCGGGCCATCTCCCGGCTCACCGCCCTCGCGCGCGACGCGAAGGGGCTGGTGGAGCAGTAGGTTTGGCGTACCGGGGGCCGTAAACCCCCTGAGCCACCAGAAGGGAAACATCATGGCCACCACGCGTACGGCGCACACGGTCTGGGAGGGCGAGCTCCTCAAGGGCTCGGGCACCGTCACCTTCGACTCCTCCGGCATCGGTTCGCAGCAGGTCAGCTGGCCCTCGCGCGCCGAGCAGGCCAACGGCAAGACCAGCCCGGAGGAGCTCATCGCGGCGGCCCACTCCAGCTGCTTCTCCATGGCCCTCTCGCACGGGCTGACCGGCGCGGGCAACCCGCCCACCCGCCTTGAGACCAAGGCGGACGTGACCTTCCAGCCGGGTGAGGGCATCACCGGAATCCACCTCACCGTGCGCGGCGAGGTGCCGGGTCTGGACGAGCAGGGCTTCGTGGCCGCCGCCGAGGACGCCAAGAAGAACTGCCCCGTCAGCCAGGCGCTGACCGGCACGACCATCACGCTGACGGCCGAACTGGCCTGATCCGGCGGCCTCTTTCGGCCACCCGAGGCGACACGGCCCGCATGGTTCACGCATCACCCGAACGCGTGATAGATCATGCGGGTCACGTCTTCCTGTCCGCCAACAGGGGAGTTGCCTCATGTCCGAAGCGCGAGCAACACGACGTCAGATCCTCGCCCGCACCGGCGCCTCGGCCGCCGCGGTCGCCTTCACGGGCGCGGTAGCCGAACTCTTCAGCGGGGGCCCGGCGGCAGCCGCCCCCAGCCGGCGCGGCTACGGGCCGCTGGTGCCCGACCCGGCCGGGCTGCTGGACCTGCCGAAAGGATTCCGCTACCGGGTGCTCTCCCGGGAGGGCGACCCGCTGCGCTCCGGCGAGGGGCGGGTGCCGAGCAACCACGACGGCATGGCCGCGTTCGCCGGGCGCCACGGCGGCGTCCGGCTGGTCCGCAACCACGAGAACCGGGTGACCGCCGCGATCCCGGTCCCCCGGGTCGAGGGGCTGGTGTACGACCCGATGGGCAAGGGCGGGTGTACCGCCCTGGAGCTGGACTGCGACAACCGGGTGCTGTCCGAACGGGTCGCCCTCAGCGGCACAGCCGTCAACTGCGCGGGCGGCCGCACCCCTTGGAACACCTGGCTGAGCTGCGAGGAGACCGAGGACCGGGCCGGCACCAACGGCTACACCAAGGACCACGGCTTCGTCTTCGAGGTCGACGGCGCCGACCCGCGCCGCACCGGGGCCGTACCGCTCACCGCGATGGGCCGCTTCCAGCACGAGGCCATCGCCGTCGATCCGCACCGCGGTGTCGTGTACGAGACCGAGGACGCCTTCGACCGGCCCTTCGGGCTCTTCTACCGCTTCCTGCCGAACCGGCCGCTGGGCGGTACGGGCTCGCTGCGCGCGGGCGGCACGCTGGAGGCGATGCGCGTCCCGGACGTGCCCGACCTCTCCGTGGTCCAGGAGCCGGGAGCCTGCTTCGAGGGGATCGAGTGGGTGCGGGTGCCCGACCCGTCGGCCCGGCACACCCCCGTACGGCTCCAGGACTTCGGACCGCCCGGCATCACGCACGCGCAGAAGCTGGAGGGCTGCTACTGGAGCGGCGACTGCGTCTACTTCGTCTCCAGCTACGCGCGCGTGGCGGAGGGCTCCGGCGCCGACCACTTCGGCCAGGTGTGGCGGTACGAGCCGAGGCGCCGCCGCCTCACCCTGATCGTGGTCTTCGGCCCGGCCACCGACGTCCAGCTGCCCGGTGAGTCCCCGGACAACATCTGTCTGGCCCCGGACGGCGGGCTGATGGTGTGCGAGGACGGCAACGGCGCCCAGCACGTCTTCGGGCTGACCCGGCGCGGCCGGGTGTACCCGATGGCGCGCGGGCGGCAGGACATCGGCAAGCCCGGCAGCCCCGAGTGGGGCGAGTTCGCCGGGGTCACCTTCGCTCCGGACGGGCACACGATGTACGTCAACTGCTACACACCGGGGACGACCTTCGCGGTGACGGGCCCCTTCGCCCGGTAGCGCTCGCGCCGCGCCGCGTTCCGTCGCACGATCGAGGGAACCGACCGTGAGGGGTGCGCAGTGGCCAGCAAAGGCGGCAAGAGCGGCAAGGGCGACGGCAAGAAGCCCGAGCGGCGGGATCTGCGCCGGCTGCTGCGTGTCCCCGGCGGTGCACGCGTCGACCTCTCCTCGTACGCGCCCGATGCCACCCCGGGCGGGCCGCGGACGAAGGCGGAGGGGCTGGCCGCGACCGCCGGGATGGGCGACGAGCTCGCCGAGCTCCAGGAGCGGCTGTACGCGGCGAGCACGGCGGGCGACCGGCGCCGGCTGCTGCTGGTGCTCCAGGGCATGGACACCAGCGGCAAGGGCGGCACGGTCAAGCACGTCATCGGCTTCTTCAACCCGTCCGGCTGCCGGATCAGGTCGTTCAAGACGCCCACCCGGGAGGAGCTGAACCACCCCTTCCTGTGGCGGATCATGCGGGCGCTGCCGCAGCCGGGCGAGATCGGCATCTTCGACCGCAGCCACTACGAGGACGTACTGATCGCCCGGGTCCACGAGCTGGTGCCGCGCCGGCAGCTGGGCCGTCGCTACGGCCAGATCAACCGGTTCGAGCAGTCGCTGGCCGACGACGGGGTGAGCGTGGTCAAGGTCTTCCTGCACATCGGCCACGAGCAGCAGCGGCGCCGGCTGCTGGAGCGGCTCGACGACCCGGACAAGCACTGGAAGTTCGACCCGGGCGACATCGACGAGCGGGCGCTGTGGCTGGACTACCAGAAGGCGTACGAGAAGGCCCTGGAGCGGTGCTCGACGGACGCCGCCCCCTGGTACCTGGTGCCGGCCGACCGCAAGTGGTACCGCAACTGGGCGGTCAGCCGGCTCCTCCTGGAGCATCTGCGGGCGCTCGACCCGCAGTATCCCAAGGGCGACTTCGACGTCGAGGAGTGCCGCGAGCGGCTCCTCGGCTGACCGCGGCCCCGGCCGGTCAGATGGCCATCGCCTCCTGGATCCACCGGTTCACCCGGTACGGCAGCCACCACGCCAGCTCGCCGACCTCGAGGACCAGCTTCTCGGAGCGGAAGTCGGCGAGGACGGCGGGCGGGACCGAGTCCGCCGGGGCGCCGTAGACCAGCGCCTTGATGACCTCGTGGTACTCGGGCTCGTCCGCGGTGAAGCGGCGCAGGTCGCCCCAGCGGCGGTCGCGGATCTGGACGAAGCCGGGGCCCTGCCGCCACAGGCACTTGCAGAGGTAGTGGCCCTCGCGCCACTGGCGCAGCGCCTCGGCCGCGCCGGCCGGCCCGTCGATGCGCTGCGGTGGCTGGATATGGCTGAGGACCTTCCAGGTGTCGGCGTCGGCCGCCGGGTCGAGCCGCAGCCTCCACTCGACCAGGACGGCGCGGGCGGTCAGGTCCCGCGCCAGGCTCAGGGCGCGCACGGCCTGCCGGGCGGCGCCCGGGGCGCTCAGGTCGGCGAGGTCGACCGGCTCCGCGAGCCGGACACGGCGCACGCCGGCCTCCCACAGCCGGTCGGCCTCCTCCCCCGCGGGGCCGGTCAGTTCGAGGTCGCCCAGGGCCATGCCGGGCAGGGCGCAGGCGTCGGGGTCGTAGTCGCGCCAGGCGGCGACGGTGAGGGCCGCGGTGCGCGGGGTCAGGGCGGTGCTCATCGGGCTGGTCCTCCGGCTCGTACGGTCTTCGCGGTCTGCGGTCGGGTCATACGTGGGCGGGCTCGGGGCGGGCGGGCTCCGGGCTCGCGGGCTGCCCGGCCGCGTCGAGCGCCGCGTGGGCGTGGCGCATGAAGTCCAGGCGCAGCAGGTCCTCGTTGACGGCGGAGGGCGCGATGTGGACGTACTGGCCGCCGTCGGTGAAGACCAGGCCGAGCTCCACCCAGCGGTCGAGCAGCCGCTGCACCTCGCCCTCGTCGCGGGCGGCGTCCTTGGCCCGGGCGGCTGCCTTGCGGGTGAGGGCGGCGGCCGTGTGCGGCTGGTCCAGGAGGCGGAAGGCGACCAGCTCGTACGGGTCGGTGAGCTCCATCGCGCGCCAGGAGAACATCCGCCGCCGGCTGACCAGGACGATGCGGTCGCCGAGGTCGGCGTGGGTGAGGCGGGCGTCGGCGTGGTTCTTCTTCCAGGCGTCGAGCGCGTCGTTGAGGGCGGTCACCGTGGGCTCGCCGATGCCGCGCTGCGGGGCCTCGAAGACGTACGCGAGGTCGTAGAGCTCGGACTCGGGCAGGTCGTAGGTGAAGCGGTAGTGCTCCTCGGGGCGCAGGCCGTCGAAGCCGAGCTCGGGGCGGTTGAAGTAGGGGCTGAAGCGTTCGATGGCGATGCGCGCGGACAGGTCGACCGGCGGGTTGAGGTGTTCGAGTGCCGGTATCTGGGCGATCACCGGGTCGTAGTCCTCGGCGGTCTCGCCCGGGAAGCCGTGGAGGTAGTTCCAGGCGACCGAGAGGCCGGTCTCGGCGCCGTCGCGGAGCATCCGGACGTTCTGGCAGCCGCTGACGCCCTTGTCCATGAGGTCGAGCACGCGGTTGTTGAGGCTCTCGATGCCCGGCTGGACGTAGATCAGTCCGGCGTCGGCGAGCGTACGGAGCTGGCTGCGGCGCATATTGGCCTTGATCTCGATGTGCATGCGCAGGTCGTAGCCGCTCTCGATGATGCGGGGCAGGACCGTGGAGAGGTAGCCCATGTCGAGGATGTTGTCGACGAGGTACATGTCGAGGACCCGGTGCTGCCGGGCCAGCTCCATGATCTCCGAGTAGAAGGTCTCCGGGGTCTTGGAGCGGTACTGCATGAACGAGCCGTTGAGCCCGCAGAAGGTGCAGTGGTGCTTCTCGCCCCACCAGCAGCCCCGGGCGCCCTCGACCACCAGCTTCGGCTCGACCCAGTTGCGGGCGACCGAGGTGCCCAGGCGCTCGAAGTAGCCGCTGTAGTCCGGCGGCAGGATCGCCGCGGGCGGGATCGGGCTGGTGGCCATCGGGTTGGCCACGCTCGTGCCGTCGGCGCCGCGGTGGCACAGGCCCGGCACCTTGGCGAGCACGCCGGGGTCGGAGCCCTCGCCGATGGCGGTGAGCAGCTGCGGGAAGGCGGTCTCGCCCTCGCCTCGGATGACGTGGTCCACGAAGGGGAAGTTGCGGTGGACGGCCTCGCCCTGCTCGCCGTCGCAGTTGGCGCCGCCCATGACGGTCACGATGTGCGGGGCGAGCCGCTTGACGTGCTTGGCGGCGGCGAGGGCCGCGGTGTTCTGCTGGAAGGTGGAGGTGAAGCCGACGACGTCGGGCGCGTACGCGACGATCCGCTCGGCGATCATCTCGACGAACTCCGGCACGGCGCGGTGCAGTTCCTGTGACATACGCAGCCGGGACTTGCGCAGCTTGCCCTTCATCGCGTCCGCGAACTCCTGGTCGCGCCAGGCGGGGTCGTCGTAAAGGGCGGAGGAGAAGACCCAGTCGCCGCAGCCCATGAAATAGGAGGAGAGCGCGTAGTACTCGTAGTCGTCGGCGGTGAATTCGGTGCGCCGGGTGATCCAGTCGGTGAATTCGAGGTTGGCGTGCAGCACCTCCGCCTTGCCGCCCGGCACGCGTTCGTCGACGCTGCGCTTGAGGATTCCCAGGGCCAGTGACGGCAGGTCGATCGGCGACCAGGGCATATTGACCAGCAGAACACGCATGTCGACTCCTCGCGGGGTGCACGGACGTAAGGAAAAAGGGGCCGGGCCCCGGGGGCCGGCACCGGCCGGCCCGGCGGTCGAGACCGCCGGGCCGGCCGGCGAGGATCAGTCCTCTTCGCCGTCCTCGGCGTTACGGAACGGAACCTTGATGGTCACGCCGACGCTGGGCTTGCGGTTCTCCTCGTCACCCGCGAGCGGGTCGTTCTGGATGATGTCCTTCTGCATGGGAACTCCTCTCATCGTGTCGGGTGGTGCCTGTTCCGGCGGGGGCCTTGGTGCGGACCCGTCCGGAATCCCCGCTCCGGTCCGAGCGGGGAGTCTTGGGGGCGGCCGCGCGGCGGGGGCCGCGCAGCTCGCGGTCGAGGAAGACCACGGCGCGGCGCAGCACCGCCACGTGGTCGTCCGCCTGGTAGCCGTCGTGGCCGGTCTCCAGCCACATCGACTCGTGGGGCACGCGCGCGTGGCGCAGGGCGGCGAGGTAGTCGCGGACCTGGCCGGGCGGGCACTTGGCGTCCCGGGTCGCGGCGACGACCAGGAGCGGGTCGCGCACGGCGGCCGCGTACCGCAGGGGCGAGCTGCGCGCGTACCGCTCGGGCACCTCGTCGGGGGTGCCGCCGAACAGCCGCTCGTCCAGGGCGCGCAGGGCCGGGGTGCTGGTGCGGTAGGCGGCGGCGCAGTCGGCCACCGGCTTGACCGCGACGCCCGCCTGCCACAGGCCTGGGCGCAGTCCGAGGGCGAGCAGGACGAGGTAGCCGCCCCAGGAGGTGCCCCACAGCCCGGCCGCGCCGGCGCGTACGACACCGCGCGCGACGAGGTCGGCGCGTACCGCGGCCAGGTCCTCGACCTGGGTGAGGCCGACGCCTTGGCCGAACGCCCGGCGCCAGCGCGGTCCGTAGCCGGTGGAGCCGCGGTAGTTGACGCGGACGACGGCGAAGCCGGAGGCGACCAGGGAGTGGACCACGCCGTCGTAGGCGTCCCGGTCGTGGTCGGCGGGCCCGCCGTGCACGAGGAACACCGCGGGCACCGGGCCCTTACGCCCCTCGGGCAGGCTGAGCAGGCTGTGCACCGGACCGTCGGGGCCGGGCGTCCACAAGTCGCGGTGCTCGCCGGGCACCGGGGCGGGGATGCCGTGCGTGGGCGGCAGCGGGGTCCCGGCGGTGGAGGCCATCCTGGGCGGGTGGGCGGTGTCCGTCCAGAGGTAGTGGACGTCGCTTCCGGCGCGGGGGGCGGCGTCCAAGAGGGTGCCGCGCGGGGTCGGCACGGGCTCGACGGTACGGGCGCGCAGGTCGACGCGGTGCAGGGAGCTGCGGCCGTGGCGGTCCTGGCGGACCAGGACCGAGCGGCCGTCGGGGTGCCAGAGGGCGGTGAACTCGGTGTCGAAGGCGCACCAGGAGTGGATGGTCACCGCCGCGTCCCCCGGCCGCCACCCAGCCAGCAGATACCGGTCGTCGGCCTCGCGTACGAGGAGCAGTTCGGCGCGGTCGCCGGCGGGGGCGAAACCGAGCGACCAGAGTCTGCCGTGCGGGCCGTCGCCGGGCAGCACCGCGCGCGTGGCGCCGTCGTCGGCCAGGACGGTCACGGCCCGCGCCGAGCCCGCCGCGCCGCTGACGGCGAGGAGGCGGCCGTCGGGGGTGAGGCCGCCGAGGGTGGCGTGGCCGTCGACGCGCGTCACCTCGCGGGCCGGGCCGCCGCGTACGCCGATGTGGACGGCGGTGGTCAGCGCGTCCCCGAGGCCCATCGCGACGGTGCCGCTGTCGCTGACGGCGAGGCCGCGCGGCTCGCCCGCGGCCGTTCCGGTCAGACCGGGGCGGTCGGCGCCGCCGCCGAAGGGCTGGAACCGCCAGTGCCCGGCGCCGTGCTCGTCCTCGTCGAACCACCAGACGTGGCCGTCGGGGTCGAGGGCGTGGTGGAAGGTGCCCTGCGGCCGGTCGGTGACCTGCCGGATCCGTTCGGTCCGGGCGTCCCAGGTGAACACCTCGCAGCGGCCCTCGGCGTCGCCGGTGAACGTCATCCGCGCCGGGTCGGCGGCGCACACCTCGGGCAGCGCGGCCCGGTAGACCTGGTAGCGGCCGGTCATACGGCGGCTCCCCGCGCCGGGATCCGTACGTACGTCGTCCAGCAGGCGAGCAGGGTCAGCACCGCCGCGCTCGCGACGGCGGGCGCCGCCGTGCCGGCGCGCGCGGCGCACACGCCCGCGAGGACGGGCGCGAGGGCGGCGGAGCCGCCGACGGCGGTGGCGAGGACCGCGCCGGTCCGGGCCTGGAGCGCGGGCGGGGTCTCCTGGATCGCCCGGGACTGGAGCACCACGGTGACCAGCGGCATCAGCAGGCAGAACACCCCGAACAGGGCGCCGTACGCCCAGGGGCCCTCGGCGCTCGCCAGCGCGGCGGCGAGCGGCACGAGCAGCCACGAGACGGTGACCAGGAGGCGGGCCGCGCCGATCCGGCCCACGACCCGGGGGGCGGCCAGCGACCCGACCAGCCCGGCGGCGCCGGAGAGCGCGAGGACCAGGCCCATCGGGGTGCCGCCGTCGCCGCTCTTCTGGAGGGTGAAGACGGCGCCGTAGTAGAGCGCGACGATCACGCCGTTGACGGTGGCCGTCCAGATCAGGACGAGCCGGAGGAAGGGCGAGGTGCGGACGAGGGCGAGCCCGGCGCCCAGCTCGGCGCGCAGGGCGGCCCCGCGCGGGCGGCTTCGGCGAGGGTCCGCCGGACTCGGGGCGGCGGGGGAAGCGGCGTGCCCCGAGGCCTGCGGGGCCTTCCCCGGGGGCGGTCCCGGAGTCTCCCGCAGCGCTTGCTCCCCCGGCCGCAGGTCCGACTTCAGCGCGCCCACGCACACCGCCGCGACCGTGTACGAGAGCGCGTCCGCGACGAAGGGCAGGGCGCGGGAGGCCTGGTAGAGGGCGCCGCCCAGGGCCGGGCCGACGACCAGCGCGCCCTGGTCTGCGGCCGTGAGTCCGGCGACCACCCGGGGGCTGTCGGCGGGCGGCGCGATCAGCGCCACGGTGCCGGCCGCGGCCGCCTCGTACACGGCCGTGGAGAAACGTTCCACCAGGACCGCGCCCAGCAGCAGCGTGAGCGGCGGACGGCCCGCGGCGGCGGCCACGGCGACCCCGCCCATGGCGAGCGCGGAGACCATGGCGGACCAGAGCATCACCGTTTTGCGCGCGCCCCGGTCGGCGGGCACGGCGGCGAGCGGGGCGAGGAGCAGCCCGGCCGCGGTCGACACGCCCGCGACGAGCCCTACGGTCGCGGCGGAGTACCCGAGGCCCAGGAGCAGCAGCGGCAGGACGACGCCGGAGGCCTGGCTGCCGAGCGCGTCGGCGGCGCTCGCGCACCAGAACAGCCGGACGTCCCGGGGCAGCGGCCCGCGGACGGCCGTCTTGCCGACGGCCGCGGTGGCGGATCCCACTAGCGCCCCACTGGTGACGAAGCACGCCGCCATGGCTTGGACTTCAGCCACTGCGGCCGCTGCGGCCGCACCTCTGCCAAGGCCGATAACCCTGGTTCACGCACAGCCACCCCACAGTTGGTCAGGTTGCGAAGAAAGTGTGCAGGATTCGAAACGAGCGGGAGCCTAACCACGGGTCCGCCGGAGCGACAAGAGCCGTGTCGCCGAGGCTGGAATTGGACTCCGTAAGCGCTCGGCAAAGAAACCGATTGCTCTGTACGGACGCGGCCGCCGGGGAAGGCGCTTACCGGCTCCCGTACGGCGAAAGGGGAATGTCCGCCTCCCCCGGGTGCGGTGGCACCGGCCGCAGCCGCCCTCCTCGCTTCGCGGCGGCGAACACCCCGGCCGAACACGGCCGATCGCGCAGCCCGTCCCGCATATGCGGCTTTCCTGCGGCGAACGGGAACCGGCGCGCGACCGTCCGGGTGTCCGGCGCGCGACCGAGCCCGCGAGCTCTGCCGAGGCGCGCTCGCGGGCCCCTGCGCGCTCCCGGGCGCCGGGTTATCGGACCGGTTCCTTCCGGTTCACTCATTGGCCGGAAACGTATGGGGTCCCACGGCCGTGTACGCCGCCGTTAAGCGCATGATCGGATAACTTCCGCCCGTGACCATTTCTGTACGAAAGCTGCTGGCGATTGCCGTTCTCGGTGCCGCGCTGGCGGGCTGCGGCTCCGATCCCGCTCCCGTCGACCGTGGCGCGAAGGCGGCGCCGGGGGCCGGTCGGCCTTCCACGGCCCCGGCCGCGCCCTCCGCGTCCGCCTCCGCCCCCGCGCGGGCTCCCCGGCAGGTACCCACGCTCGCGCCCGGGCCCGGCGGCCTCACCCCGGTGTTCAGCCGCGCTCCCCAGGGCGGCCAGAAGATCGTCGCGCTCACCTTCGACGCCGACATGACCGCCGACCAGGGGGCGCGCGCGGCGGGCGGCGAGCGCTTCGACAACCCCGCGCTCATCGCCGACCTGCGGCGGCTCAAGGTGCCGGCCACCATCTTCATGACGGGCCGGTGGGCCGACGAGTACCCGGCCCAGGCCCGCGCCATCGGGACCGACCCGAACTTCGAGGTCGCCAACCACTCGTACAGCCACTACGCCTTCAAGTCCCCCTGCTACGGGCTGCCCGTCGTCGGCCGGGAGCGGATGCGCGCCGACGTCGAGAAGGCGACCGCCTCCTTCAAGAAGGCGGGGGTGCGTGACGCGGTGCCGTACTTCCGCTTCCCCGGCGGCTGCTACGACGACGAGGTGCTGCGGGCGCTGGCGCCGCTGAAGATGACCGCGGTGCAGTGGGACGTGGTGAGCGGGGACGCGTTCGCGCACGACGCGGACGCGGTGGCGGAGCAGGTGCTGGCGGGGGTGAAGCCGGGGTCGCTGGTGGTCATGCACTGCACGCGCAGCGCGGCGCCGGTCACGGAGCGGGCGGTTCGGCGGATCGTGCCGGAGTTGCGGGGGCGCGGGTACCGCTTCGTGAAGGTGTCCGAGCTGATCGGCGCGTCCGCGGGGCGGTGAGCCCGGTCTTTGTGTGCGGCTGAGTGGTGGGCTGGTCGCGCAGTTCCCCGCGCCCCTTTTGTGCCCGGTCTTTGTCTGCGGCTGAGTGGTGGGCTGGTCGCGCAGTTCCCCGCGCCCCTGGGTCGTTCGTCGGCTGCGAGCCGGTGGCCGCTTCTCGCGCAGTTCCCCGCGCCCCTCAGGGGGTTGGCCGCAGCCGGGAACGCAGGCCAGCCCAAGGCCCCCGGGGGGGCGGCCGAAGCACCCGCCTCAGCCGCAGGCTTTTAGGGGCGCGGGGAACTGCGCGAGAAGCGGCCACAACCCGCAGACGACGACGGGTCCGGGGACACGGAGAACCGCCCGAACTGGCCGTCCTGCCTAGGGGCGCGGGGAACTGCGCGACCAGCCCACCACTCACCCGCAGACGAAAGCGGGCCCCCGAGGGCGCGGAAAAACCGCCCGAACTGGCCGTCCTACCCAGGGGCGCGGGGAACTGCGCGAGCAACCCACCGCTCACCCGCAGACAAAGTCCGGGCAGCACAGCGCAGCGATCAGTGCTGCTCCGCCTTCTTCGGTGTCACCTCGCTCGGCCGGACGATCACGTAGCCCTCGCCCTGGAGCATCAGCTGCACCGCCTCGCCGGAGCCGCCGCGGATCATCGAGCCGATGGACTGCGAGCGGTGCAGCGAGGTGCTCAGGTTGGCGGTCCAGCCCACCACCGCGTCCGTGTCGACGTACACCGGCTGCTGCGCGCTGACCGGGATGACCAGCGGGTTGCCCTCGCACACCAGGCCGAGTCGGCCCCAGCCGGTGAAGACGCTGTTGAAGAGGCCGCCACCGGCGATCCCGGAGCCCTTGACGGTCTTGATCTCGTACGAGAGGGAGGCGTCGAAGCAGAGGACGTTGCGGCCGTTGACGGTCAGCACGTCGCCCTGCTCGATGTCGACGACGAAGCAGTTCTGCGCCTCGTGCGCGAACCACGCCTCGCCCTGGCCCTTGACCGCCATCAGCGGCAGGCCCTCGCCGGTGACGGCACGCTTGAGCATGCCCCCTATGCCCTGGCCCCGGCGCTCGAACTGGAGGTTGCCGCGGTAAGCGATCATCGCCCCCTGGCGCGCGAGCATCTCGCCGTTGACCGCGTACTTGATGGACTTGGCGTTCTGCAGGGTCATTCCGGCCTCGGTGGCCGGCTGCGCCATGTGCTCCGATGTAAAAAGATCGCTCTTCATGCGAGGCATCCTGTCCCGGAAGGGTTCGTTCCGCCAAGAACCCGGGAACCGGGGGCTGGCAGACTGGTCGGGTGAGCAGCGAAGAGACCCCCGTGACACCCGCCGAGAGCCCGTTCGAGGAGCAGCCGAACGTACGCGACGAGGCCCCCCAGTACGTCCTCCCGCTGGTCGTCCGCATAGAGAAGGCCGAGCCGCCGGCCCGTACGGACGCGCTGGAGACCGCCGCCCGGGCCGTTCTGGTGATGCTCGCCGACGAGCGGTCGCTGGGCGAGGGCGAGTGGGCGCGGGCCGTGCGGGACTGGCAGGACGCGAGGATCCGCAAGGTGGTGCGGCGGGCGCGCGGCGCGGAGTGGCGCAAGGCGTCCGCGCTGCCGGGCATCACGGTCACCGGGAAGTCCGCGGAGGTGCGGGTCTTCCCGCCGGTGCCGCTGGACGGCTGGCCCAAGGAGCTGCTCAAGCTCCAGGTCTCGGGCACGGACCTGGACGATCCGGCCGAGCCGCCCGCCGCCGACCCGCTGGCGCCGGTGCTGTGGCTCAACCCGGAGCTCGACATGTCGGCGGGCAAGACGATGGCCCAGGCCGGCCATGGCGCCCAGCTCGCCTGGTGGGAACTGACGGACGCGGAGCGCACGGCGTGGCGCGAGGCGGACTTCGCCCTGTCGGTACGGGTCGCGCCGCGTGAGCGCTGGACCGCGCTGACGTCGAGCGGGCTGCCGGTGGTCAGGGACGCGGGCTTCACGGAGATCGCGCCGGGGTCGTGCACGGTGGTGGCGGACCACCCGGCGCTGCGGGCGCGGCTGCGGCCGCGGCTCGGCTGACGGCCCCGGTCGCGTCCCCCCAGACGATCTGAACGCAACTCCCGTCCCGTCCGTACCTCCCGGTACTGCCAAGTTGCCTGCACGGGAGGCATGTTGATGCGACGCATCGGACGGACGGACCGGACCGAGGGGATCGGCACACTCAGCCGCTTCAACGGAACGGCCTTGATCATCGTGGCGCTGGCCGCCACCATCGGCGCGCTCGCCTTCCCCGTCTGGTCGTACGCCGACCGGCTGGGGACGGACAAGTCGAACCTCGACTCGGCGTCCGTGGCGACCAAGTGGGGGCCGCTCTCGCCCACCGACCGCGAGTTCGTGACCAAGGTCCGGCTGGCCGGGTTGTGGGAGCTGCCCGCCGGGCAGCAGGCGCAGGAGCGGGCACCCAGCGCGGCGATCAAGGCGACCGGGGACCACCTGGTGATGGGGCACACCTCGCTGGACAAGCACGTGCGCGATGTCGCCGCGCAGCTCGGCATGGAGCTGCCCAACCAGCCCAACGAGCAGCAGCAGGGCTGGCTCAAGGAACTCTCGGCGGCGCAGGGCCGCGACTACGAGACCAAGTTCGCCAATCTGCTGCGGCGCGCCCACGGCAAGGTGTTCAGCCTGGTCGCCCAGGTCCGGGCCAACACCCGCAACTCCCTGGTGCGCGATCTGGCGCAGGACGCGAACCAGACGGTCCTCGACCACATCAACATGCTGGAGGCGACGGGGCTGGTGGACTACGACGCGCTGGCCACGCAGAAGTGAGCCGGTGGGTGTGAGGTACGCGCCCGCACGAGGTGAGCGGCAACCTCAAATGAAGCTCTGAACGTGGGGGTCTGCGGGTTGGCGCGGGCCTGGCGGGGTCATGACCACTCCACACGTCATGGCCGCTCCGCGCGCCATGACCGCCAGGACATCCGCGGCCGGGGGAGGCCCACCATGGAGCTCAAGCTGGGGACGGGCATCGGCTGGCGGCCGGAGATCGCCGACGCGGTCGAGCGGCTGCCGGGCGTCGACTGGGTGGAGGTGGTGGCCGAGAACCTCTGCCCCGGCCGCCTTCCCGAGTCGCTGGTACGGCTGCGGGCGCGCGGGGTCACGGTGGTGCCGCACGGCGTCTCGCTGGGCCTCGGCGGCGCGGACCGGCCCGACGCCGGGCGGCTGGCCGAGCTGGCGGCGCGGGCCGAGGCGCTGTCGTCGCCGCTGGTCACCGAGCACATCGCGTTCGTACGGGCCGGGGGTGCGCTGACCGCGTCGCCGCGGCTGGAGGCGGGGCATCTGCTGCCGGTGCCGCGCACCTGGGACGCGCTGGAGGTGCTCTGCGAGAACGTCCGCATCGCGCAGGACCACCTGCCGGTGCCGCTGGCGCTGGAGAACATCGCGGCGCTGGTGAACTGGCCGGACGAGGACATGACGGAGGGCCAGTTCCTGGCGGAGCTGGTCGACCGTACGGGGGTGCGGCTGCTGATCGACGTGGCGAACCTCCACACCAACCGGGTGAACCGGGGTGAGGACCCGGCGAAGGCGCTCGCGGAGCTGCCGGTGGAGGCGATCGCGTACGTGCATGTCGCCGGGGGCGTGGAGAAGGACGGCGTGTGGCACGACACGCATGCGCATCCGGTGGGGGCGGAGGTGCTGGAGGTACTCGCGGAGCTGGTGGGGCGGGTGTCGCCGCCGGGGGTGCTGCTGGAGCGCGACGACGCGTTTCCGCCGGAGGCGGAGCTGGCCGGGGAACTGTCGGCCATCCGCGCCGTGGTGGCGGGGGCGTCACCGGGCCCGGGGGCTGCGCCCCAGGACCCCGCTTCGGGGCTGCGCCCCGGGCGCCGCGGTGACCTGCGGGCCGGTGGGGGCTGGTCGCGCAGTTCCCCGCGCCCCTCAACCTCGGGGCTCCGCCCCTCGAACACCGCCGAGGCAGCACCCCCCAGGGGCGCGGGGAACTGCGCGACCAGCCACCCGCGGCCCGCAGACGTAGCGCCGGCCGCCCGGCCAAGGGACTTCGGGAAGGGGCGGGGTGGGGAAGAAGAAGCCCGCCGTACGCGGCTCGCGGTCGCCCAGACCTCTCTCCTCTCCGCCCTGGTCGCCGGCACCCCCGTGCCCCCCGGCTTCGACCCCGCGCGTCTGCGCGTCCAGGCGCGGGCCCTCGCCGCCAAGCGGGCGGACGTCGTGGCCAAGGTGGCGCCCGAGCTGCCCCGGATCCTCAAGGACGCCTACCGGCCGGCGTACCTCGCGTACGCCAAGGCGCGACCCCTGCGGGACGGCTACCGCCGCGACGCCCTCGACTTCGTGGCGGCGCTGATCGAGCGGGGCGGCCTCGACGACGGCGTCGCACGGCAGCTGGGGCGCTGGCAGAAGGAGCGCTCCGGCCCGAGGCGGCAGGGCCGCGCGGCCCGCGTCCTGCGCGGGCTCGTCAGGGCCGCCTAGACCCCGCCGGGCGCGGGCGGGCACGGTACCACCGGTCCCCGGAGCGCACCCGGGGCTCGGCCGACTCGTGATGCCTCCCACACCGTCCCGTCACCGTTTTCCTCAAAACACTCCCCGGATCACCCGCCTCCGCATTACCGTGCGCACCGCACTTGGAGGCTTTCATGCGTCGGATATTCCTTTCCGGTACCGGCTTGGTCGCTGTCGCCCTGACCGCGACCATCGCCGCCCTGCTCTTCCCCGTCTGGTCCTACGCCGACCGCTCGGGCACCGGACTCGCCAACCTCAACGCCGGTTCCGTGCCCACCCGCTGGGGGCCGCTCTCGGCCGCCGACCGGGACTTCGTCGTACGGGTCAGACTCGCGGGGCTGTGGGAGCTGCCCGCCGGGCAGCAGGCCGTCGAGCGGGCGCCCAGTGCCGCCGTCACGGCTGCCGGGCACCACCTCGTCGACGGGCACGCCTTCCTCGACGCGCGCGTGCGCGAGGTCGCGGCCCAGCTCGGGATGGAGCTGCCGAGCCAGCCCAACGAGCAACAGCGGGGCTGGCTGAGGACGTTGACCTCGGAGAGCGGCACCACGTACGAGAAGGACTTCGCCAACATCCTGCGCTCGGCGCACGGGAAGGTGTTCTCGCTGGTCGCGCAGATCCGGGCCAACACCCGCAACTCGCTGGTGCGCGCCCTCGCCGACGACGCCAACACGACCGTCCTGGACCACATCCGGATGCTGGAGGCGACCGGTCTCGTCGACTTCGACGCGCTGGCCCGGGACAGCGTCTCGGGCACCACCGCCTCCCCCAGCGGCCCTCCCCCGCCCACCCCGGGCGCCACTCCCGCCTCCCCCGTCCCGGTCACCCCGTCGTTCCCGCTGCCGCCCGCCGCCAGCCGCGCCAACCCGACCGGTGGCCCCGCCGAGGACCCGGCCGCGAGCCCCGACACTCCGTAACGAACCGATAACTCCATGTCCACATCATGGGAAAGCCATGGCGCCGAGCTGACCGCTTCACATACAACTCGGCCATGTTCTGGGTTCTCTTCCTGGTCGCCGCGTGCCTCGCGTCCGCCGTCTCGTGCGGGCGGCTCTGCCTCGCCGCGTCCGCGGCGGCCGACCAGGGCCCAGTCACCCGGGACCCGGAACTCGGCCTCTCGCTGTACGAGGCCGCCTTCCTCGCGGGCGGCCCGCTGCGGGTCACCGATCTGACCCTGGTCACCATGCACCGGGCCCGGCGGCTGCTGCTCGCGCACACCGGCTGGGCCACGGTCGTCGACCCGGAGGGCCGGGACGACCTGGAGCGGTCGGTGATAGGCGCGATCGGCCCCGGCGGACAGGCCCGGATAGCGGCGATCCGGTCGGCCGCGGCCGCCGCCGACGCGGTGCACGCGCTGGCCGACCGGCTCGCGGCGGCCGGGCTCGCCGTCCCGGACGCCACCAGGACGGGCGTCACGGCCTCCGTGCGGGCCGTACGCGGCGCGGCGGCGCTCACCGTCACCCTCGGCGCGATCGCGCTCCTGATGCCCGGTCAGGACCGCGCCACCCAGACGGAGATCGCGGCCTGGTTCTCGCTGCCGACGGTCCTCACCCTCGGCTGTCTCTTCATCGCCCGTTTCGAGGTCCACCCGCACACCCGCTGGGCCTCCCCCGACGGCCAGCGCCTGCTCGGCCGGATCGACCCGGCGGGCGACCCGCTCACCGCCGTGGCGGTCCGGGGCGTGAGCGCGGTGGAGGACCCGGAGCTGCGGACCGCCCTGCGCGGCAAACGGGCCGCCTGACGGGCGACTTTGCTCCCGGCGCACCGCACTGCGGTGCTTTACTTCATCAATTCATCCGCTAATCATCCCTTTTATACCGAACCGTCGAGCGCCGGATTTGTCGTGCCGGACCGGCACGCCGGGCCTGTCGTTCCGGATGGACCGCAAGAGGGATGTGCGATGAGAGCAGCAGTACTGTACGGAACGCTCAGTTCCGTCGTTCTTTCCACCCTGGCCGCCGCCCCGGCGGGCGGGGTGGACCCGCTCACCGCCGAGGCGCACGGCACGGTGGTCGCCGCGCGGCGCGCCGCGGCCACCGGCATCGCCTTCGGCCGCTGCCCCAAGGCGGAGATGCTGCCCGACAGCATCCAGTGCGGCACGCTCCGGGTCCCGCTCGACTACGCCAAGCCGAAGGGCCGTCAGATCGCCCTCACGGTCAGCCGGGTGCGCGCCACCGGCAAGAAGGACGAGCGGCAGGGCGCGCTGGTGTACAACCCCGGCGGCCCGGGCGCCTCCAGCATGTACTTCCCGATGGTCGGGGCCCTGCCCGAGTGGAAGCGGATCGCGGGGGCGTACGACCTGGTCGGCTACGCCCCGCGCGGGGTGGGCCGCTCCGCGCCGCTGTCCTGCCAGGACCCCAAGGACTTCACCAAGGCCCCCACCCCGTCCCCGACCGACCCCTCGCCCTCGTACAAGCTAGAGCGGATCGCGCAGGCCAAGGCGTACGCGCAGGGCTGCGCGCGGAACGCGGGCGCGGCGCTGCGGCACTACACCAGCCTCAACAACGCGCGCGACCTCGACGTGCTGCGGGCGGCGCTGCGCCAGCGCAGGCTGACGTTCGTGGGCGCCTCCTACGGCACGTACTTCGGCGCCGTGTACGCCACGCTCTTCCCCTCCCATGTGCGCCGGATGGTCTTCGACTCGGCGGTCGACCCGGATCCGCGCCAGATCTGGTACCGCAACAACCTCGACCAGTCGCTCGCGTTCGAGAGCCGCTGGGAGGACTTCCGGGCGTGGGTCGCCCGGCACGACCGCGTCTACCACCTGGGCAGCACGGCCGAGCAGGTCCTGGAGAACTTCGAGAAGGTGCGCGCCCGGCTGGCCGAGGAGCCGGCGGGCGGCAAGGTCGGCCCCGCGCAGCTCCAGTCGGCGTATCTGAAGGCCGGGTACTACGACGACTACTGGGCGATGCGGGCCAGCGCGCTCTCGGCGTACCTCAAGGGCGACCCCAAGCCGCTGATCGCGCAGGCCGCGCCGCGCCCGGAGGCGGCGTGGGACGAGGAGAACGGGAACGCGGTGTACACGGCGGTCGAGTGCAACGACGCGCCCTGGCCGACGGACTGGGCCACCTGGGACCGCGACAACAGCGCGCTCGCGCGGATCGCGCCGTTCGAGACGTGGGACAACGCCTGGATGAACCTGCCGTGCGCCTACTGGCCGGCGCCCCGGCAGCGGCCGGTGGACGTGGGGACGCGCCGCGGGCAGCTGCCGCCGACGCTGATCCTGGCGGCCGAGCGGGACGCGGCGACGCCGTACCCCGGGGCGCTGGAGCTCCAGCGCAGACTGCCGGGGTCGGTCCTGGTGACCGAGAAGGACGCCGGTACGCACGGCATCGGGGGCGGTCCCAACAAGTGCGTCAACGGCTACCTGGTGGACTATCTGCTGACCGGACGGACGCCGGTGCGGCGCGCTGCGTGCGCGCCGCACCCGGAGCCGAACCCGGTGTCGCTGGACGAGCGGTCGGCGCCCAGGGCTGGGCTGCGGCCGTCCGCTCTCTGATCTTCCGGGTCAGGGGTGAGTCCGGGCCCGCGGTCGACGGGCCCGGTCACCGGGCATACGCGGTGGGGGCGGCCGTCAGGCCAGGCCCGCCACCAGGTCCGCGACGGACTTGCGGCGGCCCGTGTAGAACGGGACCTCCTCGCGGACGTGCATCCGGGCCTCGGAGGCGCGCAGATGACGCATGAGGTCGACGATGCGGTGCAGCTCGTCGGCCTCGAAGGCCAGCAGCCACTCGTAGTCGCCGAGCGAGAACGAGGCGACCGTGTTGGCGCGCACGTCGGGGTAGCCGCGGGCCATCTTGCCGTGGTCGGCGAGCATCCGGCGGCGGTCCTCGTCGGGCAGCAGATACCAGTCGTAGCTGCGCACGAAGGGGTACACCGAGACGTAGTCGCGCGGGTTCTCGTCGGCGAGGAACGCCGGGATGTGCGACTTGTTGAACTCGGCGGGGCGGTGCAGCGCCATGTTCGACCAGACCGGCTCAAGGGCGCGGCCCAGCTTGGTGCGGCGGAAGAGGTTGTAGGCGGTCTGGAGCTCGTCCGCCGTCTCCGCGTGCCACCAGATCATGAGGTCGGCGTCGGCCCGCAGCCCGGACAGGTCGTAGGTGCCGCGGACGGTGATGTCCTTGGCGGCGAGCTGGTCGAACAGCTCCTGGACCTCGTCCGCGAACCCGGTGCGGTCCTCGGGCAGCACGTCGCGCAGCTTGAAGACGGACCACAGCGTGTAGCGGATGACCTCGTTGAGGTCCTTCGCCTTCTTCCCTGCGTTCGGGATCTTTTCCGGTGCACTCATGAGGCTATTGTCCCGCGTCACGCTGAGTGTTCTGCGCCAGGGTCGACGTGGCGATGATCTCGTCCGCCGCGCGCCGGGCCCCGGCGACGCACGCGGGGATGCCCACCCCGTCGTACGCGGCGCCGCAGACCCGCAGTCCGGGCAGCTTCGCCACGGCGGCGCGGACCCGCGCCACGCGCGCGAGGTGGCCGACCGGGTACTGCGGCAGCCCGCCGGTCCAGCGCGTCACCTCGGTGGCGACGGGCTTCGCGGCGAGACCCACCGCCGCCCCGAGGTCGCCCAGCGACATGTCCACCAGGTCGGCGTCGTCGCGCTCCAGGTGCTGCTCCTCGCCGTACCGCCCGATCGAGGTGCGGAGCACGAAGAGGTCGGGGGCCCGGTCGGTGACCCACTGCCACTTGTACGAGGAGAAGGTGGACGCCTTGATCGCGCGGCCGTCGACCGACGGCACAAGGAAGCCCGAGCTGCGCTCCAGGCGCTCCAGGTCGGTGCGCCGGAAGGCCATGGTGACCAGGGCCATCGACGCGTACTCGACGCCGGCCAACTCGGCGGCGGCGGACGGCGACTCGGCGGCGAGCAGCGCGGACGCCGACCGGGCGGGCGAGGCGAGGACCACGCCGTCCGCCTCGATCGCGGGCGCCTCGGGCGCGTCCGTACGCACCAGCCAGCCCTTGGCCGTACGGGTCAGGGCGAGCACCGGCGCCTGCGTGAGGATGCGGCCGCCCGCGGCCCGCACGGCGTCCGCGACCGCGAGCGGCAGGGTGCCCATGCCGCCGTCCAGGCCCATGAAGACCGGGCCGTCCTGTTGCGGCGCGGCGGCGGCCTTCGCCTGGGCCCGGGCCACGCCGTCGAGCAGCGAGGCGTTCTCGCGCGCGGCGGTGTAGAGCTGGGGCACGGCGGCGCGCATCGAGATCCGGTAGGCGTCGCCCGCGTACACCCCGCCCAGGAGCGGTTCCACCAGCCGGTCGACGACCTCGCGGCCGAGGCGGCCGGCGACGAACTCGCCGACGCCGATGTCCTCCCCGACCTCGGTCGGCGGCAGTTCGCGGTCCTGGGCGATCCGGGCCAGGCCCTCGGGGGAGACGATCCCGGCGAGGGAGGCGGGGTCGGCGGGGACGCCCATCAGATGGCCCTTGGGCATCGGCCGCAGCGCGCCCCGGGTCCAGATCGCCGCCGTCGCGGCGGGCGGCCGCAGCCGGTCCGCCAGGCCCACCTCGCGCGCGAGGCCGACGCCCTCGGGGCGGCGCGCCAGCATCGACTCGGCGCCGAGGTCCACGCGCGCACCCGCGATCTCGCCCGCGTACAGCTTGCCGCCGAGGCGGGCGGTGGCCTCCAGGACGGTGACCCGCGCGCCCGACCCCAGCAGGCGGTGCGCGGCGGCGAGCCCGGAGATACCGCCTCCGACGACGACGATGTGCGGTGCGCTGACGGCCGAATTGTCCATGCGCCCACTCTCTCAGACCCCGCCGACAGCCCCGCGCCGAGTGCCGCGCCAGGGGAATTCCCGGGCGCTCCCGCACGTATCTTCCCTGGGAGAGCAGGACGGACCGAGCGAGAGGGTGCGCCATGGCGGCGGAGCGACTGGTGGTCATCGGGGGCGACGCGGCGGGGATGTCCGCCGCGTCGCAGGCCCGCAGGATGAGGGGGCCGGACGACCTGGAGATCGTGGTGTTCGAGCGCGGCCACTTCACCTCGTACTCCGCCTGCGGCATCCCCTACTGGGTGGGCGGCGAGGTGGCGGAGCGGGACAAGCTGATCGCGCGCACGCCCGAGGAGCACCGCGAGCGCGACATCGACCTGCGGATGCGCACGGAGGCGCTGGAGATCGACACGGACGGGCGGCGGGTGCGCGCCCGCGACCTGGAGTCCGGCGAGGAGTCCTGGACGGCGTACGACAAGCTCGTCGTCGCCACCGGGGCCCGGCCGGTGCGGCCGGAGCTGCCGGGCATCGACGCGCCGGGCGTCCACGGGGTGCAGACCCTCGACGACGGCCAGGCGCTCCTGGACACCTTGACGTCGACGTCCGGGCGCCGGGCGGTGATCGTCGGCGCGGGTTACATCGGCGTGGAGATGGCCGAGGCGCTGCTGCGCCGCGACTACGAGGTGACGGTGGTGACCCGGGGCGAGGAGCCGATGTCCACGCTCGACCCGGACATGGGCCGGCTCGTCCACGAGGCGATGGACGCCATGGGCATCACCACGGTCACCGGCGCCGAGGTCACCAAGATCCTCACCGGTGAGGACGGGCGGGTGCGGGCGGTGGCGACGGCGGACGCCGAGTACCCGGCGGACGTGGTGGTCCTCGGCATCGGCGTCGAGCCGCGCACGGAGCTCGCCCGGGCGGCCGGGCTGCCGCTGGGCGAGCACGGCGGATTGCTCACCGACCGCGCGATGCGGGTGCGCGGCCACCAGGACATCTGGGCGGGCGGCGACTGTGTGGAGGTCCTGGACCTGGTCTCGGGCCGCGAGCGGCACATCGCGCTCGGCACGCACGCCAACAAGCACGGCCAGATCATCGGCTCGGGCGTGGGCGGCGGCTACGCGACCTTCCCGGGCGTCGTCGGTACGGCGGTGAGCAAGGTCTGCGACCTGGAGATCGCCCGTACGGGGCTGCGCGAGCACGAGGCGCGCGAGGCGGGGCTCCAGTTCGTGACCGCGACCATCGAGTCCACCAACAGCGCCGGGTACTACCCCGGGGCGGCCGTGATGGCGGTGAAGATGCTCGCCGAGCGGCGTACGGGACGGCTGCTCGGGGTGCAGATCGTCGGCCGTGAGGGCGCCGCCAAGCGCGTCGACATCGCGGCGGTCGCGCTGACGGCGGGGATGACCGTGGAGCAGGTGGTCACCCTGGACCTGGGCTACGCCCCGCCGTTCTCACCGGTCTGGGACCCGGTCCTGGTCGCCGCCCGCAAGGCCGTGTCGGCGGTGCGGGCGGCGGGGAGCTAGGCCTGGGAACCGGACCGCCGGCTCCGGTTCAGCGCGCGGTCCGCGTGTGGACGTGGTCCACCAGGCGGGTGAGCGCGTCCGGGTCCGTCGTCGGCAGCACGCCGTGGCCCAGGTTGAAGACGTGGCCCTCCAGGCCCGCCGCCGCGTCCAGGACCTCGCGGGTCTTCTCCTCGACCGCCTCGGGCGTGGAGAAGAGGACCGCGGGGTCCAGGTTGCCCTGGAGCGCCTTGCCGGGGCCGACGCGGCGGGCGGCCTCGTCGAGCGGGACGCGCCAGTCGACGCCGACGACGTCCGCCCCGGCCTCGCCCATCAGGCCGAGCAGCTCGCCGGTGCCGACGCCGAAGTGGATGCGCGGCACGCCGTACTTCTCGACCTCGCGGAACACCTTCGCGGAGGCGGGCATCACCGAGCGGCGGTAGTCGGCGGGGGCCAGCGCGCCCACCCAGGAGTCGAAGAGCTGGACGGCCGAGGCGCCCGCCTCGATCTGCACCTTCAGGAAGGCGCCGGTGATCTCGGCGAGGCGGTCGAGCAGGTCGGCCCACAGCTGCGGGTCGCCGTACATGAGCGCCTTGGTGTGCTCGTGGTTGCGCGACGGGCCGCCCTCCACGAGGTAGCTCGCCAGGGTGAAGGGCGCGCCCGCGAAGCCGATCAGCGGCGTCTCGCCGAGCTCGGCGGTCAGCATGCCGATGGCCTCGGTGACGTAGTGGACGTCCTCGGGGGTGAGGTCGCGCAGCCGGTCGAGGTCCGCGCGGGTCCGGATCGGCTCGGCGACGACCGGGCCGACGCCGGGCTTGATGTCGAGGTCGACGCCGATGGCCTTGAGCGGCACCACGATGTCGCTGAAGTAGATGGCCGCGTCCACCTTGTGGCGGCGCACCGGCTGGAGCGTGATCTCGGTGACCAGCTCGGGCCGCATGCACGACTCCAGCATGGGGATGCCCTCGCGGACCTTCAGGTACTCGGGCAGCGAGCGCCCCGCCTGCCGCATGAACCAGACCGGCGTGTGCGGCACCGGCTCACGGCGGCACGCCTTGAGGAAGGCGGAGTCATACGTCTGTGTCGGCGGGCCCGAAGGGCGTGCGTTGGCGTTCACGCCCAGAATCTTCGCACGTGCCGCGAAGCCGTCGGCGGGCCCCGGGTGTCCCTACCGGCGCCGGGCGCCCGTTCCGCCTAGTCTTCCCCGCATGGCTGCCGCTCAGGGACGAACTTCGGATGGCGCCGGCGGCACGGACAGTGCGGACGGCAGGACCGTTCCGCTCGTCTTCCGCCAGGCGGTCGACGGGCTGCGGGGCGCGCGGCTGCGCCCCGAGATCGAGGTCGACCCGACCCGGCCGCCGCAGCGGCTGGCGCCGCACGCGTACGCGCTGGAGGCGGCGGTCGTCGAGAACGACCAGGACCTCGCGGACGGTCGTCTCGTGCTGCTGCACGACCCGGCCGGGCACGACGCCTGGCAGGGGACGTTCCGCCTGGTCACGCTCGTACGGGCGGAGCTGGAGCCGGAGATGGCGGCGGACCCGCTGCTGCCGGAGGTCTGCTGGTCCTGGCTGACGGGGGCGCTGGAGGCGCGGGGGCTCTCGTACGGGGAGGCCAGCGGGACGGTGACGCGGGCGGGCTCGTACTACTTCGGGGGGCTCTCGCAGCGGCTGCCCGCCACGCAGATCGAGATCCGGGCGTCCTGGACGCCCCGGGAGGGGCGGGACGGGGTGCCGGACGGGGGGGCGCATCTGGCGGCGTGGTGCGATCTGTTGTGCCAGGTCGCCGGGTTGCCGCCGGTCGCGGGGCCGGACGCGGGGGTTGTCTCGCTGCCGCAGCGACGGGATCCTCGCTAACCGCTGCGCGGGTCCGGCTTTTGCCTGCGGGTGTGTGGTGGGTTGCTCGCGCAGTTCCCCGCGCCCCTAGGTAGTCCGGGCCGTTCGGGCGGTTGTGCGTGGCCCTGAACACCCTCGTTCGTCTGCGGGCCGTGGCCTCTTCTCGCGCAGTTCCCCGCGCCCCTGAAGGCCCGTGGCTGAGCTGCACTCTCCGGCTGCCGGGAACCCCCTGAGGGGCGCGGGGAACTGCGCGACCAGCCACCCACACACCCGCGGACAAAGACCGGGCAGTGACTCCCCCGTCGACCACCTGTCCTAATTGCCCTAAATGTTTCTCACCAAATCGTGATCATTCCCTAAAGGCGGACGGGCAGGCTGCCGAAGAGGTCTGTGACCCTATCTGCACGGTTCGCCCCGGCTTCATCCCCGAGCCGGCTCCGTCCCGCACCTTCCCCCCAGGAGGCCTGGTGTCCGTTCTCCTTGAGCAGCCCGCAAGCCTGGTCGCCTACCGCCCGAACAAGCCGACGGCCATGGTCGTCGTCGCCGACCCCCGAGTCCGCTCCACCGTCACGCGCCACCTGTGGGCCCTCGGAGTACGGGACGTCATCGAGGCGTCGTCCATCGCGGAGGCACGTCCCCGCGTCGGCAACCCGCGCGACATCTGCGTTGCCGACGTCCATCTGCCCGACGGTTCCGGGCTCACCCTGCTGTCCGAGACCCGAGCGGCGGGCTGGCCCAACGGTCTCGCCCTGTCGGCCGCCGACGACATCGGCGCCGTGCGCAACGCCCTCGCGGGCGGTGTGAAGGGCTATGTCGTCACCGGCACCCGCACCAACATCGGCCACCCCAGCCGCCCCGGCGCCGCCCCCATCGGCGCCGCGGCCGCCCGTATGCACCGCCGCCCCCCGGGTGCCCCGAGCCACCCGGGCGGCTACCGCGAGCTCTCCGGGCGCGAGGTCGAGGTGCTGAGACTCGTGGCCGAGGGCCAGTCCAACAAGGCCATCGGGGTGTCCATGGGACTCTCCGCGCTGACCGTGAAGAGCCACCTCGCCCGGATCGCGCGCAAGCTCGGCACGGGCGACCGGGCCGGCATGGTGGCCGTCGCCCTGCGTACCGGAATCATCCACTGACCCAGAGGTCCCGAGGGGCATGCTCCCCCCACAAGGCGCCGTGCGCCCCTCGCGCGCCCGTCGACGGAACGTTCCGTCGACGGGCGCGGCATATACACAAGTACCCTTGACAGGTGACCGACGCCCAAAAGACCGCAGCAGAGACAGCACTGCGAACCACCGGGGGCGCCCCCCCGGACGACGACGTCCCGGTCGATGGGCAGCCGACTCCCCTGCTGGAGCCGCGTGACGGCATTCCGCCCGTCGTAGCCACCGACGAGGAGCTCGCCGAAGTCGTCGCCGCGTTCGCGGCCGGCACCGGCCCGGTGGCCGTGGACGCCGAGCGCGCCTCCGGCTACCGGTACGGCCAGCGTGCCTACCTCGTCCAGCTCCGCCGGGAGGGCGCGGGCACCGCGCTCGTCGACCCGGTGGGCTGCCCCGACCTCTCCTCGCTCGGCGACGCCCTCGCCGACACCGAGTGGATCCTGCACGCCGCCACCCAGGACCTGCCGTGCCTGCGGGAAATAGGCATGGTCCCCTCCAGCCTGTTCGACACCGAGCTCGCCGGGCGGCTCGCGGGCTTCCCGCGGGTGGGCCTGGGCGCGATGGTCGAGAGCGTCCTCGGGTACGCCCTGGAAAAGGGCCACTCCGCGGTGGACTGGTCGACCCGCCCGCTGCCCGAGCCCTGGCTGCGGTACGCGGCGCTGGACGTGGAGCTGCTCGTCGACCTGCGGGACGCCCTGGAGAAGGAGCTCGACCGGCAGGGCAAGCTGGACTGGGCCCGCCAGGAGTTCGACGCGATCGCCTCGGCGCCGCCCGCGCCGCCGCGCAAGGAGCCCTGGCGGCGCACCTCCGGGATGCACAAGGTCCGCCGGCGCCGCCAGATGGCCGCCGTGCGCGAGCTGTGGACGGCCCGGGACAAGGTCGCCCAGCGGCGTGACGTCTCGCCGGGCAAGGTGCTCAGCGACTCCGCGATCATCGAGGCCTCGCTGGCGCTGCCGCTGAACGTCCAGGCGCTGATGGCGCTGCCCGGCTACGGCCACCGGATGGGACGGCGCCAGCTGGAGCAGTGGCAGGCGGCCGTCGACCGGGCCCGGGCGCTGCCGGACTCCGGGCTTCCGCAGCCCGGGCAGGCGGTCGCGGGCCCGCCGCCGCCGCGCTCCTGGGCGGACAAGGACCCGGCCGCCGCGGCCCGGCTGTCGGCCGCTCGCGCGGCGGTGTCGGAGCTGGCCGAGCGGCTGAACATGCCGCAGGAGAACCTGATCACCCCGGACACGGTCCGCCGGGTGTGCTGGGAGCCGCCGGGCGACCGCTCCGAGGCGGCGATCGCCCAGGCGCTGGAGGCGTACGGCGCCCGGCGCTGGCAGATCGAGCAGGTCACACCGCTGCTCGCGGCGGCGCTGGCCGCCAACGGCTGACCCGCACGGCATCCGCGTACCCCCTGACGACCACCGTCGTCAGGGGGTACGGCCATGTCGGGGGCCCGGCGCCGGTGTGACCTTCGCCGCTCCTGCCGCCGGGACTGGGCAGTTTGGTTACCCGCAAGTAGCATGGCGGGGTGAGCGCGCGCTCAGGCGTACGCGACACGCGCAGCAGTGCCATCCCGCACCCTGGAGGAGAGCCATCGTGCCTCGTACCGTCAGGGACGTCGTCTTCGTCGACGGCGTCCGCACCCCGTTCGGCAAGGCGGGCCCGAAGGGCATCTACCACGAGACCCGGGCCGACGATCTCGTCGTCAAGGCGATCCGGGAGCTGCTGCGCCGCAACCCGGGCCTGGACCCCAAGAAGATCGACGAGGTCGCCATCGCGGCGACCACGCAGATCGGTGACCAGGGCCTGACCCTGGGCCGTACCGCCGGCATCCTCGCGGGTCTGCCGCAGTCCGTGCCGGGCTACTCCATCGACCGTATGTGCGCCGGCGCGCTGACCGCCGTCACCTCGGTCGCCGGTTCCATCGCGTTCGGCGCGTACGACGCGGTGATCGCCGGTGGCGTCGAGCACATGGGCCGCCACCCGATGGGCGAGGGCGTCGACCCCAACCCGCGGTTCGTGAGCGAGAAGCTCGTCGACGAGTCGGCCCTGTTCATGGGCATGACCGCGGAGAACCTGCACGACCGCTACCCGCACATCACCAAGCAGCGCGCCGACGAGTACGCCGTGCGCTCGCAGGAGAAGGCGGCGAAGGCGTACGCGAACGGGAAGATCCAGCAGGACCTGGTCCCGATCTCAGTGCGCAACACCAACGCCGAGGTGGGCGAGACCGGCTGGGGCCTGGTCACCGCCGACGAGCCGATGCGCCCGGGCACCACGCTGGAGAGCCTGGCGAACCTGAAGACGCCGTTCCGCGTCCACGGCAACGTCACCGCGGGCAACGCGGCCGGCCTCAACGACGGCGCCACCGCGTCGATCATCGCGTCCGAGGAGTTCGCGCGCGAGAACAACCTGCCGGTCAAGATGCGCCTGGTCTCGTACGCCTTCGCGGGCGTCGAGCCGGAGGTCATGGGCTACGGCCCGATCCCGGCCACCGAGAAGGCGCTGGCCAAGGCCGGTCTCTCGATCGAGGACATCAACCTCTTCGAGGTCAACGAGGCATTCGCCGTCCAGGTCCTCGCGTTCCTGGACCACTACGGCATCGCCGACGACGACGCCCGCGTCAACCAGTACGGCGGCGCCATCGCGTTCGGCCACCCGCTCGCCTCGTCCGGCGTACGCCTGATGACGCAGCTGGCGCGGCAGTTCGAGGAGCAGCCGGAGGTCCGCTACGGCCTCACCACCATGTGCGTCGGCTTCGGCATGGGCGCCACGGTCATCTGGGAGAACCCGCACCACAAGGACGCCGGAGGCAGCAAGTGAGCACCACCGCTGAGCTTTTGAAGGGTGCGGCCGAGCTGTTCCCGGACGAGGTCGTCACCTCGGCGCACGTGCGCCACCTCGACCTGCCGTTCGGCGCGGGCCGGTTCGCGCTGATCACGCTGGACAACGGCTTCGACCACACCAAGCCGACCACCTTCGGCCCCGGCTCGCTGGCGAACCTCAACGCCGCCATCGACCAGGTGGAGAAGGAGGCCGCCGAGGGCACCATCGTCGGCGCCGGTGTCACCGGCAAGCCCTTCATCTTCGCGGTCGGCGCCGACCTCAAGGGCGTCGAGCTGCTGAAGAAGCACGAGGACGCGCTGGCCATCGGCAAGGGCGGCCACGAGGTCTTCAAGCGCCTCGCCGCGCTGGCCGTGCCGACCTTCGCGTACTACAACGGCGCAGCCATGGGCGGCGGTGTCGAGGTCGGTCTGCACTGCACCTACCGCACCGTCTCCAAGGCGCTGCCGGCCTTCTCGCTGCCCGAGGTCTTCCTCGGTCTGGTCCCGGGCTGGGGCGGCTGCACGCTGCTCCCCAACCTGATCGGCGCCGAGAACGCCGTCACGGTGATCATCGAGAACTCGCTCAACCAGAACCGCCAGCTCAAGGGCAAGCAGGTCTTCGACCTCGGCATCGCGGACGCGATCTTCGAGGGCGCCGACTTCCTGGAGCAGTCGCTGATCTGGACCGCGAACGTCCTCAAGGGCGACATCAAGGTCGAGCGCCCCGAGATCGACCGCGGCGAGGCCTGGGACCAGGCCGTCGCCAAGGGCCGGTTCATCGCCGACTCCAAGGTGCACGGCGCGGCCCCGGCCGCCTACCGCGCGCTCGACATCATCGAGGCCGCCAAGGACGGCGACCTCCAGGCCGGTTACGACGCCGAGGACAAGGCGCTCGCCGACCTGATCATGGGCGGCGAGCTCCGCTCCGGCATCTACGCCTTCAACCTGGTGCAGAAGCGCGCCAAGCGTCCGGCGGGTGCGCCCGACAAGTCGCTGGCGCGTCCGGTCACCAAGGTCGGCGTGGTGGGCGCGGGCCTGATGGCCTCGCAGCTCGCGCTGCTGTTCCTGCGCCGCCTGGAGGTGCCGGTCGTGCTGACCGACATCGACCAGGAGCGCGTCGACAAGGGTGTGGGCTACGTCCACGCCGAGATCGACAAGCTGCTCGCCAAGTCCCGTATCAACCAGGACAAGGCCAACCGCCTCAAGGGCCTGGTCTCCGGTGTGCTGGACAAGGCCGAGGGCTTCTCGGACGCCGACTTCATCATCGAGGCGGTCTTCGAGGAGATCGGCGTCAAGCAGCAGGTGTTCGCGGAGGTCGAGGCGGTCGCCCCGGCGCACGCGATCCTCGCCACCAACACCTCCTCGCTGTCGGTCTCCGAGATGGCGTCGAAGCTGAAGCACCCCGAGCGGGTCGTCGGCTTCCACTTCTTCAACCCGGTCGCGATCCTGCCGCTCCTGGAGATCGTGCGCGGCGAGCAGACCGACGACGCGGCGCTGGCCACGGCGTTCGGCGTCGCCAAGAAGCTGAAGAAGACCGCGGTGCTGGTGAAGGACGCCCCGGCGTTCGTCGTCAACCGCATCCTGACCCGCTTCATGGGCGAGATCCAGAACGTCATCGACGAGGGCACCCCGGTCGAGGTCGCCGAGAAGGCGGTCGAGCCGCTGGGTCTGCCGATGTCGCCGCTGGTGCTCCTGGAGCTGGTCGGCCCGGCCATCGGTCTGCACGTCTCGGAGACGCTGAACCGCTCCTTCCCGGAGCGCTTCACGGTCTCCCCGAACCTCGCGGCGGTCGTCAAGGCGGGCAAGCGCGGCTTCTACGTCTACGATTCCGGCAAGCCGGAGCTGGACCCCGAGGTCGTGGCGCTGCTCAAGCAGGGCGACTCGGTCCTCACCGAGGAGCAGACCCGCGACCGCGTCCTGGACGCGGTGGCGCAGGAGATCGGTCTGATGCTCCAGGAGGGTGTCGTGGCCGAGGCCCAGGACATCGACCTCTGCCTCATCACCGGCGCGGGCTGGCCCTTCCACCTGGGCGGCATCACGCCGTACCTGGACCGTGAGGGCGTCTCGGAGCGGGTGAACGGGAAGAAGTTCCTGGCGCAGGGCGTGGCGAGCGTCCCGGCGTAACGCCCCCGCACAGCACACAGGAGGCCCCCCGCGACGCGGGGGGCCTCCTGGCGTATTTCGGGGCGGGCGAGTGGCCGACGGGCCGTCAGACGGTCGTCCAGGGCTCCAGGGCCAGGCCCGGCTCGGTGGTCTTCTGACGGGTGACGCGCAGCCGTCCGTCGGTGCCGAAGGCGGCCAGCACGACCCGCCCCCGGGCGTCGGTGGCCAGCGCCGGCACACCGGCGCACACCTCGCCCGTGGAGGCCCACACCGCGCCCGCCTCCTCGGCCTCCGTGGGGTAGGCGGCGAGCGCCGGGCGGCCGTCGGGGCCGCGCTGGGCCAGCAGGGTGCAGTCGTGGCCGTCCACCGGCGTACGCAGCACGGCGACCGGGCCGTTTGAGGCGCCGCCGAGCGACACGGCCGGGTCGTCCGCGCGGAAGGCCCGCACATCGCCGTTCTCGCCCTCGCGCCAGAAGAAGGTGATCCGGCCCTCGCCGGTGTGCTGGGCGCTCACCGAGCCGTTGGCCACCTGGAGCTTGAGGTCGGGCAGCTGCGCGAACTCGTCGGCGCCCACGGCCTTGGTCCAGCGCATCACCCCGCGCTTGGCCGGGGCCAGCACGTCGATGCGGCCCTCCTCGGCCGTGCTCGCGCAGATCGCGCCGTACGAGCCGGAGCCCGTGAGGTCCTTCCAGTTGCCCCACTTGCCGGAGGACAGCTGGCCGCGGGCGCAGAGCCCGCCCCCGGCGTTGCGGAGGAAGACCCACACGTTGTCGGCGGAGTCCACGACGGCGGCCGGGTGGCCGACCTTGGCGGCCTTCTCCTGGTCGCGGTAGGGGGTGCCGAGCGGGTACCAGTCCTTGACCGGGCGGCCCGGCTGGTACTGGATGGCGTGGACGACGTCGGTCCTGGCCTCACCGGCGGGCGTCGTGGTGCGGCGCAGGGCGACCAGGTGCACATAGCCGTCGGCGCCCTGGGCGAGGGTGAGGCGCGGGTCCAGGCCGGGGGCCGGGGCGACCAGCTCGGGGCCGGTCCACTCGGGGCCGCCGGGGTGCGTCTCGGTCCAGCGGAGCACCCCGCCGGCGGTCGGCGCGTACGCGGTCAGCCGGCCGTCCTTGCCGCGCAGGAGCCAGTCGGTGACCGCCGGGGAGCCGTCGGGCAGCGCGGGGGCCGGGACGGGGCCGAAGACGGCGGCGGGTGCGGCGGTGGGGGTCCCGGGCTCCTGGCCCGCCTGCCCCTTCGAGGTACGCGCAGGCTTGAACGCCATGGCTCACCGACCACCTTTCCCTACCAGATCCGCGATGAGCGGCCGGATGCGACACACCATGAGACCCAGCGACAATAACACTCGCCCCGGGGCCCGGATTTCGCGGGATTTCCCCGGCCCGACGTGCGATTTTCCCCCCTCCCGTGACACGCTGCCGGGATGGTGACGAGCGCGCTGGTGATCGTGGACGCGGCCAATGTGGTGGGCTCGGTCCCGGACGGCTGGTGGCGGGACCGGCGCGGCGCGGCGGAGCGGCTGCGCGACCGTCTGGCGGGGTACGCCGAGACCGGTCTGCCCGGCTGTCCGGGCCCCGTCGACCTGGTCCTGGTGGTCGAGGGCGCGGCCCGCGGCGTGGAGCCGGTGGCGGGCGTACGGGTGGAGTCGGCGCCCGGCAGCGGCGACGACACGATCGTGGAGCTGGCCGCCGCCCGCGCCCCGGGCAGTACGTGCCTGGTGGTGACGGCCGACCGGGAGCTGCGCCGCCGGGTGGAGGCCCACGGGGCGCGGTGCGTGGGGCCGCGGGCGGTGCGTCATCCGGCCGGGGAGGCGGCGGACGCGGACTGAGTGCGTACGTACAGCACGGCCCCGTCGACGGTCCCGGCCAGCGGCTCGTAGTGGGCGGCCAGCAGCCGGCGCAGGCTGGGGAGGCGTTCGGGGCCGTACGGCTCGCCCCGGGAGTCGTCGACGATCAGCGCCGGCGGGCGCTCGGCCAGCTCCGTGCGGAAGACCGGCCAGGAGCCCGCCACGCCGTACTTCTCGCCCACCTGGGGGCCGTCGCGGCCGCCGCTGTAGTTGGTGAGGAGCCCGGCGGTCAGATAGCGGGTGGCGGGGGCGCGGTGGGAGAGCCAGTACGTCTCGGGGTGTATCCCCCACACCAGGACCGGCTCGTGCGGCGCGGAGCGCTCCCGTACGGCCGCGGCCAGCCGCTCGGCGTGGGCCAGTTCGGGGCGCGGGGCGAGCAGGCCCCAAGTGAGGAAGAGCGCGCAGGCGCAGGCGGAGGCGAGCAGCGCGGCGGTGAGCCGCTGCGGCGGCAGGATCTGGAGCGCGGCGGCGGCGAGCAGCACCAGCGGCGGGACCAGCTGGAGGTAGTAGTGGCCGAAGAAGTGGAAGCCGGTGAGGACGGCTCCGGCCGATGAGGCGAGCCACAGCCACACGTCGGCGGCGCCGGTCCTGGCGATCCGCAGCACCCGCACCACCGGCGGGACCAGCCCCGCGCAGGCGAGCGCGAGGAGCGCGGTGTTGGCCAACCCCCGGGCCAGGACGTGGAGTTCGGAGCCGGTGAAGGAGGCGTAGGCGCCGGAGCCGGTGACGGTCCAGAACAGGAACCCGGCCGGGCCGGTGAGCAGCGCCCCGAGCAGCACCGGGCCGCACAGGCCCGCGCCGGCGCGCAGCAGGGCGGCGCGGCGCGGCGCCGCCGTGCGCCACAGCAGCCAGAGCACCGGGACGAGGGCGGCGCCGCCGGTCTGCTTGGTGAGCACGGCCCCGGCGACGGCGAGCCCGGCGCGGGCCCACTGGCCCCGGTCGGCGCAGCGCACGGCCGCCACCGTGAACGGCAGCATGAACACCTCGAAGGTCGCCGCCTGGGTGTCCTCGGGGTTGAGGCCGATGGAGACGAGCAGGTGCAGCACGCCCGCGACCCGGCCGGCCCGGTCGCCCCAGCGGCGGCGGGCGGTGGAGGCGAGGAGCACGGCGGTGAGCAGCTGCGCCCCCAGTGCCGCGACGCGCAGCGGGCCGAGCGAGGTGTCGCCGAACACCGCGAAGGCGGCCTCGTACAGCCAGGGCAGCAGCGGCGGCTTGCGGTCGACCACGGTGTCGTACAGCGCTCCCCCGGCGGCGAGCTGGCGGGCCTGGACGGCGAGATAGCCCTCGTCGGGGTTCCACAGGGAGTGCCGGAAGGAGGGCAGCCGGGTCAGTACGGCGAGGGCCGCGAGCGCCGGCAGCAGCCGCGTCCAGTATCCGGCGCCGCGCCCGGGCACCGGCTCCGCACGCGGCCGCGGCACCCGTGACGTACGTACGGAGAGTGACGGGGCGAGGGAACCGGTGGGCGTACGGTGCACGGGGTGCACGCTATCCGGCCCCGCAGTTCCCACCGAAGCGGGACATACGGGGCCGTGCGATCAACTCCGGGAACCGGGAGTGGTCACTCCACGTCGATGCGGCTGTGGGAGCGGCCGTACAGGAAGTACACGACGAACCCGATCACCATCCAGATCGCGAACCGCAGCCAGGTCTCGGCGGGCAGGTTGAGCATCAGCCACAGCGAGGCGGCCACCGACAGGATCGGCACCCAGGGCACCAGCGGGGTGCGGAAGGCGCGGTGCAGATCGGGCCGGGTGCGCCGCAGGATGATCACGCTGATCGCGACGACGACGAAGGCGAAGAGGGTGCCGATGTTCACCAGCTCGGCCAGTTCGCTGAGGCTGGTGAAGCCCGCGAGGATCGCGATGATCACGCCGAGCAGGATGGTCGGGCGGTGCGGGGTGCGGAAGCGGGGGTGGACCCGGGAGAAGAAGCGGGGCAGCAGGCCGTCCCGGCTCATCGCGAAGAACACCCGGGTCTGGCCGAGCAGCAGGATCATGCAGACCGTGGTGAGGCCGACGGCGGCGCCGAAGCTGATGACACCCGCGAAGAACGGGTGCCCGGTGGCCTTGAAGGCGTCGGCGAGCGGGGCGTCGATGGAGAGCTGGGAGTAGTGCTGCATCCCGGTGACGACGATCGAGACGGCCACATAGAGCGCGGTGCAGATGAAGAGCGAGCCGAGGATGCCGCGCGGCATGTCCCGCTGCGGGTTCCTGGTCTCCTCGGCGGCGGTGGCCACGATGTCGAAGCCGATGAAGGCGAAGAAGACGACCGAGGCGGCGGTGAAGATGCCCATCACACCGAAGTTGGTGGGCGCGTACCCCGACATCAGCTCGATCAGCGGCGCCTGGAGGTTGCCGCCCGCCTCCTGCGGCTGGGCCTTGGGGATGAACGGCTTGTAGTTGTCGGACTTGATGAAGAAGGCGCCCGCGACGATCACGATCAGCACGACGGTGACCTTGATGGCCACGACGACCGAGGTGACGCGTGCGGAAAGCTTCATGCCGAAGACCAGGATGGCGGTCAGCACCAGGACGAGGGCGGCGGCCAGGATGTCGAAGCCGAAGCCGTCGGCGCCCTCGCGCCCGGACAGCGAGTCCGGCAGGTGCCAGCCCGCGTTGTCCATCAGCGAGCGCACATAGCCCGACCAGCCGACCGCGACCACCGCGGTGCCCAGGGCGAACTCCAGGACCAGGTCCCATCCGATGGTCCAGGCGGGGAGCTCGCCGAGCGAGGCGTACGAGAACGTGTAGGCGGACCCGGCCACCGGGACCGTGGAGGCGAACTCGGCGTAGCAGAGCGCCGCCAGGGCGCAGACCACGCCGGCCGCCACGAACGCCAGCGAGACCGCGGGTCCGGCGTTCTCCTTGGCGACCTTGCCGGTGAGGACGAAGATGCCGGTGCCGATGATGACACCGACCCCGAAGACCGTCAGATCGAGGACCGACAGCGACTTCTTGAGTGCGTGCTCCGGTTCCTCCGTGTCCGCGATGGACTTCTCAATTGATTTGGTCCGAAACAGACCGGTACCAGCCACCTTGTGCACCTCCGCTAGCTCATGTCCCCGTCATGATCGGGACGAGTGGCGTCACGGGTAGCGGGCGGCGGCCGGAATTCACGCGAACGGGCCGGTCCAACCACCCGTACAGGGCGATCGAACCGGCCCGTTGACCGGTGCGCAAGCCCGCCGGGGCCGCGCGTCAAAGGTGTCAGTCGCGCGCGGGCTCCACGGCGCTCGCGCTCTCCAGGCCGCCGAGCTTGGCGACCAGGCCGGTGACCTGGCGCGCGATGTCCGGCGCGGTCAGCCCGATCTCGGCCATGACCTCCTTGCGGGAGGCGTGGTCGAGGAAGCGCGGCGGGATGCCGAAGTCGCGCAGCGGCACGTCCACGCCCGCGTCGCGCAGCGCCTGGGCGACGGCCGAGCCGACCCCGCCGACGCGGCTGTTGTCCTCGACGGTGACGACGACCCGGTGGGTCTCGGCGAGCGGCGCCAGCGCCTCGTCGACCGGCTTGACCCAGCGCGGGTCGACCACGGTGGTCGAGATGCCCTGGGCGTCCAGCAGGTCGGCGATCTCCAGGCACATCGGGGCGAGCGCGCCGACGGAGACGAGGAGCACGTCCGGGCGGTCCGCGTCGGACGCGCGCAGCACGTCCATGCCGCCGATCCGGCCGACCGCCTGGACCGCCGGGCCGACCGCGCCCTTGGAGAAGCGCACCACGGTCGGGGCGTCCTCGACCGCGACCGCCTCGCGCAGCTGCGCGCGCACCTGGTCGGCGTCGCGCGGGGCCGCGATCCGCAGGTCGGGGACGACCTGGAGGATCGACATGTCCCACATGCCGTTGTGCGAGGCACCGTCGGTGCCGGTGACCCCGGCCCGGTCCAGTACGAACGTCACACCGCACTTGTGGAGGGCGACATCCATCAGGACCTGGTCGAAGGCACGATTGAGGAAGGTGGCGTAGACGGCGAAGACGGGGTGCAGCCCACCGGTGGCGAGGCCCGCCGCGGAGACCGCGGCGTGCTGCTCGGCGATGCCCACGTCGTAGACCCGCTCGGGGAAGGCCTTGGCGAACTTGTCGAGGCCGACCGGCTGGAGCATGGCCGCGGTGATCGCGACGATGTCCTCGCGCTCCTTGCCGAGCTTGACCATCTCCTCGCCGAAGACCGAGGTCCAGTCGAGGCCCGAGGTCGACACCGGCAGACCGGTGTCCGGGTGGATCTTGCCGACGGCGTGGAAGCGGTCGGCCTCGTCCGCCAGGGCGGGCTGGTAGCCGCGGCCCTTCTCGGTGAGGCAGTGCACGATGACCGGGCCGCCGAAGCGCTTGGCGCGGGTCAGCGCGGACTCCAGCGCCTCGATGTCGTGGCCGTCGATGGGGCCGACGTACTTCAGGCCCAGGTCCTCGAACATGCCCTGCGGGGCGATGAAGTCCTTGAGGCCCTTCTTGGCGCCGTGCAGCGTCTCGTAGAGCGGCTTGCCGACGACCGGGGTGCGCTCCAGGAGGTCCTTGCCCTTGGCCAGGAAGCGCTCGTAGCCGTCGGTGGTGCGCAGGGTGGCCAGGTGGTTGGCGAGGCCGCCGATGGTCGGCGCGTAGGAGCGCTCGTTGTCGTTGACGACGATGACCAGCGGGCGGTCCTTGGCGGCGGCGATGTTGTTCAGCGCCTCCCAGGCCATGCCGCCGGTGAGCGCGCCGTCGCCGATCACCGCGACGACGTGGTCGTCCTTCTTCAGCACCTCGTTGGCCTTGGCCAGTCCGTCGGCCCAGCCCAGCACGGTGGAGGCGTGGCTGTTCTCGATGACGTCGTGGTCGGACTCGGCCTGCGAGGGGTAGCCGGAGAGGCCGCCCTTCATCTTCAGCTTGGAGAAGTCCTGACGGCCAGTGAGGAGCTTGTGCACATAGCTCTGGTGGCCGGTGTCCCACAGGACCTTGTCCCGGGGCGACTCGAAGACGCGGTGCAGCGCGATGGTGAGCTCCACGACACCCAGGTTGGGGCCGAGGTGCCCGCCGGTCTTGGAGACCGCGTCCACGAGAAAGGTCCGGATCTCAGCGGCCAGCTGGTCCAGCTGCTCCGGGCTGAGCCGGTCGAGATCGCGCGGTCCCCTGATACGGGTAAGCAGCGGCACCCGTGCCTCCTTGCATCCGTGCTGGTCGAGCATGCCGATTTGGCCGAGTCTAATGTTCCGCCCGCGACGGCGGTCATCGGGCGGTACGTTCCGGGTCACGCAAATGGCTGACATCCGCGCCCACGCACGGACGTGCCCGGCGCCGCGAAGGGCACCGGGCACGTTCGTGCTCCATCCGTGGGGGTCCCCCTCGCCCCGTAGGGGAGCGAGGGGGACAGAGGCCGCGGGTCAGGCGCGACCTGCGGACTTCTGGGTCTTGCGGGTGACCGCGTCGATCACGACGGTCGCGAGCAGTACGCCACCCGTGATCATGTACTGGATCGGCGAGGCGATGCCCTGCAGGGCCAGGCCGTACTGGATCGAGGTGATCACCAGCACACCGAGCAGCGCGTTCCAGGTGCGGCCGCGGCCGCCGAAGAGGCTGGTGCCGCCGATGACGGCCGCCGCGATGGCGTTCATCAGGAGCTCGCCGCTGCCGGCGCCCTGGTTGGCCGCGGTGATCTTCGAGGCGAGGAAGAGGCCGCCGATGGCGGCGAAGGTGCCGGAGATCGCGTAGATCGAGGTGCGGATCATCACCACGTTGATGCCGGCCCGGCGGGAGGCCTCGATGGAGCCGCCGAGCGCGAAGACCTTGCGGCCGTACGCGGTGCGGCGCAGCACGAAGTCGGTGATGACCAGGACCGCCAGGAAGAGCACCACCGCGAGCGGGAGGCCCTTGTACTGGTTGTAGACGGCGGCGACGCCGAACGCCGGGATCGCCAGGAGCACCGTGCGCAGCACGATCTCGCTGAACGGGCGGGACGGCACCCCGGCCGCCTCGCGGCGCCGGCTGTCCATGAGCGAGGAGAGGAAGAACGCCGCCACCGCGATCACGGCCAGGCCGTAGGCGGCCGCCACATCGCTGAAGTAGTAGCTGGTCAGCTTGGCGACCAGGCCCTCGGAGTCCAGGTTGATCGTGCCGTTGCTGCCGAGGATCTGGAGCATGAAGCCGTTCCAGAACAGCAGACCGGCCAGGGTCACGGCGAACGCGGGGACGCCGATCTTGGCGAAGACGAAGCCGTGGATGGCGCCGGCGACGGTGCCGGTGAGGATCGCCAGGACCAGGGCCAGCCACTCGGCCATGCCGTGGGTGACGTTGAGCACCGCGAAGGTGGCGCCCGCGACACCACTGACCGAGCCGACCGACAGGTCGATCTCGCCGAGCAGCAGCACGAAGACGATGCCGGTGGCGATCATGCCCGTACCGACCATCGCGACGGAGATGTCGGAGAGGTTGCCGGCGGTCAGGAAGTTCGAGTTCAGGCTCTGGAAGATCGCCATGATGACGATCAGACCGACGACGACCGGCAGCGACCCGAGGTCGCCCGCCTTCATCTTGCGCTTGAACTCGGACAGGTAGCCCGCGAAGCCCTGCTCGCGCACGAGCAGGCGCGGGTCGACGGCGGTGACCGCCTCGCCGGCGGCCGGCGGCGCGTCCACGGGGGCCTCGTGCGGCTTGTCGAGGTGGATGGGCGCGGTCGGGTCGGCCGCCGCGCTGTCCACGGGGGAGGTCTTGTCGGTGCTCACTTCTGAACCTCCGCGTTACGCGCCGCACGGCGGGTCACGGCGTTGTCCGTGGCGCCGGTGATGGCGGAGATGATCTCTTCCTGCGAGGTGGTCTTGACCTCGAAGACGCCGTTGTTGCGGCCCAGGCGCAGCACGGCGACCTTGTCCGCGACGGCCTTCACATCGGCCATGTTGTGGCTGATGAGGATGACCGCGTGACCGCGCTCGCGCAGCCGCTCGACCAGGTCGAGGACCTGCGCGGTCTGCTCGACGCCGAGGGCCGCGGTCGGCTCGTCGAGGATGACGAGCTTGGGCTCGCCGAGCATCGAACGCGCGATGGCGACGGTCTGGCGCTGGCCGCCGGAGAGCGACGCGATCGGGATGCGGACGCTGGGGATGCGGATCGACAGCGTGGTGAGCAGCTCGCGCGAGCGGCGCTCCATCTCGACCTCGTCGAGGACACCGCGCTTGCGCAGCTCCCGGCCGAGGTAGAGGTTGCCGACGACGTCGATGTTGTCGCAGAGCGCGAGGTCCTGGTAGACGGTCGCGATGCCCAGGCTCTGGGCGTCGTGCGGCTTGTTGATCGTGACGGACTTCCCCTCCCACTCGATGACGCCGTCATCGATGGGGTGGACGCCGGCGATCGTCTTGACCAGCGTGGACTTTCCGGCACCGTTGTCGCCCACCAGGGCGACCACCTCACCGGCGTGGACCTCAAGCTCTACGTCGGTGAGCGCCTGAACGGCACCGAACCGCTTGGAGACCCCGCGCAACGCCAGCACGGGCGTAGCGGACACGTGAACCATCTCCTTCGCCGCCTGACCGGCGGGGATGCCGCGCCCGAGGAGGGGGGCGCGGAGGTTTGAGCAGAAGAGAACAACTGAGGAGGGCGGAGAAGCGTTCCGTCCGGCGCCCCGCCCGATAGCGGGGGCTGAGAAGGAGGGCGGGGCGCCGGAGGGGCTTCGGGGGCCGGGCGGCCGGGTGTACGTGGAGGAGATCCTCGTACCCGGCCGGTCCCGGCGGGAGGACTACTTCAGGCCGAGCGCGTCGCAGGCGGCCTTGTAGTTCGAGGTGCAGATCTCGTCGACCTTGTAGATGCCGTCCTTGATGACGGTGTCCTTGATGTTGTCCTTGGTCAGCGACACGACCGGGAGGATCACCGACGGGACGCCCTTGGTGGTCGGGCTGTCGACCTTGGACTTCGCGATCGAGTCCAGCTTCTCACCCTTGGCCAGCGCGACGGCCATCTCGGCCGCGATCGGGCCTTCCTGGACGTACGGCTTGTAGACGCTCATGAACTGCTCGCCCGCGACGATGCGCTGCACGCCGGCGAGTTCGGCGTCCTGGCCGGTGACCGGGGGGAGCTTGGGCAGGCCCGCGGCCTTGAGGGCCGTGATGATGCCGCCCGCCATGCCGTCGTTGGCGGAGTAGACACCGATGATCTTGTCCTTGCCCAGGGCCGAGATCGCGCCCTCCATGTTGGCGTTGGCGTTCTCCGGCTTCCACTCCTTGGTGTCGTACTCCTTGCCGATGTTCACCTTGCCGTCGAGCTCGGCGTGCGCGCCCTTCTTGAACAGCGCGGCGTTGGGGTCGGTGATCGCGCCGTTCATCATCACGATCTGGCCGTCCTTGGCCTTCGCGCCCAGCGCGTCGACCAGCGCCTTGCCCTGCACATGGCCGACCTGCTCGTTGTCGAACGAGGTGTACGCGTCGATCGGACCCTCGGCCAGCCGGTCGAAGGCGACGACCGGGATACCCCGGTCCTTGGCCTTCTTCACCGCACCCGCGATCGCCTTCGAGTCCACCGCGTCCACGATCAACGCGTCGACCTTGTTGGTGATCATCGTGTCGACCTGCTGCGTCTGCGTCGTCGCGTCCTGCTTGGCGTTGGCGTAGACGACCTGGCCCTTGCCGTTGGTCAGCTCGCTGACCTTCTTCTCGATGAGCGGCTTGTCGAACTTCTCGTAACGCGCGGTCTGGTTCTCCGGCAGGAGCAGACCGATCTTGATCGCGTCGCCCTTCTTGGAGCCGGTCGACTCCTTCGTCTTGTCGCCCGACTCCTTGGCGCTTCCGCAGGCGGCGAGAGAGACGGCCATCGCGGTGGCGGCCACGGCCACGGCGGCACGACGCATACGCGTGTTCATTCTGAAACCTCCCTGACGAGGCCGCGACGTTGCGGCCGAGGTGGCTGGAAGTCAACTCGGCTGCAGGGCCACCGTCAAGGAGTAAATCCTTAACGAGATGACAACGGTGCCATCCGTTATCTAAGTGAAGGCAGGAGTCCCGGCCGGAACGGCACTCTCAAGCAGGGTCGAATCGCCCATTTCACTCAGTACCAGAGCCAGCGCGCCGAGCACCTCGGCGCGCCCGCCCAGGGCACCCGGAAGGACCGAAAGCTGCCGCGCCGCACTGGGGATGGCGTACCGCGACACGGAGTCCCTGATGGGCCCCAGGACCAGTTCCCCGGCCTCCGCCAGATCGCCGCCGAGCACCACCCGGCTGGGGTTGAGCAGATTGCAGAGGTTGGCGACACCGCTGCCGATGTGGCGGCCCACGTCGGCGACCACCCGGCGGCACCCCGGGTCGCCCTCGCGGGCCAGCTGGACCACGCGCTCCATGGTCAGATCGGCCCCGTGGCTGGACTGGAGCAGCGGCAGCACGTACCGCGCCGCGGTGAAGGTCTCCAGGCAGCCGCGGTTGCCGCAGCGGCAGACCGGCCCCGACTCGTCCAGGGTGATGTGCCCGATCTCGCCGGCCGTGCCGCCCGGGCCCCGGTAGATCTGCCCGTCGATCACCAGACCGGCGCCGACGCCGCTGGCCACCTTGATGTACGCCAGGTCCCTGACCCCGCGCCCGCTGCCCCACACCAGCTCGCCCAGCGCGCCGAGGTTGGCGTCGTTGTCCACGTACACCGGCACGCCCAGGCGGCCCGAGAGCTCCTCGCTGGGGTTGATGCCGGTCCAGCCCGGCAGGATGGCCGTGGAGCCCAGCGTGCCCGACACGACGTCGATGGGCCCGGGCACGCCCAGGCCCACTCCGATGACCTTGTCCTGGCCGATGCCGGTGGCCGCGATCAGCCGGGTGACCAGCTCTTCCGCCCGGCCGAAGCCCTGCGCCGAGGAGGCGTCGACGTCCAGCGGCTCGGACTCCTCGGCGAGCACCTGGTGGGCCAGGTTGCCGACCGCCACGCGCAGATGGGTGTGGCCGAAGTCGACGCCGATGACGATGCCCGCGGAGCCGCTGAGCGAGACGCTGCGGGCCCGCCGGCCGCCCGCCGAGGTGGGGGTGACCTCGACGGTTCCGCCGTCCTTCAGTTCACGAACGATATTGGAGACCGTGGCCGCGGACAGGCCCGTGGTCCTGGCGATCTCGGCCTGGGTGAGCGAGCCCGCCATGCGCACCGCGCGTACGACCCGCTCCAGATTGGCCCGGTGCAATGACGTCTGCGACCCCGGAGTCTCCATCGACTCATCCACTCCCGCCGTAGGCGGGCGGCACGACGGCCGCCCTCGCACGAGGCCGCAGCTTTGAGGCCTCGCCCTATCTCCAACATGTGAACTCTAAGCTGAGCCTTTCGGGTTGTCTCCCGTCAAGACCTGAGCAGTGGGACATAGCACGGGACCGCCCGTCGGCGTGTCGCCGACGGGCGGTCCCGTGGTGGATACGGAGCGTGACGTACCCGCTATTTCAGCGCTCCCGCGGTCAGGCCCGCGACGACCTGGCGCTGGAAGACGATGTACGCGGCGAGCACCGGCAGCATCGCCATCACCAGCCCCGCCATCAGACCGGACCAGTCGCCCTTGTACCCCTGGCTGGTCGCGAGCTCGACCAGGCCCTGGGAGAGCACCCGCTTGTCCGGGTCCGTGTTGAGGACCGTCGGCAGCATGTACTGGTTCCACTGCCCCAGGAAGTTGAAGATGCCCACGCTGATCAGACCCGGACGGGCCATCGGCAGCATCACCTGGAAGAAGGTACGGGTGTGGGAGGCGCCGTCGATCATCGCCGCCTCGGCGACCGAGGTGGGCAGCGTCCGGAAGAACGAGGTGAGGAAGAAGACCGTGAACGGCAGCGAGTAGGCGATGTACACCAGGATCAGGCCGTGGGTGGTGTTCAGCAGGCTCAGGTTGTTCATCACATAGAACAGCGGCACCAGCGCCAGCATGATCGGGAAGCTCATCCCGCCGATGAACAGGTAGTAGATGAACCGGTTCCCCGGGAACTCGAAGCGCGCCAGCACATACGCGGCCATCGAGCCCAGCAGCAGCGTGCCGATGAGCGAGCCGCCCACCACCAGGATGGTGTTGACGAAGTAGTCGCTCATATGGGCCTGGGTCCAGGCCCGCGACCAGTTGTCGAAGTGCAGCTTGTCCGGGAGCGCCCAGGGGGTCGACAGGATCGAGTTGTCGTCCTTGAAGGACGCCATGACCGCCCAGAGCAGCGGGATGACGACCATGAACGCCCACAGGATGAGCACGCCGTGGGAGAAGACGTTGAGGACGACGCCCTCGCCCTTCTTCTCCTTCTCGGCGGGCGCCGCCTGCTTGGCCACGGGCGGGCGCTCCTCGGCGAGGTCGGCGGTCGAGGTGTCAGTGGTCATGAGAACTCCAGCCGCTCGCGCCGGCCCAGTCGCATCACGACCGCCGCGAACAGCAGCGTGACGACGAGCAGCGCGACACCGATCGTGGTCGCGTATCCGGCCTGACCGTCGCGGAACGCCGACTGATAGACGTAGAGCGGCAGGACCGTGGTCGAGTAGTCGGGGCCGCCCGGGCCCACCGTCATGATCTGCACGGAGGCGAAGGCCTCGGCGCCGAGGGCGAGGATGCCCATATAGACCCAGCCGGACTGCACGGTGTCCCAGAGCAGCGGCAGGGTGATCCGGAAGAACGTGGTGAAGCGGCTGGCGCCGTCGAGCAGCGCCGCCTCGTAGAAGTCCTTGGGGATCGACGCCATTCCGGCCGAGAACAGCACGACGAAGAATCCGACCGTGGACCAGACGAGCACGGCCATCACGCAGTACAGCGCCAGATCCGGGTCGCCCAGCCAGTTCGGCTGGACGCTGCCCAGGCCGACCCCCTTGAGCGCGGAGTTGATGACGCCGTTGTTGGGGTTGTACGCGAACTGGAACAGCAGGGCGACGATGGCGATCGAGAGCACCTGAGGAAAGAAGTAGGCGATTTTGTAGAAGCCGGAGCCGCGCACTCCGGTGATGGCGGCGCCCTTTCGGCGCCGCCCGCCGACATTGAGCATGAAGGCGAAGAAGAGCGCGAGACCCAGCGTCACCAGCGGCAGCAGCAGGACGAAGAGCAGACTGTGCTGCAACGACTTCCAGAAGATGTCGTCGTCGAACATCCGCTTGTAGTTGTCGAAGCCGACCATCTTGAAGTCCGGGCTCAGACCGGTCCAGTCCGTGAACGAGTAGTAGATGGACTGGATGAACGGCCAGATGACGAAGAGTGAGTACAACGCCAGTGGGAGTACCAGAAATCCCACGATGAACCGGTACTTGCCGTGTTGCATGGTTACCGACCCCGATCTTCTAGCGGGTGCCGCCGCTGGTGACGCCTGACCACTGCCGCTACTTCTTGTGCTTGTAGTGCTTGATGTTCTGGTCCTGGGCGGCCTTGTCGGCGTACCCCTGGATCTTCTTGATGGTCTCGGCCGGGGTGGCGCGGCCCGCCATCATCTCACCGAGACCGGCGACACCGATCTGCTCCTTCTGGAGCTTCACATACCAGTCCTGAAGGCGCGGGTTGACGACATTCGTGCCGGCCTTCTTCAGCGCGTCGACACCGGACTGCAGGGCGGTCGACAGGGCCAGGCCGTCGGTGCCGCCGTTGAAGGCGGAGAGCGACTTCACCTGGGTGGTGAAGTTCTTCGAGGAGGCCTCGCTGAGCATGATGCGCAGCTGCTCCATACCGCCGACCGGGTTCTTCGCCTTGGCCGGGACGATGAAGGGCTCGCCGCCGGACGCCCAGATGGTGCCGAACGGCATCTTGTCGTTGCCGTCCAGGCTGGAGGGCGCGCCCACCATCATCTTGAAGGCCTTGGGCGTGGTGGGAGCGGCCTCGTTCTCCACCCAGGAGCCGTTCGGGATGAACAGCGCCTGCCCCTTGGTCCAGGCGGTCTGCGACTGGATGTGGGTCATGCCCGGGGTGCCCTGGAGGATGTAGCCCTTCTTGAAGAGCTCGTAGTACGCCTCGAACGCGGCCTTGACGGCCGGGTGCTCCCAGGCCTTGGGCTCCAGGTTGTCGATGGCGTCCAGGACCTCGCGGCCGCCGATCTTGGCGATGAAGGGGTAGAGCGAGAACGGCAGGTAGTACGGGTACTTGCCCGGGTAGGTCCAGCCCGCGATGCCCTGCTTCTTGGCCTTCTCGCACAGGGCGAGCATCTCGTCCCAGGTCTCCGGGTACTTCGCGTCGAGCTTGTCGAGCGCGGTCTGCGAGTACCAGACGCCGTAGACGGTGTACGCGTAGTAGAAGATCCAGCACTGCTCGCCGTCGAACTGGCCCATCTCGACGATGCCGGGCCGCAGTGTGTCGCGGACCTTCTTGCTGGGATCGTCGATGGAGGGCGCGTCCAGGAGCGGCGTCAGATCGGTGAGCTGGCTCTTTCCGACCAGAACGCCCATGTCCATCTGCTCGGCGCCGGAGTTGTCGATCAGGTCCGGCGGGGTGCCGCCGTTGAACTTCGGCTGGAGCTCCGACTGGATCTTCTGGGTCTTGTGGAAACTGATCTTCGCCTTCGGGAACGCCTTCTGGTAGACGGCATTGGCGTCGGTGGCGTACTTCGTACCGAAACCGCCGTCGAAGATCACGACGTCGAGAGGGGCCGACTCATTCACCGCGAGCGGGTTCTTGTCGGACTTGGTGCCCTTGTCGACCTTCTTGTCGCCGCCGCTGTCACCGCTCGCGCAGGCGGACAGGAAGCCCATCGCCGGAACGGTGATCAGACCGAGCGCCGCGGACCGCTTGATCAGATCGCGGCGGCCCAGGCCCTCATTGCTCTCGTGGGCGGAGGTGGATCCCATGCTCAAGTCCTCGCCTTCTCCAGGACTCAGGCGGTGTACCGGTCGCCCGTACCGAATCGCCTGCAGGCGAAGGGCCCCGCCACCGCGGTCAGTTGTGCTGAAGCTTGGGTAGTGCAGGGTACGCAGCGGATACGTCGGACATTGCGGAGGATGACGTGCCGTTGCTTCCCCGACGTCCCCCGTCCCCCGAGCCCGCCGGTTTCCCGGCGGAGCGGACGCCGACAGGTATAGTCCACTTTCCGTCAACTGAGCAAGATCGAAAGCACGGTTGGACGGCATCCTTTCCCGAGTTGAGACCTCCTGGATATCTGATGGCGGAGCGCGGTGGGCCGGACCCCCGCGACCCTCTCACGGCGTCCCGAAACGCCCGCGCCATTCGCCCCCAACACCCTTGACACCACCAGCGACTTGCCTTCCTACTGGATCCTGCATTTTCTCTCTGACAACGTTGTCCAGATCGTATGACCGGCGCACACCCGGACACCCCGGGCGCCGCTATGTCATGCGCCCGCCAATGGAAAGGCCCCGTATGCTGCCCAGATCCCGGCTCCGACAAGGGCCCGCGGCCGCCCTCGCGGCGGCCTCCTTCCTGCTCATGGTGACGGCCCAGTGGGCCGCCTCGGCCCCGCCGGCCTCGGCCGAACCCGCCCCGGGCGGCCAGGAGTTCCGTACCTCCTTCGAGACCGGTCAGCCGCAGCCCGACTGGCGCGACACCGTGGACACCGGCCCCGACGGCGCCAAGCGCGCGTCCGGCGTCGACGGCGGCTTCACCAGCGGCATACCGGGCGGTGTCACCGACCGGGTGACGGCCGTACGGGCGAGCGCCGAGAACGACGGCTCGGGCGAGGTGAAGGAGAACCTCGTCGACGGCCAGCCGAGCACCAAGTGGCTGGCCTTCCAGCCGACGGCCTGGCTGGAGTTCGACCTGGACAGCCCGGTCAAGGTGGTCACCTACGCCCTGACCTCGGCGAATGACGCCGCTCCCCGCGACCCCAGCGACTGGACGCTGAAGGGCTCGGCGGACGGCAGCACCTGGACGACGCTGGACAGCCGCGCGGACCAGACGTTCGCCTCGCGCTTCCAGACGAAGACGTACGACTTCGCGGGCACCACCGCGTACGCGCACTACCGGCTGGAGATCACCCGCAACGGCGGAGCCGACATCACCCAGCTGGCCGATGTGCAGTTCTCGAACGGGGACACCAGCACCCCCGTACCGCCGGACATGCGGACGCTGGCGGACCGCGGGCCCGGCGGCTCCCCCACCGCCAAGGCCAACGCCGGATTCACCGGAAAGAGGGCCCTGCGTTACGCCGGTACGCACAAGGCGGACGGCCGGGCCTACTCGTACAACAAGATCTTCGACGTGGACACCCGGATCGGCCGGGACACCGTGCTCGACTACAAGATCTTCCCGTCGATGCCGGAGACCGACCTCGGCTACCCCGCCACCCAGGTGTCGGTGGACCTCGCCTTCACCGACGGCAGCTATCTGAGTGACCTCAAGGCCCTCGACTCGCACGGCGGACTGCTCACCCCGCAGGGCCAGGGCGCGGCGAAGACGCTCTACGTCAACCAGTGGAACCAGGTGTCCTCGCGCATCGGCGCGGTGGCCGCGGGCAAAACGGTCGACAGGATCCTGGTGGCGTACGACTCGCCCAAGGGCCCGGCGAAGTTCCAGGGCTGGATCGACGACCTGGCGATCGCCCCGAAGAAACCGGAGAAGCGCCTGGCGCACCTCTCCGACTACGCGCTGACCACCCGGGGCACCAACTCCAGCGGCTCCTTCTCGCGCGGCAACACCTTCCCGGCGACGGCCGTCCCCAACGGGTTCAACTTCTGGACCCCGGTGACCAACGCGGGCTCGCAGGACTGGCTCTACGACTACGCGCGGCGCAACAACGCGGACAACCTGCCCACCCTCCAGGCGTTCTCGGCGAGCCATGAGCCGAGCCCGTGGATGGGCGATCGCCAGACGTTCCAGCTGATGCCGTCGGCGGCGGCCGGGACCCCGGACGCCTCGCGCGGCGCCCGCGCGCTGGCCTTCCGGCACGAGAACGAGACGGCGAGGCCGTACTACTACGGCGTCACCTTCGAGAACGGCCTCAGGGCCGAGATGGCGCCCACCGACCACGCGGCGGCCATGCGGTTCACCTATCCCGGTGACGGCGCGAGCGTGGTCCTGGACAACGTCAACAACAACGGCGGCCTCACCCTGGACCCGTCGACGTCTTCCTTCACCGGCTACTCCGACGTGAAGAGCGGCCTCTCCGAGGGCGCCACCCGGCTGTTCGTGTACGGCGTCTTCGACGTGCCGGCCACGGCGGGCGGCAAGCTGCCCGGGGGCGGCGGCGCGGACGTCACCGGCTATCTGCGCCTCAAGCCCGGCAAGGACCGCACGGTCACCCTGCGCCTGGCCACCTCGCTGATCGGCGTGGACCAGGCGAAGGCGAACCTCGCCGCGGAGATCCCGGCGGGCACCTCCTTCGAGCGGGTCAGGGACCGGGCCCAGCGCGCCTGGGACCGGATCCTGGGCCGGGTCGAGGTCGAGGGAGCCGGCCACGACCAGCTGACCACGCTCTACTCCTCGCTCTACCGGCTCTATCTGTACCCGAACTCCGGCTCCGAGAAGGCCGGTTCCAAGGACGTCTACGCCAGCCCCTTCTCCCCCGGCACCGGCCAGGACACCCCCACCCGTACCGGCGCGAAGATCGTCGACGGGAAGGTGTACGTCAACAACGGCTTCTGGGACACCTACCGGACGACCTGGCCCGCGTACTCGCTGCTCACCCCGGGGCGGGCGGGCGAGATGGTCGACGGCTTCGTCCAGCAGTACAAGGACGGCGGCTGGATCTCCCGGTGGTCCTCGCCCGGCTACGCGGACCTGATGACCGGGACCAGCTCGGACGTGGCGTTCGCCGACGCGTATGTGAAGGGCGTGCGGTTCGACGGCGAGGCCGCGTACGAGGCCGCGCTGAAGAACGCGACGGTCGCCCCGCCGGCCGCGGGAGTGGGCCGCAAGGGCATGGACGCCGCGCCCTTCCTCGGCTACACCCCCACCTCCACGCACGAGGGCCTGTCGTGGTCGCTGGAGGGCTACCTCAACGACTACGGCCTGGCGAAGATGGGCGAGGCGCTCTACAAGAAGACGCACAAGGCGCGCTACCAGGAGGAGTCCGCGTACTTCCTGGGCCGCGCCCAGAACTATGTGAAGCTCTTCGACCCTCGGGCGGCGAGCGCCGGAGCGGGCGCGCCGGGATTCTTCCAGGGCAGGGACGCCAAGGGCGGGTGGCGGGTGCCGAGCGGCGGCTACGACCCGCGGGTGTGGGGGTACGACTACACCGAGACCAACGGCTGGGGCTACGCGTTCACCGCCCCGCAGGACTCGCGGGGCCTGGCCAACCTCTACGGCGGGCGCCCGGGCCTGGCGAAGAAGCTCGACGCCTACTTCGCGACCCCGGAGACGGCCTCGCCCGACTTCGCCGGTTCGTACGGCAGCGTCATCCACGAGATGACCGAGGCGCGTGACGTCCGGATGGGCATGTACGGCCACTCCAACCAGGTCGCCCACCATGTGACCTATATGTACGACGCGGCCGGGCAGCCCTGGAAGACGCAGGAGAAGGTCCGCGAGGTCATGAACCGCCTCTACACCGGCAGCGAGATCGGCCAGGGCTACCACGGCGACGAGGACAACGGCGAGCAGTCGGCCTGGTACCTGTTCTCCGCGCTCGGGTTCTATCCGCTGGTCATGGGCAGCGGCGAGTACGCCGTCGGCTCGCCCCTGTTCACCAAGGCGACCGTGCACCTGGAGAACGGCCGCGACCTCGTGGTCAAGGCGCCGAAGAACAGCGCCCGCAACCTCTACGTCCAGTCGCTGAAGGTGAACGGCAAGGCCTGGAAGTCCACCGCGCTGCCGCACTCCCTGCTGGCCCGGGGCGGCACGCTGGACTTCGCGATGGGGCCGCGTCCCTCGGCCTGGGGCACGGGCGAGCAGGCGGCGCCGGTGTCGATCACACGGGACGGCAAGGTGCCGACGCCGCCCTCCGACGCGATCGCGGGCGGCGGCCCGCTGTTCGACGACACCTCGGCGACGGCGGGCACCTTCGACTCGGTCGAGCTGCCGGTGGCGTCGGCCACGCGCGCGGTGCGGTACACCCTCACCTCAGCCGACCGCGCGAAGGCGCCCAAGGGCTGGGTCCTCCAAGGCTCTTCGGACGGGACGAAGTGGGTCGATCTGGACAGGCGTTCCGGTGAGTCGTTCGTCTGGGACAAGCAGACCCGGGTGTTCTCCGTGGGCCGGCCCGGCTCGTACGGGCACTACCGGCTGGTGCCGACGGGCGGAGCGGCGACGCTGGCGGAGATCGAGCTGCTGCGCTGACGTCCCCATCGGGCGGGCGACCGTATCGAGTTGGCCGCTTTTACCTCAAGCCGATTGACATGTAAAGGAGTCATGGCAGGATTCCTGTGAAACCCGTGGCGCGTCTCGTCTGCTGAGGCGCGCCACGTCGCATCTGAGCCTCATGGATCATGGAGAACTACGTGGCCAAGACTCTGGCCAAGGATTCCGGTGCTGCCGGGACTTCCGCCTCCTCCGCCTCCGGCCTGCGCGGCCGGATAGCCGCGCGGCTCGGCGCCGCCGTGGCCGCCGCCGCCCTGGTGGGCACCGGCGCGACCGCGGTCGCCGCGGCCAACCCGCCGAAGCCGTTCACCCACGCCTCGCCGGCGCCCTCCGCGCCGTCGCTCACGCGCTCCGGCGCGATGACGTCCGCGCCCAGCCCCGAGGCCCCCCAGTTCGACCTGTTCGCCGCGGACCGCGCCAACACCCTCTACGGCTACATCCGCGACGGCGGCGGCGCCCTGAGCCCGCGCGCCAAGATCGACACCGGCTGGGACGCCATCAAGTGGACGACCCAGGTCGACCACGACGCCGACGGGTACGCCGACGGCTGGTGGGAGTGGGACAAGAACGGCACGATGTACTACGCCGCGGACGACGCCACGACGCCGTGGACCGTCGGCGGCGGCTGGAACACCTACAACCTGGTGCTCGCCCCCGGCAACCTGGGCGGCGCGGAGGCCGGCGACCTGCTGGCCCGCGACGGCAGCGGCAACCTGTACGTGTACCTGGGCTACGGCACCGGCAAGGTCGCGGCCCGCTACAAGGTCGGCGGCGGCTGGAACGCGTACAACCAGATCGCCGGCAACGGCGACCTGACCGGTGACGGCAAGGCCGACATCGTCGCCCGCGACGCCTCGGGCACGCTGTGGCTCTACAAGGGCACCGGCAACTACAAGGCGCCGTTCGAGGGCCGCACCCGGATCGGGGGCGGCTGGAACACGTACAACGCGCTGTTCTCGATGGGCGACCTCGACCTCGACGGCAGGACCGACCTGATCGCGCGCGGCAACGACGGCTCGCTGTGGCGCTACTCGGGCACGGGCAACGCGGCGGCGCCGTTCGCGGGGCGCAAGAACATCGGGACGAGCGGCTGGAACACGTACCGCCTGTTCTTCTGATCTCGCTTGCTTGAGATCCGCTGTGCGCGAGGGCCGCACTCCCAGAAGGGGGTGCGGCCCTTCGCCTTGCCCGGCCTTCGGCGGCGGCCGCCGCTCCGCACTCAACTCCGCACTCAAACGGGTTGACAGGTAAAGGAGTTGTGTAAGGATCTCGATGATCGCGTGACGTGTCCCGGACGCACGGTTCGCAGGTTCACAGGCGTGCCCGGCGCCGCGTCATGGTTCATCGACTCTATGGAGAGATACGTGGCCAAGACTTCTGGCCGTACGCGTGGGCGCAAAGCCGCCGCCCGTCTCGCTGCCGCGGCGGTCGCCGCCGCCCTCGTCGGCACCGGCGCCACCGCCTTCGCCGCCGACCACCCGACCCCGTCCGCGAAGTCCTCGGTGAAGGCCGCCGCCGCCAAGGCCGCCGCGCACGCCACCGCCAAGGGCGCCAAGCACGGCGTCACCAAGGAGGGCGACCCCAACGGCGCCTACCCCGTCTTCCCGCTGATCGGCGTGGACCGCTCCGGCAACAGCTACGCCTATCTGCCGGACTTCGAGGGCGGCTTCTCGCCCAAGATGCAGATCGACGAGGGCCAGGGCGGCCTCAAGAACGGCGCCCAGGTCGACAACGACGCCGACGGCGTCGCGGACGGCATCTGGAAGTGGGACACCAAGGGCACCATGACGTACGAGCCGTACGTCGAGCTGGAGACCACCACCGTCGGTGGCGGCTGGAACATCTACAACACCCTGCTCTCCCCGGGCAACCTGGGCGGCGCGGGCGCCGGCGACCTGCTGGGCCGCGACTCCTCGGGCACGCTGTGGCTGTACCTCGGGTACGGCAACGGCAAGACGACCGCGCGCTACAAGGTCGGCGGCGGCTGGGGCCAGTACACGGCGCTGGCCGGCAACGGCGACCTCACGGGTGACGGCAAGGCCGACATCGTGGCGCGCGGCGGCGACGGCACCCTGTGGCTCTACAAGGGCACCGGCAACTACAAGGCGCCCTTCGAGGCGCGCACCAAGATAGGCGGCGGCTGGAACACGTACAACGCCATCGTCTCCTCGGGCGACGTGGACCTGGACGGCACCACCGACCTCCTGGGCCGTGACGCGGCGGGCGCGCTGTACCTGTACAAGGGCACGGGCAACGCGGCGGCGCCGTACAAGCAGCGGGTGAAGATCGGCAACGGCGGCTGGAACACGTACCGCCTGCTGTTCTGATACCCGGCGCGTCCCTGACGCCTCGCCAATAACCGGAGGGTCGTATTCCGCTGAGGGGAATACGACCCTTTCGGGCGTTTTCGGGATACGCCGGATGAACGGCGGGCGGAAAACAGCTGTTGACTTGATCCCCTTTGTCGCTGGGCGGGTTGACAGGTAAAGGAGTCGTGAAACGATTCCGCTGAACTCGTGACGCGGCTCGACACCCGAGTCGCACCACGTCTCAATCACGACCAATGGAGACATACGTGGCCAAGATCTCTGGCCGTAAGCGTGGACGGATAGCTTCCCGTCTCGCTGCCGCGGCGGTTACCGCCGCCCTCGTCGGCACCGGCGCCTCCGCCTTCGCCGCCGACAACCCCTCGGCGAAGCCGTTCAAGGCTCCGGCGGCCAAGCCGGCGAAGGGCGCGCTGACCGGCGCCCAGGCGTCGAACCCGGGCGACGCGCCGGTCTACGGCCTCAACGCCATCGACAAGGCCGGCGACGTGTACTACTACGCGCCGGACGGCAACGGCGGCCTCGAGAGCCGACTGAAGTACGACTCGGGCTGGAGCGGCATCAAGTGGGTCGGCGAGGTCGACCACAACGCCGACAACCTGATGGACGGCGTCTGGGAAGCCGACTACAACGGCAACCTCTCGTACGCGGCCGGTGACGGCAGCGCCCCGTGGAAGGTCGGCGGGGGCTGGAACACCTACAACACCCTGCTCTCCCCGGGCAACCTGGGCGGCGCGGGCGCCGGCGACCTGCTGGGCCGCGACGGTTCGGGCAACCTGTACCTCTACCTGGGCTACGGCGACGGCAAGATGACGTCCCGCTACCTGGTGGGCGGCGGCTGGGGCCAGTACACGGCGCTCGCGGGCAACGGCGACCTGACCGGTGACGGCAAGGCCGACATCGTGGCGCGCGGCGGCGACGGCACCCTGTGGCTCTACAAGGGCACCGGCAACTACAAGGCGCCCTTCGAGGGCCGCACGAAGATCGGTGGTGGGTGGAACACCTACAACACGATCTTCGCCGCGGGCGACATCGACCTGGACGGCAAGGCCGACCTCATCGGCCGCGACGGCTCGGGCGCGCTGTACCTGTACAAGGGCACGGGCAACGCGGCGGCGCCGTTCGCGGGCCGCGTGCAGATCGGCACGAGCGGCTGGAACACGTACCGGCTGTTCTTCTGATCGACCATCGGGTCCCGACCCGAACGAAGGGCCGTACCGCTTCGGCGGTGCGGCCCTTTGCCGTACCTGGCGCACCCTCAACCGGACGTGACGATTCCCGCACAAATCTGTTTGGAAGATGTGAGAAACCCGTGAAACGATCTCGTTGATCGTATGGCGAATCCCCTGGTGGGGCCCGCCATGTCTCAACAACTCCATGGAGAAATACGTGGCCAACACCTCTGGCCGTAAGGGGCGCATAGCCTCCCGTCTCGCCGCTGCGGCGATCACCGCGGCGCTCATCGCGACCGGCGCGTCGGCCGTTGCGGCGGACAACCCCGGCAAGTCGGCCGACTCCGCCGCAACGACGAAGGCTCCCGCCTCGCTGCGCTCCGGCGCGGTCTCGGCGGCGCCCTCCCAGTTCAGCCTCTACGGCATCTCGAGCAACGGCACCCAGTACGGCTACGGCCCGGACGGGAACGGCGGCCTCGGCAACCGGCAGGAGCTCGGCCATGGCTTCGCCACGGACCGCGATGTCGTGCAGGTCGACAGTGACGGCAACGGCGGCGATGCGACCGGCGTCTGGTTCCGCGGCGCGGACGGCTACCTGGGCTACATGAAGTGGAAGCAGTCGCCCGAACTTGTGGGTGGCGGCTGGAACACCTACAACCGCATCTGGTCGGTGGGCAACCTCGGCGGCGCGGCCGCAGGCGACCTGCTCGCCCGCGACGGCAGCGGCAACCTGTACATCTACCTCAACTACGGCAACGGCCAGCTGACCTCCCGCTACAAGGTCGGCGGCGGCTGGGGCCAGTACACCCAGATCGCCGGCAACGGCGACCTGACCGGCGACGGCAAGCCCGACATCGTCGCCCGCGACGGCGGCGGCACCCTCTGGCTCTACAAGGGCACCGGCAACTACAAGGCGCCGTTCGAGGGCCGCACCAAGATCGGTGGCGGCTGGAACGCGTACAACTCCCTCGTGTCCATCGGCGACATGGACTACGACGGCAAGACCGACCTCATCGCGCGCGGCAACGACGGCACCCTGTGGCGCTACTCCGGCAACGGCAATGCCCGGGACCCCTTCGAGTCCCGCGTGAGGATCGGCAACGGCGGCTGGAACACCTACCGCATCCTGTTCTGATCTTCGGGACTTCTTCAGTCCTGAAAGCATGAGATTGGGCCGTGCTCCCGTGGGGAGCACGGCCCAATCCATTTTCCTGTCGCCCGTTGAGGGGTCAGGAGACCTGCGGCCACATGGACACGCCGTCAGCAAATGCCGACTTGCCGTTCCCCTTGTAAAGCCTCAGCGCCTGCGAACCGGTCCACAGCCCCACCAGGTCGGACCTGCCGTCGCCGTTCACATCGCCGCTGAGAAGGGCGTTCGCATTGAGCCACGACCTGTCGCTCCAGAGAGAGCCCGTCGTCGAGCAGTCCCTGAGCGTTCCCGTGATAGCCCCTCAGTGCCCCATCACCAACGATGGCGGCCACGTCGTCGCGACCGTCGCCGTTGAAGTCTCCGGTGGCAATCTGCTTCACGGGCTCCCAAGTTTCCCAGAGCCGAGGAAGTGGGATTAACGGAACCATGAAAACAGAGACGGAGTCACATGGATGAGCTATTCCGGTCCGACCGTTACTACAAGGTCTGGCAGTACACCGTGAGCCATCGTCGACTTCTCCTGCGAAGCAGTCGCGACAACCCGCCGTCAACACGCATTGACGTGCACTTTGGCGGCGTCACGCTGATGTCACTTCAGCCGTATTACGACGGATTGACAATTCGCCGGGGGACGGCCAGCGAAAGTACGGAAATAGCGTCCCGGCATGGCATCGAGGTAAACCCTCGGCAGCTACACGTATTGGGGGAAGGCCTGACGAGTTATGTAGTATCGGGCCCCGTACAGTGGTATGAAGACGACGGTGGATTTGACTCACCCTCATGGTTTGGGCACATGAGAGGTACCCCCTAGCGCGGCACCTCAAATACTCTTCGCAACAGGAAGGGCCTCACTCCGAGATTTCGGGGTGAGGCCCTTCCTGCGATACATGATCGACCTGTCGACAGCGATCCCTAGCCGCGGATCAGGTTCCGCAGCACGTACTGCATGATCCCGCCGTTGCGGTAGTAGTCCGCCTCACCGGGCGTGTCGATGCGGACCACCGCGTCGAACTCCACGCCCGTGTCCGTGGTGACCTTCACCGTGCGCGGGGTCGTGCCGTCGTTCAGCTCGGTGACGCCCGTGATGGAGAAGGTCTCCTCGCCGGTCAGGCCCAGGGTCGCGGCCGTGGCGCCCTCGGGGAACTGGAGCGGGAGGACGCCCATGCCGATGAGGTTGGAGCGGTGGATGCGCTCGTAGGACTCGGCGACGACCGCCTTGACGCCGAGCAGCGCCGTGCCCTTGGCGGCCCAGTCGCGGGACGAGCCCGAGCCGTACTCCTTGCCCGCCAGGATGACCAGCGGGATGCCGGCGGCCTGGTAGTTCTGCGAGGCGTCGTAGATGAAGGAGACGGGGGCGTCCGCCTGGGTGAAGTCGCGGGTGAAGCCGCCCTCCGTGCCCGGCGCGATCTGGTTGCGCAGACGGATGTTGGCGAACGTGCCGCGGATCATGACCTCGTGGTTGCCTCGGCGCGAGCCGTAGCTGTTGAAGTCACGGCGCTGCACGCCGTGCTCCGTGAGGTACTTGCCGGCCGGGGTGTCGGCCTTGATCGCACCGGCCGGGGAGATGTGGTCGGTGGTGACCGAGTCGCCCAGCTTGGCCAGGACGCGGGCGCCCGTGATGTCGGTGACCGGGGTCGTCTCCATCTGCATGCCCTCGAAGTAAGGGGGCTTGCGGACGTAGGTCGACTCGGCGTCCCACTCGAAGGTGTTGCCGGTGGGGATCGGCAGCGACTGCCACTGCGCGTCACCCGCGAAGACGTCCTGGTAGGACTTGTTGAACATGTCCTCGCCGATGGCGTTGGCCACGACGTCGTTGACCTCGGCCTCGGTCGGCCAGATGTCCTTGAGGAAGACCGGGTTGCCGTCGGTGTCCGTACCGATGGCCTCGGTGGTGATGTCGACCTTCATCGAGCCGGCGATGGCGTACGCGACGACCAGCGGCGGGGACGCCAGGTAGTTCATCTTGACGTCGGGGTTGATGCGGCCCTCGAAGTTGCGGTTGCCCGAGAGCACCGAGGTGACGGCCAGGTCCGCCTCGTTGATCGCCTTCGAGATCTCCTCGTCGAGGGGGCCCGAGTTGCCGATGCAGGTGGTGCAGCCGTAGCCGACGAGGTTGAAGCCCATCTTGTCGAGGTAGGGCGTCAGACCGGCCTTGTCGAAGTAGTCCGTGACGACCTTCGAGCCCGGGGCGAGGGTGGTCTTGACCCACGGCTTGCGGGTCAGGCCCTTCTCCACGGCCTTCTTCGCGACGAGCGCCGCGGCGACCATGACGTACGGGTTCGACGTGTTGGTGCAGGAGGTGATGGCCGCGACCGTCACCGCGCCGTGGTCGATCTCGAAGGACGAGCCGTCGGCCAGCGTGACCAGGGTCGGCTTCGTCGGGACGCCGTTGGAGGACGCCGGGGCGTCGGACGCCGGGAAGGACTCCTTGCCGGCCTCCTCGTCGTCGGCGACGTAGTTGCGCACGTCCTGCGCGAACTGCTGCTTGGCGTTGGCCAGGACGATGCGGTCCTGCGGGCGCTTCGGGCCGGCGATGGAGGGGACGACCGTGGAGAGGTCGAGCTCCAGCTTCTCGGAGAAGTCCGGCTCGGCGGCCGGGTCGAGCCACAGGCCCTGCTCCTTGGCGTACGCCTCGACGAGCGCGACCTGCTGCTCGGAGCGGCCGGTGAGCTTGAGGTAGTTCAGGGTCTCGCCGTCGATCGGGAAGATCGCGGCGGTGGAGCCGAACTCCGGCGACATGTTGCCGATGGTGGCGCGGTTGGCCAGCGAGGTGGCGGCGACGCCCTCACCGTAGAACTCGACGAACTTGCCGACGACGCCGTGCTTGCGCAGCATCTCGGTGATCGTGAGGACCAGGTCGGTGGCGGTGGTGCCGGGGTTCAGCTCACCGGTCAGCTTGAAGCCGACGACGCGCGGGATGAGCATCGAGACCGGCTGGCCGAGCATCGCGGCCTCGGCCTCGATGCCGCCGACGCCCCAGCCCAGCACACCGAGGCCGTTGACCATGGTGGTGTGCGAGTCGGTGCCGACGAGGGTGTCGGGGTACGCCTGGCCGTTGCGCACCATGACCGTACGGGCGAGGTGCTCGATGTTGACCTGGTGGACGATGCCGGTGCCCGGCGGGACGACCTTGAAGTCGTCGAACGCGGTCTGGCCCCAGCGCAGGAACTGGTAGCGCTCCTTGTTGCGGCCGTACTCCAGCTCGACGTTCTGCGCGAAGGAGTCCTTCGTGCCGAACTTGTCGGCGATGACGGAGTGGTCGATGACCAGCTCGGCCGGGGAGAGCGGGTTGACCTTCGCCGGGTCGCCGCCGAGCTCCTTGACGGCCTCACGCATGGTGGCGAGGTCGACGACACAGGGCACGCCGGTGAAGTCCTGCATGATCACGCGGGCCGGCGTGAACTGGATCTCCTGGCTGGGCTGGGCCTGGGAGTCCCAGCCGCCGAGCGCCCGGATGTGGTCGGCGGTGATGTTCGCGCCGTCCTCGGTACGGAGCAGGTTCTCCAGCAGGACCTTCAGGCTGTAAGGGAGGCGCGCGGAGCCCTCGACCTTGTCCAGCCGGAAGATCTCGTACGACTCGTCGCCCACCTGCAGCGTGCTGCGGGCGTCGAAGCTGTTCGCCGACACGACAGTCTCCTTCATATATGTGCGCGTTCCACCGCATCCTGCCGTCACGCTGGATAGCCAATCCGCTAAGGTAAGGCTAAGTTAGGTCACCCTTACCGCCACTGTGACGATGCATGCGGCCGCGGTGCGCCTCGGCAGATATCTCGATGTCGAGATAACTCTAGTACATGGGCGGCCGCTGGTCATGCGCGGGCACGCGCTCCGGTATGCCCCGGGTACCCCGGGGAGGCCGGTGCGCACGGCGGAACGGGGCCGGTCACCGACACCGGCCGACCCGGAACACGGGCGGTCGCCCGCAGCGGCCGGCGGGCCCCGCCGGTCACGGCCAGTCGACCATCGCGACGAAGATCACGTAGGAGCAGATCACGCAGATCGGGGCGAGCACGGCGAACAGGACGCGCCGCGCCGCGAGGCGGTGCCGCCACGGCAGCACCCAGCTCGTCAGCAGCAGGCCCATGGCGAGGACGAGCCCCGCCTGGAAGACGTCGAAGGCGGTGTCGAAGCTCGGCGTGAAGCGCGCGTTCTGCTCCTGGTCGCAGTTGTCGCAGGCCATCGGTGAGAGCCCGGCGAAGAGCAGGGCCAGGAAGGCCAGCGGGAGGGTGAGGACCGTCGAGATCACCGGCGCGGTCCAGCGGCTGGGCAGGCGGTCGTCGAAGCGGGCGACGGAGGCCCGGAGGTTGTCTTCCTCGACACTGGCAAAGAGCTGCTTCGGCATGGCAACAGCCAAGCCCGTGGCTGCGCGCACGGCATGAGTGCGCGTACTCGGAATGAACGGCGTGCGACTGGGCACCCGCACCCGAGTGGCGGTGGACGCGAGCCTTCCGGTTGCCGGGCGGCAGCTGCCGCCGCAGCATCGGAACTGACGGTGTTTCACCCGGGTCGCACACACGGTCCTCACTCGAACCCCACCCGGACGGCGCACCCCAACAGGAATCTCATCTCATATGTGAGATAACCTGCCGCCATGTCAGACGACTACCTCGTACGCATCGGCAAGCTCATCCGTGACGCCCGGCAGCACCGGGGCTGGACACAGACGCAGCTGGCCGAGGCTCTGGGCACGAGCCAGAGCGCCGTGAACCGTATCGAGCGCGGGAACCAGAACATCAGCCTTGAGATGATCGCCCGCATCGGTGAAGCACTCGACAGCGAGATCGTCTCGCTCGGCTACGCCGGGCCCATGCATCTGCGGGTGGTCGGCCGGCGCCGGCTCTCCGGCTCCATCGACGTCAAGACGAGCAAGAACGCCTGTGTGGCGCTGCTCTGCGGCTCGCTCCTGAACAAGGGCCGTACGGTGCTGCGCCGGGTGGCCCGTATCGAGGAGGTCTTCCGGCTCCTGGAGGTCCTCAACTCCATCGGGGTGCGCACCCGCTGGATCAACGACGGCGTCGACCTGGAGATCGTGCCCCCGGCCGACCTCGACATGGACGGCATGGACGCGGAGGCCGCCCGCCGGACCCGTTCCATCATCATGTTCCTCGGCCCGCTGCTGCACCGCATGGACCACTTCCGGCTGCCGTACGCGGGCGGCTGCGACCTCGGTACGCGCACGATCGAGCCGCACATGATCGCCCTGCGCCGGTTCGGCCTGGACATCACGGCCACCGAGGGCATCTACCACGCCGAGGTGACCCGGACCGCCCCGGACCGCCCCATCGTGCTGACCGAGCGCGGCGACACGGTGACCGAGAACGCGCTGCTGGCCGCCGCCCGCCACGACGGCGTCACGGTCATCCGCAACGCCTCCTCCAACTACATGGTCCAGGACCTCTGCTTCTTCCTGGAGGCGCTCGGCGTACGGGTCGACGGCGTCGGCACCACCACCCTGACCGTGCACGGCGTGCCGAACATCGACGTGGACGTCGACTACTCGCCCTCCGAGGACCCGGTCGAGGCGATGAGCCTGGTCGCGGCCGCCGTGGTGACGGAGTCGGAGCTGACGATCCGTCGGGTGCCGATCGAGTTCCTGGAGATCGAGCTCGCGGTCCTGGAGGAGATGGGCCTGGACCACGACCGCTCGGCGGAGTACGCCGCCGACAACGGCCGCACCCGCCTGATCGACCTCACGGTCCGCCCCTCCAAGCTGGAGGCGCCGATCGACAAGATCCATCCGATGCCGTTCCCCGGGCTCAACATCGACAACGTGCCGTTCTTCGCGGCGATCGCGGCGGTGGCCCAGGGCCAGACCCTCATCCACGACTGGGTCTACGACAACCGCGCGATCTACCTCACGGACCTCAACCGCCTCGGCGGCCGCCTCCAGCTCCTCGACCCGCACCGGGTGCTCGTCGAGGGCCCGACCCGCTGGCGCGCGGCGGAGATGATGTGCCCGCCCGCACTGCGCCCGGCGGTGGTGGTCCTGCTGGCGATGATGGCGGCCGAGGGCACGTCGGTCCTGCGCAATGTGTACGTGATCAACCGCGGGTACGAGGATCTCGCGGAGCGGTTGAACTCGGTGGGGGCGCAGATCGAGATCTTCCGGGACATCTAGCCGCGAGTCGGCGCTGGTCCCCGGTCCCTGAGATCGTCCCCGCCGGGCGGCCTCAGGGACCGGGGGTCACTCCGCCCTGGAGGCGTTCCAGGTCCGAGGGGCGGACCTGGATGGCCAGCAGGGCGATCACCGCCGCCACGATCGCGAAGACCGCGGCCACGATGAAGGCGGTGGAGACCCCGGAGGCGAGCACCTGGTCGCTCCAGGGGCGCGGGAGCTTGCCGGTGCGCTGGAAGGTGACGCGCTCGGCGGGGCTCGCCTGGCGCAGGAACTTCGGGACCTGGTCGGTCGCCTCGTTGCGGCTGGCCGTGCCGAAGACTGTGACCAGGATGGACAGGCCGAGCGAGCCGCCCACCTGCTGGGTGGCGTTGAGCATGCCCGAGGCCGCGCCCGTCTCGTGGACGGGCACGCCCGAGACGGCCATCAGCGTCAGCGAGACGAAGTTGAGGCCCATGCCGAGGCTGAAGACGAGCATCGGGCCCAGGATGCTGCCCGCATAGGTGGAGTGGATGTCCGTGAGGGTGAGCCAGGACAGGCCGGCCGCCGCCAGCACCGAACCCGTCACCATGAAGGGCTTCGGCCCGTACTTCGGCAGCAGTTGCGAGGCGATGCCCGCGCCCACCGCGATGACCGCGCTGACCGGCAGGAAGGCGAGCCCGGCCTTGAGCGGGCTGAAGCCCAGCACGTCCTGCACGAACAGCGTGAGGAAGAAGAACATGCCGAAGATCGCGGCGGCCAGGCTCAGCATGATGCCGTAGGTGCCCGCCCGGTTGCGGTCGGCGAACATGTGCAGCGGGGTGATGGGCCGCTCCGAACGCCGCTCCACCAGGACGAACGCCACGAGCAGCAGCACGGCGGCGCCGAACGAGCCGAGGGTGTACGGGTCGCGCCAGCCCTGCTGGGCGGCCCGGATGAAGCCGTAGACCAGCGCGGTCATCCCGAGCGTCACGGTGAGCGCGCCGACGAGGTCGAAGTGGCCGGGGTGGCGCTCGGACTCCTTGATGTGGCGGGGCGTGGCGAGCACGATCAGCGCGGCGATCGGCACGTTGACGAAGAACACCCAGCGCCAGTCGAGCCATTCGACGAGCATGCCGCCCGCGAGCAGTCCGATCGCGCCGCCGCCCGCCGAGACCGCCGCGAACACACCGAACGCCCGGTTGCGCTCCGGGCCCTCGGTGAAGGTGGTGGTGATCAGGGCCAGCGCGGTCGGCGAGGCGATGGCGCCGCCGACGCCCTGGAGGGCGCGCGCGGCCAGCAACTCGCCGGAGTTCTGGGAGAGTCCGCCCAGCAGCGAGGCGACCGCGAAGAGCACCACGCCGAAGACGAAGACCCGGCGCCGGCCGAGGATGTCGCCGGCCCGGCCGCCGAGCAGCAGCAGCCCGCCGAAGGTGAGCGTGTAGGCGCTCACCACCCAGGCCAGGCTGGTCGTGGAGAAGTCCAGGGCGCTCTGGATGTGCGGCAGCGCGATGTTCACGATGGTGATGTCGAGCACCACCATCAACTGGCACGAGGCGATGACCAGGAGCGCGATTCCCTTGCCGCCGCCTCCGCTGTCGGGGGCGACGGTGTCGGTCGTGGGTGTCGGCTGCGAACTCGTCATGGCGGACCTTGCCCTCGCACGAGGGAGTGGACGGTCCCGTCCACTTTTCGACCGTAAACCCGGGCCGGGGCCGTCACCAGTCGATCAAGGGCCGGCCCGGTCGGGGCCGGGTGCGCCAAGGGCCGCCCCGGGCGCGGCCCTTCACCACCGCGAAGCCGTCACCGTACGCCGGTCACCGAGGAGTCGTACGCCGGTCACCAGGCAGGCGTCACCGTACGGACGTCACCGGTTGCCCAGCGTGCGCTTGGGGCGCGGCTCCACCGGTTCGTCGCGGGCCTGCGCCCACAGCGAGCGGACATGGCCGAGGTGGCGGGCCATGCACTCCTCGGCGGCGAGCTGGTCGCCCGCCACCATCAGGTCGAGGAGCTCGATGTGCTCCTCGGCGGAGGAGATGAGCTGGCCGCGCTCGTCGAGGCGGGTCAGACCGTACAGGCGGGAGCGCTTGCGCAGGTCGCCGACGGTCTCCACCAGCCGCTCGTTGCCCGCGAGGCCCAGCAGCTGGAGGTGGAAGCGGCGGTCGGCGTCGAGATAGCCGATGAGGTTGTGCTCGCGGGCGTGGGCGACGATCTCCTCGGCGACCGGCCGCAGTTCCTCCAGCTGCTCGGCCGTCGCCATCCGCGTCACCCGGCCGACCGTGGGCACCTCGATCATGGCGCGCAGCTCGGTGTACTGGTCGAGGTCGCGCTCGCTCACCTCGGTGATGCGAAAGCCCTTGTTCCGTACGGGTTCGACGAGGCCCTCGCGGGCCAGGTCCAGCATCGCCTCGCGGACCGGGGTGGCCGAGATGCCGAAGTCGGCGGCCAGGCCCGGGGCGGAGTAGATGGTGCCGGGGCGCAGTTCACCGGCGACCAGGGCGGCCCGCAGGGCGTGGGCGACCTGGTCGCGCAGGCGCTCCTGGGCCGTGATGAGATTGCGCTGCTTCAGGTCGCCCATGGCACTTCCTCCGTGAATCCGCGGAGGCTCAGCGTACAATGTCACGTTGCCCTGTCGGGTCGCCCCTGTGCGCGGTGCACCGCCGCCGCCACCGCCAGATCCTCCCAGGCCATGCCCACGCTTTTGAAGAGGCGGGGGCGGTCGGGTGCGACCGCGACCCGGCCGGCGACGAGCTCGGCGAGGGTGCCCGCCACCTGGCCGGGCCCGATCGCCCCCTCGTTCAGCGGGATCAGCAGGTCCCCGGCCTCGCGCAGGGCCGCCGCCCGGGACTCCACGTACACCGCCGAGCGCCGCAGGAGCGCCGAGTCGGTCTCGCGGGCGGCCGGTTCGTGCGAGCCGACCGCGACCACGGTGGCCCCGTCCGCGACGAGCCGGCCGTCGAACAGCGGCTCGCGGGCGGTGGTGCAGCAGATGACGAGGTCGGCGTCGCGGACGTCGTCGGGTGTGCCCGCACCCGCTTCCACGCCGAGCGTACGGGCGTACGCCACCAGCGCCGCGCCGGCTTCGGGGCGGCGGGCGACCACGGTGACCGCCTTCAACTCCCGTACGGCCAGGGCCGCGCGCAGATGGCCGTACGCCTGGGGGCCCGCGCCGAACAGGACCAGCCGGGCCGCGTCCGGCGCGGCCAGGTGCTCCAGCGCGACGGCGGAGACGGCCGGGGTGCGCAGGGTCGTGAGGGCCGCGCCGTCCAGGAGGGCGAGCGGCAGCAGGGTCGCGCCGTCCAGCAGCAGATAGCTGCCGGTGATCCGGGGCAGACCGCGTACGGGGTTGGCCGGGGCGACCCCCGCGATCTTCACGCCCGCGTACGCGCCGGAGGCGGCGGGCATCAGCAGCAGCTCGCCCGCCGCGAGAGGCAGGTTGACGCGCGGCGGGTCCGACTCGGGGTCGAACCCGCCGCGCAGCACGTCCGCCACCGCCTCGGCGGCAGCGGTGGGCGTGAGCAGCCGGGCGATCTCGTCGGCGCCGATCAGGGCGGGGGCCGAGGCGCGGCCGCGCGCGGCGCCGGACTCGTCGCTCACAGCAGGAATCCCGCCGGGAACGGGTCGGCGGGGTCCAGGAAGTACTGGGCCGTCCCGGTGATCCAGGCCCGCCCGGTCACCGTCGGCACCACCGCGGGCAGCCCGCCGACCGTGGTCTCCTCGACGAGTCTGCCGGTGAACTCCGTACCGATGAAGGACTCGTTGACGAAGTCGCGGTGGAGCGGCAGCTCGCCCCGGGCGTGCAGCTGGGCCATCCGGGCGGAGGTGCCGGTGCCGCACGGGGAGCGGTCGAACCAGCCCGGGTGGATCGCCATGGCGTGCCGTGAGCGGACCGCGTCCGAGCCGGGAGCGGCCAGATAGACGTGCTTGACCCCGCCGATCTCCGGGTTCTCCGGGTGCACCGGCCGGTCGGTGGCGTTGATGGCGTCCATGATCGCGAGCCCGGCGGCGAGCAGGTCGTCCTTGCGCGCCCGGTCGAAGGGCAGCCCCAGGTCGTCGAGGTGGACGAAGGCGTAGAAGTTCCCGCCGTACGCGATGTCGTAGGTGACCGTGCCGTGGCCGGGGACCTCCACCTTGCGGTCGAGCCCGAGGCAGAAGGCGGGCACATTGGTGAAGGTGACGGACTTCGCCTCGCCGTCCGCCACCCGGACGTCGACGCTGACCAGTCCGGCCGGGGTGTCGAGGCGGACGGTGGTCACCGGCTCGGTGACCGCCACCATGCCGGTCTCGACCAGCACGGTGGCCACGCCGATCGTCCCGTGGCCGCACATCGGCAGCAGCCCGGACACCTCGATGTACAGGACGCCGTAGTCGGCGTCGGGGCGCGTGGGCGGCTGGAGGATCGCGCCGCTCATGGAGGCGTGGCCGCGCGGCTCGTACATCAGCAGGGTGCGCAGGTCCTCGAGGTGGTCGAGGAAGTGGAGCCGCTTCTGGGCCATGGTGGCACCGGGGATGACCCCGACGCCTCCGGTGATCACCCGGGTCGGCATGCCCTCGGTGTGCGAGTCGACGGCGTGGTAGACGTGGCGTGTGCGCATGGTCAGCGGAGTCCTTCCGCGAGCGCCTTCTCGGTGGCCGCGCGGACGGCGGCCTCCTGGTCCCCGACGAGGGCCGCGCGCGGTGGGCGGACGGGGCCGCCGGGCCGTCCGGCGATGTCCATCGACAACTTGATGGCCTGCACGAACTCGGTCTTGGAGTCCCAGCGCAGCAGTGGGTGCAGCGACTTGTACAGCGGCAGCGCGGTCTCCAGGTCACCGGCGAGGGCCGCGTGGTAGAGGGTGGCGCAGGCGGTGGGCAGCGCGTTGGGGTATCCGGCGATCCAGCCCACGGCGCCGGCGAGGGCGAGTTCGAGCAGGACGTCGTCGGCGCCGATCAGCAGGTCGAGTTCGGGGGCGAGTTCGGCGATCTCGTAGGCGCGCCGCACGTCGCCGCTGAACTCCTTGACGGCGACGATGCTGCCGTCGCGGTGAAGCTCGGCCAGGAGCGGGGGTGTCAGGTCGACTTTGGTGTCGATGGGGTTGTTGTAGGCGACGACCGGTACTCCGGCTTGTGCGACTTCGGCGTAGTGGGCGCGGACCGCTGCCTCGTCGGCGCGGTAGGCGTTCGGGGGCAGCAGCAGGACCGAGCCGCAGCCCGCCTCGGCGGCCTGTTCGGCCCAGCGGCGCGATTCGGCGCTGCCGTAGGCGGCGACGCCGGGCATCACCCGGGCCCCGTCGCCCGCCGCTTCCACGGCGACCCGCACCACTTGGGCACGTTCCTCGCCGGTGAGGGTCTGGTACTCGCCCAGCGAGCCGTTGGGGACGACGCCGTCGCAGCCGTTGTCGATCAGCCAGCGCACATGCGCGGCATAGGCGTCGTAGTCGACGGACCCATCGTCACGCAGGGGCAGAGCGGTGGCGACCATGATGCCGCGCCAGGGCTGCCGGGCGGACGAGGAGCGGGCGGACACGGCGGTCTGGGCAGACGTCATCGGTGACTCCCTAGTGTGGTGTGTGACATTTTACTGGCGGACGCATGGCGGCCACAAGGGCCACACACGCACGCATCCCGTGCGAGATGCGCGCGTGGTGGGTGCGCGAGGCGTACGGTCAGCCCTCGGACGGCGGCAGTTGGGCGAGATGGCCGAGCTGCACCGGGCAGGACAGCGGCCGCCGGTCCTCATCGGCCCCGCCGCCCGCGAGACACGCCACGGCCTGGCCGCACATCCGGCCCTGGCACCAGCCCATCCCGGCCCTGGTCAGCAGTTTCACCGTACGGGCATCCCGCGCGCCGAGCTCCGCCACGGCTTCCTTGACCCGCCGTACGGGAACCTCCTCGCAGCGGCAGACGAGCGTCGCGTCGTCGAGCCACCCGGTCCAGCCGTCGCCGGGCCGGTGCGCGGCCGCCATCGCCTCGGCGAACCGGCGCAGCCGCGCCCGCCGCCGCACCAGCGCGGCGCTCCCGCGAGGGCGCGGGATCCCCTTGAGCTCGTACGCGATCGCCGCCGCCGCCAGTTCGCCCTCGGCGAGGGCCAGTTGCGCGCCGCCGATGCCGCCGGTCTCCCCCGCCGCCCAGACGCCGGGGACGGAGGTGCGCTGCGCCGGGTCGAGGTCCAGGGCGAGGGTGCCGTCGGCGGTGCGGCGGGTGGCGCAGCCGAGGCCGGTCGCCAGCTCCAGCTGCGGGATCAGCCCGTGGCCGACCGCGAGCGCGTCGCACGGGATCCGGCGGTCGCCGCCGGGGACGGGCCGCCAGTCGCGGTCGAGCCGGGAGACGGTCACGGCCTCGACGCGGCCGGCGCCGTGCGCGGCCGTCACCGCGTGCCGGGTCAGCAGCGGAACCCGGTGCCGCAGCAGCCCGCCGCCGTAGCGCGCGCCCTCGGCCAGTTTGCCGGGGTTGCGCACCAGCGCGGGCAGTTCATGGGCGTACGAGGTGTACGTGGAGGCCTCGACCACGGCCGGGACGGTGGCGCCGGCCGCCGCGAGCGACCCGGCGACGGCCAGGAGCAGCGGGCCGCTGCCCGCCACCACGACCCGTCTGCCCGGCAGCACCAGACCGGACTTCAGCATGGCCTGCGCCCCGCCGGCGCCCACGACACCCGGCAGCGTCCAGCCCGGGAACGGGAGTTGACGCTCGTACGCGCCCGTCGCCAGCAGCACGGCCCGCGCACGGACCACGGCCGGGGCCTCCTCGCCGCCGGGGTCGCCCGCCACGGCGTGCAGCAGCCACTCCCCCGTGGCCGGGTCCCGTACGACCGTCCAGACGTGGTGGGCGGCCAGATAGGTGACACGGCCGGCCCGGCGGTGGGTTGCGAGCCGGGACGCGCGTGTGGCGAACGCCTCCCAGTCGTGGTGCAGCGCCTCGGGCCGGGCGGCGCGCAGGCCGGGCGCGGGGTGCCGGTAGAACTGCCCGCCCGGCCGCTCCCCCGCGTCCAGCACGGTGACGCCCAGGCCGAGATCGGCGGCGGCCACGGCGGCGGCGAGCCCGGCCGGACCGGCGCCGACGACGGCGAGGTCGCGCGGGCCGGAGGAGTCAGGGGGTGAGGTCGGCATGGCCCGTGGCCTCCTGGGTGGTGATCACGTCGCCGGGGCGGGCGGCGACGAGGCAGGCGCGCTGGTTGGGGCGGCCGTTGACGGTGGCGAGGCAGTCGTAGCACGCGCCGATCCCGCAGAAGGCGCCGCGCGGCTCGCCCTGGGTGCGCGTGGTGCGCCAGGAGAGGATCCCGGCGGCCCAGAGCGCGGCGGCGACGCTCTGCCCGGGCAGGGCGGTGAGGGTGCGGCCGTCGAAGGTGAAGGGGAAGGCGGGGTCGGGGGCCGCCTCGACGAGGGCGGCGGGGGAAGCGGCGGCTTCGGCCACCGGGTCGCCGGTGAACCTGTGCCACCAGCGGGTACGGGGCGCGCCGGACCCCGCGCCGCGCTCCCTCTCGTACACCTTCCTCATCAGCCGACTCCCCGTTCCCGCTCGCGCTGCTCCTCGAACCGCTCGGGCCGGAACGGCCGCAGGTCCAGGGCGCCTCGCTCGCCCCGCAGCGCCGCGGCGATCAGCAGACCGGTGGCCGGGGCGAGCCCGATGCCGGCGCCCTCGTGCCCGCAGGCGTGCAGCAGGCCCGGCACCCGGGGGTCGGGGCCGATCGCGGGCAGATGGTCGGGCAGGTAGGGGCGGAAGCCGTGGTACGTGCGGATGGCGCGGACGCTCGCGAGGACCGGGAAGAGCGCGGCGGCCTGGGCGGCGAGGCGGCGCAGCGCCTCGGTGGACAACGTGCGGTCGAAGCCCACCCGTTCGCGTGTCGCGCCGATCAGGACAGGTCCCGAAGGCGTGCCCTCGACCACGGCCGAGGACTGGAGCGCGGCCGAGCCGCTGGCGACGTCCGCGATGTAGTCGGCGGCGTACACCTTGTGCCGCACCACCCGGGGCAGCGGTTCGGTGACCAGGACGAAGCCCCGGCGGGGCAGCACCGGCAGCGAGGTGCCGGCGAGGGCGGCGACCTCGCCGCCCCAGGTCCCCGCGGCGTTGACGACGGCCGGGGCGAGCAGGTCGTCCTCCGGGGTGCGGACCCCTCTGATCCGGCCGTCCGGCCCGGTGAGGACCTCCTTCACCTCTTGGCCCAGATGGACTTCGGCGCCGAACTGGCGGGCCGCGCGCAGCAGTTGGGCGGCGGCCTGGGCGGGCTGGACCTGGGCGTCCTGCGGGTAGTGGAAGCCGCCGGGAAGGCCGGGGGCGAGATGGGGCTCCAGGTCGTACAGCCGCTCGGGGCCGATCTCCCGCGCCTGCACCCCGGCCTTGCGCTGCTCCTCGGCGAAGGCGCGCAGCGCCCCGAGGGCGCTCTCGTCGGGCGCCACGACGAGACCGCCCTTGGGCTCGTACTCGATCTCCGGTGGGAGGACGTGGGCGAGGTCGCGCCAGAGTCGGGTGGACAGCAGCGCGAGGTCGAGCTCGGGGCCCGCCTCCTTGTCGGAGACGAGCAGGTTTCCCTCCCCGGCACCCGTGGTGCCGCCCGCGACGGGGCCGCGGTCGACCACCGCGACGCGGAGTCCGCAGCGCCCCGCGTAGTACGCGCAGGCCGCTCCGACTACTCCGGCGCCGACGATCACGGCGTCCAGGGGGTGTCTCTTGGGCACCACAGTAATATGTCACATTCTTCTAGGTGGGCCAAGGGCCGGAACGGCCGTGGTCGCCCCGGCCCTTGGAGATCGGGTGTCAGCTGCGCAGCGGGCCCTCGCAGGTGTACGAGGAGGTGCCACCCTTCTTGTCGGCCCAGATGTCGACCGTGCCGAAGGAGCAGTTCATGTCGGCCAGGTTGTTGCCGCCGCTCTCGGCCCGGGAGAGGAGGAAGTAGTCGACGGTGTCGGACATGTCCACGAAGACCTGGTCGGCGTCGTCGGCGTCCGCCAGGCGCGCGGTGATCTTGCCGGTGCAGATGAACCGGTGGTTGCCCGCCGCGCCGCTGTCCACGCAGTCCGGCTTGCTGTAGGTGCTCCGGGCGAACGCCGCCTTGACGTCCGCCACCCGCGAGTAGCGCAGCCTGGAGTTGGCCGTGAACGTGGTGTTGGGGACGAAGAGCGTGTCGACCTTGGCGATCTGCTCGTCGAGGAAGGCGTTGTACTCCTTCTGGAGCTCGGCGTCCCGGCCCAGCCGGTCGCGCCAGGCGTCGAAACCGGCCGGGTCGTCCGCCCGCAGGTGCGCGTACATCTCGGTGAGCAGCGAGGGGTGCTCGTTCCACAGGAACTCGAAGAAGGTGCCCGCGTAGTTGTAGAAGCGGAAGCCGTCGCCGTCGTAGGTGGCGTGCAGCAGCTGGTTGACCGTCATCCGCGGGCCGCCGCCCGCCGTGTCGTTGATGATGCCCTTGACCAGCGACTTGCGGACCGCGATGCCGTCGTCGCGGGTGCCGCCGTCGAAGAACTCGGCGGTCCCCTCGTCCATGGCGGTGGTGCGGTCGCCGGTGTACCAGGCGCCCTGGCCGAAGGTCCCCGGCACCGCCCAGCGGCCGTTGAGGTAGTGGGTGTACTCGTGCCGGAAGAGCTCTTCGAGGGTGAGCGAGGAGTCCTGCGGCACCCGGCGCTGATAGGTGTAGAAGGTCGCGCCCTCCTCGATGTACATCCCGCCGTTGTTGGTGGAGTAGCCCGTGAGGAACGGCTGGTAGACCTCGTAGTCGGCGCGCGAGGCGTACAGGTGGATGTGGAGCGTCTTGTTGGGGTCGCCCGCGAGCGGCTTGTCGGTGCCCAGCACCCGGAAGAACTGCGACTTGACCTGCTTGCTCGCGTAGTAGAGCTGGTCGATGGTGGCCTTGTCGAGCGCCGTGCGGACCTCGATGGCGCCGTTGTCGTAGGTGTAGGTGTGCGTGAAGAGCTGGTTCTCGATCTGGTCCTTGCACACGTTGTACGGGGCGCACTGACCGTAGACGTTGAGCCAGCTCGCGAGCGACAGCACGGGGGCGCTCAGCTTGCCGAAGTTGGCCTGGGTGCTGGGCAGCAGGGCGCCGAGGTCGGGGACGATCTGGCTCTTGACGGCGTCGATCTGGCCGAAGCGGCCGTACTCCGACAGCGCGTCGCGGACCACCCAGGCGTTGCTCGTGCCCTTGAGGTGGGTGTAGCCGGAGAAGACGCGGAAGGCGGCGCGGTAGGCGGGGTCGGCGGCCGCGGCGGCGTGGAACGCGGCGTCCTTGTTGCCCGGGTAGACGCCGAGGTAGTTCACGGAGAGCGCGGCGAGCGCGGCACCGGCCCAGTCCTTGTCGGCGGCGGTCTGGGTGCCCGGCGCCATCGTCGCCAGGACCCGCTTGATCAGCGGCAGTTGGTGCTGGCGCAGCCCCGGCGCGCTCGCCGCGTACAGCGCCTCGCGCAGGGTCTGGGCGTTCTGCGGGGTGACGTCGAAGGTGTGCGCGGCGGCGCCGAGGGCGGCGACGGCCTCGCGCGTCGCGTCGACCGTGGGCTGGTCGGTGACGTCGATCTCGCCGTGCGAGTAGTCCTGGTACGCGACCGCGTGGAGGTAGGTGAACAGCTCCAGGAGGTGGCTGGTGTTCTTGCCGTCGTGGGAGGCGGCGAGGCTGGTGGCGCGGTGGGCGACGGCCTGGACATGGGCGTCTGACATGACCGGCGCGAGGCGCGCGTCCCAGGTCCAGATGAGCCCGCGCAGACAGCCGTCGGCGGTGACGGCCGGGTCGGTGAGGAAGTCGGCCAGCCCCTCCGGGCTCAGTCCGGTGATGCCGTCGAGGGTGCAGGGGACGCCGGCGGCGCGTAGCGCGGAGTGGGTGGCCGGGGCGACCGCGCGGGTCTGCGGCCCGGCTATTCGGCCGTCCTGGGTGCCGCCGGGGGCAGGGAGCTGGCGGGCCGTCTGCTTGGGTGCCTTGGCGAGGTGTTCCACCTGGTCGAAGGGGTTGGCGCCCTGGTTCGCGGACGGGGCGGGCCGCGCGGCGAGGGAGGCGGGGAGCGCCTGCGCGGCGTCGGCCTTCGCGGGGTGCGGCGCCTGCGCGGCCTGGGCGGCCTGCCCGGCGGTGACGAGCAGGGTCGCCGCGACGGCGGCGGCGAGCAGCGGCTTGCGCGCGGATCTGAGCTGTGACACCGAAGGCTCCTGTGTGGGAGGTGAGTTGGGGGGTGGCGCGGCGGTGCGGTCATGCGGGTGGTGCGGCGGGTCATGCGGGTGGTGCGGCCGCGGCTCCTGGGGCGAGGCGCGACGAGATCACCCCGGGAGGGGTGGGTCGGAGTGAATCGCCCTGTTCCGTACGGCACTTGGGGAACGGAGGAGCCGCCGCTGTGAGCTGTAACATAGTAATGTGAAATTGCACTGACAAGCCTTGTGCAGCCCCTATTTCCCCGGGCGTCACCTCGGGGGGCGTCAGTTGCTTGCGGTCGGGCGGGGTTTGTCCGCTGATGTCAGTCGATCAACGTGGGCGGCGTGCGATGCCATTGGGGCGACCGGCGGCTGTCCGTACGGGCCGTCCGGAAAGGCCGTCAGTCCAGCACCGCGAACCCGTCCAGCTCCACCCGCGCCTGCTCGTCCCACAGCCGTACCACGCCGATCACGGCCATCGCCGGGTAGTCGCGCCCGGCCAGTTGGCGCCAGACGCGGCCGAGTTCATGGGCCTGGGCGCGGTAGTCGGCGACGTCCGTGGTGTAGACGGTGACCCGGGCCAGGTCGGCCGGGGTGCCCCCGGCGGCGGCGAGCGCGGCCAGCAGGTTGGTGAGCGCGGTCCGGAACTGCTCGGCCAGCGTCCCGTCCACCACCTTGCCGTCCGCGTCCAGCGCGGTCTGGCCCGCGAGGAAGACCAGTCGGCCGCCGGTCGCGGTGACGGCGTGGCTGAAGCCGGTGGGCGGGGACAGCTCGGCGGGGTTCACCCGGTGGAGACTCATCGGTACAGCTCCTTCGCGATGATCGTGCGCTGCACCTCGGTCGCGCCCTCGTAGATCCTCGGCGCCCGCACCTCGCGGTAGAGGTGTTCGAGCAGATGGCCCCGGCGCAGCGCCCGCGCGCCGTGCAGCTGGACGGCCGCGTCCACCACGTACTGCGCGGTCTCCGTGGCGAACAGCTTGGCCATCGCCGAGTACCTGGGGACCTCGGGCGCCCCCCTGTCGTACGCGGCGGCCGCCCCGTACACCAGCAGGCGCGCCGCCTCCGTGCGGGTCGCCATCTCCGCGACCTGGTGGGCGACCGCCTGGAGATCCTTGAGCGGGCCGCCGAACGCGCTGCGGCCCGTGGTGTACGCGACGGTCGCGTCCAGCGCCGCCTGCGCCATGCCGACCGCGAACGCGCCGACGCTCGGCCGGAACAGGTTGAGCGTGCCCATGGCGACGCGGAAGCCCCGGTCGGGCTCCCCCAGGACGTCGTCCGGGCCGACGCGCACCCCGTCGAAGACGAGCGTCCCCACCGGGTGCGGGGAGAGCATGTCGAGCGCGGTGCCGCTCAGCCCGGGCCGGTCGGCGGGGACCAGGAACGCGGTGACGCCCCGGGCGCCCGCGCCCTCGGTGGTCCGGGCGAACACGGTGCAGAAGTCGGCCTCGGGCGCGTTGGAGATCCAGCACTTCTCGCCGGTCAGGCGCCAGCCGCCGGCATCGGGCTCGGCCTTGAGGGCGAGGGCGGCCGCGTCGGAGCCCGCGTCCGGCTCGCTCAGCGCGAAGGCGGCGACGGCCCGCCCCGCGGTGACCTCGGGCAGCCAGCGGGCCCGCTGCTCCTCGCTGCCGTGCGCGGCGACGGGGTGGGCGCCCAGCCCCTGGAGGGCGAGCGCGGTCTCCGCCTCGGTGCACGCGTACGCCAGCGACTCGCGCATCAGACAGAGGTCGAGCGCGCCCGAGGAGAACAGCCGCTCAAGGAGGCCGAGCTCTCCGAGGGCGGCGACGAGTGGCCGGTTGACGCGTCCCGGGTCACCCTTGTCCGCAAGGGGCCGCAGTCGCTCCTCGGCGGTGGTGCGCAGCTGTGCGCACCACTCCTGCTGCTCCGGCTCCAGCGCGAATGCGGGCATGGCGGCCCCTCTCGTGTCGCGTCCAGTCGCTGACTCGTCGGCCCGACTCGTTGGCCCGACTCGTTGTCCTGACTCATGGGCCCAACTCATTGGCCCAACTCGTTGAACCCGCTCTTATCGCGAACCGTTGACTGTCGTCATCCAAACGATACGCTCCAGTTGCGACAAGGGGGCGATCCCGTATGGAGCTGAAGACCTCAGCGCATGCCGACACGTTTTCCCGCGACCATCTGCCGCCCGCCCATCAGTGGCCGGAGCTGGTCTTCGACCTCCCCGAACTGTGCTACCCCGAGCGGCTCAACTGCGGCGCCGAGCTCCTGGACGGCACGATCGAACGGTTCGGCGCGGACCGGCCCGTCTTCCGTACGGCGGAGGGCGCCCGGTGGACGTACGGCGAGCTGCGCACCCGCGTCGACCGGATCGCCCACGCCCTCACCACCGGGCTCGGCGTCGTCCCCGGCAACCGGGTGCTGTTGCGCGGGCCCACCACGCCCTGGCTGGCCGCCTGCTGGCTTGCGGTGATGAAGGCGGGCGCGGTGGCCGTGACCGTACTCGCCCAGCAGCGACCGCACGAGCTGGCCACCATCTGCGAGCTGGGCCGGATCGGGCACGCCCTGTGCGACGCGCGCTCGCTGGAGGACCTGGAGAAGGCGGCGGTGCCGGGGCTGCGCATCACCCCTTACGGCGGCGCCACGGCCGACGACCTGCTGCGACTGGCCGACGCGCCCACGGCCCGGGAGCCCTTCACGGCGGTGGAGACCTCGGCCGACGACGTGGCCCTGATCGCCTTCACCTCGGGCACCACCGGCCGCCCGAAGGGCTGTATGCACTTCCACCGGGACATACTGGCCATCGCGGACACCTTCGCCCGGCACGTCCTGCGGCCCCGGCCCGACGACGTCTTCGCGGGCAGCCCGCCGCTCGGCTTCACCTTCGGCCTGGGCGGTCTGGTGATCTTCCCCATGCGGGCGGGCGCCTCCTCCCTGCTGCTGGAACAGGCGGGACCCAAGCAGCTGCTGCCCGCGCTGGCCCGGCACCGGGTCTCCGTGCTCTTCACCGCGCCCACCGCCTACCGGGCGATGCTGGACGAGCTCGACGGGTACGACGTGGGCGCGCTGCGGCGCTGTGTGTCGGCCGGCGAGAACCTGCCCGCCGCGACCTGGCGCGCCTGGCACGAGCGCACCGGGCTGCGCATCATCAACGGCATCGGCGCCACCGAGCTGCTGCACATCTTCATCTCGGCGGCCGACGACGAGATCCGGCCGGGCACCACGGGCAAGCCGGTGCCCGGCTGGCACGCGCGCGTGGTCGACGCCTGCGGTCAACCGGTGGCTGACGGCGAGCCCGGTCTGCTGGCGGTGCGCGGACCGGTCGGCTGCCGCTATCTGGCCGATCCCCGCCAGACGGAGTACGTCAAAGAAGGGTGGAACCTCACCGGCGACACCTACGTACGCGAGAGCGACGGCTACTTCCGCTATGTCGCCCGCGCCGACGACATGATCATCTCGGCCGGGTACAACATCGCGGGCCCGGAGGTGGAGGACGCGCTGATGCGCCACCCCGACGTCGTGGAGACGGCGGTGATCGGCCGGCCCGACGAGGCCCGCGGGCAGGTGGTCGTCGCCTACTGCGTGCTGCGCGAGGGGGTGGTGGGCGGCGAGGCCACGGCCGGGCTGCTGCGCGACCATGTGAAGGCGGAGCTCGCCCCCTACAAGTGCCCGCGCGAGGTCGTCTTCCTGGAGGCCCTCCCCCGGACGCCGACCGGCAAGCTTCAGCGCTTCCGGCTGCGGGCCCTAGAGTGATCACGTGGCCGAGCAGCACACACCCCGATCCCTGATCGTCAGCCTCTACGGAGCGTACGGGCGCGAGACGACCGGCTCCCTCGCGGTGGCCGAGCTGATCCGCCTGCTCGCCGCCGTGGGCGTCGACGCGCCGTCCGTACGGTCGTCGGTCTCCCGGCTCAAACGGCGCGGCCTGCTGGTGCCCGAGCGCACCGCGAGCGGCGCGGCCGGATACGCCCTGTCCGCCGACGCCCGCCAGCTCCTCGACGACGGAGACCGCCGCATCTACCCCCACAGCCCGCCACGCGCGCGTGACGGCTGGGTGCTGGCCGTCTTCTCCGTCCCCGAGTCGGAGCGCAACAAGCGCCATGTGCTGCGCTCGCGACTCGCCGGGCTCGGCTTCGGGACGGCGGCGCCGGGGGTGTGGATCGCCCCGGCCCGGCTGTACGACGAGACCCGGCACACCCTGGAGCGGCTTCAACTCGCCCCGTACGTCGATCTGTTCCAGGGCGAACACCTGGGCTTCGCCCCGACGGCCGACGCGGTCGCCCGGTGGTGGGACCTGCCGGCGATCGCCAAGCAGCACGACGAGTTCCTGGGACTGCACGAACCCGCGCTGCGGGCCTGGGAGGCGCGCGCCCGGACGCCCTCCGAGACAGCGCCGGAGGTCGAGGCCGAGGAGGCCTACCGGGACTATCTGCTCGCCCTGGACTCCTGGCGCCGCCTGCCCTACGCGGACCCGGGTCTGCCCTCCGCCCTGCTGCCGCCCGACTGGCCGGGCGAGCGCTCGGCGGAGGTGTTCCGCCGACTGCACGCCCGGCTGCGGGACGCGGGAGCGGCGTTCGTACGGGGGCGGGCCGAGGGCTGACACCGGAGCCGCTGTCCCTCCCGGTGGTTGCGGCCGCCTCAGTAGAATGACGAAGTGACGGATGAGGACAGGCGCGCCCGCAGACGGGGGCAGGGTGAGCTGGAGGCCCAGGTCCTGGCGGCGCTGCGGAACGCGGCGGGGCCGGTGACCGCCGGCTGGGTGCGGGAGCGGATCGGTGGAGCGCTCGCGTACACCACCGTCGTGACCATCCTGTCGCGCCTGCACGCCAAGGAGTCGGTGTCCCGGGAGCGCGCGGGGCGTTCGTTCGTGTGGACCCCGGCCGACGAGGCCGGGCTCGCGGCGCTGCGGATGCGCAAGGTACTGGACGGCGAACCGGACCGGGGCGCGGTCCTGGCCAGTTTCGTCACCGCGCTCTCGCCCGACGACGAGCGGCTGCTGCGCGCCCTCCTCGACGGCGCGGAGGACTGCGCCGAGGGCCGCGCCTCCGATCGCGCCGATGCGGAGACCGGGGACTGACGGTGGGCGTGTTCGTCTTTCTGCCACTCGTCCTGCCACTGACCGCCTGGCCGATCGCCCGACTGGCCGAGCAACAGCTGCACCCGCGCGCGGCGACCCGGCTGCTGGCGGCGGTCGGCGGCGTCCTCGCGCTGTGCAGCACGCTGTCTCTGATGCTGCTGATGGTGGTGGGCACGGCCCAACTGCCGGGCAACCCACTGCCGGACGCCTGGGCCGACCCCGAGGTGCGGGCGGTACTGCCGTACGACGAGGTGGTGGGCCAGGCGGCGATCCCCCTCCTGGCAGCGGTCGCCGGAGCGTGCGCACACCTCGTGTGGCGGCACCGACGGCTGCGCACGCGAGCGGCGCGAGCGCTGGTTGGGGTGCCGGGGCTGTCGGGGCTGTCTGGACTGTCCGGGTCCGAGGGCGGGGCGGCAGGGGCCCAGGGAGGCACGCTGGTCGTGCTGCCCGATGACTCCCGGGCCTATGCGTACGCATTGCCGGGAAGGCGGGGCCGGGCAGCCGCATGGCCGGGCGGGCGCGGCCGGGCCGGAGCGCGCGGGCGGTCGTACGGCCGGATCGTCGTGTCGCGCGCGATGCTGGCGAACCTCGACGCGCGCGAGCGGCAGGCGCTGATCGCGCACGAGGAAGCACATCTGACGGCATCTCATCACCGCTTTCTGCTGGTGGCGGGGCTCGCGGCACGTGCGAACCCGTTTCTGCGCCCGCTGCGCACTGCCGTGGCGTACACCACGGAGCGCTGGGCGGACGAGGAGGCGGCGCAAAGGGTGGGCGACCGCCGAACCGTGGCCCGGGCCATCGGCAAGGCAGCGCTCATCTCCCGCCCGGCGGGACCGGGCTTGGGCACGGCGACCGCCCTGGCGGGGTTCGCGGTGGCCGGGCCGGTGCCGCGCCGGGTCGCGGCGCTGCTCGGCCCGGTGCCTCCGGCGCCCGCGCTGCCGCCCGCCTGGACGGCGGCCGGGCTCGCGCTGTGGACCGCCGCGGGCGGCGCGGCGGTCTCGGCGCTGTCGTCGGCGAACGCGACCGTGACGCTCTTCACGGTGCTGAGGGCCGCGACCGCGCTGTGACGGGCCGCCCCGAGGGGCGGCCCCGCTCACCGAACGGCGGCCGCTACAGGTCGAATTCGGACGGCGCGAGGCCCAGGGCGTAGCAGGCCTCGCGCACGACGGCCTGCTCCGTCTTGTCGAAGTCGCCATCGGCGCCGCCGATGACGATGCCTATCTGGATCACCGCACGCGCCTCGGCGGGCTTCTTCTTGGCCTTGGCCACCTCCTGCAACACGCTGACCTTGCCGAAGTCGAAGTCGGCGGTGAGCTTGTCCAGATAGCCGTCGAAGCGGCGCTGGAGGTCGTCGGCCGGGAAGTTCTGCAGCACCTCGTTGGTGGAGATGAGCTGGGCGACCCGGCGCCGCTCGGACGGGTCCACGGTGCCGTCGGCCGCCGCGACCAGGGCGCACATCGCCATGCTGGCATCGCGGAACGCGCCGCTCTTCAGGTCGTTCTTCTTGGCGAGCAGCTGCGTCTGCATGGTCGACGCGGACTCCTTGAAGCGGTCCCACAGGGCCATGAGGTCTCCATCGGTTCTCGATAGTCACTTCTACAACGCTGTAGAAACTGACGGGCGAGCCGAATGGTTCCCACGCCGCGCCATCGCCTGGAACTTTCTTTCGCGGGCCTCCACGCAGCACGCGGTGAGGCCGGTCTGGGCGTTGCCGGTGCCGCGGCAGCCGCGGCCTGGGCGCCGTCAGTTCAAGGTGAGCCGGGGCCCCGGCCCCGTCAGCTCAGCGTGAGGCGAGGCCTCGGCACCGTCAATTCAAGGTGCGGCGAGGCCTCGGCGCGTCCGTGCGGCCGGTCGGCGGCCTGCGGCTGCCCGCCCGGTACGGCGCCGGCCAGGGCGCGCCGGGGCCCGAGTAGCCCTGCTCGGCGGCCGCGTGCAGGGTCCAGTGCGGGTCGTAGAGATGGGGCCGGGCGAGGGCGCAGAGGTCCGCCCGTCCCGCGAGCAGCAGCGAATTCACGTCGTCCCAGGACGAGATCGCCCCGACCGCGATGACGGGCACGCCGAGCGTGTTGCGGATCCGGTCGGCGTACGGCGTCTGGTACGAGCGGCCGAACTCGGGCCGCTCCTCCGCGACGACCTGCCCGGTGGACACGTCGATGGCGTCCGCGCCGTGCGCGACGAAGGCCCGGGCGATCTCGACGGACTCCTCGGCGGTGGTGCCGCCCGGCGCCCAGTCGGTCGCCGAGATGCGCACCGTCATCGGCCGGTCCGGCGGCCAGATGCCCCGCAGCACGTCGAACACCTCCAGCGGGAAACGCAGTCGGTTGGCGAGGGAACCTCCGTACGCGTCCTCACGTTGGTTGGTGAGAGGGGAGAGGAATCCGGACAGCAGATAGCCGTGGGCGCAGTGCAGTTCGAGCAGGTCGAAGTCGCAGCGGGCGGCCCGCCAGGCCGCCGCGGCGAACTGCTCGCGAATGTCGGTCAGCCCCGCGCGATCGAGCGCGTGCGGGACCTGGTTGACGCCGGGCCGGTAGGGCAGCGGTGAGGCGGCGGCAAGGGGCCAGTTGCCGTCGTCGAGCGGCTCGTCGATGCCCTCCCACATCAGCTTGGTCGAGCCCTTGCGCCCGGAGTGGCCGAGCTGGACGCCGATGGCGGTGCCGGGGGCCTGCCGGTGCACGAAGTCGGTGACCCGGCGCCAGGCCGTGGCCTGCTCGGGGGTGTAGAGACCGGTACACCCCGGAGTGATGCGGCCCTCGGCGCTCACGCACACCATCTCGGTCATCACCAGACCCGCGCCGCCGAGGGCCCGGGCGCCGAGGTGGACGAGATGGAAGTCGCCCGGGAGGCCGTCGCTGGCGGAGTACATGTCCATGGCGGAGACGACGACCCGGTTGCGCAGTTCGAGGCCGCGCAGCCGGAAGGGAGTGAACATCGGAGGAGTGCCGAAGGGGCAGGGGAAGTCGCGCTCGACGGCGCCGGTGAAGCCGGGGTCGCGCAGGCGCAGGTTGTCGTGGGTGACCCGGCGGCTGCGGGTCAGCAGGTTGAAGGCGAACTGCCGGGGCGCCTGGTCGAGGTAGAGCGCCAGCTCCTCGAACCAGCGCAGACTGGCGGCGGCCGCACGCTGGGTGGACTCGACGACGGGCCTGCGCTCCCGCTCGTACGCGGCGAGGGCGTCCGCCAGGGTGAGCTGCTCCTCGACGCAGGCGGCCAGGGCCAGGGCGTCCTCGACGGCGAGCTTGGTGCCGGAGCCGATGGAGAAGTGCGCGGTGTGGGCGGCGTCGCCGAGCAGCACGGTGTTGCCGTGCGACCAGTGCGCGTTGACGACGGTACGGAACACGGTCCAGGAGGAGTTGTTGCTCCGCAGTGGCCGGCTGCCCAGGGCGTCGGCGAAGATCTTGGCGCACCGGTCGACCGAATCCTGCTCGTCGAGCTCGTCGAACCCGGCCGCCCGCCAGACCTCTTCGCGCATCTCGACGATGACGGTGGAGGAGTCGGCGGCGAACGGATAGCCGTGCAGCTGCATCACGCCGTGCTCGGTCTCGGCGATCTCGAAGCGGAAGGAGTCGAAGGCGAAGTCGGCGGCCAGCCAGATATAGCGGCAGCGGTGGCCGGTGATGCGGGGCGCGAAGTGTTCGGCGTGCGCCTCTCGGGTGGCGCTGTGCACGCCGTCGGCCGCGATGACCAGGTCGTACGCGGCGGCGAGTTCGGCGGCGGGCGGCGCTTCGGTGCGGAAGCGCAGCTGTACGCCGAGGGCGCGGCAGCGCTGCTGGAGGATCTCCAGGAGTCTGCGCCGGCCGAGGGCGGCGAAGCCGTGCCCGCCGGAGGTGAGGGTGCGGCCGCGGTGGACGATGTCGATGTCGTCCCAGCGGATGAACTCGGCCTTCAGCGCCTCGTACACCACGGGGTCGGCGTGCTCGATCCCGCCGAGGGTCTCGTCGGAGAGGACGACGCCGAAGCCGAAGGTGTTGTCGGGCGCGTTGCGCTCCCAGACGGTGATCTCGCGGTCGGGGCGGAGCCGTTTGAGGAGCGCGGCGGCGTACAGCCCGCCGGGGCCGCCGCCGATGACCGCGATCCGCTGCGGCCGTCCGGCGGGGTCGGGGCCACTGTCCCGGGGCCCGGGCACGGCTCAGCGCCCCTGCCATTTGGGGGGCCGCTTCTCGGTGAAGGCGGCGTGGAACTCGGCGTAGTCCTGCCCGTTCATCAGCAGGGCCTGCGTCGCGGCGTCGAGTTCGACGGCGGCGGCGAGCGGCATGTCGAGTTCGGCGGTGAGCAGCGCCTTGGTCTGCGCGTACGCGAGGGCGGGCCCGGCCGCGAGGTGGCGGGCGAGCTCGGCGGCGCGCGCGTCGGCCTGCCCCTCCTCGGTGAGCTCGCTGAGCAGCCCGATCCGTTCGGCCTCGGCGGCGCGGACCGGCTCGCCGAGCATCAGCAGACGGGTGGCGTGGCCGAGCCCGACCACGCGCGGCAGCAGATAGGCCGCGCCCATGTCACCGCCGGAGAGGCCGACCTTGGTGAACAGGAAGGCGAACCGGGCGGAGGGGTCGGCGACACGGAAGTCGGCGGCCAGCGCCAGGACCGCCCCCGCTCCGGCCGCCACACCGTGGACCGCCGCGATCACCGGGAAGGGACACTCCCGTACGGCCCTGACGACCTGGCCGGTCATCCGGTTGAAGTCGAGCAGCTGGGCGGTGTCCATGGAGAGCGTGGCGCCGATGATCTCGTCGACGTCGCCGCCGGAGCAGAAGCCGCGCCCCTCACCCGCCAGCACCAGGGCGCGCACGGCCCGCTCCCGGGAGAGCTGGGCGAGCAGATCGCGGAGGTCGGCGTAGGCCCCGAAGGTGAGCGCGTTCAGCTTCTCGGGGCGGGCGAGGGTGACGGTGGCCAAGCCGTCCTCTATGACGAGCCGCAGATGGCGCCAGTTCTCGGTGTGGGGGGCGGAGCTGGGGAACGGGCTCATGGGGTGTGGCCTCCTCAGCGGGCTGCCAGATGCCTGCATCTCGAAGGTATCACTCATGTGTGACTGTCGTCACGAGTACGCGATACGAGCAGGGCAAGGAGGAATGCGCGGCGGCCGCGCACAGCGAAGGGGACAGGGCAGGACCAGGGGCCTCGTCGGGCATGCCGAGTGGCCCTGGAACCGATGGTCGGCGGCCTCTGTCCTGCCCCTTGCCCCGCTTCGTAAGGTTGAAGGGAGTATCAGCGCCCCGCGCGTCCCCCCGCGCCCCGGACGACTCCACGCGACCGAACGGAAACCCCCGCCGTGCCCGACCCCAACGGCTCCGCCCGTGACCCGGCCGGCGCCCCGCCCTCCTGGCGCATCCCGCTCCCCCACTCCAACGCCGCCGTCCCCATCGCCCGAGCCCTGATCCGTACCGCGCTCGCGGACATCGACGCCCCCGCCGACAGCGACACAGCCGAGCTGCTCACGGCCGAGCTGGTCGCCAACGCCGTCGAGCACACCCCCGCCGACCAGCCCATCGAGCTGATCGTCGAGCTGTTCGACTCGGGCTGCCAGGTCGAGGTCCACGACCGCTCTCCGCTGCCGCCGGGCGACCTCGGCGCCCCGGATCCGCTCGATCCGGACCCGTGGCAGGAGCACGGCCGGGGCCTGCTGCTGATCCGCACCTTGAGCTCGGCCTGCGGCCACCGCCCCACCGCGCACGGCAAGGCGGTGTGGTTCACGCTCCCTGGGCGGCCGCCCCTGCCGGAGTTCCCGTGAGCGTCGCGACCATGACGGCCTTGATGGTGTGCAGGCGGTTCTCCGCCTCGTCGAAGACCACCGAGTGCGCGGACTCGAAGACCTCGTCGGTGACTTCGAGCTCCGCCAGGCCGTACTGCTCGTGGATCTCGCGGGCGACCGCCGTACCCAGGTCGTGGAACGCGGGCAGGCAGTGCAGGAACTTGACGTCCGCGTTGCCGGTGGCGCGCAGCACGTCCATGGTCACCGCGTAGGGCGCCAGCGCCTTGATCCGCTCGGCCCAGATCTCCTTGGGCTCGCCCATCGACACCCAGACGTCCGTGGCGACGAAGTCCGCGCCCGCCACACCTTCGGCGATGTCCTCGGTGAGAGTGATCCGGGCCCCGCTCTCCCGGGCGGCCTGGTGCGCGAGGGCGACCACGTCGTCGGCCGGCCAGTACGCCCGGGGCGCCACGATCCGTACGTCCATCCCCAGTAGCGCGCCCGTGACCAGGTAGGAGTTGCCCATGTTGTACCGGGCGTCACCCAGATAGGCGAACGCGATGCGCTCCAGGGGCTTGTCGGTGTGCTCGGTCATGGTGAGCAGGTCCGCGAGCATCTGGGTGGGGTGCCAGGCGTCGGTGAGGCCGTTGTAGACCGGTACGCCCGCGTGCGCGGCCAGGGTCTCGACCGTCTCCTGGGCGTCCCCGCGGAACTGGATCGCGTCGAACATCCGGCCGAGCACCCGTGCGGTGTCCCGCGCCGACTCCTTCTTGCCGATGTGCGAGCCCGCCGGGTCGATGTACGTCGTGGAGGCACCCTGGTCGGCGGCAGCCACCTCGAAGGAGCACCGGGTACGCGTCGACGACTTCTCGAAGATCAACGCGATGTTCCGCCCCCGCAGCCGCTGGACCTCGGTGCCCGCTTTCTTGGCGGCCTTGAGCTCGGCGGCGAGCTCCACCAGAGCGCGGAACTCCTCGGCGGTGAAGTCCAGCTCCTTGAGGAAGTGGCGGCCTGCGAGGTCTGTCGCCATGGTGGCTGCTCCTGGGTCACGGAAGACGGAAACTGTAAGTATATGCGATTGAACGCATCACTATACGGCATCCCGTTCCACCGGACAGCTCATACACCGCGGCCCGCCCCGCCCCCGCCCGAGCTCGCTCCCGCGGATCTCGATCACCTCGATGCCCTGCTTGCGCAGATGCGTGTTGGTGGTGACGTTGCGCTCGTACGCCACCACCACACCCGGCTCCACCGCCAGGACGTTGCAGCCGTCGTCCCACTGCTCGCGCTCCGCCGAGTGCACGTCCTGGGTGGCCATCAGCACCCGGATACCGTCCAGGCCCAGGGCTGCCGCTATGGCCCGGTGCATGTGCTCCGGCGGGTGGTCCGTCACCTTCAGCTCCTGCTCACCGGCGCCCGGCTCGATCGTGTACGAGCGGAGCATGCCGAGCCCGGCGTACTGAGTGAAGGTTTCTCCGTCCACCATCGTCATCACCGTATCGAGGTGCATGAACGCCCTGCGCTTGGGCATGTCCAGCGCCACGATCGTGCGTGCCGAACCGGCCGCGAACAGCCCGCGCGCCAGCATCTCCACGGCCTGCGGAGTGGTCCGCTCGCTCATCCCGATGAGCACCGCGCCATTGCCGATCACCAGGACGTCGCCGCCCTCGATGGTCGAGGGATAGTCGCTCTGCCCCTTCGACCAGGTGTGGAACCGCCCGGCCTCGGGACCGGAGAAGAGCGGGTGATGGCGGTAGATCGCCTCGAAGTGGACCGTCTCGCGCTGCCGGGCGGGCCAGCGCATCGCGTTGATGGACACCCCGTCGTAGATCCAGGCGGAGGTGTCACGGGTGAACAGATGGTTGGGCAGCGGCCCGAGCAGGAAGTCGTCCAGGTCCATCGCGTGGAACCGGACCGACACCGGCTCGGCGTGACGCTCCAAGAACTCCCGCTTGGTCATCCCGCCCACCAGCGCCTCCGCAAGCTCCGCGGCGGACAGCTCCTCGAACACCTCGCGCAGATGCCCGGTGGCCAGCGGCCCGTACTCCTTCTCGTCGAAGACCCGGTCCAGTACCAGCTGTCTCGCCTGCGGGATCGCCAACGACTCGCGTAGCAGATCGCCGAAGAGATGCACCTCGACCCCGCGGTCGCGCAGCACGTCCGCGAAGCCGTCGTGCTCCTGGCGGGCCCGGCGCACCCAGAGCACATCGTCGAAGAGGAGAGCGTCCTTGTTGCTCGGAGTGAGCCGCTTCAGCTCCAGATCGGGCCGGTGCAGGATGACGCGGCGCAGCCGCCCGGTCTCGGAGTCGACATGGAATCCCATGTCCCCATCCTGTCCCGCGCGCCGCCCGCTCACCCGGCGAACCGACGGCTTGACTCCCGGCACGGGGGCGGAGCCGCACGGCTCCGCCCCCGCGGCGTCACAGCCGGGGGTCCACCGGCTCCGATTCCAGGGCCAGGACGGCGAAGACCGCCTCGTGAACCCGCCACAGCGGCTCCCCCGCCGCGAGCCGGTCCAGCGCCTCAAGTCCCAGCGCGTACTCCCGCAGCGCCAGCGAGCGCTTGTGCCCCAGCGACCGCTGCCGCAGCCGGTCCAGGTTCTCCGGGCGCAGATACTCCGGACCGTAGATGATCCGCAGATACTCGCGTCCGCGCACCTTGACACCCGGCTGCACCAGACGCCCCTTGCCGTCCCGGGCCAGCGCCTGGAGCGGCTTGACCACCATGCCCTCGCCGCCCGCACCGGTCAGCTCCAGCCACCAGTCGACACCGGCCCGCACCGACACCTCGTCACCGGTGTCGACGACCAGGCGCCGGGTGACCTGGAGCAGACCGGTCGGGTCGTGCTCGACCAGCCGGTCCAGCCACGCCAACTGCTCGTCGTGCGGCACCGCGGCCAGGCTGCGCCCCTGGGCGGCCAGGATCTGGAAGGGAGCGAGCCGCATCCCCTCCAGGCCCTCGGTCGTCCAGCAGTACCGCCGGTACGCGTCGGTGAACGCCTCCGCGTACCGCGCCCGCTCGCGCTGACGGTCCAGCAGTCCCGCCACGTCCACACCGCGCCCCGCCGCCGCCTCCAGCGCCCCGAGCGCGCCCGGGAAGACCGCCCCGGACGCGGCACCCACCGCCGCGTACTGCGAACGCAGCAGCCCCGAGGCCTTCAGCGACCACGGCATCAGCTCGGCGTCGAGCAGCAGCCAGTCGGTACCGAGCTCATCCCACAGCCCGGCCGCGGACACGGCAGCCCTCAGCCGGCCGAGGACCGCCTCGGTGACGGCCGCGTCGTCGAAGAACGGACGACCGGTGCGGGTGTGCAGAGCGCCCGTCGGCCCCTGCACCCCGAACCGCTCGCGCGCCACCTCGGCGTCCCGGCACACCAGGGCCACCGCCCGCGAGCCCATGTGCTTCTCCTCGCACACGACCCGCCCGACACCGTCCGCCGCGTACTGCGCGAACGCCTCCGCCGGGTGCTCCAGGAACTGCTCGTCACCGCCGCTGCCACGGGCCGGCCCGCGCGAGGTCGCCGTCGGCGCCATCGTCGGCGGCAGATAGGCGAGCAGCCGCGGGTCGACGGCGAACCGGCTCATCACCTCGAGCGCGGCCGCCGCGTTCTCCTCGCGCACCGCCACATTGCCCAGCTGCCGGGTCTCCACGACCCGGCGGCCGTGTACATCGGCCAGGTCGAGCGGCCGTCCGTCATGGCCACCGGGCGCCTCGGTGGTCAGCGGACGGACCGGCTCGTACCAGACCTTCTCTGCGGGCACGTCGACGAGCTCACGCTCCGGCCAGCGCAGCGCGGTCATCTTTCCGCCGAACACCGCACCCGTGTCCAGACAGATGGTGTTGTTGATCCACGATGTGTTCGGGACGGGTGTGTGGCCGTAGACGACCGCCGCACGACCCCGGTAGTCCTCGGCCCACGGGTACCGCACGGGCAAGCCGAACTCGTCGGTCTCGCCGGTCGTCTCCCCGTACAGGGCGTGCGAGCGGACACGCCCCGACGTTCGCCCGTGGTACTTCTCGGGCAGACCCGCGTGACAGACGACCAGCTTGCCGCCGTCGAGCACATAGTGGCTGACGAGCCCGTCGATGAACTCCTTCACCTGTTCCTTGAATCCATCGTCCTCCCTGTCCAACTGCTCGATGGTCTCCGCCAGTCCATGGGTGCGCTGGACTTTCTTTCCACCGAGGTAACGTCCGAGCTTGTTCTCATGGTTCCCGGGAACGCACAGAGCGTTACCGTCGGCCACCATTTTCATCACTCGCCGCAACACGCCCGGGCTGTCCGGGCCACGGTCGACCAGGTCACCCACGAAGACCGCCGTCCGGCCCTCGGGGTGCGCCCCATCCACGTAACCCAGCTTCGCCAGCAGCGTCTCCAGCTCGGAGCGGCAGCCGTGGATGTCACCGATGATGTCGAAGGGGCCGGTGAGGTGGGTGAGGTCGTTGTAGCGGCGCTCGATGGCGATCTCGACGCTGTCCACCTCGGCCTCGGAGCGCAGGACATGGACCTTGCGGAACCCCTCGCGCTCCAGCCCGCGCAGCGAACGCCGCAGCTCACGGCGGTGCCGTGCGATGACCTGGCGGGGCATGCCGGCACGGTCGGGCCGAGCCGCGTTACGGGTGGCGCAGACGTCCTCGGGCAGATCCAGGACGATCGCCACCGGCAGCACATCGTGCTCCCGGGCCAGCCGGACCAGCTGTCTACGGCTCTCCACCTGCACGCTGGTGGCGTCGACGACCGTCAACCGCCCGGCCGCGAGCCGCTTGCCCGCGATGTAGTGGAGCACGTCGAAGGCGTCGCCGCTGGCGCTCTGGTCGTTCTCGTCGTCGGCCACCAGACCGCGGCAGAAGTCGGAGGAGATGACCTCGGTGGGCTTGAAGTGCCGTCGGGCAAAAGTGGACTTACCTGATCCGGTGGCACCGATGAGCACCACGAGGGAGAGGTCGGGAACGGCGAGGGGGCGCTTGGCCGCCGACGGTGCTGCCGCCTCAACGTCGGCAACGGCGTTGGTGCTGGCGCCGGCAACGGTGCTGGTGCTGGTGCTGGTGCTGGTGCTGGTGACAGCATCGGTGCCCGTGTCCGTACCGGCCTCGACGTCAGTGTCGGTGTCAGTTTCGGTGGGGTTGTCGCGCTCGGCGCTCATGCGGCGTTCGCCTCCTTCGCGGTCTTAGTCATCTCGAACACGGCCATCTGCGTGGGCGGCCCCACCTCGGCATCATCCGGCCCCACGGGCACGAACTCGACTCCGTACCCATGCCGTTCGGCCACCGACCCGGCCCAGTCGCGGAACTCCGCGCGCGTCCACTCGAAGCGGTGGTCGCCGTGGCGCACATGCCCGGCCGGGAGCGTCTCCCAGCGCACGTTGTACTCGACGTTCGGCGTCGTCACGACCACCGTTCGCGGGCGCGCCGCGCCGAACACCGCGTACTCGAGCGCAGGCAGCCTCGGCAGGTCGAGGTGTTCGATCACCTCGCTGAGCACCGCCGCGTCGTACCCCTTGAGCCGCTTGTCCGTGTACGCGAGCGAGCCCTGCATCAGGGTGATCCGCCCGGCCTGCCGCTCACCCATCCGCTCCAGGCGCAGCCGCCGCGCGGCAATTGTCAGCGCCCGCATCGAGACGTCCACGCCCACGATCTCGGTGAAGCGGACGTCCTTGAGCAGCTCCTGCACCAACTGGCCCTGGCCACACCCGAGGTCGAGGACACGGCTCGCCCCGGCGGCGGTCAGCGCCGTGAGGATCGCGTCACGCCGCTGCACCGCGAGCGGTACCGGCCGCTCCTCGGTGTCGCTCGTCTCGTCCACCGCGTTGTCGATGGCCTCGACCGCGATGTCGTCGGCCTCGGCAAGCCGCACCAGTTCCAGACGCTCCATCGCCTGCCGGGTCAGCCCCCAGCGCCGCGACAGATAACGGCTGGTGATCAGCTTCTGCTCGGGGTGGTCGGCCAGCCAGCCGTCCCCGGCGCGCAGCAGCTTGTCGACCTCGTCGGGCGCGACCCAGTAGTGCTTGGCGTCGTCGAGTACCGGCAGCAGTACGTACAACTGCCGCAGCGCGTCCGCGAGCCGCAGCTCCCCGTCCAGTACGAGCCTTACGTAACGGGACTCGCCCCACTCCGGGAACTCCTCGTCCAGCATGACCGGCTCCGCCGACACCGAGTCCCAGCCCAGCGGCCCGAACAGCTTGTGTACGAGGTCGGCTCCGCCGCGCGCGGGCAGCGCGGGAATCTCGATCCGCAGCGGCAACGGCTCCTCGGCCCGCTCCGGCAGGGCGTTGCACACACCGCGCAGGGCGCTCTTGAAGACGGTGCTCAGCGCGACGGACATCAGGGACGACGCCGCGTACGGGCGGTCGTTGACGTACTGCGCCAGCGCGGAATCGGGAGCTCCGCCACGACCCTTGCCCTGGCCCCGTCGCACCAGAGCGATGGGGTCCACCTCCAGAAGCAGCGCGGCCGTGCAGCGCTCGGCAGTCGCCTCGGGGTAGAGGACGTGCGCGGTGCCATGCGAGGTGGAGAACGCTTGCGCCTTCTCGGGGTGCTTGTGCAGCAGATAGCCGAGATCGGTGGCGGGGCGTTCAGGGGTACCGGTCGTGGTTATTGTCAGGAACACGCATCGAGTATCGTCCGGTTTCGACGGCTTCTACCAGGCATTTTCCTTTGGAGCGCGGCGGCAGGCCTTTCGGGTGGGTGGGGGTGGATGGCGGGTCGGGAACGGCGACAGGCCGTCGCCCCCTGGCCTTCGCTCCTCGTTCGCCGCGGCCTACCCCTCTTCCGCCACGAACTCCGCCGCGAACTCCGCCAGCCGGGCGATCTCCCCCGGCCCCACCCGGCAGCAGCCGCCCACCAGTCGGGCACCCGCGGTGCGCCAGGCCCGGACGCGGGACGGGTCGAACGTGGCGCCACCCCGCCACGACCGGGTCCGCTCGTCCCAGCGCTCCCCACTGTTGGGGTACACGACCACCGGCTTGCCAGTGACCGACGCCGCGAGCTCCACGGCCTGGTCCGCGTCGGCGGGAGTGCAGCAGTTCACTCCCACGGCGATCACCTGGTCCACACCCGCCGCCAGCGCGAACGCCTCCTCCAACGGCTGCCCCGCCCTTGTCCTGAGCCCCTCCACGCTGAACGACAGCCACACCGGCACCCCGCGCCCCTCGACCGCCCGCAGCAACGCCTCGGCCTCGTCGGCATCAGGCACGGTCTCCAGCGCGAGCACATCCGGCTCGGCCGCCGCCAGCGTCTCGACGCGGGGGCGGTGGAATCGCTCCAGCTCTTTCACCGTCAGCCCGTACCGGCCTCGGTACTCACTGCCGTCGGCCAGGAAGGCACCGTAGGGGCCGATGGAGGCGGCGATCCAGACTTGGGGTTCGGCTTCGGCTTCGGCTTCGGGGGGCTTCCCCCCTCCCCCCGCCCCCGCCCTCTCCCCCGCCCTCCTGGCCAGCTCCACGCTCCGTACGAGCAGTGCCGTCGCCTCTTCCCGGGGCACGCCCCGGTGTGCGAAGCCCTCGTACGTCGCCTGGTAGCTCGACGTGATCAGTACCTGTGCACCCGCCCGTACGTACGCCTCGTGTGCGGCCTCGATCTGGCTGGGGTCGTCGGCGAGCAGCCGGGCCGACCAGAGCGGGTCGCTCAAGTCGCAGCCCTGGGACCCCAGTTGGTTGGAGAGGCCGCCGTCGAGGACCAGGGTCCGGGTGGCCAGCACGTCGGCGAGTGGACGGGCGGGGCGCACGGTCAGGACCCGTTCAGCTGGGACTGGACCTCGGAGGAGATCAGTTCGAGGTGGTCGAGGTCGTCCAGGTCGAGGACCTGGAGGTAGATCCTGGACGAACCGATCGCCTCGTACGCGCCGATCTTCTCCACCACTTCGGCGGGCGAGCCGGCCAGCCCGTTCGCCTTGAGTTCCTCGACCTCCCTTCCGATGGCGGCCGCCCGGCGCGCCACTTCGGCGTCGTTCTTTCCTACGCAGACGACCAGGGCGTTGGAGTACACGAGGTCGTCGGGGTTGCGCCCGGCGTTCTGGGCGGCGGTGCGCACCCGGCCGAACTGCCGCTCGCTGTCGGCCAGGGAGGCGAACGGGATGTTGAACTCGTCTGCGTACTGCGCGGCCAGCCGTGGGGTGCGGACCGCGCCGTGGCCTCCGATCAGGACCGGCACCTTGGCCTGGGCGGGCTTGGGGAGCGCGGGCGAGTCGGTGAGCTGGTAGTAGGTGCCGTCGTGGTTGAAGGTCTTGCCGGTCTCGGTGGCCCAGAGGCCGGTGACGATGGCCAGTTGTTCTTCGAGCCGTGCGGACTTCTCCTTGGGGAAGGGGATGCCGTACGCCTTGTGTTCCTCCTCGAACCATCCTGCCCCCAGGCCGAGTTCGATTCGGCCACCGGACATCTGGTCCACCTGGGCGACCTGGATGGCGAGGACGCCGGGCAGGCGGAAGGTGCCGGCGGTCATCAAGGTGCCGAGGCGGATGCGGCTGGTTTCGCGGGCGAGTCCGGCGAGGGTGATCCAGGCGTCGGTGGGGCCCGGGAGGCCGTCGGCGGAGCCCATCCGCAGATAGTGGTCGGAGCGGAAGAAGGCGTCAAAGCCGAGGGCCTCGGTGGCCTTCGCGACGGCGAGGAGGGTGTCGTAGTCGGCGCCCTGCTGGGGCTCCGTGAAGATTCGAAGATCCATGCATCCATCCTGCACCTTCGAACTGTCGTCAACCCCGCCCTTGCGGCATGCTCGATGGCTGCCCAGTCGGGTGAATATCGTCCACCTGACGGGCCGCGCAGGCTCTGACCAGTGACTGTGGCGCTGAGTGGTCGTTGGCTCGGGCGGAGCCGGACCGCCCGGCCCGCGCGCCGGCGGCCACTGCCGACGCGTCTGTCGAACTGCCACCCCCGCGACCGCGCGGGAGGGCTCGGGCCGAGGAGGCCGCCATGTCCCAGGAAGCCGTGCCGGAACAGGCTGTGCCGCAGGAGCCGGTCGGGGCGTCCGTGCCCGAGCAGCCAGGTGCGCCGAAGGGGCTGCTTCAGCAGATGGAGGAGCTGATGGCGGCGTTGACCGCGGATCTGTCGCAGCTCGACGCCGATCTCCAGTCGTCGGCCGAGCGTGTGCCGGGTCAGGACGCCGGTGGACAGGCGGAGGGCCGTTCCACGGGGGTGTGAGTGGGGTGTCTTCCGTACGGTCATGACGGCCTCGTCGTCGAGTCGCGCAGGGCGCCGGGCCGTCTCTCCTGCTCGCGGACGGTGAGTCGGCGGAGCATGCCGCGGACCCGGTCGCTCGACTCGTCGGCGGCGTCGATGGCTTCGATGCACTGCCAGTAGAGACCTTCTTCGTCGGTGCCGCAGGCGACGCCGACCAGCGCCATGCCGACGTCTCCGAGGAGGCCGCTGAGGCCGGTGAGCGTCTGTCTCGCGTCGGTGACCGCGGACAGTTGGGTGGCGCGGACGCCGCCGATGCGCAGTCCGGGGTGGTCGAGCGCGCCGCAGCCTCGGCTGCCGGTCTCGCTGAGGCCCCGGGCCTCGCCCCTGAGCTCGGGCGGTCCGGTGGCCGCCAGGTGGCTTCCGATGGCCTGGGCCAGGGCTTGTGCCTGCCAGGCCTCGGCGACGATCTCCAGCGGCGCGGTGCTTTCCGCGAGCGCTAACCTGCTCATTCCGATGAGTCGTACCGCGTCCATGCGCCGGCCCCCGTTCATACGACGATTCGCGTTCCCGTCACTACCTAGAGTGAGCTTCTGACGCCAGGAAAGCCAGAGGAAATGGGAAATCTGTGGACGAGCAGGGGGTTTTGAATAACTCGCTCACTCCGAAGAGTGACCGTTTGGACTTTCTTCGGGGTTTTGCACAGGCGCGGGCCCGGTTTGTGCACAGGCGGGGCGGGTCCGGGCCGGGTCCGGCCCGCCCGGGGTCTGGGGGTCGGGCGGGGCGGTGGGGACGGGGAAGCGGAGTTCGTTGCGGTCGATCTTGGCGGAGAGCGCGGCGAGCGGGTCGATGCCGAGCACCTGGCAGAGCTGGAGGAGATAGGCGAGGACGTCGGCGACCTCGTCGGTCACCCGGTGGGCGCGGTCGGGGTCGTGCATGACGCGCTCGGACTGCTCGGGGGTCAGCCACTGGAAGATCTCGAGGAGTTCGGAGGCTTCGACGCTGAGGGCGCAGACGAGGTTCTTGGGGGTGTGGAAGGGCTGCCAGTGGCGTGCGGCCGCGAAGTCGGCCAGTCGGCGCTGGAGTCCCGCTACATCGGGTTCGGTCACGGCTCCAGGTCTACCACTGCCGCTCCCTGGACTCCTCGGGCGCATCCGGCGTCGCCGACGGTGCCGGTGAGGCGGATGTGGCCGCGGCGGCACATCTCGGCGGCCAGCGTGGCCAGTTCGCGGGCCTGCCGCCGGTCGAGGCCCCGGTCGAAGCCGTCGGTGAGGACGGTGAGGGTCTGCATGGCGGAGGGGATCTCGGCGACGGTGTCGACGGCGAGCACTCCGGGGCCGGTGAGCAGGACGAGGGCGAGCGCGAGGTAGCGAAGTTCGCCCTCGCCCAGGCGGGCGACGGGCGTGGGGTTCCGCTCGCCCCGGCCCACCACGGCCCTTAACGTGCCGTCGGAGAGTTCTTCGGCGGCGAGCGCGGTGACGGTGCCGGCGCAGCCCGCGCGGGCCGCGGTGACCAGCCGGGCGTGGCGGATGGCGCACTCGTCGGCGGTGCGGGAGAGGATCTCGGCGAGGTTGTCGCAGCCGCGCCGCAGCTTTCCCTGGCCGGGCAGGACGGGTTCGCGCATGCGCTGCGGCTGGGGGTCGCAGGCGAACACGGACCGCAGGGCGACGACGACCTGCTCGGCGGCGGCGAGGACCCTCAGCTGGCCTTCGGTCTTCCCGGCGACCCGCAGCGGCAGGAGGGCGGTGCCGAGACGGTCGTCGGGGAGCGGGGCGCGGGTGACCGGGACCGTGCCCGCGGTGTGCCAGGCCGCCTGCACGGTGGAGCGGCCGGGGTCGCGCAGGGCGGTGGACAGGAGGGTGTCGCCGTCGCTGGTCAAACGTTCGCCGACGACGCGGAGTTCCGGCTCGGCCTGGATGGCGAGATCGAGCCGAACGGGCCCGGCGGGCCCGTCGACGGTGCAGCCGATGCGGAACCCCCGCCGGCCCTGGGCGTCCGCCTCGGCGCGTTCGGGTACGCACCCGGCGGGATCGGGGAAGGCCGCGGCGAGGGTGGCTCCGGCTCCCAGCCGGGCCAGTGCCTCGTACGCCTGGAGGACGCTGGACTTGCCGCTGCCGCTCGGTCCCGCGAGGAAGGTGAGCGGGCCGAGCGGGAAGACCGCCCCGCGGTGCGACTTGAAGGCGGAGAGCCGCAGTTCGGTGACGGTGGGCCGGTCACAGGTTCCGTTCATGGACGGACCGTATGGGGGCGAAATCCGACGAACCGTTACACCGCGATCACCTTCCTACGAATGAGGGACGGCCCCCGCACCGAAGGCCCGCGCTACGCGTGGGGGACGACGGCCTCGGCGATGCCCTCCACCTCCGTGCCGACGGGGGCGAGGAGGAAGACATTGCGGTCGACCCGGTGCATTCCGCTGCCCAGGCCGAAGACCACTCCGCTGCTGAAGTCGAGGATCCGCTTGGCGACTTCGGTGTCCGCGCCCGTCAGATCGAGCAGGACCGGGGTCTGCGACATCATGTACTCGGCGACCTCGCGGGCGTCCGCGAAGACCTGGACGCGCAGGACCACGAAGCGGCGCTGTTCGACGGTCGCGTACTCGTTGGGGAGGGTGCGGTGGTCGACGCGGGACGGCCACTCGTTGCGACTGCGCAGCGGAACGACCTGGGCGAGCCCCTCCCACTGTTCATCGGTGACGTCGTACCTGCTCACCGGACCACCTCGCCCCTGTGCTGTATCTGCATCACGCCATGATGACGCCGCTCACCCGTTCAGCCCAACTCCGACACGGCTCTGAGCTGTGAAGTTGTCCGGGCCGGGGCGTACTAGCGTGCGGTGCGGGAGTCCACGGCGTCGGCCACCAGGGCGAAGAACCGGGCGTGGGACCGGGCGCTGCACGGCGCCTCGGGGTTCCACGGCAGCACGCGCGCGCGGTCCTCGACGGCCCTCCAGTGCGCGTCGGCGCGCAGTCGCTCGACGGGGGTGGCGTTCACCCGTACGTCGCACAGGACGATCTCGGCGGGCAGGGCGGCGGCCGCCTCCCAGGTGAGCGTCGTCCAGTTCGCGCCGCTTCCGGCGGGCGGGTCCACGAGCTGTACGCCGTGTTCGGCCAGGGCGCGCAGCTCCGGCCAGGCGGCCGGGCGGGCCACGTGGACCTGGTCGGTTCCGGCGGGCGAGAGGGCCAGTACGCAGGGCCGCGCGGGCGGGTCGGTCTCCGGGTACGCGCGCGTGGCGGCCGTCACGGCCCGCAGACGGCGCTGTGCCGCGTCGAGGAGGCGGGCGGCGTCCTCGGGGCGGCGGTCGCCGCCGAGGGCCCGTGCGAGCTCAGCGAAGCGGTTTCTGATCTCGGCCAGGGAGCGCGAGTGCCCGATGTCGATGACCACCACCGGAACGTGTTCCTCCAGGTGCTTCGCGGTCTCGGGGTCGAGGCCGTAGACCTGGCCGCCGCCGTAGCTGACGGCGACCACGAGGTCGGGTGTGCCCTGGAGCAGTGCGTCGAGGTCCAGGGCGGCGCCGGCGCCCAGGTAGCGCAGGCGGTCCAGGGGCAGCCCGCCGGCCTTGGCGCGGTCGGGCGTGGCGCCGTCGTGGAAGGAGCCGAAGACGGCTCCGGGCCCGACTCCGTGGTCCCAGAGCGTGGCTCCGGCCTGGATGTAGGCGGTCACCCGGGTGGGCGCCGACCGCGCCGTCGCCCTCTGCCCGCGGTCGTCCGAGAACTGCCAGACCGGCTTGTCCATGAGGTCACACGCCCCCTGTAGGTCGCTGTGCGCGCCAGCGCCGGGTCACGCTACGCCCGAGTCGTCCCGCCCCGCCAGGATCCGTACCCGATTACCTGCCCGCCCTGCGGGCGCGTCACCCCTTCCGGGCGCCCCGGTCGTCGCGCCCCGGCGCATGGCAGCGCTCGACGCGCGGGGGTGTGGGCGGCTGGTTAGCGTGGCGGGCAGGACCGTCTTTCACACAGGAGAGAGCACAGTCATGGCCGCAGAACCAGAGGGCACTCCGTGCTGGGCCGATGCGATGTTCACCGACGTCGAGGGAGCGAAGCGCTTCTACGGTGAAGTGCTGGGCTGGACGTTCGGCGAGGCGTCGTCGCAGTACGGCAACTACACCCAGGCGTACGCGAACGGCAAGGCGGTGGCGGCCGTCGTGCCGCCGATGCCGGGCCAGGAGGGCCAGTCGGCGTGGTGCCTCTACCTCGCCTCGCCCGATGTCGCCGCCACCGCCGAGAAGATCAAGGCCAACGGCGGCGAGGTGCTGATGGAGCCGATGCAGGTCGGTGACTTCGGCTCGATGGCGATCGCCCGCGAGCCCAGCGGCGCCGTCTTCGGCGTGTGGCAGGCGGGCAGCCACGAGGGCTTCGAGGCCAAGGCCGTGCCCGGCGCGTACTGCTGGGCCGAGTTCTTCACCCGCGACCCGGCGAAGGTCGACGCGTTCCTTCCCGCGGTGTTCCCGTACGGCGCCAAGCAGATGCAGGACGACGCGGCCGACTTCCGGGTCTTCAGCGTGGGCGAGGAGATGGCGCTGGGCCGGATGAGGATGACGGAGGAGTTCCCGCCCGAGGTCCCCTCGTACGTGAACGTGTACTTCACGGTCGCCGACTGCGACGACGCGGTGGCGAAGGCGACCAAGCTGGGCGGGGTGCTGCGGTTCGGGCCGATGGACACGCCCTTCGGCCGGTTCGCGGCGCTCAGCGACCCGCAGGGCGCAGCCTTCTCGGTGATCGACCTGCAGACGACGCAGGGCGAGATGCCGGAGATGACGGACGTGTAGCGGGCCGGACCCCGGGGTGTTCGGGCACGCGCGCGTGCCCGAACACCCCGTTGTCTGTCAAGCCTCTTGCCGCACCTGTGCCCTGACCGTCCGGGCGGCTTCGACCAGGTTCTCCAGGGACTGCCTGGTCTCGGTCCAGCCGCGGGTCTTCAGACCGCAGTCCGGGTTGACCCACAGCCGCTCCGGGGCGATGGCGGAGAGTGCCCTGCGCAGCAGCGCGGCCGCCTCCTCGGCGCTCGGCACGCGCGGCGAGTGGATGTCGTAGACACCGGGCCCCACCTCGCGCGGATAGCCCGCGCCGGCCAGCTCGTCGGCCACCCGCATGTGTGAGCGGGCCGCCTCCAGGCTGATGACGTCGGCGTCGAGGTCGTCGATGGCCTGGAGGATGTCGCCGAACTCGGCGTAGCACATATGGGTGTGGATCTGGGTGTCGGGGCGCACCCCGCCGGTGGTCAGGCGGAACGATTCGGTGGCCCAGTCCAGATAGGCGGCGCGGTCCTGCGCGCGCAGCGGCAGCGTCTCGCGCAGGGCGGGCTCGTCGACCTGGATGACCGGGGTCCCGGCCGCCTCCAGGTCCTCGACCTCGTCGCGCAGGGCGAGCGCCACCTGGCGGGCGGTCTCGGCGAGCGGCTGGTCGTCGCGGACGAACGACCACGCCAGCATGGTGACCGGCCCGGTCAGCATGCCCTTGACGGGGCGGTCGGTGAGCGACTGGGCGTAGCCGGTCCAGCGGACCGTCATCGGCCGCGGCCGGGAGATGTCGCCGGCCAGGACCGGCGGGCGGACATAGCGCGTGCCGTAGGACTGGACCCAGCCGTACTGGGTGGCGAGGTAGCCGGTGAGCTGCTCGGCGAAGTACTGCACCATGTCGTTGCGTTCGGCCTCGCCGTGGACGAGGACGTCGATGCCCGCCTTCTCCTGGAAGGCGACGACCTCGCGGATCTCTGCCTTGATGCGCTCCTCGTAGCCGTCGGTGTCGACGCGTCCGGCCCGCAGGTCGGCGCGCGCGGTGCGCACCTCGGTGGTCTGCGGGAACGAGCCGATCGTGGTGGTGGGCAGCAGCGGGAGCCGCAGACGGGCGCGTTGGGCGGGGGCGCGTTCGCCGTACGGCTGGGAGCGGCGGCCGTCCGCCTCGGTGACCGTCGACGTACGCGCGCGTACCGCGGGGTCGTGGGTGAGGGCGGATCCGGCGCGCGAGGCCAGGTCGGCGCGGTTGGCGGCGAGTTCGGCGCCGATGGCTTCGGTACCGAGGGCGAGGCCGCGGGCCAGTGTCACGGTCTCGGCGGTCTTCTGATGGGCGAAGGCGAGCCAGCGGGCGATCTGCGGGTCGATGTCGCGTTCGGCCGTCGCGTCGAGCGGGACGTGCAGCAGCGAGCAGGAGGGCGCCACGTCCACCCGGTCGGCGAGTCCGAGGAGGGTGCCGAGGGTGGCGAGTGACTTCTCGTAGTCGTTGATCCAGATGTTGCGGCCGTCGACGACGCCCGCCACCAGCCGCTTGCCGGGCAGTCCGCCGACCGCCGCGAGGCCGTCCAGGTTGGCGGCGGCCGGTCCCGTGAAGTCGAGGCCGAGGCCTTCCACGGGTGCCTTGGCGAGGACGGGAAGGGCCTCGCCGAGGCGGTCGAAGTAGGAGGCGACCAGCAGCTTGGGGCGGTCGGTGAGGCTCCCGAGCACCCGGTAGGCGCGGGCTGCGGCCTCCAGCTCGGCGGGGTTGCGGTCCTGGACGAGGGCGGGCTCGTCGAGCTGCACCCACTGGGCGCCGGCCGCCCGCAGATCGGCGAGGACCTCGGCATAGACGGGCAGCAGGCGCTCCAGCAGGGTCAGCGGCTGGAAGTCGGCGTCGACGCCGGGTGCGGGCTTGGCCAGGAGGAGGTAGGTGACCGGGCCGACCAGGACGGGCCGGGCCGCGAGGCCGAGCGCCAGCGCCTCGGCGAGCTCACCGACCTGCTTGCCCGAGTCGGCGCTGAAGACGGTGTCCGGTCCGAGCTCGGGCACCAGGTAGTGGTAGTTGGTGTCGAACCACTTGGTCATCTCCAGGGGCGCCACGTCCTGGGTGCCGCGGGCCATGGCGAAGTAGCCGTCCAGCGGGTCGGTCTCGACGGCGGCGCGGTGCCGGTCGGGGACCGCCCCCACCATCACGCTGGTGTCGAGGACATGGTCGTAGTACGAGAAGTCGCCGGTGGGCACTTCGTCGACGCCCGCCTCGGCCAGCCGGCGCCAGGTGGCGCGGCGCAGGTCACGGGCGGTGTCGCGGAGGGCCTCGGCGCCGACACGGCCCCTCCAGTAGCCCTCGACGGCCTTCTTGAGCTCCCGGTCGGGGCCCTGGCGGGGGTAGCCGTACACGGTGGCCCGTGCTGCCGCGGCTGCGGACTTGCTGGTCACGAAACTCTCCTTCGCGAGAATGTCCCGAAATCGACCCCGGTAGGGTCATGGGCGCGAAGGGATGACAGACCGGGCGGCCCGCGCGGAGCAGTGCCCGCGTGCGAAACCGCCGCTCGTCCCGCCGACCCGCCCACGAGGTCACCAAGGTCTCCGCGCGCGATCTGTCGCGCGCGGGCAACGGGCAGGTCTTCGGACTCGCGGGCGCGTCTGCCGGTCTCCCGGCGGACACCTACTGGCCGTCGCTTCCCAGGACCGTTGTCGGTCCCAGTGCGTATGACGGCGGTCGTTCCCGCTCACCGCTGCGGGGCAGTCCCGGATTCCCACCGGGTTCCCTCTTACGACGCATCCCGCCTGGCGGACGGGGCGAACCAGCTGCACCCGCCACCCTAGCGAGTCCGGCCGCAAGGCCGGCGAAGTCATGGCCGAGAACGCGCGCCTCACAGGGCGCGGGCAGGCCCGGTGATGTCCGACATCGGAGGCGTGCCGCAGTCGCACACAGGTGCTCACAGCATCGGGGCGCGCTTAGTGTGGCCGACGTAACCACTCGTGATCGCCGCACGTGACATCGAAGTAACGGGCATTTCGTACGGTCGGAGCCCAAGGGCGCCCGGCCGAGACGAGAGGGGACACCCGTTGACCGCACAGGGCACGCGGGCCGCCACCGAACAGGTGCGCACGGTCTGCTCGTACTGCGGTGTGGGCTGCGGGATGGTCCTCGACATCACCGCCGGACCGGACGGCCGACGGACGGTGCTCAAGGCCTCCGGCGACAAGGCGCACCCCGCCAATGGGGGCCGGCTGTGCACCAAGGGGGCGACCACGGCCGACATGCTGGCGGCACCAGGACGCCTGGCCACCGCGCTGATACGGGGCGAACGGGGAGCGGAGCCCGTGCCGGCCGGAGTCGACGCGATGATCGCCGAGACGGCGGGCAGGCTGCGGGCCATCGTCGACGAGCACGGGCCGGACGCCGTGGCCCTCTATGTGTCCGGCCAGATGAGCCTGGAGGCGCAGTATCTGGCCAACAAGCTGACCAAGGGCTTCATCGGCACCAACCAGATCGAGTCCAACTCCCGGCTGTGCATGGCCAGTGCGGGCAGCGGCTACAAGCTGTCGCTCGGCGCGGACGGACCGCCCGGCTCGTACCAGGACTTCGAGAAGGCCGACGTCTTCCTTGTCATCGGCTCCAACATGGCCGACTGCCATCCCATCCTCTTCCTGAGGATGATGGAGCGCGTCAAAGCGGGGGCGAAGCTGATCGTCGTCGACCCGCGCCGCACCGCGACCGCCGCCAAGGCCGACCTGTTCCTCCAGATCAAGCCGGGTACGGACCTCGCGCTGCTCAACGGCCTGCTGCACCTCCTCAAGGAGGACGGGCACACCGACTCCGCCTTCATAGCCGAGCACACCGAGGGCTGGGAGGCGATGGACGAGTTCCTTGCCGACTACCCGCCCGCCTGTGTCTCCGAGACCACCGGGATCCCCGAGGACGACATCCGTACGGCGGCGCGGTGGATCGGCGCGGCCGGGGAGTGGATGAGCTGCTGGACCATGGGGCTCAACCAGTCCACCCATGGCACCTGGAACACCAACGCCCTGGTCAACCTGCATCTGGCGACCGGTGCGATATGCCGCCCCGGCAGCGGCCCGTTCTCGCTCACCGGCCAGCCGAACGCGATGGGCGGCCGGGAGATGGGCTATATGGGCCCGGGGCTGCCCGGACAGCGCTCGGTGCTCGTGGACGAGGAGCGGGCCTTCACCGAGGAGCTGTGGGGGCTGGAGCCGGGCACGCTGCGCACGGACGGGGCCGGGCTCGGCGCCGTCGAGTTGTTCCGGCGGATGGCCGACGGCGCCATCAAGGCGTGCTGGGTGATCTGCACCAACCCGGTCGCCTCCGTCGCCAACCGCCGCACCGTCGTCGAAGGCCTGAAGGCGGCCGAGTTCGTCGTCGTCCAGGACGTGTTCGCCGACACCGAGACCACCGCGTACGCGGACGTGGTGCTGCCGGGCGCCCTGTGGACGGAGGCCGAGGGCGTCCTCGTCAACAGCGAGCGCAACCTCACCCTCGCCCGCCAGGCCGTCGACGCGCCCGGCGAGGCGCTGCCCGACTGGCAGATCATCGCGCGCGTGGCGTGCGCCATGGGGTACGAGGAGGCGTTCAGCTACGCCGGCCCCGAGGACGTCTTCGAGGAGATCAAGCGCGCCTGGAACCCCAAGACCGGCTACGACCTGCGCGGAGTGACGTACGAGCGGCTGCGCGCCACACCGGTGCAGTGGCCCGCTTCCACGGCCGAGGGCCCCGACCGCAACCCCATCCGGTACGTGACCGAGGACGGCACGGGCCCGGTGTTCCCGACGGCGAGCGGGCGGGCCGTCTTCCACGCGCGCCCGCACCTGCCGGCCGCCGAGATGCCCGACGACGACTTCCCTTTCGTCCTCAACACCGGGCGCCTCCAGCACCAGTGGCACACGCTCACCAAGACGGGGAAGGTGGCCAAGCTCAACAAGCTCAACCCGACGCCGTTCGTGGAACTGCATCCCGAGGACGCCGAACGCCTGGGCATCGCCGAGGGCGACGGGGTGGAGATCGCCTCCCGGCGCGGCCGGGCGGTACTGCCCGCCGTGGTGACCGACCGGGTGCGCCCGGGGTGCTGCTTCGCGCCCTTCCACTGGAACGACCTGTTCGGCGAGAGCCTCAGCATCAACGCGGTGACCAGTGACGCCGTCGACCCGATCTCGCTCCAGCCCGAGTTCAAGATGTGCGCGGTGTCGCTGACGAAGTCGGCGGCCGCGGTGGCGCGGGCCGTGATGCCGGGGACGGCGGCGGCCTCCGCGATGGCATCCCCTGACCGCTCGGCCGACGCAGGGCGAGCAGCGCAAGCGCTCGTCTCGGGTGGCGTGGCGGCGACCGCAGGCGCGAACGGCATTACGGGGGCGCCCGCCACAGGTACCGCGCTCCTCGATGCCCCCGCGCCCCTCCCGTATGGCGTCCCCGCTCAGCGCTCGGGCTCCGAGGCGCACCTGTCGGCGGGCCAAGGCAGCCCGCCGGCCGCCGTGTTCGGCCTCGGCACGCCTCCGCCGGTCCTCACCGAGCGCGAACGCCAGTACCTCGCCGGCTTCCTGGCCGGACTGGAGTCGGGTGCGCCCGGCATTCCGGTGCTGCCGCAGACCGCGCCCTTCAGCGAGGAGCACGCGCTGTGGGTGAACGGCGTGCTGGCCGGGATGTACTCCCGCACGAGCCCGCGGCCCGCCCCGGCCCCGGCCCCCACGCCCGCCGCGGCGCCCCCGGCCCCGCGGGGCCGTGACGTGCTGCTGCTGTGGGCCTCGCAGACCGGCAACGCCGAGCAGCTGGCCGCGGTGGGCGCGGAGCAGCTCGCCGCCGCCGGGCACCGGATCCGGCTCGTCGCCATGGACGACGCCGCCCCGGACACTCTGCCCACCGACGCGGAGATACTGCTGGTCACCAGCACCACCGGTGACGGCGAGGCACCCGACAACGGCGCCGCGTTCTGGGACGCGCTGGCCGACGCCGACGCCCCGCGCCTGGAAGGGCGCCGCTATGCGGTCCTGGCCTTCGGGGACTCGTCGTACGACGAGTTCTGCGGGCACGGCCGCCGCCTGGACCGGCGGCTGGCCGAGCTGGGCGCGGTACGGCTGCTGCCGCGCACCGACTGCGAACCGGACTTCGAGGGCCGGGCGCAGGAGTGGCTGGCCGGGGTGCTGGCCAAGCTGGAGGAGCTGGCGGATGCCGACGCCGCAGCGGCGGGCGGGGACGCGGGCCCGAACGGGGCTCTGTCAGTGGGCGGGGCCACGGCGGCAGGCCCGGCGGCCGGTCCGACGGCAGGACTCCCGGGTGACACGTCTTCGGGCGCCCCCGCCACGGACACCCCCGGGGCCCCCGGAAATCTCTCCGGCGAATTCGCGCCCGGGCGGGAACTCGCGGCGCGGGGCGTCCGTTCACCGGGTACAGCAACAACCTCGGTCCCCAACACCGCAACCATCCCTACGAGTTCCACGGCGACCCGACCCCAGGGCGTCACCGCCTCCACCGTGCCTCTCCCCAGCTCCCGGGCCGCCGCCATCACGGCCCGGCTGACGGGGAACTCGCTGCTCAGCCTCCCCGGGTCGAGCAAAGAGGTGCGGCGGTTCACCTTCGACACCCGCGCGAGCGACATCCCGCTCACCTACGCGGCCGGGGACGCGCTCGGCGTGCACCCGGTGAACTCACCCGACTTGGTGGCCGAGTGGCTGGCCGTCACCGGTCTGGACGCCACCGACCCCGTCGAGATAAGCGGGGTCGGCGAAGTCCCGTTCGGCACGGCGCTGCACGAACACCTGGACATCACACGGGTCGGCCCCGACCTGCTCAGGTTCGTCGCCGAGCGGACCCATGACCGCCGTCTGAAGCACTTGCTGCGCCCCGACAACAAGTGGCAGCTGGCGCAGTGGTCGTGGGGCCGTCAGGCGGTGGACGTGGTGGCCGAGCACGGGGTGCGCGCGAGCGCGTCCGAGTGGGCGGGCATCCTGCGCGGCCTGCGGCCACGGCTGTACTCGATATCGTCCAGCCCGCTGACCGACCCGCACGAGGTGTCCCTGACGGTCTCGGTCGTCCGGTACGAGAACCGTCTCGGCCACGCGCGCGCGGGCGTGTGCTCCGCCCTGCTCGCGGACTCACCGCCGGACGCGCCGGTGCCGGTGTACGTGCAGCGCACCCGGCACTTCCGGCCGCCCACCGACCCGGGGACGCCGATGGTGATGGTTGGCCCGGGCACCGGAGTGGCCCCGTTCGTAGGATTCCTCTACGAGCGCCGAGCCCTGGGCCATCACGCCCCGAACTGGCTGTTCTTCGGGGAGCAGCACCGCGCCACCGATTTCTACTACGAGGACGAGCTGACCAAACTGAGCGCGGAGGGCACCCTGACACGCCTGGACACCGCGTTCTCCCGGGACCAGCGCGCCAAGGTGTACGTACAGGACCGGATGCGCGAGCACGGACCCCTGCTGTGGTCCTGGCTCCAGGACGGCGCGCACTTCTATGTGTGCGGCGACGCGTCCCGTATGGCCAAGGACGTGGACCGGGCGCTGCGGGACATCGCGATAGCGCACGGCGGGCTCGACGAGGAGTCGGCGGGGGCGTATCTGAAGCGGCTGACGGCGGGGAAACGCTACGTCCGGGATGTCTACTGACGGAGGAGCGACGGACCCTGAAGACGGCCGCACCCCAGCTGGCGATCGTCCAGGAGCCAGAGGCCACGGAGAGCAGGGCGAGCAGGGAGGGCACGGGGAGCAGGTAGCGCGACGGCGACGCCGTGCGGGCTGCCGCGAGCGCGTATCGCGCCTCTCGGAGGACCGCACGCGAGCGTTCTTGGCCCGAGGGCGCGGACAGGCCCGCCGACCTCGCACGATGGACTTACCAGGACGCCCGACTATAGGTTCGAGGGGATCACTCCAAGATCAACGCAGACCGACCCGGATCCGAGAGGAACCGCCACCCCATGGGCCGCAGCACCGCCGACACGCTCCCGGACACCGCCCCCGACGCCGAGGACGTCCTGGTGGCGCGCCGCGGCCGTGCCGCCCACCTCACCCTCAACCGGCCGAGGGCGCTGAACGCGCTGACCCACGCCATGGTCCGCCGGATCGACGAGGCGCTGACGGCATGGGAGCACGACCCGGAGGTGGAGACGGTCGTCCTCACCGGCGCCGGCGATCGAGGGCTCTGCGCGGGCGGCGACATCCGCGCGATCTATGAGGACGCCCGCGCGGGCGGCACGGCGTCGGCGGACTTCTGGCGGGACGAGTACCGTCTGAATGCTCGCATCGCGCGCTGGTCCAAGCCGTACGTGGCCGTGATGGACGGCATCGTGATGGGTGGCGGGGTCGGGATCTCGGCCCACGGCAACGTACGCGTGGTCACCGAACACTCCCGGGTCGCCATGCCGGAGACGGGCATCGGCTTCGTCCCGGATGTGGGCGGTACGTATCTGCTCAGCCGCGCACCGGGCGAACTGGGCACCCACCTGGCCCTCACGGGCACCTCGGTGGGCGCGGCGGACGCGTTGCTCGTCGGCTTGGCGGACCACTACGTCCCGTCGGCCGAACTCGACGTGTTCCTGGCGGAGTTGTCGCACACGCCGGTACGAGAGGCCCTCGCACGCCACGCCCACCAGCCCCTGCCGCCCGGCGAACTCGCCGCACACCGCGACTGGATCGACCACTGCTACTCGGCGGACACGGTGGAGGAGATCGTGGACCGCCTCCAGGCCACGGGCGTCCAGGAGGCGAAGGAAACGGCCGAGACGCTCCTGACCAAGTCCCCCACGTCCCTGAAGGTCACCTTGGCGGCCATGCGCCGAGCGCGCGAACTAGCCACCCTGGAAGAGGTCCTGGCCCAGGAGTACCGCGTCTCCTGCGCGGCCCTGACCTCCCCAGACCTGGTCGAGGGGATCCGGGCCCAGGTGATCGACAAGGACCGGGAACCTCGCTGGACGCCGGGGGTGCTGGGCGAGGTGACCGAGGAGACGGTGGAGCGGTTCTTCGGGACCGAGGGCGGACGACAAGCGCTCTTCACGGCAGGCGGCTAGGGAATCGCTGGCTGCTGGACGCTGAATGCGGTGGGTCATACGGTCATACGCCCCAGCCGGGCCGACTCGGGTTTCGCCGATCCGCCAGGCCAAGGCGCCATCGTCACCGGCCGGATGGAGCGGGGCGATCCAGGGGATCGGGTCGAAATTATTTCTCCTCGACGAGCCACTGAATCGCGGACAAGATGCCCTCCAATGCGCCGGGTTGGGGCACGAGAGAACTCAGCAAGACCGACGGCCAGGCGTTGTACCCCTTGGCCGGCAGGGCTTCCAGCTTCTTCTGCAGGCCGGGGACGCTCGGCAGGGAAGCCGCGAATGCCGCTGCCGTTTCGCGGCCGAGGTGATGAGTGATCGAACCGAAGGCGAAGGAGAGGTCGTCCTTCGCCGGGTCGTCACGAAGGGACAGTGTCCAGAACGGCACCTCGCGACCGGCGATGGGATAGTAGACGGACATGCTCGGATACCGGGCCGTGCCGCCCTCCGACCGTCCCACGGCCGTCGCGTGATCAAGCAGAGCGGTCGCGATCCGGCGCACTTCCGGGACAAGGCGCGACTTGATCGCCACGTCCATGTCGGTTCGGGTGGTCCTGTGCGCAGTACGTCGGCCGGAGGGGGACTTCGCCGCCGTGGCGACCTCCCCGTGAATGCGCGGGACGAGGACACGCAGATCTCCGCCGCCGCGATACTGCGTCAGCTCGACCGCGTACACATCGGTCTGCCGCAGCTGTCGGTTCAGGAACTCGACGATCGCCCGTAACTCCAGGGGAATCCGGTCGGCGACGAACAGCAGCCGCATCTGCCCTGCGGCCAGCCGCTCCTCGACCGTCACCCAGAACTCCTCCGCGGAACGGTCACCCAGAAACTCCCCGTACACCTCCGTCGGCGATCGGCCGTCCTTGGCGCAGGTGTCCTCGAAGGAGCGCTGCAACAGGGCCGCCGGCCAGTAACGGGCGGCGTTCGCCGCGTAGTCCAGCATCTGGCCCACCACCTCGCGCCGGATCCGGGTGTCCGTGGCCCGCTTGACCTCCACCAAGGTCGGAACGCCGTCGGCGTCGACGAAGAGGTGGTCCAGCCAGTACGCCGGAGCACTCTCCGCGCCTGTCGGGACACCCATCTCCCGACCCACCAGCACCAGCCGCAAGGGCCGGCCGTCTGCCAGCGATCCGAAGTCCAGCACGCGAGGGTGCTGGGCGAGCAGTTCCTGGAACTCTGCTTCTGTCTCGAACCCGGCGAGCTCCAGAGCCTGCAGCTCCTCGCCCAGCACGAAGACCGGCTGATCCGTCATAGAGCCCCCCGCGCGTCCAAGCCCCCGTGGCCACCGATTGCTTCCACAAGGATTCATACCGGAAGCCACTGACAACGCTCCCGGCGGACCGGCCCGCGACGGTCACCCGCCCGCGCCTTGGGACACGACGCGCGCACGAAGCCGCAGGTCAGGAGGCCTTGGCCACCGGCTCCAAAATCGCCACGCACTCCACATGATGAGTCATCGGAAAGACGTCAGAAGGGGGAGGACCTGACGTATTCGCAGGTCAGCCGCCATTTGTAGCCCCGCCGAAGGACCCCACGGACGCCCGGAGCTTCAAACGAGCGTCACGGCCGAGGCATGAGCTGGCCTCCGCCCAACGAGGCTCAGCCAGCGGTAGGCGCTGGCGCCGCCCCGCCGACGTCGACCCACATCCCCGTGACTACGCCCCACGGAAGGCCATGGAGTGAGGAACCTACCCCTCCTCATGCCCTGCGGTTGGCATCAATCCTCGTCAGCCGAGAGCAGGCTGGCAACTGCCACGACAAGCAGGCGACGGCCGCGGAGGGGTGTGGGACGACATGCGCGAGCCAGGCAGTATTCCGACGGAGACGGACCGGCTGAAAGGGCACGCTGAACGCGCGTTCGTCGAGGTGCAGAGGGCCGATACAAAAGCAACGGCGTTGTGCGGAATAGCCGGTGGCCTGCTGGCTGCAGGGGCTGCCGTGCTGTCGAGTGCACACGGCATGCCCCCCATCGCGGTGTTTTCCCTTGTCCTGATGTGTCTGTTGCTGATGGCCGCGATAGGGGCTGCGCTGCTCGCGCTGCGGCCCGTGGTCCCAAGGGCGGGTCTGCATACCGAATTGATGGGCGAGGCACTCGTACACGACCGGGCCGGCGTGAGTACGACTGCTCGTGGGGAGCTTGAACGGCATGTCGAGGGCCGCCGACTACAAGTGCTGGCCTGGCTGGCGGACAGGAAGCTGCGAGCGGCCCGCCTGGCCGTCGACTTTGCCCTAGCAGCACTCCTGATGGCTGGAATGTGTCTATTGAGCAACATTCTGGTTAGTTGAGACGATCACCTAAGTGTGTTGGGGCCGCATAGCAGGGGGACGCGTGTATCAGCCGCATGCCACGGTGATCGGCGAAAAGTTATGGGCACGCCTGAAGGCGCTCGCACCGCAGCGCGTCAGGCCGGCTCGGAGTGTGCTGCTCCGGCAGGGAGATCCAGCAACTCACGTGATCGTGCTGGAGTCCGGGTCAACGCTGATCACCCTGGCCGGGGTCTGCGGAGAAAGGACGCTTCTTGCCGTGCGCGGCGCCGGTGAGTTACTCGGTGAGCTGGCCGTGTTGGACTCCCAGCCTCGCACGGCCACGGTCATCGCCGCCGAGTCCTGTCAGATCCGCATCATCCCGGCTGCCGCCTTCCTCACGTTCGTTGAGGAGCATGATCTGCTGGCCCCGCTCCTGCGCCATGCCATCGCCCGAGTCAGGGAATCCGAGGCCGTGCGGCTCGAACTGGCCACTGCGTCTGTGCCGCTGCGTCTGGCATCGGCTCTGTCGCGGCTGGTCGAGGCCGCATCCGCTTCGGCTTCGGATCTTGCCGTGCGTCTGACCCAGACGGAGCTGTCTCAGATGATTGGCGCTTCCCGCAACGCGGTGGTCAACGCGCTCAAGCCCTGGCGTGAGCAGGACTGGGTCCGCACCACCTCCAGCGGTGGGCTCCTCGTTCGCGACATCCATTCGATTCAGTTGCACGCGCGTACGCAGGCGTGACGGGCCGCACTTCAGGCGTGCCCACTAATGGGCAGCGGCGGCCGTCCCGCCCGATCAGCATGGGCACTTCCCTGACCGCCTGTGCTGAAAGGACGGTGCTCAATGGATGCGCCGCTGCACGCAGAGCCCCTGGATGTGCCCGCCGAACTCGCCCTTGTGGCGATCGACATGGAGAAGTACAGCCAGATCCCCGAGGCGAAGATGGCCGCCGCCCGGTGCGACGTGGACGACATCGTGGCGACTGTGCTCGCCGAATGTCAGCTGCCCGACCCACAGGAACTCCCCGGCGGCTACAAGGACAGTGGCGACGGGGCGATCTTGCTGTTCCCGCCCTCGGTGCTGGCACGTCTCGTGGACCCGCTGCTCGGCCGGCTCGATGCGGCTCTGGTGCGCTACGAGCGGCAGCGGCTGGCCAGTAGTCCCGTCCTGCGGCTGCGGGCCAGTGTGCACATCGGCCCGCTGTCCCTGCCCGACCACCGCGGTGACGCCATCAATGACACCACCCGGCTGCTCGACAGCCAGGCGACCCGCCAGGCGCTGTCCGCGGCGAAGGACAACGGCGGCTTCCTGGCTGCCGCGCTCTCCGAGATCGTCTACCAGCGCACCGTGCACGCGGGCCGCACGCAGGTTCTGGGCCCACACCACTTCCTTGAGGCGGTTGCCCTCGTCGGCGACAAGCCCGGCTTCGAGCAGCCTTGCCGGATTCATGTGCCGGGCCTGACCGGGCCGGCCGTACGCCCCTACGTCACGGACGCCGCATCACCGGCCGCTGCTCCCTCCTCCACCGCGCAGCCGAGCGACGCGTCAGTGACACCGGTTTCCGGCAGCGGCGGCATTTTCCAGTTCCACGGTCAGGTCAGCGACGCCACGATCGCCAACAGCATCGACACCCTGCGAATCGATCGCCGCCAGCGGTGAGTCGCCTGGCCTTCCGCCCTCCCCCTCTTCCCACACTCACCCTGGAGCACTCGTATGTCTGACGTGCCGTTCGACCCCATCCAACCGACCAGCGAAGCTACCGAGAACCAGTCCAACGGCTCCGGCGACTGGCTGCATGGCTTGCGCCCCGGATCCGGCGCTCCCGACCGACGGGACGCGACCCCCGACGCCCCACCTCCTTCCCTCACTCCCCTCCCACCGGATGCCGCCTCGCCCGCGCATCGCGTGCATGAAACGCAGGACCGAACGACACACGTGTATGGGAACCCCGATGTCGTCGCCCACCACATCAAACAGCTGATCCTTGAGACCCGAAAGCAGGACTTACTGGAGGGCGTCGAGCAAAGTCGCGAGCGACTGCTCGATCAGCCGTTCGTTCGCAGCGCGCACTGGAACACGATCTGGGAGCAGATCGTCAATCCCGCCACCAGCCGCCCCCACCAGCCCGTGATCATCATCGTCGCGCCCCGCTCATACGGCTCGACAACCCTCACACTGCGGCTTCTGGCCGAGCACACTGCTCACGACGCCACCCTGGTCAAGTTGGACGCAGACTGGAAGACCCCCAGCAAAGGACGCCTGCCGCTGGAGATCGCGCACGCCTACCAGCTTGACCTCAAGCACCCGGAGAAAGATCAGGTATCGGCCGACTTCCTCGACGCGCTGTCGGAACACGCCACCCATCTCCAGGGTTGTGGTTCCTATCTGGCGCTGACCGTGGCACAGGACCTGTGGAAGGATCACCGTCTCAGCGATCGCGACGGCATCCAAGTGGTTCGTCTGCACGAGGCTCCCGATGCCCAAGAAGTCGTAGAGGCGCATCTGGGCGCCAACGGCTACGGACAGCTGGTCACATCGATTCGCTCGTTCCCCAAGGCCACGGCTTCCTTGCGCGGACTGACGGCGGTGGCCGCCGTACGGGCCGCGTACTCCGCCGTGACGGCTTGGAAGGAACATATCCACGTCGGCTCCCAGCAGTCGCGAGACTCCGACGACGGAACCCCGGCCGCGCTGGAAGAACGCATCATCGCGGCTCTGACCGACTGGCGCGGCGAACTCGACGGCCGGTTCGGCGAGATGAACAGCCTGTACGCCCACGACAACCCCTCACTCACCGTGGAGGACCGCTGTCTGCTGCTGGCCCTAGCTGTGCAGCAGACGGCACCCATGCCCGTCGTCGCGCGCAGTGCGGCCGCTCTGCTGAAAGCCATCGGCGACGCCCCCGACGCTCCCGGCGCAGCAGCAAAATTCTCACCGCCCCTCAGTTCGCTGGCCGGACGGGGAATGCGCCGGCGCATCCAGGATGTCGGGGGTGAAGTCGACCTGCAGGACACCGTGGTCTTCGACCGGCCTGCTTATGGACGCGCCGTGCTGGAGTATGTCTGGGACAACTACGACGTCATGCGTGAACCCTTGCTGACCTGGCTCGTCGGGACGGCTCAAAGCGCCGATCCGGAAGACAACGCAGTGGCTGCGTTGGCCGAGCTCACCGTGCGGCACGGATCGGTGGACTACCTCACGACACTGGGCGGCCTGGTCGGCAGCAGTCATCCCAAGGTGCTGGGTGCGGTCATGGAACGTGCCGTGCATAACGAACACGTGGGACGCCTGGCGTGGGAGGCGCTGTACGGATGGGCGGAGAAGGAGAGTTACGCGCCCGCAGTGATTACACTGTGCCGACGCGTCCTGGAGGACTCCTCCGTCGCCACTTCTCTGGCCAAGCGGGCAATGGTGCGCCTGCGCCGGGTCGCGCACAAGAACACCGGGGGCGCCGTAATCGGCCAAGTCCAGGCTGCCTTCGACTCTCTAATCCTTCACCCCACCGTCGCCCTGTGACTGGCCGGTGAAGTCGTGAGCTGGCAGCAGGGCAAGGTCTCCTGCGCTCGCAGCGGCGCCCTGGCCTTCCTTGCATTGATGACCCTCGGCCACGACGGCACGCCGTGGCTCGTGGACACCCCTCCTACGGACATCGACGTACAGCGCGGCGTCCACGACCTGCTGTCCTCTTCGGAGACCGCCGCCGAGGTCACCTCGCGTCTGACGGACTGGATCCGTGCTTGTGCCGACGATCCCAGCGCCTATATGCAGTTGCGCGACCAGCTTCTGCCAGCGCTGCGGGGCCACAACATGTTCGAGGCCGGCTGGAGGTTCATGAGCGGGCTGCGCGGCATCTCCACCACCGTTGAGGGTGTCAGCGTGGCCGACGACTTCTACAACCACCTCGTCGACAGCCGTGTGCGCACGGTCTTCCCGCTCGAAGAGAACCTCGTATGAGGTGGCCATGGCGCCGCGCCGTCCGTACAAGCAGGTCTGCCCAGCCACGATTGCTGCCCAGTGCCACCGATGGCATCGCCTTCGAGGCCCTGTACACAATCACCTGGCGACCACTATGGCGGGTGCCTCCCAGCGTGGAGGAGACGCTACGCGCCACCGTGCATGCCACGGCAACCGAGACTGCGGTACGTTTGCGCGCCTCGGACGTGCCCGCCGCGCAGGACGTCGTCAACGCGGCTCTCGGCACTCTGCCCCGCCGTGCCCCGAACTACTGTCTGCTGAGCGTCAAGGCGACTCTCGGTCTGCCCAGCGCAGCACAGGAGCTGCTGGCGCAGCGGGCAGCGGACGAACAACGCGTCCGCCGCCTCCGCTTCTTGAAGGAGAACCTCTACGACCACCCGGACCTCGTCGTCCTGGACCAACTCGAACACCACACCCCCAGCGCCCTGGGCGACGAGCACGTTGCCGAACTCCAGCGCCTTGCGCGCCTGATCTGCTCCTGCGACCGCTGGTGGTTCCCGCTCCTGCAGCAATGGGAGCAGGTCGGCCAAGGGTTCACGAACATCGAGAAGCGACAGCAGGCCATGCTCGTGCTGTCCGACTCCCTTAAGGCTCTCAACGGCGGCAGCCTCCCCAGCGGCATCGCAGCAGTGGGCATGTCCGGGTCTGACGGAGCACCCCGAAGGGCGCACCCATGAAGCTCGCCCTGTGGCGGATGCTGCTGGCACCCCTGACCAGCCTCCGAGCCCTGTTCATTCAACGGCGCAGCGCAACACCCCTGTCCTACGACGTCGCCTGGCGCCGGGCCCGCCTGGACCGTTGTCCCGACGACATGGTCTATCGACTACACGGCCACCAAGCCACCGCACCCGACCAAGCCTCCAGTGCGCAGTCACCCTTGGCCGCGCCGAGAAAAGACGAGCCGACCGACCGACGCCCCTGACCGACGTCTCCACAAACACACAAACACCTTCGCCCTGTCCATGAGGACAGGGCGAAGGACGTTCATGCGGCCATGGTCAGGGGCGCGTCCAAACGCTCCCAGGCGCCGAGAACGGCCTTGTGCGCGTCCGGTTGCAGGTGGGCGTAGCGCTGGGTGGTTTGGAAGCTCTCGTGTCCGAGGAGGTGCTGGACCTCGTAGAGCGAGACTCCCTTCTGGACCAGCCATGAGGCGCAGGTGTGGCGCATGGAGTGCGGCGGGTAGTGCGAGACAGGCTGTTGCTCGCCGTCGCCGTCGAAGTAGCGGGCGCCGTCGACGGCCGACCACCACGTCTGTGTGCGCCAGTTGCTGTCGCTGAGGAGGCGGCCGGCGCGACCCTTGGTGATGGTGGTGAAGACCACGGCGTCCCGTTCGAGCCGGTGGATGTGGCGTTCGAGGGCCTCGAGGACGTGGGGCGGGAGCGAGCCTTCGCGACGGTTCTTGGAGCTCTTCGGATACTCCTTGATGCCGCTCTTGGTGTCGACCTCCACGACGAAGAGGGGCGAGCGGCGCTGGTCGATGCGGTGGCGGTGAAGGCCGGAGAGCTCGCCCCAGCGCAGCCCGGTGTAGAAGCCGGGCAAGCACATCGACCGCCAAGGCGTGGGGGAGTTCGTCCAGAACGCTCTGCGCCTGATCGAGCGTGAACCACTGCGGTGGCTTGACCGCGATGGCCGGCAGGTCGATGTTGCGGCAAGAGCTCACCACGAGGATGTCGTCGTCGACTGCCGCGCGCGTCATGGAGGACGTCAGGTTGTACGCCCTCTTGATCGCGGAGGCTCCCGCACCCTTCTCCACCAGGGCACGGGTCCAGCTCTGGATGTCCATGCGAGTGATGGCCCGCATCTCCCAGCCCTCCCAGTAGGGCAGGACCTGGCCTGAAGTGCAGGAGCATGCTGCCGTCTGGCAGATCGCCCGGGCGCCCACAGAGCAGCCGGTTACTGGGCTGTGAAGACACCCTTGCTCGGTATGACGAGGGGACCTGCTCTGGTCCCCGGGCACTCTATATACGTGGGGCATCCGCCCGTTTGCGTCGAGCTCTCAGCTTTCGGCGCTTGGCCGACGCCGGGGGAAAGCATCTCCGATCGGCCAGTCCTCAGACAGACCAAGAGACGTGTGGATGGGGCGAGCCGCTGACTGACGTTCGACGTGAATATCAACCAATTGTACTGTTTCCCAGGTGGGGAGAACGGGGGCCGGGAGCGAGTCAGGTGCGGGGCTTTGCCAGAGGACTGGGGCCTTCTTCACCCGTGTCCAAGGTGCCGGATTGTCGACGGTCAGTACGCCGCTGACCCGGCTATGGGTCTGATCTTGGGCAGCAGTCCAGTAGCCGTCGGCATTGCGACCGAAGGTCGATCCGGTGTGGTGGGCGTACTCGACCGAGGTCCCGTACAACGCGCTTCCGGTGTCCTCATCCTCGGGAAAGACCGCTGAATTGCCAACCGCCACGATGAATGGCAGCCGCAATTCGCCGTACTTCCTGCCCTTCTTTCTCACGGCTTTGAGTACCCGATCTGAGTCATCGGCGACCCACACCCAGGGATGGAAGCCGATTGTCCTGCTCGTCGGATCGCCTCGCCTGCCGGGGCTGCGGGGGATCGCCTCGAAGCTGAGGCGCCAACCTGCCTCCTGCCAGGTATGCCTCGGTAGTGGCACCTTCTGCTCATACTCGGCAGTGACCTGGTCGGGGTCCAAGCTTGCCAGCCATCGCGCCAACTCGTTCTTCAACCGCCGTTGCTGCGGTGTGGTCGAGCCAATGCTGTCAACCTTGTACGCCACGTAGAAGTTTGGGCTCGGAACGCGGTCAATCGCGTCCACCACCTGAGGCGGGAGCGAGCGGCTCCCGGTTGCGTCCAGATTCTCGGCCGTCCAGATCGCCTCGACAACGAATTGCTGGTCGCCACGGGTGACCAGGAAGTCTGGGTACTTCCCCCCTGTGCCTATTTGCTGCTCGATCTCCACGATGCAACCGGATCCGCGCAGCATCTCGTGCACGTACAGCTCCCACAGCGCGGAGAAGACGTTCGCGTCGGAATTGCGATCGCGTAGCCGACTGCGCAGGCCGGGCTGAGCATCGGGGGGCAGGTGAGACCACCACTCGTTGATCACATCTCGAACCTGGTCCCAGAACGGACCGGCGATCCGTTCGAAGAATTCGGCATCCGACTCCGATGCTCGCTTCGGTGTCGCATCTGTCCGATGTCGGCTTATGTACACGCCCATGACGAACGATCATAGATTGCTCCGTGCGCTGCTCCCACGGGTTTTCTGCAGCGCCCCGGCGACGCTTGGGTTGAGTCCGAGCTGTCGCCGTCGTCCGCACGCCCTTGATGATCGTGCGCCGTCTCTCGCTGCCGACGGAGACGCGGAGCAAATGATCAGCAGTGCCCGTTCAGAACTGACCAGCACCTGCGGCTGTTCCGAAACGGAACGCCGCGCCCTTTCGTCACCAGGCCGGCCGCAGAGATTCAGCTCGGCGGTGACAGCGGTCTCGGCTGCTGAGCGCCCTGGCACTGGCGCCGTCCGCCCGCCGCCCAGGCGGTGCGAGGGCAGAGGTCAGCCCTGGTCTTCCTCCCGATCGTCCCGCAAGGCGTCGCGCACGGAGCGCCAGGCGCGGATTGCGTTACCGATGTCCATCAGCAGTCCTCGAAGTTGGCGAATGAGAACCCGCGCAGCACAAATGGCAGTAGCTACTTCGAATACCACCGCGAGCCCGCTCATCGGCTGCTCCCCACCTCGGGCACCAGCCTCTCCGTCTCACACCGCGAAGTCTGTACCTCGCTGGGTACATTTCGTGATCACCCTCGGCTTCACCCGCACGATTGGACGGACACGCGGCTGAACTCAACGAGCCGAGCCACTTTGAGGCACCACGTACAACACTTGCCGCCGTGAGGGCGCGGGTCAGCATCAGAGTTGATGCCTTTGCTGATCTTGAAGACCTGCGCCACGGGAACGTGGCTGAGCCGATACATTCAGGCTGCCCGTCGAACGGGCTGGCGCCTGTAGGGTCGAGCCCACTTTTTTCGATCTTGGATGGATCCGCAAGCGTGGCCCGTTCAGAGTGTTCCGTGCAGTTCATGCGGGGCGCCCTGCGTGAGCGGACGGTGTGGAACGACCCATGGGGAGGTTGATCGCCGCTTACGGCGCATGCGCCCTGACCTGGTGGTTCCGGACACCGAAGAACCGTCCGGAACCACCCAGCAAGCTTTGGCCAGGACTTTTAATCCATTGCTTGTGGGTTCGAGTCCCACAGGGCCTACGGATGCGGGGAGGGGAAACACCTTCTGACCTGCTACGCAGCGCTCGGGTCGGCTTCGGTCGGTATGAGCGCGAGACGCACACAGCGGTGGCGGCAAGGGGGCGGTCATGGACGCGACTGGGGAAACGCTCGTTGTACTGACTGCACTGCCGCTGGAGTACAAGGCGGTGCGTCGGCTGTTGGAGGGGTTGGAGAGAGTCGATCAAGCAGGAACGGTGTTCGAGCGAGGTCGGCTCCCGGGCACGTCCTGGACGGTCTATCTGGCTGCCACCGGGCCGGGGAATGACTCTGCGGCGGTGATCACTGAGCGGGCCATCAATTTCGTGCGCCCTCAAGCCGTCCTCTTCGTCGGAATCGCGGGATCGCTCAAGTCCGACGTTTCCCCAGGCGATGTGGTGGTTGCCCTTGAGGTGTACGCGTACCACGGGGGCAAGGAGAGTCCGGAAGGGTTCAAGGGGCGCCCGCGCAGCTGGGAATCTTCCCATCCGCTCCAGCAGGTGGCCATGTACGTCCACAGCGTGGATGAATGGCGGGGAGCCCTGCCGGAGGCGGAACGAGCCACGACCAAGGTGCACTTCAAACCCGTCGCGGCGGGCGACCTCGTGCTGGACGCTCCGGCCGAGTCGCCGCCCCGAGTCCACTTGGACCGCAACTTCAACGACGCCGTAGCTGTGGAGATGGAAGGTGCTGGTTCCGCCAACGCCGCGACCAAGGCGGGGGTCCCCTTCCTTCTGGCCCGGGGGATCAGTGATTTGGCGAACGGAACCAAGCGGAGCACCGATGGTGCCGGCATGCAGGAAACCGCAGCACAGCACGCGGCTCACTTCCTGACGGAAGTGATCACCCAGTTCGAACCCGCGAACGCAGCATCCCTGCCGAAGGCGCCTTCTTCCGGACAGCCCACAGACGAGCTGATCTGGCAGCCCCTCGATCAACCGGCCAGCGTGGCTTGGTACCGGGACGTCATGCCGTCGAGTGGCTACGCCAATGGTCCTTCCCTGCTGGAGATCCACTTGGTGCCCATTCCGGTGACAAGCAGGATCACCGCGACGCGCATGCGGGAGCTGGCCGGGGAAATGGTAAACCTGGGCCGCTCGAAGGGGCTGTTTACGAACGCTGAGGAGGTCGACGTCCACAACACCGCTGAGATGACGGTGGTCGCCGTTGCCAATCCTCGGGGGCGCTCGGCTGGACTGGCGATCACTCGATCCGAGCAGAGGAGTGCCTGGGACTCGCTTCCCAAGCCAGGCATCACGTACGTACTCGACGAGGACGATGTTCGCGGACGGATCACGACTCTGCTGGAGGTGCTGGAAGCTGTCGATGGACAGGCCGCTCCGTCGTATGCACCGGCAGCCGGTATCGAAAAGACCATGATGGTCATGGTCGAACGTCTGAGCGAAGGCGATCCCCACCGGTCCAGCGGGATGCGTATGTCGGATAGTCCTGTCCGCGTGCAACCCGAAGAAGCTGCCACTGCGGCGGCGGTTGCCAGCCGTGGCAGCGACCTGGTCGAGAAACTGGCTGCCCGCCTGCTCTACGCCTTCCGTGCTTCGGACCGCTAGGGTCCTTTGAAAAGGCCCTGGAGCGTGGCACCGCCATTCCGGCTGGCGCCAGTCATGCGAAGGCAGCTGTGGGCAGGGGGACTTCTAGATCCTCCGGGTGAGCCACGCACCACGGGGTACCGTCGAGCATAATTGTGGGAGTGCCTTCGTGTCCGGGCTGTGCCGGGGTGAGCCGGACACTCATCCACGTGCTTGGTTCAAGGGCAGGTAGACCGAGGCCCCAAGCCCACTCGACGTCGCGGGGGCGAGTGCCATTAAGGACGAGCACGCCCCGATGGGCTAGCCTCCGCCGTGCCTCCCGCGCTCGCTTGTTCCCATCAGCCTGCATGGTGACGGCGGAGAGGTCCGCAGTGGTGATCGGAGTGAGCTGTGCCTGCAGGAACAGCTCCTCGGTCCGAGCCTGCCCTGAAGCCTTGGCGAAGATCGAACTCACCGTGTCAGCAGACAGTCGACGCAGGGCATGCTCGGGCAGGGGAAGGTTGGAGTGGATCCAGTGGATTGCCTCCCGGCCCTGCGCGCTTAGCCCGCGTTTCCCGTCGCGGTTCGAACCCGCGTGCATCAGTTCGGACCTCACGCGCAGCAGGCCGATGCTCCACAGGCCACTGGCGTCATCGGCGCGTACGACCAGGCACAGGCCACCCTGCAGTTCAGGCGGGAACATCCAGTTGCTGCCCCGGCTGAACTTCATGTCGACGTCGTGCCCGGCCACCATGAAGTCCAGGTGCAGTCCGTCAGCGAGGCCCAACTCGCGCTGCATCCGGTGATACACGGCAATGCCCAAGCCTGTCTTCTCGACCTTGGTAAGCTGGGACCATAGGTAGCGGCCAGTGTGCGCGGGGTCAAGCAGGTGCCGCCCCGCTCCGTCGATCACGGATTCCATGCGGCTGCCATCTGGGTCCAAACGCAGCATCTCGGCGAGGACCTCGGCCAGTTCCGGATCCTGTTCTAGTGACCGGACGCGCTCGTGCCCCTCGAACGACAACACCCCCTCCCCTTGCTCTACCTCCCGCTCGATGGCGGTGGTGTCCGGGAGTGCCTGACAGGAACTGCGGAGCGGATCGGCTGGGGCAGCCTGGCCGGCGGGATCGGCCCGAGTCGTCGGCCATTCCACGGGACCTATAGGGGTAGGAGCTGAAAGTCCCGCGGGGTCTGTGGAGCCAGTGCCGTGGGCGGTAAGCAGGTTCCCTGCCTCGGCCAGTCGGTGTTGTGCTGCGCGAGCGACTCGCTGAGCCTCGTCTCGTTCGGCCTCGGCGGCCGCGAGGCGGGTCCGCAGTCTGGACAGCTCGATTCCGGAGACGGCATAGGAAGCGCCATCAGGGGAAGGAGTCGAGACTCGTCCGGCTGCGGGGCGCCCCAAAGCTCCAAGTACCAACAGCGTGGTAATGAGCGCGCGTGACTTGGCAGATTCTTTCTCAGCCTCGGTAGCGGTTTGGAGCGCGGCAGTGAGCTGGGCCTGAGTATCGATCAACTCGCGCTGAACCCTGACCAGTTCTGCCAGCGAGCCTCCGTCGTCCGGAACCTCTCCGGGCTCCGGGCGATCTGGCTCGGCATCCTCCGACCAAGCCTGATGCAGTAGGGAGATGGCCTGTTCCCTGAGCGTGTTGGCACACTGGGCGTCGGGGACGCAGACCCTGACGATGGCCTCGATCAGACGCCGTTCGTTCTTCAACCCGACGCCGCTCAGCTTGCGGTAGAGCGTCGATCGGGCGGGCAGTTGACCATCAAACTGGCCGCTGGTCCTGAGTAGTTCGTGGACGTCCTCGACGGATAGCCGAGCTTGCGTACGCATGTCCAGCAGGAGCAGCACAAGCGCATCTACGGCATCCGAACCTGTCGATGGAGGCACGGTGGGCCGTCCGCTGGCGCGGAATGGAGACATCAGGCCCACAATTCTCTCGGCAAGACGGCTATTTTCTCCGATAGAACTGGGAAAATCTAGCAAGCGAGGGCGGCCTCAGGAAAGCTGATCACCATAGCCTGAACCGAGAGGAATCCGCCCGTGCGCCGTCCCACCCCGCCCCGCCGCTCCCCCACCCTGGACCTCGTTGCGTTCGTCATGGTGCTCGTAACCGGGGTCACGCTGGTGGCCTTGGGGTTGTCACCGGAGTCCCTCGCTGCCGTATCCATCGCCCTGGCGGGCCTGTACTCGGCTTGGCGCACGGGCCGGCCGCCAGCCGCTCCGCCCACTGAGAGGGAGGTGCGGCAGGAGGAGCTCCGATCGCTTGAGAGGGGCGCGGAGCGGCGGGCGTCGCATCCCGGTGGTGAGGTCCCTGCGCGGCAGGACATCAGGTAGGTGGTTCCGGCGGGCACGAGCCCGCTGCTATGCATGGAGCCACCCATTCCCCCGCCGCTACCGGCCATTTAACCAGCGCCACAACGCGCCTGACACCTCGTCAGAACGAGCGTCGCGAGCGCCATTTCAGCGTCAAGATATCGCCCGTAACGCCCGCACCGCGCATAATGCGCACGCTCGAAACCGCAGGTCAGGAGGCCTTGGCCACCGGTTCGAGGATCGCCACGCACTCCACATGATGGGTCATCGGAAACAGATCGAACGCCCGAAGCGTCCGCACCTTGTACCCGCCCTCCGCGAAGTACGCCAGATCCCGGGCCAGCGCCGCCGGGTCGCACGCCACGTAGGCGATGCGGCGGGCGCCCAGGCCCGCGAGGTACTTGACCGTCTGCTTGCCGGCGCCCGCGCGGGGCGGGTCGAGGACGATCAGGTCGGCCTCGGAGATGCGGGTGCGGGGCAGGACCTGTTCGACCTTGCCCTGTTCGACGCGGACGCGGGGGAAGTCCGCCAGGTTGTGCCGGGCGTCCTCGACCGCTCGCTTGCCCGACTCGATGCCCAGCACCGCGCCCGTCTCACCGAGGCGTTCGGCCAGGGCGCCCGCGAAGATGCCGACGCCGCAGTACAGGTCGAGCGCCATCTCGCCCTTGCGCGGCATCAGGCCCTGCATCACGGCCTTGACCAGGGTGTCCGCCGCCTGCGGGTGGACCTGCCAGAAGCCGCCCATGCCCACGCGGTACGTACGCTCGTCGGAGCGCTCGCGCACGAACGCGCGGCCGTGCACGCGGTGCACGCCGCCGTCCTTCTCCTCCACCCGGAGCACCGAGACCGGCTTGTCGAGTTCGACCAGGGGCAGGCGGCCGCCCGGGCGCGGGGTGAGGACCACCTGGCGGTCGTGCGAGCCCGTCGCCGCGATCGCCTCGACCGCCTCCATCTGCGGCCACTCGCGCTTCTCGATGCCCAGCTCGCTGACGCCGGGCGCCGCGATCATGCAGTGGTCGATCACCTGGACGTCGTGCGAGCGGTGCTTGCGCAGGCCCGCCCGGCCGTCCTCGTCGATGGCGTACTGGACGCGGGTGCGCCACGCCGGGACCTGGCCCGCGGGGAGCTTGTCGCCCTCGGCGGGCATGACCGTGCCGTCCCAGCCGGCCTCCTCGGGCGTCAGCCCGGCGAGCCGCTGGAGCTGCTCGGCGATCACCTCGCCCTTGAGCCGGCGCTGCGCGCCCGGCTTCGCGTGCTGCCAGTCGCAGCCGCCGCACTTGCCCGGGCCCGCGAACGGGCACGGCGCCTCGACCCGGTCCTTGGACGGGGAGAGGACCGTCACCGCGTCGGCCCGCAGGTAGCGGGAGTCCTCGTCGCCCTCCGTCACCTTCGCGACGACCTTCTCGCCCGGCAGTGCGTGCCGCACGAACAGCACCCGGCCCTGCTCCGTGCGGGCGATGCAGTGCCCGCCGTGCGCGACGGGGCCGACCTCGACCTCGTACTCCTCCCCGACCATCGACGAGGGCGACGAGGGCGACGAGGGCTCTGACGCGTTCTGCATGACCGGGTGGCTCCAGGAGGAAGAGGGCTGAAGAAGAGGGGCTGCCGTGCTTGTGCGCACGACAGCCCCCCAGTCTACGTCCCCGGAAGGTCCCGGCCTTCCGGGCCCGTGTCCCCGGAAGGCCCCAGCCCACCGGGGCCCGCCGCTCAGCCCTTGCCGCTCGGCTCCTTCGGCCGCTGCGGCGCCACCGGGCCGCGCCGCACCGAGCCCGGCGCGTTCCACTCCTGCCGCTTGCGGGCCCGCTTCTTGGCCGCCTCGGAGGACTGGAGCTGGTAGGGCACGGAGGTCACCATCACGCCGGGGGTGAAGAGCAGCCGGCCCTTCAGGCGCAGGGCGCTCTGGTTGTGCAGCAGGTGCTCGTACCAGTGGCCGACCACGTACTCGGGGATGTAGACGCTGACCGCGTCGCGCGGGCTCTCCCGGCGCAGGCCCTTGACGTACTCGATCACCGGTCGGGTGATCTCGCGGTACGGCGAGTCGATGATCTTCAGCGGTACGTCGATGCCGCGCCGGTCCCACTCGTCCTTGAGCGCCTTGGTCTCGGCCGCGTCCACACTGACGCTGATCGCCTCCAGCTGGTTGGTGTGCAGCAGCTTGGCGTAGGCGAGGGCGCGCAGGGTGGGCTTGTGGAGCTTGGAGACCAGGACCACGGAGTGCACGCGCGAGGGCCGGACGTACTCGTCCGGGCGCTCCTCGGCCGCCGCGATCTCCTCGGCCACCTTGTCGTAGTGCTTGCGGATCGCGGTCATCGTTCCGTAGAAGATCACCATGCCCATCAGGGCGACCCAGGCGCCGTGGGTGAACTTGGTGGCGAGGACGACGACCAGGACGAGCCCGGTGAAGAAGGCGCCGAAGGTGTTGATCGCGCGCGAGCGGATCATGTGGCGGCGCTTGCCGGGGTCCTGCTCACGCGCCAGGTGGCGGTTCCAGTGCCGGACCATGCCGGTCTGGCTCAGGGTGAAGGAGACGAAGACGCCGACGATGTAGAGCTGGATCAGCCGGGTCGAGTCCGCGCCGTATATCACCACGAGCAGGATCGCGGCCCCGGCCAGCAGCACGATGCCGTTGGAGAACGCCAGGCGGTCGCCGCGGGTGTGCAGCTGGCGCGGCAGGTAGCGGTCCTGGGCGAGGATCGAGCCGAGCAGCGGGAAGCCGTTGTACGCGGTGTTCGCGGCCAGGAACAGGACCAGCGCGGTGGCGGCGGCCAGGATGACGAAGAGGAAGCTGCCCTTGCCGAAGACGGCCTCGGCGACCTGGGAGATCACCGGGTTCTGGACGTAGTCGGAGCCGACCGGGACGCCGCTGTGCAGCAGGTCGGTGGCGGGCTTCTCGGCCATCCGCACCTTGGTGGCCATGGCCAGCGCGATGATGCCGCAGAACATGGTGACCGCGAGGGCGCCCATCAGGGCCAGCGTGGTCGCCGCGTTCTTCGACTTGGGCTTGCGGAAGGCGGGGACGCCGTTGCTGATCGCCTCGACGCCGGTGAGCGCGGCACAGCCGGAGGAGAAGGCGCGCAGCAGCAGGAAGACCAGCGCGAAGCCCGCCAGGCCCTGGTGCTCGGCGTGGATCGTGTAGTCGGCCGTCGGGGCCTTCATCGTGTCGTCGAGGACCATGCCCTTGAAGGCACCCCAGGCGATCATGACGAAGACGCCGCCCACGAAGACGTACGTGGGGATGGCGAAGAGCTTGCCGGACTCCTTCACGCCGCGCAGGTTCATCAGCGTGAGCAGCACGATCACGACCACCGCGCACAGCACCTTGTGCTCGACCACGAACGGGATGGCCGAGCCGAGGTTCTCGATGCCGGAGGCGATCGAGACCGCGACGGTCAGGACGTAGTCGACGAGAAGCGCGCTGGCGACGGTCAGTCCGGCCTTGGGCCCCAGGTTGGTGGTGGCGACCTCGTAGTCACCGCCGCCGCTGGGGTAGGCGTGCACGTTCTGCCGGTACGAGGCGACCACGGTGAACATCAGCACCACGACCGCGACGGCGATCCAGGGGCTGTAGTGGTACGCCGACACACCCGCCACGGAGAGCACCAGGAGGACTTCTCCGGGCGCGTACGCAACGGACGAAAGCGGGTCGGATGCGAAGACGGGGAGCGCGATGCGCTTGGGGAGGAGCGTTTCTCCCAGCTTGTCGCTGCGCAGCGCCCGGCCGATCAGGATCCGTTTGGGCACGTCGGTCAGTTTGGACACAACAGAGAAGCGTAAGGGCTGCGTATTGACGCGGCCCACCCGCCACCCCCCATCAGTACGAGACAGCCGCCCACACGGCCGCCGCCAGGACCGCGAGCGCGTACCCGGCGGCCGCCGCCGCCACCGTCCGCGCACGGGCCGGCGCGCTCAGTCGCGTACGGGCCAGCAGCCACGCCAGCGCCGGCAGGACGAGCACCGCGTGCAGGCTCACCGCGTGCAGCGGCTTGAGCGGCGCGGTCGAGTCGTAGGCGGCGAGCTGGTGGCCGGTGCGGGTGAGCACCACGCCCCGGGCGATCATCGCCGCGCCGGAGGCGAGCGCGACCAGCAGGATCGCGAAGCCCGCCCGTACGGCGAGCGCCATCCCGGCCGGTCCCGAGGGCGGGCGGCGGAACGCGGCGGCGGCGAACCACGTGAGGATCACCACGAGCAGACCCCCGCCGAAGGCCAGCGTCATCGAGACCGCCGAGTCGAACGGCGTCTCCATGTCGAGGTGCGAGGGCACCTTCCGCCAGGCCTGGAGGGTGATACCGGCCACTTCGAGCACGCTGTCGGCGGCCAGCAGCCCGAGCAGCGCCGCACGGGTGCGCGCGCTGGTCCGTACGTACGAGGTCACCCAGGTCAGCGCCGCCAGGGTGAGGCCGAAGGACAGGCCGAAGGTGGCGGGCTTGCGCCAGGAGACCGGGCCGTCCCAGGGGCCGCCCGCCACCGCGAACACCCCCAGATGGAACAGTCCGGAGGCGAACAGGGCGGCCGCGGTGGCCAGCGCGAGCCGCGCGGCGGCGCCGCCGCGCGGGCCGGCCGTGGCCGGAAGACGATCGCCCTCGGGCAGGAGTGAACGCCGTGTCGTTTCCATGCGTCTCAGCCTGCGCGACGGATGTGCGGCGGGGCGTCCTGCGGTGGGAGGCTCACCGACTGCGCCCGCGGAAGTACCGACGCTGGTGAGTGCAGACCGCCGCGAGCCGCATAAGCTCATGACCGGGCAACGCCGACAAGGAAGTATGTGAGGGGACGTGCACATCGTCATCATGGGCTGCGGGCGAGTGGGAGCCGCTCTCGCGCAGACCTTGGAGCAGCGGGGCCACACCGTGGCCGTCGTCGACCAGGACCCCACGGCCTTCCGCAGGCTCGGTTCCGGGTTCAGCGGTCGCCGGGTCACCGGTGTCGGCTTCGACCAGGACACCCTGCGTGAAGCGGGGATCGAGGAGGCCGGCGCGTTCGCCGCGGTCTCCAGCGGCGACAACTCCAACATCATCGCGGCCCGGGTGGCCCGCGAGATGTTCGGGATCGAGAACGTCGCGGCCCGCATCTACGACCCGCGCCGCGCCGAGGTGTACCAGCGGCTCGGGATCCCGACGGTCGCCACGGTCCGCTGGACCGCCGACCAGATGCTGCGGCGGCTGCTGCCGTCCGGCGCGGAGCCGCTGTGGAGCGACCCGAGCGGCGCGCTGCAGCTGGCGGAGGTGCACACCTCCACGGCCTGGATCGGCCACAAGATCAGCACGCTGCAGGAGGAGACCGGCGTGCGCGTCGCCTTCCTCACCCGGCTGGGCGAAGCGGTCCTGCCGAGCTCGCAGACCGTGCTGCAGGAAGGTGACCTGGTCCACGTGATGATGCGGACGGACGAGGTCGAGAAGGTCGAGGCGGCCTTCGCCCAGGGTCCCGAGGAGGGCGGTCACTGATGCGCGTCGCGATTGCCGGGGCCGGCGCGGTGGGTCGTTCCATCGCGGGCGAGCTCCTTGAGAACGGTCACGAGGTGCTCCTCGTGGACAAGGCGCCCACCGCCATCTCGGTGGAGCGGGTGCCGCAGGCGGAGTGGCTGCTCGCCGACGCCTGTGAGATCACCTCGCTGGACGAGGCGGCGCTCCAGCGCTGCAACGTGGTCATCGCGGCCACCGGCGACGACAAGGTGAACCTGGTCGTCTCGCTGCTCGCGAAGACCGAGTACGGTGTGCCGCGCGTGGTCGCCCGGGTCAACAACCCGAAGAACGAGTGGCTGTTCAACGAGTCGTGGGGCGTGGACGTCGCCGTCTCGACCCCGCGTCTGATGTCGGCGCTGGTCGAGGAGGCGGTGAGCGTCGGCGACCTGGTGCGGCTGCTGCGCTTCAGCCACGGCGACGCCAACCTGGTCGAGCTGACGCTGCCGCCGGAGTCCGCGCTGGCGGGCACCCAGGTCAGCGATGTGGCCTGGCCGCAGGACACCTCGCTGGTGACGATCATCCGGGGGACGCGGGTGCTCACTCCGCAGGCGGAGGAGACGCTGGAGGCGGGCGACGAGCTGCTGTTCGTGGCCGCCCAGGCGCGCGAGGAGCAGCTGGAGGACCTGCTGTCGGTCCGTCGGGAAGAGTCCGCCAGCTGACGTGCCCTCATGGGTGTGCAAAGGGCCGGGAGTACGGTGCGTACTCCCGGCCCTTTGCCATGTGCCCAAGCTGCGGGCCGTCTGTGACTGGTCGCGCAGTTCCCCGCGCCCCTACGGGGCGGTCTCGGCCGCCTTGGCCGCCTTAGCCGCCTCCTCTTCCGCTTCCATCTCCGCGAACACGTCGATCGGCGGCGGGGCCTTGGCCAGGAAGATCCAGGTGAGCCAGACCGCCAGCAGGAACGGGGGGATCTTCAGGGCGATCAGCACCCAGCCCAGCTGGGAGGTGTTGGCCCACCAGTAGAGCGGGAAGAGGATCGCGCACTTGGCGAGCAGGATCAGGCCCCAGGCCCAACTCGCCTTCGTGTACGCCTTCTTGCGGCCCGGGTTGCGGGTGCGCCAGGACAGGTTCTCCTTGAAGACCGGGCCCAGCATCAGCCCGATCAGCGGGACCCCGAAGAGCGTCGTCACCAGGTAGGTGAGCGCCAGGCCCAGCGTGTAGAGCATGCCGGGGAGATAGAAGTCCTTCGCGTTGCCCGTCATCATTGCGAAGACCACGCCGAAGGCCACGCCGAAGACGCCGCTGAAGGCGTGCTTGACGGTGTCCTTGCGGATCAGCCGGACCACCACGAGCAGCAGCGAGACCGCGACGGCGGCGATCGCCGAGCTGTGCAGGTCCTTGTTGACCGTGAAGATCGTGACGAAGAGGAGGCCGGGCAGGCACGTCTCCACCATGCCCCGGATCCCGCCGAACGCCTCGAAGAGCGCGGCTTCGGTGACGGCTTTGGCGTCGGCGGCGGTGCGCGCGTGCTGGGCGGCGGTCGTGGTGGTCGGCTTGTCGACTGACGTCACCGGCTACTCCTGTCCGAGCGGTCGGAGTTCGTATTTGGGGTTGAACAGCACCCGCCGGCCATGGCTCATCGAGATCCGGCCCGAGGCGATCAGCTTGCGGCCCGGCTCTATGCCCACGATCGAGCGCCGTCCCAGCCACACCACGTCCAGCGGGGCGGTCCCGTCGAAGAGCTCGGCTTCCAGCGCCGGGACGCCCGCCCTCGGGCGCAGGGTGACCGTCCGCAAGGTACCAGTCACCTTGACTATCTGGCGGTCGTCGCAGTCGGAGATGCGGGTGCACCCCGTGGCCTGCGTGTCCTCCTGCAGTTCCGCGGAGTGCAAGTCCTCCTGCGAGGTGGACAGCCGGTCGAGCATCCGGCGGAAGCGCCCCGCGGGCTTCTCGGTTCGAAGGTCAGCACTCATACAGAAAGCGTACCGGGCGCCACCGACACGGGAGATGCCCGCGCCCGGCCTTCCCGGACGCGTCCACGGCCGTCACCGCACGGACACGGCCGCTCACCGCTCGAAGCGGTATCCCATCCCGGGCTCGGTGATGAAGTGGCGCGGGTGCGAGGGATCGAGTTCCAGCTTGCGGCGCAGCTGGGCCATGTAGACGCGCAGGTAGTTCGTCTCCGTCCCGTAGGAGGGGCCCCAGACCTCCTGGAGGAGCTGCTTCTGGCTCACCAGCCGTCCCGTGTTGCGCACCAGCACCTCCAGCAGGTGCCACTCGGTGGGCGTCAGGCGTACGTCCCGGCCCTCCCGGTTGACCTTCTTCGCGGCCAGGTCGACGGTGAAGCCCTCGGTCTCCACGGTCACCACGTCGCCCGCGCCCTCGCCGCCGACCGGCTCGGCGCGGCGCACGGCCGCCCGCAGCCGGGCGAGCAGCTCGTCCATGCCGAACGGCTTGGTGACGTAGTCGTCGGCGCCCGCGTCCAGCGCCTCGACCTTCTCGTCCGAGGTGTGGCGGGCCGAGAGGACCAGGATCGGCACCCGGGTCCAGCCGCGCAGCCCCTTGATCACCTCGACGCCGTCCATGTCGGGCAGTCCGAGGTCCAGGACGACCACGTCGGGGTGGCGGGCGGCCGCGAGCTGGAGCGCGGTGGCCCCGTCGGGGGCCGCGTCCACCTCGTACTTCCTCGCCTTGAGGTTGATCACGAGGGCGCGGACGATCTGCGGCTCGTCGTCCACCACGAGCACCCGGGTCATGCGGGTCCTGCTTTCTGTCGCGGGCCGTGGGTCACGAGGTGACCTGGGCGGAGAGGTCGGCGAGGACCGGGCCGGGGCCGGGCACCGCCCTGAGGGTGAGGACCATGGTCATACCGCCGCCGGGGGTGTCCTCGGCGGTGAGGGTGCCGCCCATCGACTCCACGAAGCCGCGGGCGACCGCGAGCCCCAGCCCCACTCCGGCGCCGCGCGGAGCGTCACCGTACCGCTGGAAGGGCTCGAAGATCCGTTCCTTGCTCTCGTCGGGGACGCCGGGGCCGCGGTCGGCCACCCGGAGTTCGACGCGGTCGCCGAGCGCGCTGGCGGCCACCAGGACGGGGGTGGCTTCGGGGCTGTACTTGACGGCGTTCTCGACGATGTTGGCGACGGCCCGCTCCAGCAGGCCGGAGTCGACGGCGACCATCGGCAGGCTCTCCGGGATGTCCAGCTCGACGCTGTCCTCCGGTACGCCGCCGAGCGCCATCGGGACCACCTCGTCGAGGTCGATCTCGCGGATGATCGGGGTGACGGTGCCGGTGTTGAGGCGGGACATGTCGAGCAGGTTGCCGACCAGGTGGTCGAGCCGGTCGGCGCCGTCCTCGATCCCGGCCAGGAGCTCGGCCTCGTCGTCCTCGGACCACTCGACGTCGTCGGAGCGCAGCGAGGTCACGGCGGCCTTGATGGAGGCCAGCGGGGTGCGCAGGTCATGGCTGACGGCGGCGAGCAGCGCGGTGCGGATGCGGTTGCCCTCGGCGAGCTTGCGGGACTCCTCGGCCTTGTCGAGCAGGCGGCGGCGGTCGAGGACCACGGCGGCCTGGGCGGCGAAGGCACCGAGCACCCGGCGGTCCTCGGCGGGCAGCACCCGTCCGCTCAGCGCGAGCGCCATGTGGTCGCCGGCGGGCATGTCGACGTCGGCGTCCTCGGGTCGGGCGACGGGGTGCGGGCCGACGCTGCCGGCGCGGGTCCACGGCTCCACGTCGCCGGCCCGCTCCAGCAGGGCCACGGACTCCATGGCGAAGGTCTCGCGGACCCGCTCCAGGAGCGCGTCCAGGGTGGTCTCGCCGCGCAGCACGCTGCCCGCGAGGAAGGAGAGAATCTCCGACTCGGCGCGCAACCGGGCCGCCTGGTGGGTGCGGCGGGCCGCGAGGTCGACCACGGAGGCCACCGAGACCGCCACCAGGAAGAAGATCGCGATGGCCAGGATGTTCTTGGGGTCCGCGATGGTGATCCGGTGCAGCGGCGGGGTGAAGTAGTAGTTCAGCAGGAACGAGCCGAACGCGGCCGAGGCGAGCGCCGGGAGCAGTCCGCCGAGCAGGGCCGCGGCGACCGTGAGCGTCAGGAACAGCAGCATGTCGTTGGCGAGCCCGAGGTCCGCGTCGACGTTGGTCAGCAGCAGCGCGAGCAGCGCCGGTCCCGCGACCCCGGTGAGCCAGCCCCAGATGCGGCGGACCCGCCCCAGCCGGGCGCCGCGCGCCACCGGCAGACCGCGCCCCTTGGCCGCCTCCTCGTGGGTGACGATGTGGACGTCGAGGTCGTGCCCGGACTCCCGGGCGACGGTCGCGCCGACGCCGGGCCCGAAGATGTACTGCCAGGTCTTGCGGCGGCTGGAGCCGAGGACGATCTGGGTGGCGTTGACGCCCTGGGCGAACTCCAGGAGGGAGGCGGGGATGTCGTCGCCTATGACGTGGTGAAAGGTTCCGCCAAGGTCTTCGACCAGGGTGCGCTGGACGGCGAGCTCCTTGGGCGAGGCGGAGGTGAGCCCGTCGCTGCGGGCCACGTACACCGCGAGGATCTCGCTGCCGGAGCCCTTGGCGGCCATCCGGGCCGCGCGCCGGATCAGGGTGCGGCCCTCGGGTCCGCCGGTCAGTCCGACGACGATCCGCTCGCGGGCCTGCCAGGTGGAGCGGATGTCGTGCTCGCCCCGGTACTGCTGGAGGTACTCGTCGACCCGGTCGGCGACCCACAGCAGCGCGAGCTCGCGCAGCGCGGTCAGGTTGCCGGGGCGGAAGTAGTTGGACAGGGCCGCGTCGACCTTGTCGGACTGGTAGATGTTGCCGTGCGCCATCCGGCGCCGCAGGGCCTGCGGCGACATGTCGACGAGCTCGATCTGGTCCGCCCGCCGCACCACCTCGTCGGGCACGGTCTCGCGCTGGCGCACCCCGGTGATCGACTCGACGACGTCGCCCAGCGACTCCAGGTGCTGGATGTTGACGGTGGAGACCACGTCGATGCCCGCCCGCAGCAGCTCCTCGACGTCCTGCCAGCGCTTGGTGTGGCGCGAGCCGGGCACATTGGTGTGGGCGAGCTCGTCCACCAGGGCGACCGCGGGCCGGCGCTCCAGGACCGCGTCCACGTCCATCTCGGTGAAGGCCGAGCCGCGGTACTCGATCTCGCGTCGCCGGACCTGCTCCAGGCCGTGCAGCATCACCTCGGTGCGCGGGCGGCCGTGGTGCTCCACGAACGCGACCACGCAGTCGGTGCCGCGCTCCACGCGCCGGTGGCCCTCGGACAGCATCGCGTACGTCTTGCCGACGCCCGGTGCCGAACCGAGGTAGATCCGTAGCTTGCCGCGTGCCATGGCCCCATTGTCTTTCAGAGAACTGCTGCGTACGCGGTGCCGACCTTACGGCCACCGATTCCGGCATATCGGACGGGGGGTCCCGCTGAGCTGCCGTATTGACGCGATTCTGATGGGACGGGGCGAGGCCGGGCCGGTCAGCCGTGGTCGATGATCCGCCCGTCGCTGAGCTCCAGGACCCGGTCCGCGAGCCCGAGCAGCTGGGTGTCGTGGGTGGCGACCAGGGCGGTGACGCCCTCGCTGCGCACGACCGCGCGCAGCAGCTCCATCACGGCGAGCCCCGTCTCGGCGTCCAGCTGGCCGGTGGGCTCGTCGGCGATCAGGAGCGCGGGGCGGTTGGCGAGCGCGCGGGCGATGGCGACCCGCTGCTGCTGGCCGCCGGAGAGCTCGCCGGGGCGCTGCTGGGCGTGGTCGGCGAGCCCGACCAGGGCGAGCAGCAGCTCCACGCGCGCCTCGCGCTCGGCCGGGTCGGCCCTGCGCAGCCGCAGCGGGACGCCGACGTTCTCGGCGGCCGACAGGATCGGGATCAGCCCGAAGGACTGGAAGATGAAGCCGACGCGGTCGCGGCGCAGCGCCAGCAGCCCCTCCTCGCCGAGGTCCGCCAGGTCCGTGGCGTCGACGGTGATCCGCCCGCCGTCGGGCCGGTCCAGCCCGCCGACCAGGTTGAGCAGCGTCGTCTTGCCCGATCCGGAGCGCCCCTTGAGCGCCACGAGCTCGCCGCGCGGCACCTCGAAGGAGACCCCGCGCAGCGCGTGGACGGCGGCGGCGCCCTCCCCGTACGAGCGGCGCAGGTCCTCGACGACGACCATCGGCCCGGTGCCCGGCTCCTCGGCGACCGCCGTGCCGCGCCCGCTGGTGCTCTCGCTCATGCCCGCTCCCCCGTACGTGTGTTCCCCGGCCGCGCCAGTATGTGCAGCGCGCACCCGTCCGGGCAATGCACGGGGGCGCACACGCCGACGGGCCGCGTCCCGGTGAGGGGACGCGGCCCGCCGTGGGACCGGTGAGGTCAGCGCACCTCGGTGATCTCCGGGCCGCGCTGGAGCTGGCCCATGCCGCCGGAGAAGCGCGAGCCCTCCTGCTCCTCCTGCTGGACGCCGTCGGGCATCATCTGCGCGTCGTCCGGCAGCTTCAGGACGATCGGGTCGCGCGGGGCCATCGGGCCGTCGCCGCGCACCACGACGGTGTCCTGGAAGATCTGCTCGAGGAGCCCGGCGGCCTGCGGCTGCACCGCGCCCTGGCCGGAGATCACACCGCGCAGGAACCAGCGCGGCCCGTCCACGCCGACGAAGCGGACCAGCTGCACACCGTTCGTACCGTCCGGGAGCTGGACCGGCACCTGGGCCCGCAGCTCCCAGCCCAGCGGGCCCTCGACCTCGTCGATGACACCGCCCTGCTGGGTGATGCCGGAGGCGATCTCCTCGCGGACCTCGCCCCAGATGCCCTCGTTCTTGGGGGCCGCGAAGGCCTGCAGCTGTACGGCGCTGTCGCGCAGCACGACGGTGGCCGCGACGATCGCGTCACCCGCGACCTCGACCCGCAGCTCCATGCCCTCGACCCCGGGGACGAACATCCCGCCCAGGTCGACCCGGCCGTCGGCCGCCTCGGAGACCTCGCTGATGTCCCACGGTCCGTCCGGCCGGGGCGCCGGCGGCAGGTTCACGCGGCGCGGCCCGTCCGCCTCACCGGCGTAGTCGGCATCGGCGTAGTCGCCGTCTTCAGCATCGATGCCGTCGACGACCTGCTCGGCCTCGCCCGCCGGCTCTTCGGCGGATCCGCTCTTCTTGCGACGTCCGAACACGTCACTGTCCTTCCCGGTCGGATACGACCGAAGCGTATCGATTCCCACCCGTAGTGCCGTCCCCAGCGGCATGACCGCCGGTGGAACCGAAGCCCCCCTCGGCCCGCGCCGAACCGGGAAGCTCCGCCACCTCGTGGAAGCGGACCTTCTCGACCTGCTGGACGACAAGTTGGGCAATCCGGTCGAATCGCTCGAACCGCACGGTCTCGCGCGGGTCGAGATTGACCACGATCACCTTGATTTCCCCACGGTACCCGGCATCCACCGTCCCTGGGGCATTCACCAGGGCGACACCGCAGCGTGCGGCCAGGCCGGACCTCGGATGCACAAACGCCGCGTACCCGTCGGGCAGGGCGATACTCACCCCGGTGGGCAGTACGGCCCGCTCCCCGGGGGCCAGTTCGGCGGCCTCGGTGGTGACGAGGTCGGCCCCCGCGTCGCCGGGGTGCCCGTACGCCGGGATCGGCACCTGCGGGTCGACTCGGCGGAGGAGGACGTCTACGGGGTTACGGGTCACGGGTTCACCTCGAAGGCGCGGGCGCGCCTGACCTGGTCGGGGTCGGACATGACGGCCTGGATCTCCTGCGGACGGCCGTTCTCGATGAAGTGGTCGACCTTCACCTCGATGAAGAGGGCGTCGGCCCGGACCGCGACCGGCCCGTCGGGGCCGCCTATCCGCCCGGTCGCCGTGGAGTAGATCTTCCGGCCGTCGACGGCGGTGACCTCGGCCTCCAGGAACAGCACGGTGTCCACCGGCACGGGCCGCACGAAGTCGGTCTCCAGCCTGCCGGTCACCGCGATGGTCTGGAGCAGCCAGTTCAGCGAGCCGAGCGTCTCGTCGAGCGCCGTGGCGAGCACCCCGCCGTGCGCGAGCCCGGGCGCGCCCTGGTGCGCCGGGCGCACGGTGAACTCGGCGGTCACGGTCACGCCCTCACCGGCCCGCGCCGCCAGGTGCAGTCCATGGGGCTGTCCGCCGCCGCAGCCGAAGCAGTGCTCGTAGTGCGCGCCGAGCAGGTCGCCCGGGGCGGGCGCGTCGGGGTGCCGGACCGGCGGCGCGGCGTCGGCCGGGGGCGTCAGGGACGCAGATCTAGCAGTCACAGCCGCTGACCTTACCCGCGGTCCAGGGCGCCGGTCGCGCCGTGCCAAGCTTGCTGTCATGCAGCCGAACGCCCCTCAGTACACCGAACGCCTCACCGCCCCCCGCTCCTGGTGGCTGATCGCCGCTCTGGTCGGGGTGGCCTGCGCGCTGATGCTGCTCCCGCTGGGCGGCCTGCCGCTCCTGGCCGGCCTGATCGGCGGGACGGCCGCGGCCGCGGTGGTGGTGAGTTCGTACGGTTCGGTACGGATCCGGGTGGTGGCGGGCACGCTGGTGGCGGGCGACGCCCGGATCCCGGTGACGGCGCTCGGCGAGCCCGAGGTGCTGGAGGCGGAGGAGGCCAGGGCCTGGCGCCTGCACAAGGCGGACCCGCGGGCGTTCATGCTGCTGCGCAGCTACATCCCGACGGCGATACGGGCGGAGATCACCGACCCCGAGGACCCGACCCCGTACGTCTACCTCTCGACGAGGGACCCGAAGGCTTTGAAGGCGGCCTTGGACGGCGTACGAGCCCTTTAGGGGCGCGGGGAACTGCGCGACCAGCCCACCACAGCCCACGGTCGAAAACCGACGCCAGGACTCGGCGCGTCAGCGCCCGAGCTCTTTCGGAAGCTCCCCGGGCCGCGGGGGGTCAGCGGGTTGCTCCAGGGGCGCAAGCTCCGGAAGGGCCTCCCACGGCACCTGCCGTGCACGCAGGTCGGCCCGGACATGCGAAGCCACTTTCTTCGTGTCGCGCCGATTCATCACGGCCCCCACCGCCGCCCCCACCATGAACGGCGTCAGATTCGGCAGATTGCGGACCATCCGCTTCATGATCTGCTGCCGCAGTTCCCGCTTCATCTGCCCGCCGAGGGCCGCATTGATGGTCGCCGGTTTGGTTACCTGGACCCCGCGCTCCTCGGTCCAGGACGTCAGATACGCGGTGGAGCGCTCTTTCAGATTGCCGGGCGGCCGCATCCCGTAGACCTCGTGGAGCTCGGCGATGAGCTTGAGTTCGATGGCGGCGACGCCGGTGATCTCGGCGGCCAGCTCGGCCGGCATGGCCGGCGGGACGGGGAGCATCGCGGCGGCCCCGATGCCCGCGCCCACCGTCGAGGTGGCGTTCGCGGCGCCGGAGATCAGTTTGTCCGCGATTTCCTCCGGGCCGAGACCCGGGAATTGCCGGCGCAGGGTCGCCAGGTCGCGGACCGGAATGCGCGGGGCGATCTCGATGACGCGGTCGGCGAGGTGGCCGATTGCGGCCCGTGCGCTCACGCCGCTCCAGCGCACGCCCTTCTTGATGGCCGGGACGCCCTTGGCGGTCGCGGCTCTGCGCAGGGCGTCCAGGCGTCGGGCCCCGGCCGCGGGCCCCGCCTGGTCGTCCAGTGCTGCTTCGAGCGAGGCCGATCGGCCCCGCTCGTCCTCGTGTACCTCTGCGGCAGAGCTCACCGCGGGGAGGGCGGAGGGCTCGGTGGGCGTCTGGACGCCCTCAGCCGGGCCTGTGCCGCCCTGTGACGCCTCGGGTGAACCCGGGGCACCCTTTCGCCGGAACGGTCGCTTCCGGGGCGGTTCGGCGCCTGCCACAGTCTGCCTGATCAGTCGCAGTCGCGGCAGATCGGCTGGCCGTTCTTCTCCCGGGCCAGCTGGCTGCGGTGGTGCACGAGGAAGCAGCTCATGCAGGTGAACTCGTCGGCCTGCTTGGGCAGGACCCGAACGGCGAGCTCCTCGTTGGAGAGGTCCGCGCCGGGCAGTTCCATGCCCTCCGCGGCCTCGAAGTCGTCGACGTCGACGGCCGAGGCGGACTTGTCGTTCCGCCGGGCCTTCAGTTCTTCAAGACTGTCGGAATCGACGTCGTCATCGGTCTTGCGTGGGGTGTCGTAGTCCGTTGCCATGTCGCTCTCCCCCTCTGGGTGGTTGCGGTGTCTCCAGCGCACGTAACGCGTGAGAGGCCGGACTTGTGCCCGACCCGAGGCGGAGATTTTGCCTCACATCAAGGTCTGTTACTCAATCGACACCCAGCCGCACTCCTCAAGAGTGATCGTCTTGGATGGCGATCGGGACCGTACACGGTCCGAATGTCGCACTTCACGGGCGTCACCCCGTGTACTTCCCGTGATCTCACCCCCCGGAAACCCGGACTTTTCCCGGTTTTCCGGGGGAAGCCTTGATCACGGAGAGTAGATGGCCGGAAATTTGCCCCTGTGATTGATCACACACGAATATCTTCGGAACGGGTCCCGAAAATTCCGCTCAAAGCGAACTTCTCGACGGCGTCGAAAAGCAGCTCAGACGGGCAAAGTGACACGCATCACGAGGCCGCCTCCCTCACGGGGCTCCGCGATGATACGGCCTCCGTGGGCCCGCGCGACCGACCGGGCGATGGACAGGCCGAGTCCGACCCCCTTGTCGCTCCCCGTCCGCTCGGTCCGCAGCCGCCGGAACGGCTCGAAGAGGTTGTCGATCTCGTACGCGGGAACCACCGGCCCCGTGTTCGAGACCAGCAGGACCGCCTGGCCGTCCTTGAGCTCGGTGGTGACCGAGACCCAGCCGTCCTCGGGCACGTTGTAGCGCACGGCGTTCTGGACCAGGTTCAGGGCGATCCGCTCCAGGAGCACACCGTTGCCCTGGACCACCGCGGGCGCCCGCTCGCCGCGGATCTCCACGCCCTTGGCCTGGGCCTCGCCGCGGGCCTGGTCGAGGGCGCGGGTGGCGACCTCGGCCAGGTCGACCGGCTTGCGGTCGACGATCTCGTTCTCGCTGCGGGCGAGCAGCAGCAGGCCCTCCACCAGCTGCTCGCTGCGCTCGTTGGTGGCCAGCAGCGTCTTGCCCAGCTGGTGGAGCTCCATGGGCGCCCCGGGGTCGGAGAGATGGACCTCCAGGAGGGTGCGGTTGATCGCCAGCGGGGTCCGCAGCTCGTGCGAGGCGTTGGCGACGAACCGCTGCTGGGCCGTGAAGGCCCGCTCCAGGCGGTCCAGCATGTCGTCGAAGGTGTCCGCGAGCTCCTTGAGCTCGTCGTCCGGCCCGTCCAGCTCGATCCGCCGGGTCAGGTCGGTCCCGGCCACCCGGCGGGCGGTGCGGGTGATCCGGCCCAGCGGCGACAGGACGCGGCCCGCCATCGCGTAGCCGAAGGCGAACGCGATGACGCTGAGGCCGACCAGCGCCATCAGGGAGCGGGTCAGGAGGTCGTCGAGGGCGTGCTGGCGCTGCTGGGCCACACAGCGGCTGATGGCCTCGTTGAACTCCTGGGCGTTGCCGGTGCCCGGGATCTGGCAGCTGCCGCTCTGCACGGTCACGTTCTGACCGCCGAGGATCTTGAACGGGGCATTGCCGGAGTGCAGCGCCGTCGCCGCCAGCAGATAGATGATCGAGAGCAGCAGGATGCCCGCGATCATGAACATGCCGCCGTAGAGCAGGGTCAGCCTTATCCGGATGGTCGGGCGCACCCAGGGGAAGGGCGGTTCGGCCCCCCTGGGGTCCCAGGTCGGCTTCGGCGGCGCCGTCGGTGGCGCGGGGGTCGTGGCCATCGCGGTCAGATCCGGTATCCCGAGCCGGGCACGGTGACGATCACGGGCGGCTCACCGAGCTTGCGGCGCAGCGTCATGACCGTCACGCGCACCACGTTGGTGAACGGGTCCGTGTTCTCGTCCCAGGCCTTCTCCAGGAGCTGCTCGGCCGAGACGACCGCGCCCTCGCTGCGCATCAGCACCTCCAGGACCGCGAACTCCTTGGGCGCGAGCTGGATCTCCCTGCCGTCGCGGAAGACCTCGCGCCGGTTGGGGTCGAGCTTGATGCCCGCGCGCTCCAGGATGGGCGGCAGCGGCACGGTCGTACGACGGCCGAGCGCCCGCACCCGGGCGGTCAGCTCGCTGAAGGCGAACGGCTTGGGCAGATAGTCGTCGGCGCCGATCTCCAGGCCCTCCACCCGGTCGCTGACGTCGCCGGAGGCGGTCAGCATCAGCACCCGGGTGGGCATCCCCAGCTCGACGATCTTGCGGCACACGTCGTCGCCGTGCACCACCGGGAGGTCCCGGTCGAGCACGACCACGTCGTAGTCGTTGACCCCGATGCGCTCGAGCGCGGCGGCGCCGTCGTAGACCACGTCGACGGCCATGGCCTCCCGGCGCAGTCCGGTGGCCACCGCATCGGCGAGCAGCTGCTCGTCCTCGACGACGAGTACGCGCACGGCGCTTTTCCTTCCCTGTCGAGCCCTCGCGGGCCGGTGTACGCCCCCCCATGGGCCCCGGTGGGCCCGCGCGGGCGTTCCTGAGCCCGTACGGGCGGTCCTGTGGGCACAGAAGCAGTGACTGTGCGCTTCCATCCTGCCCCTTACGGCCATAAACCGGCGGTAAGACGGTGCCGCCGCCCAGCCGGGGCCCGACCTGCGGATTCCCGGGTCGCCCGGGAATTGCGGGGATTGCCGGGCGAGTTGAGGTTTCTCGGACACCGGGCCGGGGGAGGACGACTGCACACCCGCGATCACGCCCTGTATGTGGCATGCCACTGCCTGCTGCTCGTGATCGTGGCCCACCGTCGGCACACCCCCAAGTGCCACCGCCACCGACCCACGACGAGGGGGCGCACCATGGACGCATTCACGGCAGGACTCCTGCAGCGCATCAAGGCCACGGAGACGGACCTCACGCGGGCCCGCGAGACCGGCGACGACTTCCTCGCCGAGGTCGAGCAGGCCGAGCTCGACGACCTCCACCGCCTCGCCGCCGAACACGGCGTCGAGGTGGCGGCCGCGGCACACTGACGCACCGCGCGACGGACCCCCGGCACCAGGCAGGACGGTGCCGGGGGTCTCCGCTGTCCGGGGCCCGGCCCGGACAGCTCGCTCGTGCGGGTCGCCGTGCGGCGAGGGTGCGTGCCGGGCCTCGGGGCGCAGACGGGGGTTCGCAAGCAGGCTCTCAGTCGTGCCAGGCGCCGTGCTCCTCCAGGAGCGCCTGGAGCGGGCCGAAGAGCTCCGGGGTCGCCGCGATCGTCAGCTCCCGCGACGGCGGGTCGCCCGCGCGCCCGCCGGTCACGGCGCCCGCCTCGCGCGCGATGAGGTCGCCCGCCGCCAGGTCCCAGGGGTTGAGACCGCGCTCGTAGTACGCGTCCAGCCGCCCGGCCGCCACGTCGCACAGGTCGATCGCGGCCGAGCCGCCGCGCCGGATGTCCCGGAACAGGGGAATCAGGCGCTGTACGACGGACGCCTGGTGGGCCCGGACCGACTGGACGTAGGCGAAGCCGGTGCCGAGCAGGGACTGCTCCAACGGGGCGGCCGGGCGGCAGCGCAGCCGCCGCTCGCCGAGGAACGCGCCGCCGCCCAGCACCGCGTGGTACGTCTCGCCGCGCATCGGGGCCTCGACCACGCCCGCGACCCGCACGCCGTCGCGCTCGGCGGCGATGGAGACCGCCCAAGTGGGCAGCCCGTAGAGGTAGTTGACGGTGCCGTCCAGCGGGTCGATGACCCAGCGGATGCCGCTGGTGCCCTCGCTGGAGGCGCCCTCCTCGCCGAGGAAGCCGTCGTCGGGGCGCCGCTCGGAGAGGAAGCCGGTGATCAGCTTCTCGGCGGCGATGTCCATCTCGGTGACGACGTCGATGGAGCTCGTCTTGGTGGCGGCCACGCCCAGGTCGTCCGGGCGGCCGTCGCGCAGCAGCGCCCCGGCCCGGCGGGCGGCCTCCAGGGCCAGCGCGAGCAGCGCTCTGTTCTCGGCCTGCTCGGCGCCCTCGGCGTCCTCGGGCGGCGCGGTGGTGGGCTCGGTCATGCTCGCTCCTTACGCGTACGGGCTGTCGGCGCCGGCCGCGGCGGGCCGGGGGGCGCGGGCCGGGCAGCAGCCGACCGGGCAGAGGTCGTGCGAGGGGCCGAGCGCGCCCAGGGCGCAGCGCTCCACGCGCTCGCCGCGCTCGGCCGCCGCCCGCTCCAGGACGAGCTCGCGCACGGCGGCGGCGAACCGGGGGTCCGCGCCGACCGTGGCCGACCGCGCGACCGGCAGACCGAGCTCGGCGGCCTTGGCGGTGGCCTCGGTGTCCAGGTCGTACAGCACCTCCATGTGGTCCGAGACGAAGCCGATGGGCACCATCACGACCGCGGGCACGCCCTTGCCGTGCAGGGTCTCCAGGTGGTCGCAGATGTCCGGCTCCAGCCAGGGGATGTGCGGGGCGCCCGAGCGGGACTGGTAGACGAGCTCCCAGGGGCGCTCGACGCCGGTCTCCTCACGCACCGCGTCGGCGACCAGCCGGGCCACGTCCAGGTGTTCGCGCACATAGGCGCCGCCCTCGCCGTGCTCCTCGGGCGGGCCGGAGGTGTCGGCGGCGGCGTTGGGGATCGAGTGCGTGGTGAACGCGAGGTGGGCGCCGACGCGGACCTCCTCGGGCAGGCCGGCCAGCGAGGCGAGCACGCCCTCGACCATCGGGCGCACGAAGCCGGGGTGGTTGAAGTAGTGCCGCAGCTTGTCCACCCGCGGCGGCTCGATCCCCTCGGCCTCCAGCGCGGCCAGCGCGTCCGCCAGGTTCTCCCGGTACTGGCGGCAGCCCGAGTACGACGCGTAGGCGCTGGTGGTGAGCACGGCGATACGGCGGTGACCGGCCAGGGCCATCTCGCGCAGGGTGTCCGTCAGATACGGCGCCCAGTTCCGGTTGCCCCAGTGGACCGGGAGGTCCAGGCTGTTGTGCGCGAAGTCCTCGCGCAGGGCTTCCAGCAGGGCGCGGTTCTGGTCGTTGATGGGGCTGACCCCGCCGAACAGGAAGTAGTGCTGCCCCACCTCCTTGAGCCGCTCCTTGGGGATGCCCCGGCCGCGCGTCACGTTCTCCAGGAACGGGACCACGTCGTCCGGGCCCTCGGGGCCGCCGAAGGAGAGCAGCAGCAGGGCGTCGTACGGAGCCGCTTCGCCGGCCGCTCCAGGAGCTTGATCGCGCAGATCGGACATGACACCGATCCTGCCATCCGTCACTGACAGGCGCGGAACCGGCCCGGCCCGGCGGCCGCCGGGGAGCGCGCGCCGGTGAGGCCGGAAAAACGCGTGCGCCGGGGGCACCTGACACCGTAAGTTCAACACCGTAAGGTTTAGACGTTAAGTACACCCGTATCAGTGACACGCTTCAGCCCCACGGCTGAGCCGGCCGCCGGAGCCCCCATGCCCAGTCCGTACCGCGCGATATTCGCCGCCCCCGGCAGCAAGCGGTTCTCCGCGGCCGGGCTGCTCGGCCGGATGCCGCTGTCCATGATGGGCATCGGCATCGTCACGATGATCTCCCAGCTCACCGGCCGCTACGGGCTGGCCGGGGCGCTCTCCGCGACCCTCGCCATGTCGGCCGCCGTGCTCGGCCCGTACATCTCGCGCCTGGTCGACCGGCACGGCCAGCGGCGGGTGCTGCGCCCCGCCACGCTCGCCGCGGTGGCCGCCGTGGCCGGGCTGCTCGTCTGCGCCCAGCAGGGCGCCCCCGACTGGTCGCTGTTCGCGTTCGCCGCGGCCGCGGGCTGCGTGCCGAGCGTCGGCTCGATGGTCCGTGCCCGCTGGGCCGAGCTCTACCGGGGCGACGGGCAGCGGCTGCACGCCGCGTACTCGTGGGAGTCGATCGTCGACGAGCTCTGCTTCATCATCGGGCCGATCCTGTCCATCGGGCTCTCCACCGCCTGGTTCGCGGAGGCGGGGCCGCTGATCGCGGCCGGGTTCCTGACGGTCGGCGTCTTCTGGCTGACCGCCCAGCGCGCCACCGAGCCGGTGCCGCACCCGCGCGAGCACCACACCGGCGGCTCCGCACTGCGCTCCCCCGGCCTCCAGGTCCTGGTCGCCACCTTCGTCGCCACCGGCGCGATCTTCGGCGCCGTCGACGTGGTCACCGTGGCCTTCGCGGACGAGCGCGGCCACAAGGCGGCGGCCAGTCTGGTGCTCGCCGTCTACGCGCTGGGCTCCTGCCTCGCGGGCGCCGTCTTCGGACTGCTGCGCCTCAAGGGCGCCCCTGCCAGGAGGTGGTTGGTGGGAGTGGCTGCGATGGCGGTGAGTATGATCCCGCTCCAACTGGCCGGGAGCCTGCCGTTCCTGGCCGTGGCGCTCTTTGTCGCGGGCCTGTCCATCGCACCGACGATGGTGACGACCATGGCCCTCGTCGAACAGCATGTACCGCGCAGCAAGCTCACCGAGGGCATGACCTGGACCAGTACCGGGCTCGCGGTCGGTGTGGCGCTCGGGTCGTCGGCCGCCGGCTGGGCGGTGGACGCGGCGGGCGCGCGCTCGGGGTATCTGGTGCCCGTCGTCTCGGGAGCGCTCGCGGCCGCGGTGGCGTTCCTGGGGTACCGCCGGCTGAGCAGGCCGGCGCCTGGGCGGGAGGGGCTCGGAGCAGATGAGCGGAGCGAGCAGCAGCACGTGGCGTAACTGGGCGGGCAACGTCACGGCCCGGCCGGTGCGGGAGGTCTCCCCGGCCTCGGCGGCCGAGCTGGCCGATGCGGTGCGCCGGGCCGCCGAGGACGGCCTGAAGGTGAAGGCGGTCGGCACCGGCCACTCCTTCACCACGGCCGCCGCCACCGACGGTGTGCTCATACGCCCGGATCTGCTCACCGGGATACGGGAGATCGACCGTACGGGCATGACGGTGACCGTCGAGGCGGGCACGCCCCTGAAGCGGCTGAACGCCGTCCTCGCGCGCGAGGGCCTCTCGCTCACCAACATGGGCGACATCATGGAGCAGACGGTGGCCGGGGCCACCTCCACCGGCACCCACGGCACCGGCCGCGAATCGGCTTCCATCGCCGCGCAGATCACCGCGCTCGAACTGGTCACCGCCGACGGCTCGCTGCTGAAGTGCTCGGCCGAGGAGAACCCGGATGTCTTCGCGGCGGCCCGGATAGGCCTGGGAGCGCTGGGCGTCGTCTCGGCGATCACCTTCGCGGTGGAGCCGGAGTTCCTGCTCACCGCGCGCGAGGAGCCGATGGCCTTCGACAAGGTCACGTCGGAGTTCGAGGCGCTGCACGCCGAGAACGAGCACTTCGAGTTCTACTGGTTCCCGCACACCGGCAACTGCAACACCAAGCGCAACAACCGCAGCGCGGGCCCCGCCGCCCCGCCCGGCCGGGTGAGCGGCTGGATCGAGGACGAGTTCATGTCCAACGGCCTCTTCCAGGTCGTCTGTTCGCTGGGCCGGGCCGTCCCCGCGACGATCCCCGCGATCGCCAAGGTTTCCAGCCGGGCTCTCTCCGCCCGTACGTACACCGACATTCCGTACAAGGTCTTCACAAGTCCCCGCCGGGTGCGATTCGTCGAGATGGAGTACGCGGTGCCGCGCGAGGCCGTCGTGGCGGCGCTGCGCGAAGTGCGGGCGCTGGTCGAGCGGTCGAACCTGCGGGTGAGCTTCCCGGTGGAGGTGCGCACCGCCCCGGCCGACGACATCGCGCTCTCCACGGCGTCCGGGCGCGACACCGCGTACATCGCCGTGCACATGTACAAGGGCACGCCGTACCAGGCGTACTTCACCGCCGTGGAGCGGATCATGACCGCGCACGGGGGCCGGCCGCACTGGGGCAAGGTGCACACCCGCGACGCCGAGTACTTCGCCGAGGCCTATCCGCGCTTCGGCGAGTTCACCGCCCTGCGCGACCGGCTCGATCCCGACCGGCTGTTCGGCAACGCCTATCTGCGCCGGGTGCTCGGGGACTGACGCCCTACGGCGTGGGGGCGGGCGCGTCCGTCCGCGCGCCCGCCCCCTTGTCCGGGGTGGCGCCGCCCGGGTCGGTGGACGCGCCCCCCTTGGACGGCGAGGGCGACGGCGGCGGGGTCGGGGTGCCGCCCGAGGAGCCCGAACCGCCGGTGGAGGCGCCGCCGGTCGCGGTGGAGGGCGTCGGCGACGGGCTGCCGCCTCCCGGGCCCGGGGCGCCGCCGGTGGCGGAGGCGCCACCGCTCCCCTGTTCCGGGTCCGGCGAGGCCAAGGCGCCCCCGTCGGCACCCGAGCCGGAGGGTCGCGGGGTGTGCCGCCCGGGTTCGGAGTCCTTGCCGGTGCCGTCCCCGGAGTCCTTGTCGGAGTCCGTCCGCGACGGGCCCCCGCCGCTCCCGCTGACGACCGAGCCGAACGTGGTGCCGCCGCTGCCGCCGCCCAGCTCGCCGCCGGACGCCAGTTCGTAGGTGGTGATGCCGCCCATCGCGACCGCGAAGACGACGGCCGCGCCGAGCGCCGACCGCTTCCAGCCGCGCAGCCGGGTGCCGTGCACGGTGGCCGCGCCGAACTCGCCCTCGCGGGTGTCCTCGTACGCCGGCAGGCCCGGGTCGCGGCGCGCCCTGGGCAGCGACTGGACGGTGACGTCGCGCAGTTGTTCGCCCGTACGCCGGAACAGGTGCTGGAAGACGGTGCCGCCACAGGTGGCGACGACGCTCACCACACCGGCGCCGAGGATCGTCCCGTAGACACCGAGCCGGGAGGCGAGCACGGCGGCCGCGATCGCCGCGAGCGCGCTGCCCGCGACCTGGGGCACACTCAGATCGATGCGCTTCTCGTCCAGTTTCGTCCCGGTATCCGGCTTCTCACCCATCTACAGCCTCTGTTCGCCCTTCTCCGCCAGCTTGTACGTAGTGGGGACCTATGGGCGAAGCGATTAGTTCCGTTTCTGCCGATTCTGTGAAGCACAACACGTATGAAGTGCGTATTCGCGGGGCGCACGGTGTCCAACTCCCGCCCCCAGGGAGAACTTCGGCGGCGCGGCGGTCCACCCAGGTGGCCCGAATGGAGTACTGTGGCGAGCCCTGGGCCTGGTCTCCCTCACGGGTTTCCGGGCTCTGCGGGAGGGGGCCGAAAGCGGCACTCGAACCGGCGGCGCCGCGGCACCGCACGGGCGCCTGCTGTCCAGAGCGACCACTTCGGTCACTCTGCGTCGCGAACAGGTAACCGTGCCATAACGGCGTTCCAGGGCCCATGCCCGACACGCCGGGCAACTCGGCAAGGTTGTGGCAGGCTGCACCCGGGCAGGCCACACTCGACTAGCGGAAGCAGCGACGCAGGTGACGTCGGCAGGCACCACCCGGGAGGTCCCCATGCCCGAATTGCGTGTCGTGGCCGTCTCCAACGACGGCACACGACTGGTGCTCAAGGCTGCGGACAGCACGGAATACACGCTTCCGATCGATGAGCGGCTGCGCGCCGCCGTGCGCAACGACCGCGCCCGGCTCGGGCAGATCGAGATCGAGGTCGAGAGCCACCTCCGCCCCCGCGACATCCAGGCGCGTATACGTGCGGGTGCCTCGGCCGAGGAGGTCGCCCAGCTCGCCGGGATCCCCGTCGACCGGGTCCGGCGCTTCGAGGGCCCGGTGCTGGCGGAGCGCGCCTTCATGGCCGAGCGGGCCCGCAAGACCCCCGTGCGGCGCCCCGGCGAGAACACCGGCCCCCAGCTCGGCGAGGCCGTCCAGGAGCGGCTGCTGCTGCGCGGCGCCGACAAGGACAGCGTCCAGTGGGACTCCTGGCGCCGCGACGACGGCACCTGGGAGGTCCTGCTCGTCTACCGGGTGGCCACCGAGCCGCACGCGGCCAGCTGGACCTACGACCCGCCGCGCCGTCTCGTCCAGGCCGTCGACGACGAGGCCCGCTCGCTGATCGGCGAGAGCGACGACACCCCCGAGCCGAGCTTCCCGTTCGTGCCCCGGATCGCCAGACTGCCCCGGGACCGGCCGCTCGACCGGGCCCTGGAACGGCCGCTGGACCGCGCCCTCGACCGCCAGCTGGACCGGCAGTTGGAGCGCCCCACCGCGCCCGTGCCGGAGCCCGCGGCGGCGGTGGACGACAGCGACTCGCTCACCAGCCTGCTGGAGGCCGTGCCCAGCTTCCGCGGCGACATGGTGGTGCCCGAGCGGCCCGCCCCGCCCGCGGAGCCCCCGGCGACCGAGCCCGAGGCGGAGCCCGAGGTCGAGGAGCCGCCCGCACCGGCGGCGTCGGCGGGCGCGGGCGCCGCGTACGCGGACGTCCTGATGCCCCGCTCGGTGACCGGCCACCGCGACCGCCTCACCGGCACCACGGACCGCCAGGCCGAGGCGGACGGCGTCCGGCCCGGCCGGCGCGCCGCCGTGCCCAGCTGGGACGAGATCGTCTTCGGCACCCGGCGCAAGAAACAGGAGTAGCAGTCGCGTCGAGGGGCCCGCGCCGAGCGCGGGCCCCTCGGTCTGCGTGCGCTACTGCGGGTCGGGGCCCGTCGCCACCGGGCGGGACTCGTCCGAGGACCACTGCGACCAGGACCCGGCGTAGAGCGCGGCAGGGATGCCCGCGACCGCCAGGGCCAGCACCTCGTGGGCGCCGGAGACGCCGGAGCCGCAGTACACCCCGACGTCGTTGCCGGAGGCACCCAGCGCCTTGAAGCGGTCGGCCAGGGCCTCGGGAGCCAGGAAGCGGCCGTCGGGGCCGACGTTCTCGGTGGTGGGGGCGGAGACCGCGCCCGGGATGTGGCCGCCGACCCGGTCGATGGGCTCGACCTCGCCCCGGTACCGCTCCCCCGCCCGGGCGTCGAGCAGCAGTCCGGACCGGGCGAGCGCGGCCGCCCCGTCCGCGTCGAGCAGGCCGACCGCGCCGGGCCGAGGGACGAAGTCGCCCTCGGCGGGCGCCGGGATCCCGGTCGACAGGTCGCCGGTCCAGGTGGCCAGGCCGCCGTCGAGGACCCGTACGTCCTCATGGCCCGTCCAGCGCAGCAGCCACCAGGCGCGTGCGGCGGCCCAGCCCTGGCCTCCGTCGTAGACGACGACCGGCGTCGCGGCCGACACGCCCGCGCGGCGCATCACGGCGCCGAACTCCGCCACGTCGGGCAGCGGATGGCGCCCGCCCGCTCCGGGCGGGCCCGCGAGCTCCGCGTCGAGGTCGACGAAGACCGCGCCGGGCAGATGCCCGGCCTCGTACTCGGCCCGGCCGTCGAAGGCAGGCTCGCCGGCCGCCTTCGCCAGGCTGAGCTGCCAGCGGACGTCCAGGAGGACCGGGGGCCGGGGCCCGGCCAGCTCGTTCGCCAGTTCGGATGCGCTGATGATGGCGTTCATGGGGCCATCCTGTCGTAGCGCGCCTCGCCGCGTAACGGGAGCGAAACGGATGAGAAATGCCAAAGCGGGCATGCTCCTGTGGGAACGCGCCAAAAGCGGCGCGGCCGGGGGGCGCTTGGCCGTCGGTGGTGCAAGCATCTGCGGGAAGGCGGGCGTCGGCGCGGCCCGGCCGCCCGCCTCTTCAGGGCGCGTTCTCACAGCGATGGTCCGAGGAGAGAGTCACGATGTCCCAGGCAGAGACCCGGCGCACGCCCGGCACACCCTGCTGGGTGAGCCTCATGGTGCACGGCCTGGCTCCCACCCAGGAGTTCTACGCGGCGCTGTTCGGCTGGGAGTTCCGGCCGGGACCCGCCTCGCTCGGCCCCTATGTGCGGGCGCTGCTCGACGGCGCCGAGGTCGCGGGCATCGGGCAGCTGCCGCCCGACCGCCATCTGCCGATCGCCTGGACCACCTATCTGGCCACCGACGACGCGGACGCCACGGCCGAGGCGATCCGGCACTGCGGCGGCACGGTCGGGGTGGGTCCGCTCGACGCGGGCGACGCGGGGCGGCTGGTGATCGCCTCGGACCCGGAGGGCGCGGTCTTCGGCGCCTGGCAGGCCCAGGCGCACGTCGGCACGACGGTGGCGGGCGCCCCGGGCACGCCCGTCTGGAACGAGCTGCTGACCCGCGAGACCTCCACGGTCGGCAAGTTCTACGAGACGGTGTTCGGCTACGAGAAGGAGGCGATGGTCTCGGCCGACTTCGACCACGTGACGCTGCTCGTCGAGGGCCGCCCGGTCTGCTCGCTGCACGGCGTGGGCCACGCCCTGCCACGCGACAAGGGCTCGCACTGGATGACGTACTTCGAGGTGGCCGACACGGACGAGGCCGCGCGGCGGGTCACGGAGCTGGGCGGCCATGTCCTCCAGCCCCCGCGCGAGGCGTCGAGCGGCCGCGTGGCCACGGTGACTGACCCGGAGGGAGCGGTGTTCACGCTGGTGCGGTCGAAGGTGTGACCGTGTGCGCCGGTCGCGGCCGACGACGTTCCGCGCCGAGGGTCCGGGCCGCTACGCGTCCACGGGCAGCACGTCCGGCGACAGGGCCGCCGCCCGCGCCGCCGCCGCCGTCATCCGGCGCCGGTGGTGGCGCCGGCACAGCACCTCGTACCCGATCTCGTCCTCGGACTGGTTCACGTCGCCCACCACCACCTGCGCGCCCTCGACCACCATCTCCCCGCCCCGGGTGCGCGCGTTGTGCGTGGCCCGCGCGCCGCACCAGCAGAGCGCCTCGACCTGGAGCACCTCCACCCGGTCGGCCAGCTCGACCAGGCGCTGGGAGCCGGGGAAGAGCTTGGAGCGGAAGTCGGTGGTGATGCCGAAGGCGAAGACGTCCAGGTCGAGGTCGTCGACGACCCGGGCGAGCTGGTCGATCTGGCCGGGCGCGAGGAACTGCGCCTCGTCCGCGATCACATAGTCGCAGCGGCCGCCCTTGGAGAGGTGGGCGACCAGATACGCGTAGAAGTCGAAGCCGTCGGCCGCCTCGACGGCGTCCGTCACCAGGCCGAGCCGGGAGGACAGCTTGCCCTCGCCCGCGCGGTCGTCCCGGGTGAAGATCATGCCCTGGAGGCCGCGCGCGGAGCGGTTGTGCTCGATCTGAAGAGCGAGGGTGCTCTTTCCGCAGTCCATCGTTCCGGAGAAGAACACCAGCTCGGGCATGGGGGGGTGACGGCCTTTCGGATCTGCGCACGCGTCCGCGTACAGGGGACAGAGGGGAGGTGCGGGAGGGTTACGAGCGTACTTCGAGGAGCGGCACGAGCTGCTCGACCGGGGTCATCGAGCCGTGCATGCCGACCATCGCGGACTCGTGCGGCTCGTTCTGCGAGGCGATGATCACCACATCGGCGTGCGCGGCCGCGACGACGTCGCCGATCCGTCCGTACACCCGCTCGTCGCAGGCGCCCGGCTGTCCGAACCAGCCCGCCGCGATCGCCTCGTCGCGGCTCGCCACCCAGAACTGCTCGCCGAGCACCTCGCGCCAGACGGCGAGCACGTCGGACTCGGCGCCCGGGACCGCGTACACATGCCGGGCCCGGCCCTCGCCGCCCAGCAGGGCCACTCCGGCGCGCAGCTCCCAGTCCTCGTCGAAGTCGATACGGGACTCTTCGTCGAAGGGGATGTCGATCATGCCGTGGTCGGCGGTGACATAGAGCGCGGAGCGCGGCGGCAGCTGCTCGGCGAGCCGCTGGACCAGCCGGTCGACGTACATCAGCTGGCCGCGCCAGGCGTCCGAGTCGATGCCGAAGCGGTGGCCCTTGCCGTCGACCTCGCTGTAGTACGTGTAGACCAGCGAGCGGTCCCCGGCGGCCAGTTGGGCGGCCGCCAGGTCCATCCGGTCCTCGCCGGTCAGCCTGCCGTGAAACGTTCCGCCACTGAGCGCGACCTTGGTGAGCGGGGTGTGCTCGAAGGTCGGCGAGGACACCTGGGCGGTGTGCACACCGGCCGCGTCGGCCAGCTGGAAGACCGTGGGGTACGGCTGCCAGGCGTGCGGGTCGGTCCAGGGCTTCCAGCGGAGCTGGTTCATCAGCGCGCCGGTCCGCGGGTCGCGCGCGGTGTAGCCGGGCAGGCCGTGCGCGGCGGGCGGCAGACCGGTGCCGACGGAGGCGAGCGAGGTGGCGGTGGTCGCGGGGAAACCGGCGGTGATCGGCCGTCCGGTGCCGCCGCGCGAGCCGCCGAGCAGGGAGTGGAGGTAGGGCGCCTCGTCGGGGTGGGCCTTGATCTGCTCCCAGCCGAGCCCGTCGATCAGGAAGACGCAGTTCCGGTCGGCCGGGGTCAGCTCGGAGATGGCGGCGGTCATGCCGGGCACGCCCATGCCGCCCGCGAGGGTGGGCAGCAGGTCGGCGAGCGAGCCGCTGCCGTACTCGGGCAGCGGGGCGGTGTCGAGGGCGAGGGGCTCCGGGTCCTGCCAGGTGGGCTGGACCATCAGCGGGCGGCCGCGGTGGCTTCGGAGAGGGCCTGGGCGAAGTCGAGGGTCTGGCGCACGGTGTCCGGGCCGTCCCCGGCCTCGCTGACGCGCAGGCTCAGGTCGTCGGCGGTGGAGTTGCCGGTGTAGCCGTGGTCGGCGTCGCAGCCCGGGTCGCCGCAGGCGGCGGGCTCCAGGTCGATCCGGGAGACGGCGCCCCAGCCGATGGTCAGGACGACCTCGCGGGGCAGGGTGCCCGGGGTGTACGACTCGGGGTTGGCGACCACGCGGCTGACGACCACGGACGAGATCCGGTCGAGCTTCACGGACTCGGTGGAGGTGGTGGCGTACGGCGTCGGGGAGCTGGTGTCCGCGTTCTGCTCGTCGGTGTGGCTGACGATGAAACGGTTGTCCGTCAGGACCAGGACCGTCACATGGCGACGCACCTCGTTGGCGTCGAAGGTGGTCTCCTGGTGGACCAGGTACGACGCGATGGGCTCACCACCGACGGCGGCCTCCACCGCCTCGGCCACAAGGGCCGGGTAGTAGCCGCTGCGCTCGATCGCCGCGCGCAGCCCCTGGGTCATCGTGCCGGTCTTCGCCATGGGCTCCATCCTACGGGGCCCCGGGGCCCGATCGTTTCAGTAGCTGGGCAGCCGCCTGGGGCCCAGGTCGGAGCGGGGCGGCGGGGGTGCGAGGCGCAGGCCGGCGCCGAGCACGGAGAGGCCCTGCTGGGCGACGACCACGGGCTCCAGGGAGACGGCGACGACCTCCGGGTGGTCGTCGACCAGACGCGAGACCCTCAGCAGCAGCTCTTCGAGGGCCGCGGTGTCCACCGGGGCGGAGCCGCGCCAGCCGAAGAGCAGGGGTGCGGTCCGGATCGACCGGACCAGCTCGGCGGCGTCCCGGTCGGTGGCCGGGACGAGCCGGTGGCCGGTGTCGCCGAGCAGCTCGGAGGCGGCTCCGGCGAGCCCGAAGGAGAGCACGGCGCCGACGGCCGGGTCGATGGCGGCGCGTACGACGGTGTCCACGCCCCGGGGTGCCATCGCCTGGACGACCGGCTGGAGCTCCTCGGGCTTGCCTAGGGCCTGCGTCAACTCCGCGTACGCGCGGCGCAGTTGCTCCTCGTCGGCGAGGTCGAGGCGGACGCCGCCGAGGTCGGGGCGGTGGCGCAGGTGCGGGGCGGTGGTCTTGAGGGCCACGGGGTAGCCGAGGCGGCTGGCGGCCGCGACGGCGGCGTCGGGGCCGGGGGCGGGGAGGGCCTGGCGGACGGGGATGCCGTAGCGGGCGAGGAGGGCGGTGGCGTCGTCGGCGGCCAGGGTCCTGCCCCTGGGGTCGGGGTCGGCCCCGAGCAGCCGCTCGATGTCGGCCGCCGCGCCCGTCTCGTCGATGTCGTCGTACTCCGGCACCCGGCCCTGCTCGGCGGCCTGGCGCCGCCACTGCCCGTAGCGGACGGCCTCGGCGAGGGCGCGGACCGCGCGTTCCGCGGCGGGGTAGGCGGGGATGGTGTTTTCTCCCCCACCCCGCCCCTTCCCGAGACCCTCCGGGGGTGGGGATGGGCTGAGGAGGGAGGGAACACCCGGGGGCTGCGCCCCCGGCCCCCCAGCGGGGCTGCGCCCCTGCACCCCCTCGGAGCTCCGCCCCGGAACCCCGGCGCCGCCCCCCTGCACCCCCTCGCGGCTCGGCCCCGGAACCCCGGCGCTGCCCCCCTGCACCCCCTCGGGGCTCCGCCCCGGAACCCCGGCGGGGCCTGCGGCCCCCGCACCCCGCTGGGGCTGCGCCGGGGGAACCGTGCCCGTGCCACCGGTCGGGCTGTGTCCCGGGGCCTCGGAGGTGCCTGGCGTCCCGGCGGCCCGCTTGGGGGTGTTCCCCGGGGCTGCCCAGTCCCGCCGCGCCTGACCGTTCCCCTCCGCTGTGGGCATGCGTTCCGCAGGGGCGGAACGGGTGGGCACAGCGGGCCACCGGGCCGCAGTCGCGCCGCGTCGCCCCGTGCTCGCCGCGCTCGCCAGCGCCTCCGCCAAGCCCCCCAGTTCTACGTGCACCACCGCCACCGGCTTCGCCGGTGCCGTCGCCGTGGCCTGCTGGAGCGCCGTGGCCAGGGCCTCGTCGGGGTAGCCGGGCTCGCCCACCCAGGGGATCGCCGTGACCACCACCGCGTCGCAGAACTCGTCCGCCAGGGCGCGGGCCAGGGCGTCGCGGAAGTCCTCGGGAGTGGCCGCCGTCGTCAGGTCCACCGGCGGGTGCGGGCGCAGGCCCTCCGTGAGGCAGGCGTCGTACGTGAGGAGGCCGAGGGACTCCGAGTTGCCGAGGATGGCCACGCGCGGCCCGGCCGGCAGGGGCTGGCCCGCGAGGAGGACGCCCGCGTCGACCAGCTCGGTCACCGTGTCCACCCGGATCACGCCCGCCTGGCGCAGCAGCGCCGAGACCGCCGCGTCCGGGACCCGGGTCACCGGGACCGCGTGCCCCGGCGGGGTCGAGCCGCTGTGCCGGGCGCCCTTCACCGCCACCACCGGCTTCACCGCCGCCGTACGCCGCGCGAGCCGGGTGAACTTCCTCGGGTTGCCGATGGACTCGAGGTAGAGCAGGACCACGTCCGTGTCCGCGTCCTCGTACCAGTACTGGAGGATGTCGTTGCCCGAGACGTCCGCCCGGTTGCCCGACGAGATGAACGTCGACAGGCCCGCGCCGCGCCGGTGCAGACCGGACAGGAGCGCGATGCCGATCGCGCCCGACTGGGTGAACAGGCCGATCCGGCCGCGGCCCGGCGGCTCGGGCGCCAGCGAAGCGTTCAGCCGCGTGCCGGGCGCGGTGTTGATGACGCCGAACGCGTTGGGCCCGATCAGCCGCATGCCGTACGACCGCACCTGGCGCAGCAGTTCGCGCTGGCGCTCGCGCCCGGCCGCGCCGCTCTCCGCGTACCCGGCGGACAGCACGACCAGCCCCTGCACCCCGTGCTCACCGCACTCCGCGACCGCCTCCGGCACCCGCTCGGCCGGGACCGCGAGGACCGCGAGGTCGACCGGCTCGGCGAGCTCGGCGAGCGAGCGGACCGCCGGGACCCCGTCGAGCCGGGAAGCGCCTTCGGGCAGGGCCCGGTTGACCGCGTACGTACGTCCGGTGAAGCCCGCCCCGAGCAGGTTGCGCAGCACCGTACGGCCCACGCCGCCCGGCGCGCGCCCGGCGCCGATCACCGCCACCGAACCGGGCGTCAGCAGCCGCTGCACCGAGCGCGCCTCCGCGCGCTGCTCGCGGGCGCGCTGTACGGCCAGCGACTCGGCGGTCGGCTCCAGATCCAGTGTGAGATGGACCGAGCCGTCCTCGAAGGAACGCTTCTGCTGGTAGCCCGCGTCGGTGAACACCTTGATCATCTTGTTGTTGGCGGGCAGCACCTCCGCCGCGAACCGCCGGATCCCCCGCTCGCGCGCGACCGCCGCCACGTGTTCGAGCAGCGCGGAGGCGACCCCGCGCCCCTGGTGGGCGTCCTGGACCAGGAACGCCACCTCGGCCTCGTCGGCCGGCGCCGAGGCGGGCCGGCCCTGCGCGTTGATCCGGTCGTAGCGCACGGTCGCGATGAACTCGCCCCCCACCGTCGCCGCGAGCCCGACCCGGTCCACGTAGTCGTGATGGGTGAAGCGGTGCACGTCCTTCGCCGACAGCCGGGGGTAGGGCGCGAAGAAGCGGTAGTACTTGGACTCGTCCGACACCTGCTCGTAGAACGAGACGAGCCGCTCCGCGTCGTCGGTCGTGATGGGCCTGATCCGCGCGGTGCCCCCGTCGCGCAGCACGACGTCGGCCTCCCAGTGGGCCGGGTACGCGGGGTCCTGCGTCTTCTCCTGCGGAGCCTGCATACGGGCAGCCTACGGGTCGCGAGGCCGGTTGGGTCGGGTCAAGGTAGGGGCAAGTGGAGAGGGCGGCCAGGGCCGAAGGGCCGCCGGATCCGGGACCCTCGTCGGGATCGAGCACTGCGCAGGACATGAGAGACTGGTCTAGACAACCGTCAGAGATTTCGAAGGGCATCACCATGGCTGAGCGCCGCGTCAATGTCGGCTGGGCCGAGGGCCTGCACGCCCGCCCCGCTTCCATCTTCGTCCGCGCCGCCACGGCCTCCGGCGTCCCGGTGACGATCGCCAAGGCCGACGGCAACCCGGTCAACGCCGCCTCCATGCTCGCGGTGCTCGGCCTGGGCGCGCAGGGCGGCGAGGAGATCGTGCTGGCCTCCGAGGCGGACGGCGCCGAGGCTGCCCTGGAGCGTCTGGCGAAGCTCGTCGCGGAGGGCCTCGAGGAGCTCCCCGAGACCGTCTGACCCCGCCCGGCCGGCCCCTGGCCGGACCCGGCGCGTCACCGCACTTCGCGATCGGAGCCGTGGACCCTGAATTCGGGGTCCACGGCTCCTTTCCTTTTGGGTGCGGGTACCGGTCGCGCGCCGGTACCGGTTACCCGCATGGGCCGGTCGTGCGGGCCGACGGCCCGTTCCGTCGAATATCCGGGGCGATTTCGGGCAGCACGAAACACCCCCGTCGAATCACCCCTTTGTATACGGCGGCCCTGTTAAGCACGGGCGCTCGCGGTGTTTACGGCATGTTGCGAAGGCCTCACCTCGGCCGGGCGCCGCAGGCGATAGGCGGAAAACGCGCGGTCGGCGTGGTGGGCGGCCAGCGACCTGGCCCGTTCGGCGTCGCCGCGCGCCAGCGCGTCCACGATCGCCCCGTGCTCCGCCCAGCACTCGGCGGGCAGCGCGGGCTGCTCCACCACGTACATCCAGGCGATCTTGTGCCGCAGCTGGGTGAGCAACGCGATGAGGCCGGGGCTGCCGGAGGCCTGGGCGAGCGTCTCGTGGAACCAGACGCCCAGCGAGCGCAGATCCTCGCCCTGGCCCCGCCGGATCCGGTCCTGACCGAGCCTGACCAGGCCGCGCAGCACCTTGAGATGGGCCTCGGTGCGCCGGGCGGCGGCCCGCGAGGCGGCCAGCGGCTCCAGCATGGTGCGCAGTTCGAGCAGGTCGGCGGCCTCCTGCTCGGTGGGCTCGGCGACACAGGCCCCGGCGTGCCGGCGCGTGGTGACGAACCCCTCGGACTCCAGCGTGCGCAGCGCTTCGCGGACGGGCACTCGGGAGACCCCGTACCGCCGGGCGAGCACTTCCTCGGTGAGCCGGCTGCCGCGCGCGAAGAGCCCCGTGACGATGTCGTCGCGGATTGCCGTGCATACCGATTGCGCCGGAATGCGCATGACCGAACCTCCGCCTTAATCCCCGCGAAACGCGGTCGATCGACGCCTGTTCGGCGACTCTATTCCAGCGGCTGTTAATTCCCGGTGACATGCCGTATGCAATGCATATCTTTTGGCCATGGACGGATCACGCAGGGGGCGGGGGCACGACGAAGCCCCCGGCGCGGGCGCCGGGGGCTTCGGTGGGACGCGGGACGGCCGTGTCAGAGGTTGACGCCGTGCGAGCGCAGATAGGCGATCGGGTCGATGTCCGAGCCGTACTCCGCGGAGGTGCGGGCCTCGAAGTGGAGGTGCGGGCCGGTGGTGTTGCCGGTGTTGCCGGAGAGGCCGATCTGCTGGCCCGGCTCGACGCGCTGGCCGACGTACACGCCGATGGACGACAGGTGGCCGTACTGCGTGTACGTGCCGTCGTTCATGCGGATCACGATGTTGTTGCCGTAGGCGCCGCCGTAGCCCGCCTCGACGACCGTGCCGAGGCCCACGGCGTGCACCGAGGTGCCCATGCCCGCGTGGAAGTCGATGCCGGTGTGGCTGCCGGAGGACCAGATCGAGCCACCGGTCTTGTAGCCGGTGGAGACATAGCTGCCGGCGATCGGGGCGACGAAGGAGTTGAGGCGCTTGCGCTCGGCCTCGCGGGCGGCGCGCTCCCTGGCCTCGCGCTCCTCCTTGGCCTTCGCCTCGGCCTTGCGCTTCGCCTCGGCGGCGGCGCGGGCCTTGTCGGCGGCGTGCTGCTGGGCGGCGGCCTGGGCGTCGATGCGGTCGGCGAGCGAGTCGCCGATCACGATGGCCTGGGTGATGCCGGTGTCCTCGACGGAGGCGGCGGCGGGGGCCGCGGTCTCGGCGGCCAGGGCCGGCGAGGCGAGGGTGCCCACGACTCCGGCGGTGGCGAGAGTGGCGATGCCCGCTATGTTCGCGCTCTTGCGCGAGACGGCGCTCGGACGACGGTGCTTCCCGGTGGCACGGGTGAACGCCATGGAGTGGCGGTGTCCTTTCCTTCCATCTCGCCTACCGGGTTAGCTGACGGGTTCGGAGCTGGAAGGTCTCCTACGGGCCCCTCCGCGAACGGAGGCGTCCGATTCACCCCAGGGACTGAGTGGGTCCCCGGCTCCCCTGGCTCGCGCCAGTTGGGGACTCGGCGATCGCTGTCCGGTGCCGCGGCTGCGACGGGTGGTGACGGACAGCCGGACTGACGCTAGACGGCTGATCTTTCAATCACCAAACAGACGCGTCTTTTTGTAGCGCACGCCACATGACAGACAGGCAACCTCCCCAATAAACCGGACATAAGGGAGGACCCCGGCGGCCTCTCGGCCACCGGGGTCCTCACCCGGCTCGTCCGCCCGCCCGCGAGGCAGCCCCGGCGGACGGTCCAATCAGCCCGCCACGACGGTGACTTCACCGATTCCGAGGGCCTTGACGGGCTCCACGATCTGCGCCGCGTCCCCGACGAGCACGGTCACCAGCCGGTCCACCGGGAAGGCGCTGACGACCGCCGCGGTGGCCTCCACGGTGCCCGTGTCGGCCAGCCGCGCGTACAACTGCGCCTGGAAGTCGTCCGGGAGGTGCTGCTCGACCTGGTCGGCCAGCGTCCCGGCGACGGCGGCCGCCGTCTCGTACTTCAGCGGGGCCACGCCCACCAGGTTCTGCACGGCGGTCTCCCGCTCGGCGTCGGTGAGCCCCTCGGCGGCCAGCTTGCGCAGCACCGTCCACAGGTCGTCGAGCGCCGGGCCGGTGTTGGGCGTGTCCACCGAGCCGCTGATGGCGAGCATGGCGGCGCCGGTGCCCTCCGCGCCGGAGCGCAGCACCTGGCCGTAGGCACGGACTCCGTACGTGTAGCCCTTCTCCTCCCGCAGGACGCGGTCCAGGCGGGAGGTGAGGGTGCCGCCCAGGCAGTACGTCCCGAGGACCTGGGCGGGCCAGACGCGGTCGTGCCGGTCGGGTCCGACCCGGCCGATCAGCAGCTGCGTCTGGACGGCGCCGGGCCGGTCCACGATGACCACGCGGCCGGTGTCGTCGGCGGTGACCGGGGGCATCGGGCGCTCCTCGGCCGGAGTGCCGGTCCACGCGCCCAGGGTGTCCGCCAGGACCGCGTCCAGGTCGGTGGCGCCCAGATCGCCGACGACCACCGCGGTGGCCGCGGCCGGGCGTACGTACGCCTCGTAGAAGGCCCGGACCGCGCCCGCGTCGATGCGGCTGACGGTCTCCTCGGTGCCCTGGCGCGGGCGCGACATGCGCGCGGTGGCCGGGAAGAGCTCGCGGGAGAGCTGCTGGGCGGCGCGGCGCGCCGGGTTGGCCAGCTCGTGCGGGATCTCGTCGAGGCGGTTGCGCACCAGGCGGTCCACCTCGGCGTCGGCGAACGCGGGGGCGCGCAGCGCCTCTGCGAGCAGCCCCAGCGCCTTGGGCAGCCGGGAGACCGGGACCTCCAGGGAGACCCGCACGCCCGGGTGGTCCGCGTGCGCGTCCAGGGTGGCGCCGCAGCGCTCCAGGTCGGCGGCGAACTCCTCGGCGGAGCGCTTGTCGGTGCCCTCGGAGAACGCCCGCGCCATGATCGTGGCCACGCCGTCCAGACCGGCCGGCTCGGCGTCCAGCGGGGCGGCGACGAAGATCTCGACGGCCACGACCTGCTGGCCGGGGCGGTCGCAGCGCAGCACGGTGAGCCCGTTGGGCAGGGTGGCGCGGTCGGGGGCGGGGAACGCCCAGGGACGGGCCGCGCCGGCGGCCGGCTGGGGGTGGAACTGCATCGTCACGCCGGTCTCGCTCACTGCTCGGCTCCCTTGGCGTCGGCGTCGGCCGCGTCGTCTGCTGCGGCGGTGGTCGGCTCGTAGACCAGCACCGCCCTGTTGTCCGGGCGCAGGGTGGCCCGGGCCACGTCCCGCACCTCCTCGGCGGTGATGTCGAGCACCCGGTCGACGGCGGTCAGGGCGAGCTGGGGGTCGCCGAACAGGACCGCGTAACGGCAGAGTTCGTCGGCGCGGCCGGCGACCGTGCCGAGCCGGTCCAGCCACTCGCGCTCCAGCTGGGCCTGGGCGCGCTCCATCTCCTCGGCCGTGGGGCCCTCTTCGGCGAACCGGGCCAGCTCGTCGTCGACGGCCGACTCGATGTCGGGGACCTCGACGCCGCCGGACGTCTTCACGTCCAGCCAGCCCAGCGAGGGGGCGCCGGCCAGGCGCAGCAGGCCGAACCCGGCCGCCACGGCGCTCTGGTCGCGGCGCACCAGACGGTTGTGCAGCCGCGAGGACTCGCCGCCGCCGAGGACGGTGAGCGCCAGGTCGGCGGCGTCGCACTCACGGGTGCCGTCGTGCGGCAGTCGGTAGGCGGCCATCAGGGCGCGCGCGGGGACGTCCTCGTGGACGACCTCGCGCAGCTGCTCGCCGATGACGCCGGGCAGCGCGCCGTCGCGCGGCGGCTGCTTGCCGTCGTGCGAGGGGATCGAGCCGAAGTACTTCTCGATCCAGGCGAGCGTCACCTCGGGGTCGATGTCGCCGACGACCGAGAGGACGGCGTTGTTCGGCGCGTAGTACGTACGGAAGAAGTTCCGCGCGTCCTCGAGCGTCGCCGCGTCCAGGTCGGCCATGGAGCCGATCGGCGTGTGGTGGTACGGGTGGCCCTCCGGGTAGGCCAGCGCGGTGAGCTTCTCGAAGGCCGTGCCGTACGGCACGTTGTCGTACCGCTGGCGGCGCTCGTTCTTGACGACGTCGCGCTGGTTCTCCATGGACTCCTCGTCCAGCGCGGAGAGCAGCGAGCCCATGCGGTCGGCCTCCAGCCACAGCGCGAGCTCCAGCTGGTGGGTGGGCATGGTCTCGAAGTAGTTGGTCCGCTCGAAGCTGGTGGTGCCGTTGAGCGAGCCTCCCGCGCCCTGCACCAGCTCGAAGTGGCCGTTTCCGTGGACCTGGTGCGAGCCCTGGAACATCAGGTGCTCGAAGAGGTGAGCCAGGCCGGTACGGCCCTTGACCTCGTGGCGGGAGCCCACGTCGTACCAGAGGCAGACCGCGGCGACCGGGGTCAGGTGGTCCTCGGAGAGCACCACGCGCAGGCCGTTGGCCAGCCGGTGCTCGGTCGCTGTCAGGCCGCCGGAGCCGGCCTGGGCGGTGGCCGTGTGACCCATGGGCATGTACGTCCCTTCGATCGCGGTGAAGAAGTCCTGCCACTGTATGCAAGCGCACCGACACCTGGCGAAGTTCCCGGGTCGCGGTCTGCGTTGTCAGTGGGACGGTCCACAATGGTCGGCGTCAGCAGCAGACCTTGTTGGTGGTCGCTAAGAAGAACTCGTTGGTGAAGGAGCCGCAGCCGCGATGGCCCGCCGCAGCACGAAGACCCCGCCGCCGGACGATTTCGAGGAGAAGATCCTCGACATCGACGTCGTGGACGAAATGCAGGGCTCCTTTCTCGAGTACGCCTACTCGGTGATCTACTCGCGGGCCCTGCCGGACGCCCGCGACGGCATGAAGCCGGTCCACCGCCGCATCGTCTACCAGATGAACGAGATGGGCCTGCGCCCCGAGCGCGGCTATGTGAAGTGCGCGCGCGTGGTCGGCGAGGTCATGGGCAAGCTCCATCCGCACGGCGACGCGTCGATCTACGACGCGCTGGTGCGGATGGCCCAGCCGTTCTCCATGCGCCTGCCGCTGGTCGACGGCCACGGCAACTTCGGCTCGCTCGGCAACGACGACCCGCCGGCCGCGATGCGCTACACCGAGTGCAAGATGGCCGACGCCACCTCGCTCATGACCGAGTCGATCGACGAGGACACCGTCGACTTCTCCCCGAACTACGACGGCCAGGAGCAGGAGCCGGTGGCGCTGCCCGCCGCGTTCCCGAACCTGCTGGTCAACGGCGCGACCGGGATCGCGGTCGGCATGGCGACCAATATGCCGCCGCACAACCTGGGCGAGGTCATCGCCGCCGCCCGCCATCTGATCCGCCACCCGAACGCGGACCTGGAAGCGCTGATGCGCTTCGTGCCCGGCCCCGACCTGCCCACCGGCGGCCGGATCGTCGGCCTGTCCGGCATCAAGGACGCGTACGAGTCGGGCCGCGGCACCTTCAAGATCCGCGCCAAGGCGGCGGTGGAGAACGTGACGGCCCGCCGCAAGGGCCTGGTCGTCACGGAACTGCCGTTCACGGTCGGCCCGGAGAAGGTGATCTCCAAGATCAAGGACCTGGTCGGCTCCAAGAAGCTCCAGGGCATCGCCGACGTCAAGGACCTCACCGACCGCTCGCACGGTCTGCGCCTGGTCATCGAGATCAAGAACGGCTTCGTCCCGGAGGCCGTCCTGGAGCAGCTCTACAAGCTGACGCCGATGGAGGAGTCCTTCGGCATCAACAACGTGGCGCTGGTGGACGGCCAGCCGCTCACCATGGGCCTCAAGGAGCTCCTGGAGGTCTACCTCGACCACCGCTTCGACGTGGTGCGCCGGCGCAGCGAGTTCCGCCGCACCAAGCGCCGCGACCGGCTGCACCTGGTGGAGGGCCTGCTCGTCGCGCTGCTCGACATCGACGAGGTCATCCGTCTCATCAGATCGAGTGACAACTCGGCGCAGGCCAAGCAGCGCCTGATCGAGCACTTCTCGCTCAGCGAGATCCAGACGCAGTACATTCTGGACACCCCGCTGCGCCGCCTCACCAAGTTCGACCGCATCGAGCTGGAGAGCGAGCGCGACCGGCTCACCGGCGAGATCGACGAGCTGACCGGGATCCTGGAGTCCGACAGCGAGCTGCGCAAGCTGGTCTCGGCCGAACTGGCGGCGGTCGCCAAGAAGTTCGGCACCGAGCGGCGGACGGTCCTGCTGGAGTCGGCGGGCGCGCCCGTCGCGGCCGTGCCGCTGGAGGTCGCGGACGACCCGTGCCGGGTGCTGCTGTCCTCCACGGGCCTGCTGGCGCGTACGGCCAACGCGGAACCGCTCGCGGAGGCCGAGCGGCGCGCCAAGCACGACGTGATCGTCTCCGCGGTGCCCGCCACCCAGCGCGGCGACGTCGGCGCGGTCACCTCGGCCGGGCGGCTGCTGCGGCTCGCGGTGATCGACCTGCCGCAGCTGCCGGACACGGCGGCCGCGCCCAACCTCTCGGGCGGCGCGCCGGTCTCGGAGTTCCTCACGTTGGAGGCCGACGAGACGCTGGTGTGTCTGACCACCCTGGACGAGTCGTCGCCGGGACTGGCGATCGGCACCGAACAGGGCGTGGTCAAGCGGGTGGTGCCCGACTATCCGGCCAACAAGGACGAGCTGGAGGTCATCACCCTCAAGGAAGGCGACCGGATCGTCGGCGCGGTCGAGCTGCGCACCGGCGAGGAGGACCTGGTCTTCATCACGGACGACGCCCAGCTGCTGCGCTACCAGGCCTCGCAGGTACGGCCGCAGGGCCGCCCGGCGGGCGGTATGGCGGGCATCAAGGTCGCCGAGGGCGCCAAGGTGATCGCGTTCTCCGCGGTCGACCCGGCGGCGGACGCGGTGGTCTTCACGGTGGCGGGCTCGCGCGGCACGCTGCTCGGGGACTCGGCGGCGACCGTCAAGCTGACGCCGTTCGACCAGTATCCGCGCAAGGGCCGGGCCACCGGCGGAGTGCGCTGCCAGCGGTTCCTGAAGGGCGAGGACATGCTGGTCCTGGCCTGGGCGGGCGCGGCCCCGGCGAAGGCCGCCCAGGCCAACGGCGCCCCGGTGGAGCTCCCCGAGCCCGACCCGCGCCGCGACGGCTCGGGCACCCCGCTGGGCCACACGGTGACGGCCCTGGCTGGCCCGCCGCTGTAACCCGTCCGACGAGGCCCTGGGCTCGGGATCACCCGTCGCCCGGGGCCTCGTCGTCTGCCGCCCCCAGCTCGCCCGTCTCCTCCGCCTCGGCCCGCTGTACGTAGCGCAGCACGCCCCACATGGCGGGCTCGTCCGGGGCGCCCTGCGGCGCCGGTGCCACGGCCGCCTCCAGCGACTTGTGCAGCCCCTCGACGTCGATGCCGGAGCCGATGAGCACGAGCTGGGTCAGGCGCTCCTCGCCGGGCGGCCAGGGCTCCGGGTAGAAGCGCAGAAAGCGGCCGACGGCGTGCACGCCGTACCGGTTGCGCGCGTCGAAGGCGCCGAAGTCGACGAACCCCTTGATGCGGTAGAGGCCCTCGGGGCGGCTGTCGAGGAAGGCCATGAGCCGGCGCGGGTCCATGGGCGCGGCCGAGGTGAAGGCGACGGACTCGTACGCGGTGTGCAGATGGGCCGCGTGGCCGCAGCCGGGGCCGCAGTGGTCCCCGTGCTCCCCGTCGTGCTGGTCCTCCTCGTCCAGCAGGTCCTCGAAGGCCAGCTGGCCCACCCGCTCGGCGCTGGGCCTGCGGTCGAAGAACAGCTCCGGGTCGACCCTTCCGTACGCGGACTCGACCACCGAGGCGGCCCCGCCGAGACAGGCGCGCAGCCGGTCGAGCGCGGCCCTGGACACGCGATCGGTCTTGTTGAGGACCACCAGGTCGGCGACCGCGAGGTGGCGGTCGATCTCGGGGTGCCGCTCGCGGGTCGCCTCGTACTCGGCCGCGTCGACGACCTCGACCAGCCCTCCGTACACGACCCGCGGGTTCTCGCTGGCCAGGACCATCCGCACCAGCTCCTGCGGCTCGGCGAGACCGCTCGCCTCGATGACGACGACGTCGAGCCGGGCGGCGGGCCGGGTCAGCTTCTCCAGATACACGTCGAGCTCGCTCGCGTCGACGGCGCAGCACAGACAGCCGTTGCCGAGTGAGAGCGTCGAGTCGCCCAGTTGTCCGGCCACGGTCATGGCGTCGATCTCGATGGACCCGAAGTCGTTGACGATCGCCCCGATCCGGGTGCCTCTGCTGGCCCGCAGCAGATGGTTGAGCAGCGTGGTCTTGCCCGAGCCCAGGAAGCCCGCGAGGACGACGACGGGGATCTGCTGCTGGGTCGGACCGGTCGGACTCACGAAGGGGGCCTCTCTCGGGCGGGGGCGGACACGGGCGGGCGCGGGGCGCTCCCCGGGGGTACGGGGACGTTCTCCTTCGGCCCGCTCCAGGATATTGGCGCGCGGCAGCGGGACCCGCCGGGAGCGGGCCTTCCCGTACGGATGCCGGGAACCGCCTTCTCGTACGGGTGCCGGGCCGGGGGGGGCGGCCCGCTGCCGGCCTCCGGAAGCGCGCGCCCCGGCGCGCCCTCTCGCGCTGAGCGCCCCCCGCCCATGGCCAGAACGCGCGTGCCCGCCGCCCGGGCCGCGCGTCGCCCGGGCGGCCCGCGGGCAGATTGAGTGCCGCCGCGACCGGCGCCGTGCCCACCCGGGAGGTCCCATGACAGCCACGCCAGCCCCGTCCGCCTGGCTCCGCGCCACCGTGAAGGCCGCCCTGTGGACGGCGGCCACGCTCGCCGGGACCGCCCTGGTGAGCGGAGCCGCCGTCCTGGTCAGCGGCTGGCTCATCGACACCGTGCAGCGGCGCGAGGGCGGTCTGGAGCGCGCCGAGGGCCGCAGTCAGATCGGCAATTATTTCAGCGCCGCCAGCGCCGTCTTCTCCGGGCTGGCATTCCTCATACTCGTGGTGGCGCTGCTGTTCCAATACCAGGAACTGCGCATGCAGCGACGTGAACTCGCCGATCAGCGGGAGGAACTGAGCCAGTCCCGCCAGGAACTGCACCGCAGCGCCGAGGCGAATATGCGCGCGCTGCATGTGCAGCTGACCCGGATGGCCATGGAGGATCAGTCCCTCGCGGCGGTGTGGAACGGCTTTCCGGGTATCCCTCATGAGGAGGAGCGACAGTACCTGTTCGCCAACCTGACGTTCGGGCACTTCTTGCTCGCCCGGCAGTGGGGGAGCTATTCGGACGACGAACTGCGCGTACACGCGAGGTCATTACGGGACAGCGAACCCTATCGTCGGTACTGGGCGCTCTCCAGGGACGCGAAATTCGCTCTGCCCAGGGACAGCCACGAAAGGAAATTGGCAGAGCTGATCGACGAGGAGATCAGGACCGCGGCCGGGCCGCCCGCTCCCCCACAGCAGTGACAGTCGTACGGGAGAAGAGACATGACCAGCCAGCAAAGAACCGGACAGCACGACGGCACGGCGGCGACGGCGGCGCTCGCGGCGGGCGCCGTGGCGCTGGCCGCCGTCCTCAGCCTGGCGCTCGGCGCCGGGTTCCACGCGATCGCCCCGGCGGCCGGCAACGCCTCCGCCGGGGGCGTCTTCGCCGGGCTCGCCATCGCCGCGGGCGCCGCCGGACTCGCCCTCCAGCACCGGCTGCTGGCCCGCCGGATCACCCTCACCCATCAGCACCGGCTCCACTTCGACCTGCTCAGCAAGGCCATGGACGACCCCGAGCTGGCCGCCGTCCTGGACACGTTCGAGGAGGACGTGCCGCCGGTGAAACAGCGGCAGTTCCTCTACGCGAACGCGCTGTACAGCAATGTGCTGCACGCCTACCGCACCGGATCGACGAGCGAGAGCGAGATCGGCGGACATCTGCATGTCATCTGCCGCAGTCCTATTTTCCGCGAATACTGGGAATCCACCCGGCAGCACCGGGCCGTACTCCAGCAGGGTTCGCCCGAGGCACACCTCGGTCGGCGCGTCGACGAGATCGTGCAAAACATCAGCCGGTTGAGGTGATCCTCACCAATTCCCAGAAGGTCTACCGCGACCTGCGCGAGTCTGGTTATCTGTCCCACGTCCCAGACTCTTCGAGCCATTGGATCGGTCCCTGGTGGATTCCCTGGTGAACATCGTGCGCAGGGTCGGCGCTTCCCCACAAGAGCGGGGCAGCCTCTCGGGGCAGACCTGTCCCGACATCTTCGAGCTGAGCGACGGCCGCTTCGCGGTCATCGGTACGGACGTGACGGAGATCCTGGACAGCAAGCTGCCCCTGGACGCCGCGCGTGCCCGGTACGAGCGGATCGTCGCGATCACCCGCGAAACGCTGGTGCGTGCCAAGGCGGACATCCCCGAGGCATAAGGAACGGTTAAGGAAGGAATGGAGGCGCACAGGAAGCGCATAAGGAATTCACGCCCGCAGCCACACGGCCGTGTCGCACGGCAACCGCCCGTCCGCGTCCAGGGCGCCGCTGGCCAGCAGCAGTTCGCTGTGCGGCGGCAGTACGAGCGGCTCCTCGGCCAGGTTGACCAGGCAGAGCAGCCCGGGCGGCCGGGCGAAGGCGAGGACCCCGGCCGGCGCGTCCAGCCAGGTCAGCGGCCCGTCCCCGAAGCCGCTCAGGGTCCGGCGCAGCCGTAGGGCCCGGCGGTGGAGGGTGAGCATGGAGCCCGGGTCCCCGTCCTGGCGCTGCGCCGCGTACGCCTCCCAGCCCGGCGGCTGCGGCAGCCAGGGGTCCGCCCATGGCTCGGCGGTCCACGGCAGTGGCACCCGGCAGCCGTCCCGGCCCGGGTCGCTGCCGCCGGAGCGGAAGTGCATCGGGTCCTGGATGCGCTCGGGCGGGATGTCGGCCTCGGGAAGGCCCAGTTCCTCGCCCTGGTAGAGGTAGACCGACCCGGGCAGGGCGAGCGAGAGCAGGGTGGCGGCCCGGGCCCGGCGGGTGCCGAGCGCCAGGTCCGAGGGGGTGCCGAAGCGCTTCTTGGCGAAGTCGAACCCGGTGTCCTCGCGTCCGTACCGGGTCACCGTGCGCGTCACGTCGTGGTTGGCCAGGACCCAGGTGGCGGGGGCGCCCACCGGGGCGTGCTCGGCGAGGGTGTCGTCGACGGCGCGGCGCAGCCGGGCCGCGTCCCACGGGCAGGACAGAAAGGCGAAGTTGAAGGCGGTGTGCAGTTCGTCGGGGCGCAGATAGCGGGCGAACCGCTCGCTGTCGGGCAGCCAGACCTCGCCGACGAAGATCCCGCCGTACTCGTCGGCGACCGCCCGCCAGGAGCGGTAGACGTCGTGGACGCCGTCGACGTCCACATACGGGTGCGGGTCGACGCCCTCGGTGAAGTCGGGCAGCGCCGGGTCCTTGACCAGCAGGGCCGCCGAGTCGACGCGGACGCCGGCCACCCCGCGCTCGAACCAGAACCGCAGCACCTCCTCGTGCTCCCGGCGGACCGCCGGGTGCGCCCAGTTGAGGTCGGGCTGCTGCGGGGCGAACAGGTGCAGATACCACTCGCCGTCCGCGACCCGGGTCCACGGCGGCTCGCCCGCGAACTGCGAGGGCCAGTCGTTGGGCGGCAGTTCGCCGTGCTCGCCGCGGCCGGGCCGGAAGTGGAACAGCTCGCGCTCGGGGCTGCCGGGTCCGGCCGCCAGCGCCGCCCGGAACCAGGCGTGCTGGTCCGAGAGGTGGTTGGGCACGATGTCGACGATCGTGCGCAGACCCAGCTCACGGGCCTCCGCGATCAGTTTCTCGGCCTCGGCCAGGGTGCCGAAGGCGGGGTCGATGGCGCGGTAGTCGGCCACGTCGTAGCCGCCGTCGGCGAGCGGTGAGAGGTACCAGGGGGTGAACCACAGCGCGTCGACGCCGAGTTCGGCGAGGTAGGGCAGCTTCGCCCGCACCCCCGCCAGGTCCCCGGTGCCGTCGCCGTCGCCGTCGGCGAAGCTGCGTACGTACACCTGGTAGATGGCGGCCGAGCGCCACCAGTCGGCCGGATCGAGGACGGTCACGTCACGGTCCTTTCGGGCAGGGAGGATCCCGCCGCCGGCCCTTGGCTGCGGGGACTGGATGGAAGGGCCGACGGCGGAGCGGGGGGGCGGCGCGGCGGTCAGCCCTTGAGGCCGCCCGCGGTCAGACCGCTCATGATGTTGCGCTGGAAGATCAGGAAGATGGCGAGCGTCGGCAGCGAGGCCATGGCGAGTGCGGCCGTCAGCCAGTTCTCCGGGACACCCTGGGCGAGCGAGTAGATGCCCACGTTGAGGGTCTGCCTGGACGGGTCGGGGAGAGTGAGCATCGGCCAGAGGAAGTCCTTCCAGACGCCGACCACCGCGAAGATGGAGACGACGCCGAGGATCGGCCGGGAGATCGGCAGCACCACGGACCGCAGGGTCCGCAGCGGCGAGGCCCCGTCGATGGCGGCCGCGTCCAGGAGCTCGCGCGGGATCGAGTCGAAGAACCGCTTCAGCAGGAAGATGTTGAAGGCGTTGGTGACCGAGGGCAGCCAGATCGCCCAGGGCGTGTTGAGCAGGTTGCGCCGGAAGACCGGCACGTCCAGGACGGTCAGATACTGCGGTACGACGAGCACGGCGGCCGGGATCATCAGCGTGGCCAGCATCATCCCCAGGATGACCTTGCCGAACAGCGGGCGCAGCCGGGACAGCGAGTAGGCGGCGGCCACGTCCAGGACCAGCTGGAAGGCGAGTGCGCCGAACGCGTACCAGAGTGTGTTCCGCAGCAGCCGCGCCAGGTCCATCACCTTCCAGGCGTGGCGGTAGTTGTCGGTGTGCGCTCCGTGCGGGACCAGGGTGGGCGGGATCCGGGTGAACTCCTCCGTGGATTTCAGCCCGTTGACGGCCATCCAGTAGAGCGGCCCGACGAAGACGAGCGTGAAGACGACCGTCACCAGGGCGAACACTCCCCAGTAGACGACCTTGCCCCGGGTCCGGCCGAGGGCGGCCGGTGAGATGAGGGTACGTGTCGACATGGGTGTCCCACCGTCCGTCCTAGTCCACGGCCGTGCGGCTCAGCCGTACGTACAGCGCCGAGAACCCCGCCAGGAGAACCAGCAGGCACAGGCCCAGCGCGGCGGCGCCGCCGTAGTTGTTGAAGTTGAAGGCGTACTGGTAGATCAGATAGACCACGGTCGTGGTGGAGCCCTCCGGGCCGGCGCCGTTGGTCAGCAGGAACGGTTCGGTGAACACCTGCATCGTCGCGATGATCTGCATCAGGAACATCAGCGAGAGGATCAGCCGGGTCTGCGGGATGGTGACGTGCCAGATCTTGCGCAGCAGCCCGGCCCCGTCCAGCTCCGCCGCCTCGTACAGCTCGCCCGGGATGCCCTGGAGCGCCGCCAGGTAGATCAGGGTGGCGCCGCCCATGTTCATCCAGGTCGCGGCGATGACCACCGAGATCATCGCGGTGTCGGTGGACTGGAGCCACTGCTGCGCGGGCAGGTGCGCCAGCTCCAGGACCCGGTTGAAGAGGCCGTATCCCGGGTCGTAGAAGTACTTGAACAGCAGCACCGAGGCGACCGGCGGCAGCATCACCGGCAGATAGACCAGCAGCCGCAGATACCCCTGTCCGTGCCGGAACTCGTTGAGCAGCACGGCGACCAGGAACGGGACGGCGAAGCCGAGCACCAGCGCGAGTCCGGTGAACAGCAGCGTGTTGCGCCACGCCTGCCAGAACGCCGGGTCGTGGAAGACATAGGAGAGGTTGGACCAGCCCGCCCAGCCGGTGTGGCCGTTCTCGGTCCTCTGGAAGGCCAGCACGAACTCCCGGGCCATCGGGTACCAGGAGAAGAACGCGAAGCAGAGCACGGCGCCGATCAGGAAGCCGTGCGCGGTCAGTTGGCGCCTGAGCGCCCCGGTCACCGGCCCTGCCCCCTTCGTCATCGGTTCGCCAGGACCTGGTCGACCTGGGAGGCGGCGGTGGACAGGAGCTTGTCGACGTCCGCGTCCTTGTTGGTGAGGACCCCGGACATCACGTTGTCGAGGACCTTGTAGATCTCCTGCGCCTTGGGCGGCTCGGCCTTCCCGGGGACCGGGTTGTCCATGTACGCCTTGAAGTTGGCGACCGGCATGGTGGCGTGGGCTGCGCGTGCCGCGTCGTCGGCCGTCTTGGTGGCGCCGAGGAAGAAGTTCGGCTGCGGCACACCGACCGGCAGCCCGTCCGCCTTGCTGCGGGACCAGTCGAACTGGCCCTTGCCCGGGGAGAGGGTCTTGAGGTTGAGCCAGGCGACGGCCGCCTTGATCTTGTCGGGCGAGCTGCCCTTCTTGATCATGTAGCCGTTGCCGCCGCCGAGGGTGGCTCTGCCGCCGGGGATCGGCCCCATGCCGAAGTTCTCGTACTCGGCTCCCAGCTGCTGGACCATGTACGCGATGTCGTCGGGCGCGGCGAGGAACATCCCCAGCTTGTCGGCGGTGATCTGCTTTTGGAGGTCGCCCCACTTGAGCAGCTGCGTCTTGCTCATGCTGGCGTCCGTCCAGCGCATCTCGTGCAGGTTGCGGGCGACCTGGCGGCCGAGGTCGGAGTCGAACGCGGCCTTGGTCCCGTCGGCGGAGACCACGTCGCCGCCGAGGCCGTAGAGCGCCGCGGTGAAGTGCCAGCCGCCGGTGTTCTCGGCGCTGTAGTCGCCGTAGCCGTAGACGCCGTTGCCCAGCCCGGCGATGGCCTTGGCGTCGGCGCGGACCTCGGCCCAGGTGGTGGGCGGCTTGTCGGGGTCGAGCCCGGCGCGCCGGAAGAGCTTGCGGTTGATCAGCAGGCCCATCCGGTAGTTGCTGGTCGGGACGCCGTAGAGCTTGCCGTCCTTCTTCAGTACGCCGAGGACGCCGGGGTCGATGTCGGCGAGCGCGGGGACCGACTTCTGGTTGACGTACGCGGAGATGTCGGCGGCGCCGTCGTTGTCGAGGACCTGCTGAAGGTCGGTGAAGTACGTGTAGAACACATCGGGCTGGGACTTGGCCTTGAGCATCGCGGTGAACCGGGCCGGCTCCTCGCACTGGCCGGGAGTCGACCGCCCGACGATCCTCACGTTCGGATACGCCTTGTTGAAGGTGGCGACGTCCTCGTTCCACTCCTTCAGCTCGGCGGCCTTGGCGGCGGGCGGCATGCAGTCGATGGTCAGCGTGACCTTGGCTCGGGGGTCGAGCGGGGCCGCCGGGTCGGACGAGCCGCTGCCGCCCGAGCCGTCGGCGTCGCCGCCGCTGCCGCTGCTGCTGGTGCCGCAGGCGGCGAGGGCGGTGAGGGCGACCACGCAGAGGAGGGCGGCGGCCGGGGTGCGACGGTGGGGGCGGGCGGGGTCGAGCCAGGTGCGTCTCATCGATGGTCCCCTTCGGGCTCAGCGTGGGAGGGCCCCCGACCGACGGCCCCGGGGCGCGGCACACTCAACCACCGACACCAGAGGGACGCAATATCTCACGCAGAATTCGCAAATGATTGACAGCTCTGCGACGACCTCCGGCACACAAGAAACGCGCCGGGCGAAGTCGCCCGGCGCGCAGGGGTGTTGGGCAGCGCGCGTCAGCGCGGCACCTGTGCCGTGGAGCCCCGCACCACCAGCTCCGGTTCGAAGAGCAGCTCGCCGGGCGGCACCACACCGCCCCCGATCTGCGCGGACAGCAGCTCCACGGCGGCCCGGCCCATCGCCTCGATGGGCTGGCGCACGGTGGTCAGCGGAGGCTCGGTGCAGTTCATGAAGGCGGAGTCGTCGTACCCCACCACCGAGATGTCGCGCGGCACGTCCAGACCGCGGCGGCGGGCCGCCCGGACGGCGCCGAGGGCGAGCGGGTCGCTGGCGCAGATGATGCCGGTGACCCCGCGCTCCAACAGCCGTGACGTTGCCGCCTGACCGCCCTCCAGGGAGAACATCGCCCGCTCCACGCACTCCTCGGGCAGCGCCCCGCCGGCCGCCTCGGCCAGCGCGCGGGCGGCGGCGAGCTTGCGCCGGGAGGGCACATGGTCGGGCGGGCCGAGGACCAGGCCGACGCGCCGGTGGCCGAGCGAGGCGAGATGGCGCCAAGCCTGCTCCACCGCGACCGCGTCGTCGCAGGCCACACAGGGGAAGTCGAGGTGCTCGATGGAGGCGTTGATCAGCACCACCGGCACCTTGCGGTCGGCGAGCTGCTGGTAGTGCCCGTGCGGCGCGTCCATCTGCGCGAAGAGTCCGCCGGCGAACACCACGCCGGAGACCTGCTGCTGGAGCAGCAGGTCCACATAGTCGGCCTCGGAGACACCGCCCTTCGTCTGGGTACAGAGCACCGGGGTGAGCCCCTGCTGGGCCAGCGCACCCCCGATGACCTCGGCGAACGCCGGGAAGATCGGGTTCTGGAGCTCCGGCAGGACCAGTCCGACCAGCCGGGCGCGCTCGCCGCGCAGCTGGGTGGGGCGCTCGTAGCCGAGGACGTCGAGGGCGGTGAGCACGGCCTGCCGGGTGGACTCGGAGACCCCTGGCTTGCCGTTGAGCACCCGGCTGACCGTGGCCTCGCTGACCCCGACCTTCTTGGCCACCTGAGCAAGTCGTCGCGTCATGCGCGCAAGACTAGCGCAAGCTCTGCAAGTGGCTTGCGTGAATGTGTCCTCCGCGGAAACATGGCTGCGGATGCCGCCCGGGGGGAGCCCGGGCGGCATCCGCCGACCACGACACGGCCGCCGCCACGGATCGCGGCTGCCCTGCGGATGGCCGTTGTCCTACGGGTTACCGCCGTCCTACGGGTTGATGTTGATCTTGAAGGTGGAGGTCGTGTTCCTGACGTCCTGCGCGTTGTCGGCGAACCTCAGACCGTTGAACGTGACCTCGCCGACCGCCGGCCCCTGGCCCGCCTCCGGCATCTCGTTCGCCCAGAGGCCGAAGCCGGACTTGGCGTCGTAGACGTCACCGCTGCGGTGCGCCCCGGAGACACTGATGTTGCTCAGGACCGTGTCCTTGATCGGGAACTGTGGCTGCCCTCCTACGTAGTTGGTCTGGAACATCACCCCGCTGTACGTCGGGGAGATGATGTCGACGTTGTTGATCCGGATCCCCTGGAACACCTTCGAGGCCGAGAAGAGCCAGATCCCGGGGAACGTCTGCGCTCCCCAGAAGTGGCCCCCCGAGCGCTCGATGGTGACCCCGTCGAACGTCGTCGGGCCGGTCCCGAAGCCGTTCATCGGATAGCCGAAGTCCAGCGAGCTGACGGTGATCCCGGCGTAGACGAGCGTGTCCGCGATCCTGATGTTGCGGAAGGTGTTGTCGTATCCGCCGTACACGGCGATTCCCGCGGCCCGCCAGGTCAGCAGCGAGGTCAGGTTCTCGTAGACGTTGTTCTTCTCGTCCGCGCCGCCCGCGTCGATCGCCGAGAACAGCGCGAAGCTGTCGTCGCCGGTGGCCCGGGACTCGTTGTTGACCACATGGTTGTCCGTGGACCCGTTGGTCATGTTGACGCCGTCCGCGAAGGTGTCGCGGATCCGGGTGTTCCTGATGGTGACGCGGTCGGTGTTGGCCCCCCAGTACAGACACACCTGGTGCTCGGCCCAGATGTCGTCGATGGTCATGTCCGCGACGTTGGAGAAGTCGAAGACCTTCCCCGGTCCGTCGATGCGCGAGGTGTAGTTGCCGAAGTAGGCGAAGCCGGTGAACACCGACCCGTTCGCGGTGTTCTCGGCGCGGAAGCCGATGTCGGTGTTCTCCTGGCCCGTCGGAGCGTGGAACCGGGTGAACCAGGGCCCGGCCCCGACCACCTTCACCGGCTTCCCGTACACCTGGAACTTGCTCGACGTCTGGTAGTCACCCGGTGGCAGATAGACGCCGACCAGCTTGCCGGTGGTGTCCATCCGCACCTTGTCCAGCGCGTTCTGCACGTCCTGGTGGGCGAACCCGGCGGGCACGGTGTACGCGGCCGGATCCGGGTCGGGCACCACGGACGCCTGCTCCAGGCTGATGAAGTCGACCGTGTACGAGGAGGTGTTCGCGGCGTCCTTCTGCAGCCGGATCGTGCTGCCCTTGGGGACGGTGTCGCCGAGGAGCACGTTCGCCTCGTCGTAGACATGACGGGGCGCGCCCGAGCCCGGGGAGTTGCCGGGTCCGGCCTCGGCGCCGTACAGCCAGGCGTACTTGGACGTCAGCGGGACGGATTTGCGGAAGGCTCCGTTCACATAGACGTCCAGTGTGGAGTCGATGCCCCCGCCGCCCGCCGCGTCCGGGATCGAGAACCGGGTGACCAGGGTGTTGGTGGGTGCCCTGGTCGTGAACTCCACATAGCTGCCCGTGCTGTCGAGCGTGACGGCCTTGCGGCCGGACGCCTCGCCCGCGAGGTCGCCGACGGTCCGGTTGGGGCCGATGACCTTGGCCCCGCCGCCCGTGACCCCGTCCTCCGCCTCATAGGTGTCGTACGGCATGTTGGCGCCGCGTCCCACGAAGAACGGCCGCGTGCTGGTGTTGTTGCCGCGCTTCACCGGCAGTTCGTTGCTGTCGTCCGCGATCACCACCTTCACCGTGTATGTGCCGTTGGCCGCCGTCCAGTCGCCGAGGTTCACGGCCGGGGCGCTCGCACCCGCCGCGATCACCCCGCTGTAGGCACCGGTGAGGGTCTTCACCGGCGCGCCCGACGCGTCCAGGAGCGTGAGCGTCACGGCGTGGGAGCCGCCACCGGACGCCACCGTGCCCTGGTTCTTCACCGTCACCGAGAAGGACACCGACTGGCCTGCCGAGGGGGCGCTCGGGGACCAGCCCACACCCGAGGCGACCAGGTCGGAGGAGTCGACCGGCTTGATCACCAGCGGTGTGCCCGTGATGCTGTTGTCGGAGTCGTTCTGCTCGATGACGCTGTTGTCCGGATCAACGACCGCGCCCAGCGCATAAGTTCCCGCGCTGTGCGATCCGATGTTCGCCGTCACCGTCGCCGAGGCTCCGGCAGCCAGCGCGCCGACGTTCGCGGTGCCCGCCTCGGCTCCGCCGAGCTGGAAGGCCACGGTGGTGGCGGGCGAGGCGGAGGTCCCCTTGTTGTGCACGGTCGCCGAGAGCGTGACGGCGTCCGACTCCACGGGCGCCGCCGGGACGGCGCTCAGCGCGGTGATCTCCAGGTCCGGGTTGGGCGCGGGCACCCCGATGACCTGGAACTCCGCGAGCTGTCCGGCCGTGGCACCGGAGTTGGCGCTGAACTTCAGCTGCACGTCAGCGATCCGGGCGGCGAGGGGGATCGTCACCGTGTTCCCGCTCGACGGGCTGAAGGTGTAGTCCTTCGCGTCGACCAGAGAGGTGTATCCGCTCGCGCTCTGCTCGCGGCCGAGGACCTGGATGCGCTGGGTCCGGGTGCCCCAGCCGCTGTCGGGGTTGAGCTTGAGCACCACCGATCCGGTGTCGGCGTTGGCGCCGAGCTTCACGGTGAGCGTGTTCGGATAGCTGTTGGCGGCGCCCTCCCAGTACGTGGTCAGGCTGTTGTCGACGGCGTTCTCCGCGACGAAGTTCTGGATCACGGAGGAGGCGGTGACCGGCTTGCCCACCGCGAGGTTGGAGCCGGGTCCTGAACTCCCGTTGCGGGTGACGGTGTTGCTGTCGCCCGACTGGTTCCCGGCCGCGTCCTTGGCCCGTACGAAGTACGAGACGGTCAGGCTCGCGGGCTGGGTGTCGGTATACGTGGTGAGGTTCCCGGCCACGCTCTTGATCAGGGTCTGGTTGGCGTAGATGTCGTACGCCGTGACGCCCACATTGTCGGTCGAGGCCTGCCAGGTCAGCTTGATCCGGCCGCTCGAAGGCTCGGTGAAGGCGAGCCCGGCCGGCGCCGTGGGGGCCTGGGTGTCCCCGGTGTCGCCTTTGCGTGTGACCGTGTCGCTGTTGCCCGACTGGTTCCCGGCGGCGTCCTTCGCCCGTACGTTGTACGAGACGGTCGCGCCGGTGGGCTGGGTGTCGGTGTACGTGGTGACGTTCCCGGCCACGCTGGTGCGCAGCTCCCCGTTGGCGTACACGTCGTACCCGGTCACGCCCTCGTTGTCGGTGGCGGCGTCCCAGGTGAGGCGGATCTGTCCGGTGGCGGGCTCGGTGAAGGCGAGGTTGCGGGGAGCCGTGGGCGGCTCGGTGTCGCCGGTGGCGGGACCGTAGATCTCCAGCTCGGAGAGCTGACCGGCGGGCTGCCCGGTGTTGGCGGTGACCAGGACCCGTACGTAACGGGTGGTGGCCGCGTCGAAGGCGAGGGAGGCGGACTGGCCGGTGGCCGCGCTGAACTCGTACCCCTTGGCGGCGGTGAGATCGGTGAAGTCGGTGCCGTTGGCCGAGGCCTGGATCTTCAGGGTCTGGGTGCGCGGGCCCCAGCCGTCCGGCAGCCGCAGCACCACCCGGTCGATCCGCACGGAGGCGCCGAGGTCGGCCTGGATCCACTGCGGCAGGGCGCCGTTGGCGCTCTCCCAGTAGCTGCCCCGGTCGCCGTCGTTGGCGTTCCCCGGCACATAGGTCTGGGTGTGGCTGCCGGCGGTGAGGGTCTTGCCGAGGGCGAGGTTGCCGCTCCGGTCGCCCGCCGCGTGCACCTCGAGCTCCCCGAGCTGGGCGGCGGGCCAGCCGGTGTTGGCCCGGATGTCGATCCGTACGAACCGGGTCTGGGCGGCGGGGAAACCTATCTTCACGGTGTTGTCCGACGCCGGGCCGAAGCTGTACGCGGCCGCGCTCACCAGGGTGGTGAAGCCGGTCCCGTCCGCGCTGCCCTGGACCGCGAGGGTCTGCTGCCGGGCCTCCCATCCGGCGGGGAGCCGCAGGACGACCTCGTTCACGCGCGCGGAGGCGCCGAGGTCGGCCTGCACCCACTGGGGGAAGCCGCTGCCGGAGCTCTCCCAGTAGGTCGAGGCATCGCCGTCGGTGATGTTGGCGGCGGTGTAGGGGGCTTTGGCGCTGGAGGCCGCGGCCGGCCGGCCCGCCGCGAGGTCGGGGCCGCCGGCCGCCGACGCGGAGGGCGACGGCCATCCGAGCGTCATCAGAGCGGTGACGACCACGGCGGCGAGGAGCGCCCTCATCCGTGCGCGCCGTCTCCTGTGGGGGATTCTCATGGGTCCTCGATCCGTGCGGTTGGGGGTGACTGCACTGGGATTTCTGCACTGAAGAACCAAGGCTTTTGCGTCAAGCGGTCAGAGAGTTGCAGAGATATGCCGAGCCGTCCATGGCTCTCGCAGCGTGGACCGACCGCCTCCGCACCCGTCCCGCCCCACCGGAACGATCGCTTTCACCCGTATCACCGGCCGGTCCTGCGGCTTTTCGCCGCGCCGGACAGAGGGCCGTAAGTTCACCGCATACAATGCAAGCGACTTACGTAGCGCTTGCGGACGAGCCAGTGGCTCAGCGTGCGTCGGTAGCCACGGTGCGAACCGTTTTAGGAATGCGTCGGGCGGCCGTCTACCGTGCATAGGCATGAGTGCCGTCCCCAGCGCGCCCGCTCCCGGACGGCGGCGGTTCGGCTGGCCCCAGCGCGTCTTCTCCCAGGTGCTGCTGATGCAGCTGGCCATCGCCGCCGGTGTCACCGTGCTCGCGACCGGCCTGTTCCTCGCCCCGCTCAGCCATCAGCTCGACGACCAGGCGATGCGCCGGGCCCTCGCCATCGCCCAGTCCACGGCCGCGCAGCCGCAGCTCGCGGCGGACCTGGTCGCGTCCGGGCCCACCGTCGACGGCCCGGTGCAGCGCGAGGCCGAGCGGATCCGCCGGGCCACCGGCGCCGAGTACGTGGTGGTCATGGACCGGCACGGGGTGCGCTGGTCGCACCCGGACGGCGGACAGATCGGCAAGGTCGTCTCCACCGACCCCAGCGAGGCGCTGGCGGGCGAGGACGTCATGGAGATCGACAGCGGCACGCTGGGCCGCTCCGCGCGCGGCAAGGTGCCGCTGCGGGACTCCGGCGGCGCGATCGTCGGGGCGGTGTCGGTCGGGATCGAGTACGACAGTGTGCGCGCCCGGCTGCTCGCCGCCATCCCGGGGCTGCTCGCCTATGCGGGCGGGGCCCTCGCGGCCGGTGCGCTCGCCGCGTACCTGATCTCCCGGCGGATCCAGAAGCAGACCCGTGACCTGGCGTTCTCCGATATCTCGGCGCTGCTCGCGGAGCGCGAGGCGATGCTCCACTCGATTCGCGAGGGCGTGGTCGCACTCGACCGCGACGGCCGGATCCGGCTGCTCAACGACGAGGCGCAGCGGCTGCTCGGCGTGGGCCCCGAGGCCGCGGGCCGCCCGCTGGACGAGGTGCTCGGCGCCGGGCGGACGACCGATGTGCTCACGGGCCGCGTCTCGGGCACCGATCTTTTGACCGTACGCGGCCACCGCGTCCTGGTCGCCAACCGGATGCCGACCGACGACGGGGGCGCCGTCGCCACCCTGCGCGACCGCACCGAGCTGGAGCGCCTGGGCCGCGAGCTGGACTCCACCCACGGCCTCATCGACGCCCTGCGCGCCCAGGACCACGAGCACGCCAACCGGCTGCACACCCTGCTCGGCCTGCTGGAGCTGGAGATGTACGACGAGGCGGTCGAGTTCGTCACCGAGGTCGTCGGGGTCCACCGGACCACCGCCGAGCAGGTCACCGAGAAGGTCCGCGACCCGCTGCTCGCGGCGATGCTGGTCGGCAAGGCCACCGTGGCGGCCGAGCGCGCGGTCGCCCTGCGCATCACCGCGGACACCCTGCTCCCGGACCGGGTGGTCGACCCGCGCGGGCTCGTCACCGTCGTCGGGAACCTCGTGGACAACGCGCTGGACGCGGCCGCGGGCACCCCGGACGCCTGGGTCGGCGTCACCTTGCGCGCCGAGGGGCGTACGGCCGTCCTGCGGGTCGTCGACAGCGGTCCCGGTGTTCCCGACGAGCAGCGTGAGCTGATCTTCACCGAGGGCTGGTCCACCAAGGAGCCGCCCTCGCACGGCAAGCGGGGCCTCGGGCTCGCCCTGGTCCGGCGTTTCGCCGAGCGCCAGGGCGGGCACGCGCGCGTGGCGACGGCCGCGGACGGCGGGGCCGAGTTCACCGTCGTCCTGCCGGAGGCGCTGAGCGAGGCCCTGGACGGGAATCCGAGGGCGACCGGCCCCCAGGACCCGGCCGCACCGGGGAGCGGGACCGTACCGGGTGAGGATGCCGACGGGGCCGTACTGCGTCAGGAGGCACGGTGATCGACGTTCTCGTGGCGGACGACGACCGGCGGGTCGCCGACATCAATGCCGCGTACGCCGAGAAGGTTCCCGGTTTCCGGGTGGTCGCGAAGGCGCATTCGGCCGCGCAGGCGCTCGCGTTCATCGCCGAGCGCCCCGTCGACCTGATCCTGCTCGACCACTATCTGCCGGCCGAGAACGGCCTCGCCGTCGTACGCGAGCTGCGCCGGCTCGGCCATCACACCGACGTGATCATGGTGACGGCGGCCCGTGACGTGGCCACCGTCCAGGCCGCGATGCGCCAGGGGGCGCTCCAGTACCTGGTCAAGCCGTTCAGCTTCGCGGGACTGCGCACCAAGCTGGAGGCGTATGCCGCGCTGCGCCGCACCCTCGACGGCGGCGGCGAGGCCGAACAGACCCAGGTGGACCGGATCTTCGGCGCCCTCTCCGTCTCCGCCGAGCCCGATCTGCCCAAGGGCCACTCCCCCACCACCGCCGAGCTGCTGCGCCAGGTGCTGCTGGCGGCGGAGGGCCCTCTCTCGACCCAGGAGATCGCCGAGCGGGCGGGGGTGAGCCGGCAGACCGCCCAGCGCTACCTCAAGCTCCTGGAGCGGGCGGGCCGGGTGCGGCTCGGTCTGCGCTACGGCGAGACCGGCCGCCCCGAGCACCGCTACGAGTGGGCAGCCGGCCGCTGAGAGCCTGCCTCTTTTGCCCCCCGGCTGCGCGCCGACCGCCGCTGCGCGGGCGGGGGTTCGAAGGCCGGCACCCAGCCCTTGGGCACCTTGGCCACGAACTCGGTGGTGAACGTCTGGACACCGGTACGCGTGGGCGGTGTGAGGCGGGGCGACACAACACGGCGCCACACGGGCGGATCGATCCTGCGCACCTCTACACCGCCCCCGCCCCCGTCAGCGCCCGCACCTCCGTCTCCGCGTGCCGTGCCTCGTCCGGCGGCTCGGGCGAGGTGACCGTGCCCAGCCACCCGGACAGAAAGCCCAGCGGGATGGAGACCAGGCCCGGGTTCTCCAGCGGGAAGAACTGGAAGTCCACCCCCGGGAACAGCGCGTGCGGCCCGCCCGAGACCACCGGTGAGAGCACCACCAGGACCAGCGCCGGGACGAGCCCGCCGTAGACCGACCAGACCGCGCCCCGGGTGGTGAAGTTCCGCCAGAAGAGCGAATAGAGCAGCACCGGCAGATTGGCCGAGGCGGCCACCGCGAACGCGAGCCCGACCAGGAACGCCACGTTCAGATCGCGGGCCAGCAGCCCGAGACCGATCGCCACCGCCCCGATCCCGGCGGCCGCGACCCGGGCCACCGCCACCTCGCTGCGCTGCTTGGCATGGCGCCGCCGCAGCGAGGCGTACAGGTCATGGGCGACGGAGGCGGAGGAGGCGAGCGTGATCCCGGCGACCACGGCCAGGATGGTGGCGAAGGCGACCGCGGCCACGACCGCGAAGAGAACCGTTCCGCCTGTGGAGCTCGCGCCGCCGCCCAGATTGAGCGCCAGCAGCGGTACCGCCGTGTTGCCCGCCGCGTTGGCGGACCGCACCTCGGTGGAGCCGACCACGGCGGCCGCACCGAAGCCCAGCACGATGGTCATCAGATAGAAGCCGCCGATGAGCCCGATCGCCCAGACGACCGAGCGCCTCGCTGCCCGGGCGGTCGGGACCGTGTAGAAGCGGGAGAGGATGTGCGGCAGCCCCGCCGTACCGAGCACCAGGGCGAGGCCCAGGCTGATGAAGTCGAGCCGCGCGGTCCAGCCTCCGCCGTATCGGAGCCCCGGGGAGAGGAACTCCTTTCCGTGGCCGCTGCGCTCGGCCGCCGTGTTGAGCAGGAGATTGACGTCGCCGTGGAAGCGCATCAGCACCAGCACGGTGAGCGTGACCGCCCCGGCCATGAGGAGGACGGCCTTCACGATCTGGATCCAGGTCGTCGCCCGCATCCCGCCCAGCGACACATAGATCACCATCAGCGCGCCCACACCGATGACGGTCCACGAGCGGGCGGCGCCGCTGGAGCCGCCGAGCAGCAGCGCCACCAGACTGCCCGCGCCGACCATCTGCGCCACCAGATAGAGAACGGACACGGTGACCGAGGAAGTTCCCGCCGCGATCCGCACCGGGCGCTCGCTCATCCGGGCGACGATCACATCGGCGAGGGTGAACCGCCCGCAGTTGCGGACCAGTTCGGCCACCAGCAGCAGCACCACGAGCCACGCCACCAGGAACCCGACGGAGTACAGCATCCCGTCGTACCCGAAGAGCGCGATCAGCCCGGAGATGCCCAGGAACGAGGCGGCGGACATATAGTCGCCCGCGATGGCGAAACCGTTCTCCATGGGGGAGAACAGCCGCCCGCCCGCGTAGAACTCCTCCGCCGAGCCGTGCCGGTTGCGGCTCACCCATGTGGTGATCGCCAGCGTCGCCGCCACGAACGCGCTGAACAGCAGCAGCGCCAGCGCCTGATGATCCCTGCCGACACTCACCTGGCCATCCCCCGTGTCATCTCCTGGGTGTCCCAGCGCAGTTCGAGCGCGGCCCGGTCCCGGCGCAGCCGCGCATGACGGGCGTACGCCCAGGTCAGCAGGAAGGTGGAGAGGAACTGACCGAGCCCCGCGACCATCGCGACATTGACCGCCCCGGCCACCTGACGGGACATCAGCCCCGGCGCGGTGGTGGCCGCGACGACATACGCGAGGTACCAGCCGAGGAACCCCAGCGCCGCCGGCACCACGAACCGGCGGTAGCGGGCGCGCACCTCCTGGAAGGCGGCGCTGCGCTGCACCTCCAGATAGATCTCGGCCGCGGTGTGCTCCGGCACCGGCTCGGCCGCCCGCCGCTGAGGGGCGAACGCGGGCACCGTGCCGTCCAGCTCGCCCCAGCCGGAGGCGAGCGCGTCGTACCAGGGGTCGTCGATCCGCGCCGCCGCCGGTTCGTGCCGTTCTCGTTTCTCCACCGAACAACACTCCTTAGTCCACGGTCCTGTTCGGCCGCGTGCCCAAGGATGGGCAGAGGGGACGCCCGCGCACTCTTCAACGCCCCCTCTTCACCCCATTAGGTGATGGATGAACCCGGTGCACCCGGTGGCCGCGCGAGGTTGTGCTGGTAGGCGTACCGCACGGCCTGCGCCCGGTCCCTGGCTCCCGTCTTGGCGAAGATGTTGTTGATGTGCGTCTTCACCGTCGCCGTGGAGATGTGCAGCGCACGGGAGATCTCCGGGTTGGACAGGCCTTCCGCGACCAGGCCCAGCACCTCGCCCTCGCGGCCGGTGAGCCCGTCGGGCAGCACCGCGGGAGCCGCCGGGGGCGGGGGCGCCGTCACCCGTTCGAGCAGTCGCCGCTGCACCGAGGGCGCCAGCCCGGCCTGTCCGGCCAGCACGTCCTGTATCGCCCGGACGATCTCGTCGCCGCCCGCGTCCTTGGTCAGATACCCGCGCGCCCCGGCCCGCAGCGCCGGGAACAGCGAGTCGTCGTCCGCGTAGGTCGTCAGGATCACCACCTGCGTGCCCGGGTACGCGGCGCGGATACGGCGAGTGGCCTCGGCCCCGTCGCAGCGCGGCATCCGCAGGTCCATCAGCACGACGTCCGGCCCCACTTCGGCGACCAGCGCCACCGCCTCCTCGCCGTCCCTGGCCGCGCCCACCACCTCGACGCCGGGCAGCAGCCCGAGGAGCATCACGATGCCCTCGCGCACCACCGACTGGTCGTCCGCCACCACCACGCGGATCGCCCGGCCCGCACCCGCGGTCCCGTCCCCCGTCCCGGTACCCCCAACGGTCACACCGCCCCCTTCACCGCTCATGCCGGCACCCTCAGCCGCACCACGAAGCCCTCATTCTCCGGTCCCGCCTCCAGGGATCCGCCGAGCAGTTCGGCGCGCTCCCTCATCCCCAGCAGACCGTATCCGGAACCGCTCAGTCCCAAATCGTCGGCGACCCGGCCGCTGCCCGAATCCCTTACCTCCAGGGCCACTTCGTCCGGCAGATACTCCAACCGGACCGCCACGGCCGCCCCCGGCGCGTGCTTGCGCACATTCGTCAGGGCCTCCTGCGCCACCCGCCGCACCGCCTGGGACGCCTCGGCCGTCAACGGCCGCCGCTCCCCCGTCACTTCGACCCCCGCCGGGCCGCCCGGGCCGCCGCCGTCGACGAGCGTGTGCAGGAAGTCCTCCACCGGGGTGATCTCGCCGCGCAGCGCGGAGAGCGCCTGCCGAGTCTCGGCGAGGCCCTCCCGCGCCATCGAGCGGGCGGCCACCACCCGCTCCAGGATCCCGTCCCGGAACTCCCCGGCGGGCTCGCGCTCGATCATCAGCCGGGCCGCCTCCAGATGCACCAGCTGGGCCGAGAGGCTGTGCGCCAGCACATCGTGGATCTCGCGGGCGATCCTGGCCCGCTCGGCGAGCGCGGCCGACTCGGCCTCGGCGGCCCGGGCGGCGCGCTCCTGGGCGAGCAGCCGCTGGGCGGTGCCCCGCGCCTCCGCGTCCAGCCGCAGCACGTATCCGGCGAGGCCGAGGCCCGTGGTGGTCAGGGCGGTGGTCAGCAGGCCGTCCGTGTTCACCAGCGCATACGCCCCGAGGGCGACCAGGGTGGTGGGGACGGCCGCGCCCAGCGGGAGCCGTTCCAGGGCGGAGAGTGCGCAGCCGCACCAGGCGATGATCGCGAAGATGCGCCAGTCGGTCTGCTGCGCCGCCAGGGCCGTCGCCATGAGCAGCGCGAGCACCCCGAGCGAGGGCCACAGCCGGTGGGCGAGCGTCTGCCGCCAGAACGCCCGGGCCAGCACGACCATCACCAGCACCATGGAGACGCCCACCGTCCAGGACCAGCCGTGCGGGCCCTTCTCGCTGATCGCGGTCCACAGCATCCCGCCGAGCAGCAGCGCCCGCACGCCCCACATGATGGCGAGCCGTGCGCGGCTCAGCCCCTCGTGGGAGAGCGCCTCCCGCGAGGGCCAGATGAACCAGACGTCGGTGGTCACACGCGGTCCTTCCACAGCGGGCGGGCCGAGCCGTCGGCAGCACCGTACGACGCGGGCAGGGACTGGGCTCGCCACACCAGGATGCCGCTGCGGACCAGGAGCGAGGCCGCCAGGCCCAGCAGCAGCGCGCCCGTGCCCATTCGTATCCCGGCGAGCGCTCCGATGCCGGCGAGCGCCAGCCGCACCGCGATGCCCACGGCCCAGACGGCCGCCGTCGCCCTGGTGCCCTTGGTCCACACCGAGCCGTCCGGCTCGGTCCACACCTTGCTGGTCCAGCCCCAGGCGGCGCCCATGAGCAGCCCGGTCGCGACCTCCGTGCCGAGCAGCAGCACCGAGGCCACCTGGTGGTCGGGGTCGACCAGGCCCTGCCGTATCCCCAGGTACACCAGGACCGCCGGGACGATCCACCAGCGCTTGGCGTCGGCCAGCTGCTGGGGCCGCACCTGGCGCGAGACGATCAGCGCGACGACGGCCACCGCCAGCAGCACGTTCACGAGCGCGGACATCTGGGCCTCCGGAACTAGGACGGCAGGTTTTCCCTACGCCCTCGAAGTTACGGAGACGGCCTGGTCAGACGCATCGGAGCAGGGGTGGAACGTGGGTGGAGCTCTCAGCTCCACCCACGGGTGGACACACCGCCCCGGACCTGGGCATCACCGCCCGGGAGGCCACGGCCGGACGTCCCCGCCCCTGCCGTGCCCCCGCCGGGGGCCGCGCGGCTACGCGTCGATGCGCGAGCGGTCCAGCGTCGCCGCCGAGCTGGTGATGAACTCCTTGCGGGGCGCCACCTCGTTGCCCATCAGCAGGTCGAAGACCTGCTCGGAGGCCTCCAGGTCGCCGATGTTGATCCGGCGCAGGGTGCGGAACCGCGGGTCCATCGTGGTCTCCGCCAGCTGGTCGGCGTCCATCTCGCCGAGGCCCTTGTAGCGCTGGATGGAGTCCTTGTACCGGACGCCCTTGCGCTGGAACTCCAGCAGGGTCTGGCGCAGCTCGTTGTCCGAGTACGTGTACACGTACTTGTCCTGGCCCTTCTTGGGCTGGACCAGCTCGATCCGGTGCAGCGGCGGCACCGCGGCGAAGACCCGGCCCGCCTCGACCATCGGGCGCATATAGCGCTGGAAGAGGGTCAGCAGCAGGATGCGGATGTGGGCGCCGTCGACATCGGCGTCGACGAGCAGGACGATCTTGCCGTACCGCGCCGCGTCGATGTCGAAGGTGCGGCCCGAGCCCGCTCCTATGACCTGGATGATCGCGCCGCACTCGGCGTTCTTGAGCATGTCCGAGACGGACGCCTTCTGAACGTTGAGGATCTTGCCGCGGATCGGCAGCAGCGCCTGGAACTCCGAGTTCCGGGCGAGCTTGGCGGTGCCGAGCGCGGAGTCGCCCTCGACGATGAAGAGCTCGCTGCGCTCCACGTCGTCGCTGCGGCAGTCGGCGAGCTTGGCGGGCAGCGAGGAGGACTCCAGGGCGGTCTTGCGCCGCTGCGCCTCCTTGTGCTGACGGGCCGCGATCCGGGTCCGGGCCGCCGCCACGATCTTGTCGAGAACCGCCCGGGCCTGTGCCTTGGAGTCGCGCTTGGTGGAGGTCAGGAAGGCCTTCAGCTCCTTGGCGACCACGTTGGCGACGATCCGGTTCGCCGCCGAGGTGCCGAGCACCTCCTTGGTCTGGCCCTCGAACTGCGGCTCGGCGAGACGGACGGTGACCACCGCCGTCAGGCCTTCCATGGCGTCGTCCTTGACCACGTCGTCCTCGGCCACGCGCAGCAGCTTCGCGGAGCGCAGGACCTCGTTGACGGTCTTGGTCACCGAGCGCTCGAAGCCGGTGACATGGGTGCCGCCCTTGGGGGTGGCGATGATGTTCACGAACGACTTCAGATTGGTGTCGTACCCGGTGCCCCAGCGCAGCGCGATGTCCACGCCGAGCTCGCGGGTGACCTCGGTGGGGGTCATGTGGCCGCGCTCGTCCAGGACCGGGACGGTCTCCTTGAAGGTGCCCTGGCCGGTGAGCCGCAGCACGTCGCAGACGCCCTTGTCCTGGGCCAGGTACTCGCAGAACTCGCTGATCCCGCCGTCGAACCGGAACGTCTCTTCCGTCTTGCCCTCGCCGTCGATGCCGCGCTCGTCCCGGACGACGATGGTCAGGCCGGGGACGAGGAAGGCGGTCTGGCGGGCGCGCTGGTGGAGCGTCTCCAGGGAGAGCTTGGCGTCCTTGAGGAAGATCTGGCGGTCCGCCCAGTAGCGGATGCGGGTCCCGGTGCGGGTCTTGGGCACCCGCTTGCCCTTGAGCAGCCCGCTCGACGGGTCGAAGGGGGCGTCGGGGCCCTGCTCGGTGAACATGCCGGGGGTGCCGCGCCGGAAGCTGATCGAGTGGGTCGCGCTGTTGCGGTCGACCTCGACGTCGAGGCGGGCCGACAGCGCGTTCACCACGGACGCGCCCACGCCGTGCAGACCGCCGGAGGCGGCGTAGGAGCCGCCGCCGAACTTGCCGCCGGCGTGCAGCTTGGTCATGACGACCTCGACGCCCGACAGGCCGGTCTTGGGCTCGACGTCGACCGGGATGCCCCGGCCGTTGTCCCGCACCTCGACCGAGCCGTCGTCGTGCAGGATCACCTCGATGAAGTCGCAGTACCCGCCCAGGGCCTCGTCGACGGAGTTGTCGATGATCTCCCAGAGGCAGTGCATCAGGCCGCGGCTGTCGGTCGAGCCGATGTACATGCCGGGGCGCTTGCGGACCGCTTCGAGGCCTTCAAGGACGAGCAGGTGCCGCGCGGTGTAGTTGGAGCCGTCCCGGTCGGCGCCGGAGAGCAGCGCAGTGGACGGAACGGACGTCTCGGCGGTCACGCAGTTCGCTCCTCGCTGAATTTCAATTCGCCCCCGGTGGGTAGGGGGCCGGCGTCGGTCGCCGGTCAGAGGGTACCGAGGCCTGGTAGAGCCGTTGTCACGCCACCCTCGGCAATACTCATGCTAGTCCAGCGTCGTATGCATGTTCGATCCCTCGTTGGGGTGATGCGGATATCACGTTCCCATCCAGGCATGAACCATTTAGGCTCCGGGCACGTCCTCATGAACAACCGGCAACCCCGCCGGGAGGACCAAACGAGACAAGCAACGCGAAACCCGTAAAGCACAGCAATACGGCTCATTCGCCGCCAACCGGCAGCAGACAGCCACCTTGACCAAGAAGTTTCGAGGAAAAGGCACGAGCGGGAACGTTTTCGGCCTGGTTGGATGTTGACCCTGGTACGACAGCTCGTCGAGCTAGAGAAGAGGCGACGTGACTACTGTTCTGACCCCCGCGAGCCCCCTGACGGCCGCTGACCGTTGCGACCGCTGCGGTGCACAGGCATACCTGCGTGTGCTTCTGACCAGCGGTGGCGAACTGCTCTTCTGCGCTCACCACGGACGCAAGTTCGAGCCGGAACTGAAGAAGATCGCCGCTGAGATACAGGACGAGACGGACCGCCTCACGGCGGTGCCCGAATCCGCAGGTGAAGAGGATCGCTGACACCTCGCACTGACGACGAGCCAGGGCCGGTCCAGGACCGGCGACGGGCGGCCACCCCGCGCGCGGGGTGGCCGCCCGTTCTCGTGTCCACGCCCTGTTACAGGGGTGCCGCGTTCCGTGCCGGGCGCACGAACGCGGAGATCCGGGTGTACACCCCGGGGTACGCCGCCTGCGCGCAGCCGCTGCCCCAGGACACCAGGCCGATCAGTCGGCCGTTGGCGACCAGCGGTCCTCCGCTGTCGCCCTGGCAGGCGTCGCGGCCGCCCCCGGGAAGGCCCGCGCAGAGCATGGTGGCCTTCAGGTACGTGCCCTCCGAGTTCCCCGGGTAGGCGTCCTTACAGGCCTTGTCGGGCAGCACCTGGACCTCGGCCGCGTACAGCGAGGACGCATAGCTGCCGTCCCCCACGGTGTCGCCCCACCCGTAGACCGCCGCCGGTGTGCCGGGCAGGTAGGCGGGGTCGCCGGGCCCGGCGAGCTTGATCACATATGACTCGGGGAGCGCGTTCGCCAGGGTGATCACTGCCAGGTCGCCGACGTTGGTGACCGGGTTGTAGTCGGGGTTCACCCAGGTGCCCTGTACGGCGACCTCCTGGCCGCCGCCGTCGACCAGCTTGGAGCGTCCCGCGATCACCTTCAAGTCCTTGGTTCCGTTGGAGCCCAGCACCTCCTTGCTGAGGCAGTGCGCCGCGGTGGCCACCTTGGCGGGCGCCACCACCACACCCCCGCAGAACTGACCCGCCCGCTTACCCCCGAACCGGTTACGGCTGGAGAGCGCGACGGTGAACGAGCCGCCCCCGTCGGGGACGGGCTTGCCTCCGATGACCACGCTGTCGGCCGCTGCCGACACCGGCGTGGCCAGCGGTACGGCGGTCGCTGCCGCCGTGAGGGCCAGCGCCCCGCGCAGCGCTCGGACGGTGGGACGTCGCATACGGTCTCCTGACTCCGGGTGACACAGGCACACCCAGAGTCAACGAGGTATTGACGGCCCGCACCCGCTCGGACACGCCCGAGGGCCCGGCTCCCTTGCGGAAACCGGGCCCTCGTCGACTGACGGCTCGTACGACAGCCGTACGGATCCGACCTAGTCGAGGTAGTCGCGCAGCACCTGCGAGCGCGACGGGTGGCGGAGCTTCGACATGGTCTTCGACTCGATCTGGCGGATGCGCTCACGCGTCACTCCGTAGACCTTGCCGATCTCGTCCAGGGTCTTCGGCTGGCCGTCCGTGAGGCCGAAGCGCATGGAGACCACGCCCGCCTCGCGCTCCGACAGGGTGTCGAGGACCGAGTGCAGCTGCTCCTGGAGGAGCGTGAAGCTGACCGCGTCGGCCGGGACGACGGCCTCGGAGTCCTCGATGAGGTCACCGAACTCGCTGTCGCCGTCCTCACCCAGGGGGGTGTGCAGCGAGATCGGCTCGCGGCCGTACTTCTGGACCTCGATGACCTTCTCCGGGGTCATGTCGAGCTCCTTGGCCAGCTCCTCCGGGGTGGGCTCGCGGCCCAGGTCCTGGAGCATCTGGCGCTGCACGCGCGCGAGCTTGTTGATGACCTCGACCATGTGCACCGGGATACGGATGGTGCGGGCCTGGTCGGCCATGGCGCGGGTGATCGCCTGGCGGATCCACCAGGTGGCGTACGTCGAGAACTTGTAGCCCTTGGTGTAGTCGAACTTCTCGACCGCGCGGATCAGACCGAGGTTGCCCTCCTGGATCAGGTCCAGGAAGAGCATGCCGCGGCCCGTGTAGCGCTTGGCCAGCGAGACCACCAGGCGGAGGTTGGCCTCCAGCAGGTGGTTCTTGGCGCGGCGGCCGTCCTCGGCGATGATCTCCAGCTCGCGCTTGAGCTTGGGGGCGAGCTTGTCGGCGGCCGACAGCTTGTCCTCGGCGAACAGACCGGCCTCGATGCGCTTGGCGAGCTCGACCTCCTGCTCGGCGTTGAGCAGCGGGACCTTGCCGATCTGCTTCAGGTAGTCCTTGACCGGGTCGGCGGTGGCGCCGGCGACGGCGACCTGCTGCGCGGGCGCGTCGTCCTCGTCGTCGTCGGAGAGGACGAAGCCCTTGTTCTCGCCCTCGGCCTCCTCTTCGTCGCCCTTGCCGGGCGCGACGTCCTCAAGGAGCTCCTCGCCCTCCAGGACCTCCTCGTCGCCCTTCTTGCCGGCGGTCTTCTTCGCGGCCGTCTTCTTGGCCACGGCCTTCTTGGCGACGGTCTTCTTCGCGGCCGTCTTCTTGGCGGCGGCCTTCTTGGGCGCGTCGGCGTCGTCCGCCGAGGCGTCCACGCTCTCGGCCGCCGGGGCCGCGGTGGCCGCGACGGTCTTGGTCACGGTCGTCTTGGCCGCGACGGTCTTGGTGGCGGTGCGCTTCGCCGGGCTCTTCGCTGCGACGCTCTTCCGGGTGCGCTTGGGAGATTCCGCGGCACTGACCATCAGCGTCACACCCTCTTCCTCGAGGATCTGGTTGAGGCTGCGCAGAACATTCTTCCACTGGGTTGGCGGAATCTGGTCGGCTTCGAAGGCCCGACGCACGTCATCGCCGGCGATCTGCCCATCAGCCTTTCCCCGCTCGATGAGCGCCATCACAGACTCGGACTCGGCGATCTCCGGCGGGAGCGTACGGGATGTGCTGGCCGACACGAACAACCTCTCGGAACGATGGAAACGGCTTCCGGCCCCGCCCATGATCGGGCCGGAGCCGACGACCGTCGGCTGGGGATTGTGCCGACGGCGCGGGCTGAACCTCGGAGCTGCACAGCGCCGCGAGCGGTCGCTGTATTCCTTCCTCGGCTGTTACCTCTTAGGTCATCGCACGGTTTCGAGGAGTGTTACGCCCAATCTACGTGGCCCGAGTCACACCCCATATACGGCAGAAACGGTCACACGGGTAAGAATGCCCACAATCGCGTCGCCGGACCCCCCGAGGTCCGGCGACGCGTGTTTCCTCCGGGCGGGGCGGCGGGCCCGCGCCCGCCCGCGCTCCGCCGTCAGTGCTCGCGCGGCGCGGGGACGACGCGCTCGACCTCGGGGTGGACGGTGAGCAGCTGCCGCATGGCCGCCTCGGCCGCGGCCCCGTCGGCGCCCGCCAGCGCGTCCACGATCCGGGCGTGGTGGGTGAGCGCGGCGTCGGAGGGGCGGTCACAGCCGGTGACCGGTCCGCCGGAGACCTGGAGGGCCGCGCCGACGATGCCGGAGAGGTGCTCCAGCATCCGGTTGCCCGCGGCCTGGATCAGCAGGGAGTGGAACTCCGCGTCGGCCCGCGAGAAGGTGATCACGTCGCCCTGGGAGAGCGAGTGGCCCATGATCTCGACCATGTCGCCGAGCCGCTGCTGGAGGTCCTCGCGGCCGTGCCCCGCCGCGAGGCGGGCGGCCAGCGGCTCGATCGTCCAGCGCAGCTCACTGAGCTCGCGCCGCTGGTCGTCGCGCTGCGGCCCGAAGGCGCGCCACTCGATGATGTCGGGGTCCAGCAGGTTCCAGTCGCTGACCGGACGGACCCGGGTGCCGACGTTGGGGCGGGCGCTGACCAGGCCCTTGGCCTCCAGTACGCGCAGGGACTCGCGGACGACGGTCCGGGAGACCTCGAAGCGCTGGCCGATCTCCTCGGGGACCAGCGGGCGGTCGGCGCCGAGATCGCCGGAGACGATCATCTGGCCGAGCTGCTGGACGAGTTGGCCGTGCAGTCCTCTCCCGCGGCTGCCCGCCGCGCGCCGGCTGACCCGGCCGAGGTCGGCCTCGGCTCCGTCCCACGCGGGGAGGGAGACGCGGTCGGCGCCACGCGCCTCCGCGTAGGGGTAGCGGTCGAGTTCGCCCGGTCCTGCGAGGCCGGAGTCGGCGGCGCGGGCGGTGGTCATCATGGTGTGCGCAAGGGTACTCACGCATCCTTTGTCGGCGGGACGTCCACGGCCCTTGAGGTCTTTGGTGAAAAGCACACGAAAGGGTGATCGCCGCACCCCTCGCAATTGACGCTTTATCGGAAAGAAGCGGGCATTCCCTGGGGAGTTGTGACCGTCCGTATCCGCCCGGGCCCGGACGTGGTCACCAACGGGCCCTCCCGCGAAGGCCGGTGAAGACGTACGCGCAGAGCAGCACGGCGAGCGACAGGGCGAGGGCCGCGCCCTGCGGGCGGGCCAGCAGGTGCAGCGCCGCGGCGAGCCCGTTGTCGAGCAGATGCGGCCAGCGCAGCCAGGCCACGTCCCGCAGCCGGGCCGGGAGTCCGGCCACCGAACGCGCCTGCGGCGCCGCCAGCGCCTTCTGTACGAGGGGTACGACGGCGACCGGCACCGCCAGGACGGCCGCGAGCCCGGCCGCGGTGGCCCGGAAGATGCCGGCCGCGAGCAGCCCGGCCCAGGCGCAGCCGACCACCAGACCGGCCCAACTCGCCGCGAGCGAGGGCCAGTCCGGCGGGATCCGCACCAAGTCGGTGCCGTACACCAGTCGCAGGGCCTGGGCGTCCAGGGCGAGGGCGAGCACGGCGAGCAGGAGGGCGGCGACGGCCGAGACGGCGAGCTTGGCGAGCAGCAGCCCGAGTCGGCGCGGCACGGTGCCGCGGTCGGCGGCGAGCGCCGGGTAGCGGTACTCCTCGCCGAACGCCAGCGCCCCCAGGATCCCTGCGCCGAGCGCGGCGGGCGGCAGCGGCAGCAGGGCGGGCCAGGCGGCGAGCAGATGCGGCAGCGGAGTGTGCCCGGTGCGCCCGAGCACGACGGCGAGCGCCACGGAGGCGGTGAGCACGGCGCCGGCGAGCAGATACGTGGTGCGTACGCCCAAGAGGCGGCGGAGTTCGTAGCGCAGGGGGCGGAGTGGGGTGCGGGGCAGGGCGGGGGTGATCGGGGGGCGCGGGTGGGGAGCCCGGGCGCCGCTGGAGGGCGCGGGGAGTGCGTCCGAGGCGGTGGCCGGGGCCGGGCGGGGGGCGGGGGCCATCGGGCCCGTGTCGCCCACCTCGTCCGTGAGGCGGTGGACGAGGACGCCGTGGCGGAACGCCGTCTCGCCGACCTCGGCGCACGTCGTGCCGTAGACGGAGAGATGGCTGCCGTCCTCGGCGACCACCTCGACCGAGCGGCGTGCGTCCCGGGCCTCCCGGCTGACCAGCGCGCCCAGCCGGGCGGCGTGCGGGGTGGCGACGGCCACCCGCGGGCGCAGCCGGGTGCGCGCGAACTCCGCCGCGTCCTGGTCCGCGACCAGGCGGCCCCCGTCGATGGTGACCACCCGGTCGGCCACCCGGGCCGCCTCCTTGGGGTCGGCGAAGGTGCACAGCACGGTGCCGCCGTGCTGGGCGTGGCCGCGCAGCAGCCCGTACAGCCAGCTGTTCTCGCGCGGCGAGAGGCCTTCGGCGGGCTCGTCGAGGACCAGGGTGTGCGGGTCGCCGAGGAGGGCGGCGGCGAGGCCGAGTCTGCGGTCCATGCCGAGCGAGAGCGTGCCGAGCCGCTGGTCCCCGAGGCCGTCGAGGCCGACGACGTGGAGCATCTCCTCGGCGCGGCCCGCCGGGACCCCGGCGACCGCGCACATCAGCCGGAGCTGGCCCCGGACCGTACGGGCGGGGTGGCCCGGCACGTCGCCGAGCAGGGTGCCGACCTCGCGGGCCGGGTGGGCCACCTTGTGGAGCGGGCGGCCCCGGAAGTAGGTGACGCCCCGGCCCGGTTCGAGCTCCAGCATCAGGCGCAGGGCCATGGTCTTGCCAGAGCCGGGCGCGCCGAGCAGGCCGGTGATCAGGCCCGGCCGGGCCTCGAAGGTCAGATCGTCCACCTCGGGCGGACGGTCGCGGCGGGGTGTGCTGGTGAGTCCGATGGCCTGGAGCATCGCTTCTCTCGCGGGGGTGAGACCGCTCGACGGCACGGCGGGAGGACGGGTACCGGAGTAACATAACTCGACATTTCGGACTTTTTATGCAACCTCAGACACGCGCGTGCCCACACCTGGCGTGCACGCCGGAGCGCCGGGCGTACGGGGCGGGGCGCGGGCCCCCGGCCGGTCAGACCTCCGGGCGGAGCATCGGGGGGTTCAGCAGGGTCGCGCCGCCCGCGCGGAACAGCTGGGCGGGGCGGCCGCCCTGGCGGGTCGTGGTGCCGCCGGCCGGGACCAGGAAGCCCGGGGTGCCGGTCACCTTGCGGTGGAAGTTACGGGGGTCGAGCGCGACCCCCCACACCGCCTCGTACACCCGCCGCAGCTCCCCGACGGTGAACTCGGCCGGGCAGAACGCCGTGGCCAGCGACGAGTACTCGATCTTGGAACGGGCCCGCTCCACACCGTCCGCCAGGATCCGGGCGTGGTCGAAGGCGAGCGGGGCGGGCTGCTCGTCCTCCCGGCCGAAGCCGCCCTCCTGGCTCAGCAGGTCCTCCACCGGCGCCCAGCGCGCACTGTGCGCGTCGCCGCCCGCGCGCGGGGCGGGCAGATCGGGGGCGAGCGCCAGATGCGCCACGCTGACGACCCGCATCCGGGGGTCGCGCCGGGGGTCGCCGTACGTGGCGAGCTGCTCCAGATGTGCGCCGTTGCCCGGGGCCGGGGCGGTGGCCGCCGGGTCCTGGGCGCACAGGCCGGTCTCCTCGGTCAGCTCGCGGGCCGCCGCGGCCGACAGGTCCTCGTCGGCCCGGACGAAGCCGCCGGGCAGCGCCCACCGCCCCTGGAACGGCGGCTCCCCGCGCCGGACCACCAGCGCGCACAGCGCGTGGCGACGCACGGTGAGCACGACCAGGTCGACGGTCACGGCGAAGGGCGGGTAGGCCGACGGGTCGTAGGGAGACATGGAGCGATCATAGTCGTCTCCCTGACGATAAACACGCCCCCGGGCACGGCCCGTCGCCCCGTCTTCGCCACCCGCCCCACGGGTTCCCGACGAGCCGCCCCACGCGCGGCTCCGCACCGCGTCCGGATCGCCGCCCGCGGCCTTCGCCCGCGCCGCCGCGCCCACCGGAGCGACCCCTTCCTCGGTACCGGGTTCACTCAGCACTCCGTTCAGCCTCCCAACTGGAGCCGGCCGGCGGCCTGCTCGACCATGCCGACGCCGAGCCTGCTGACCCGCACGGCGAACGGCTCCCCCGCCACGCTCAGCCCCGACAGCCGCACCGCGCCGAGCGGCGCCGACCGGACGGGGCAGAGGGCGACCGTGCCCGCCGGGGTGTCCGGGCGGATCCCCGCGAGCGCGGTGAGCAGCTGGACAGCCGAGGCCGCGGCGACGGCGGCCGGGCGGCACGCGGCCGGGTGCGGCAGCGGGGCGCTGTCGGCGGTGCGCTGCTCCCCCGCGTACATCTCGGGCAGCCGGTAGCCGAACGCCTCGGCAGCGTCGAGGAGTCCGCGCAGCAGCGCGCTCGCCTCCTTCTCGTACCCGGCGGCGGCGAGGCCCGAGACGGCCACGGCCGTGTCGTACACCCGCACCGCGCCCGCGCGGTGGCCGAACGGGTTGTAGCCCGGCTCCCTGGCGCCCAGGCCGCGCAGGCCCCAGCCGGAGTCCATGGCCGGGCCGCCGAGCAGCCGGGCGAGCTGTTCGGTCTGCACCTTGTCGAGCAGCCCGGGGGCGAGCCGTCCGGCGCCGAGCAGCCCGGTGTCCAGGAGGTGGGCCGCGCCCGCGCCGAGCGGCGGGAGGCGGCGGCCGTCGGCGGTACGGGCGGCAGCGGGGCGGCCGCCCGCGAGGTCCTCGACCCAGAACTCCTCCCGGAACCGCTCCCGCAGTCCCGCCGCCCAGCTCGCGCACTCCTCGGCCCCCGGTCTGCCGCACTCCCGCAGCAGCTCCGCGCCGAGGACGGCGGCGCGGTGGGCGTGGGCCTGGGTCTCGGCGCGCGCCAGGCCCGCCGCCGGGCCCGGCTCGCCCAGATAGCCGTCGTCCCCGGCGCACGCGCGCAGCCAGCGCAGACACCGCTCCGCCGTCGGCAGCAGCTCGGCCACCTCGGACTCGGCCAGGCCCCAGCGGCGGGCCTCGGCGAGCACCACGGGGAAGGCGAGTGTGGCCTCCACTCCGGTGCAGCTCGGCGGCAGATGGGGCCCGGCATCCCGCAGTGGGCCGGGGATGAGGCCGAAGTCCCGTTCCCCACCGGCCAGTTGCGTACGCGAGACGGCCCGCAGCGTCGCCGCCGCCAGCCGGGTGGAGAGCGGCAGGGCCATCCGTGCCGCCCACAGCGCCTCGGCCGGGGCCGGGCCGGTGCGCCAGGGAACGCCCGCCGCCACGTACAGGTCCGCCGGGTGGGCCGGGTCCCGGACGAGCAGGGCCCGCAGGTCGTCGAGGCCGCTCTGGAGGAACGGGGCCACCCGGGGGTCGTCGCCCTCCGCCTCGGCCTGCGGCAGCGGGTGGCTCGCGGCCTGGCCGGGCGGGCGGGCCGGACGGTCGGTGCGGATGGTCAGCTCGATCGTGTACGACCCGCCCGGGGGCAGCTCCACGTCCCAGCGCAGCACGCCCGCCGAGGCGAGGGCGTCGGCCGGGGACGGGTGCGCGCTCACCACCGCGTGCGCGCCGGGGGCCGTCCAGCGGATGCCCGAGTCATGGACGCTGCCCGGCAGTTCGGGCCCGCCCCGGCCCGCCGCGACCGCGCCCAGGTCGGCCAGGTCGGTCCCGAGCGCGATCTCCACGGGCAGCCGCAGGGGGCGGGGCGAGGAGCTGCGCAGGGTGATCCGCTCGCTGCCCTCGGCCTGGCGCAGCCGCTCGATCGCGATCTCGGGGTCGGGGCCGCTGTCGGCCGGGGTGCGCACCACCGCGACGAAGCGGGCGCGGTCGGCCGATATCGGTCTGCCCTGGAGGGCGATCGGCTCCCGTCCGGCCACCTTCAGCTGACAGCGCGCGAGCAGTCGGCGGCCGTGCCGGTAGAAGCCCTCCAGGCCGTGGCCGGTGAGCTGACCGTGCTCCGCCGAGACGACCAGGCCGGGCAGGGCGACGGAGATCAGCGCGGCGTGCAGCGGCGGGAGCGCGCCGAACCCCGGTCCGGGCGCGGGTCCGGTGCCGGCTCCGCCGGGTCCGGCCGAGCCTGACGGCCGGGGTGGCGGTGCCGATGGGCGCCGCCCCGGCCCTGGGCCACGGCCCGGCGCGGGCCGCCCGGTGACGGAAGGGGCCGAGCCTCCTGGGAGCGGGCCTGCGCCACCCGACACCCTGGGCGGGCAGCCGCCCGGCGGGAGATTGCCCTGCGCAGGGGCCTCGGCCTTCGGCGGGACGTCACCCCAGGGAGGGGTGTCCGTACGGGAGGGGGGATTCGCCCGGGGAGGGCTGTTGAACGCCATACCTTGCCTTCCGGGCACTCCGGCCGCGTGCGTGGGTCGGGCGGACCGCCCTCGCGCGGCGCCCCCCTCGTGAACGCGGCGGGCCGTGCACGAGTCACGGAGCGACACGGCGTGGCGTCGGCCCGGTGTCATCGGCCGGTCCCGTCCCGCTGCCCCGCACGGCCGGCCCGACGCGCCCCGCGCCGGGCGGGCGCGGCCGTCGAGGAGTCGCCCTCGAAGGCCTCGACGGCCTCGGGAACGGCCTCGGGAACGACGGCGGCCGGCACCTCGTCCCTCCGGTTGGCCGGGGCGGAGGCCGCCGTGCGGTCCTGCCGGTTCCTCGTGAACCTGCCCGGCGGCCTACGGCGGGTCCCCTGCCGCCGAGCGGGCACCAGCACGGCGGAGGGCTGCGCCTCCACGACCTTCTCCGGCCCCGCCGCGCCGGACGCCCGGTGTCCCGTAACCCCGTCTCCGCCGGACAGTCCGGGCCCGGCGGCGGCCAACGGCTCCGTCACATCAGCGGCAGACCCCGGGGCCGCACCCCCGCCGCCCCCTTGCTCCCGCTCCCGCCTCTCCTCCCGCAGACATCTGCGCAGCGCCTCCGGGTCCAGGCCCTGGTTGCAGGCCTGGTGAAGGAGTTGGGCGAACTGGTAGTCCGGGTCCGCCCGCAGGGCCAGGCCCAGGGCGACCCGGGCGGCGGGCTCGTCGCCCGTCGACCAGGCCACCCAGCCCGCCAGTGTCAGCGGGACCGCCGCGTGCTCCCCGTACCGCCCCACGCAGCGGCGGGCCAGGGCGCGCCACAGCCGCAGGGCCGGGGCCGCGTCCGGACCCTCCATCCACTCGGCCGCGATGTCCCGGGTGGTGCGGTCCTGGAGGCCGAGGAGCAGGGCCGCCGCCTCCTCGTGGGTGATCAGACCGTCGTCCAGCGCGTCACCGTCCGTACGGCCCGTGGCCGGGGGTGCGCCGCACAGGCGGCGCATCAGACGGTCCGCCAGGTCGAGGGTCTCCCGGCCGACCCGCAGCCGCTCCTCCTCGTCCAGGATGCGCGGCACCAGCACCTCCTCCGTCGCCGCGAGCACCCGCTCCTGGTCGGCCGCCGCCGGGCGGCGCCACGGGGCGAGCCGGGCCTCCATCTCCCGCAGGGAGCCCCGGACCTGGAGTCCCGCGAAGGTCGCGGCGGCCGCCAGCACTGACGTACCGGGCAGGGCCAGTACGTTCCCCTCCGGCGGGCAGCAGCGCGCGTCCGGGCAGCAGTACGACCAGTACCTGCCGTCCGAGATGCACAGCGCCTCCAGGACCGGGACGTCCAGGGCGCCGCAGGCCGTCCGCAGCAGTTGAGCCAACGGACGCAAGCCCTCCATGACTTGACCGGCCGTCACCTCGCCGATCGGGCCCGGGTCTTTGCACAGGAACACGATGATCCCGTCCGGGCGCGGCCCGCGCCGCTCGCTCCCCGTCACCAGGCACTCGGCCAACTGCTCGGCGACATGGGGCCACTCCCCCGGCGCACGCGGAATGCCGAGCCGGAGCCGCCCGCCGAAGCGGCCCCGGCGACCATGGAGGGCGACCATCACGATCGAGTCCGTCGGATGGAAGCCCATCAAATACGGCAGGGCGTCGGCCAGTTCGGCCGGGTTGCGCAGGGTGAGCTGCGGGTCGTCGTCGGGCAGACCGTGGGAGCCGTGCGATTCGCGGTGCTTGTTCATGCTCCGACGGTCCCGTGCCGGGCGACCCCTCACCACCCCTGTGGATAACGTTGTCCACAGGCGAGAACAAGCCATCGCGATGATCTGCATACTGCACCGGACTCCGAGGCGCGTCCGGGGAGGTCCACCCAGGGGCGGTGTGGCCTTCGCGTGTCGTCGCGCGACCACACCGCCCGCTCGGTCCGGGTCCGGCCTGTCCGTGCCGAACACCTCCGCTAGGCCGTGCCTACCACTTCTGGCCGGCCTGCTGCTTCGTGGTGGCGTTGAGGCGGTTGAACAGGTTGCTGACCGCGATGTGCAGCACGAGCGCGGCGAGCTCCTGCTCGTTGAAGTGCTTGGCGGCCTCGTTCCACACCGCGTCCGGAACCGCGTCCTCGCGGTCGGCCAGCCGCGTGACGTGCTCGGTCAGCGCCAGCGCCGCGCGCTCGGAGTCGGTGTAGAAGGGGGTCTCGCGCCAGGCGCCGACGGAGAAGATCTTCTCGTCGCTCTCGCCCGCCTTGCGCGCCTGGCCGGAGGCCGACTCCACACAGGGGCTGCAGCCGTTGATCTGGCTCGCCCGCAGATGGCTGAGCGCGAGCAGACCCGCCGGGACGCCGCCCGCGTAGGTCGCCTTGTACAGGCTCTGGATGGCCTGCATCGCGTCCGGGAGGACCATCGCCGGGTTCTGCATCCGTGCTTCCATGACTGCTCTCCTTCAGAGATCTACAGCGATCGTTCAGGTGACGACGGCTCGATTCCATCGGTCGGAATCCCGTGTCACAGGTCTGACGGGTCGCGGCCCGGGAGTGTGACCGAGGGAGGCGAAGATTTTTCTGACCGCTCTCCCCGACGGCACGACGAAGCGGCCCCGCAAGGCGTCAGGTGCCTTGCGGGGCCGCGGGTCACATACCCGTCATCGGGCGTACTACTGCGTGATCTTGATCAGCTGACCCTCGGTGCCGACCGAGTTGTTGGTGACGTAGATCTCGTTCTGCGGGCCGACGGCCAGACCGGTGGACATGGCCAGCTTGCCGTCGGTCGGGATCTCGGTGACGGCCTTGGTCTTGATGTCGATCCGGTTCAGCTTGCCCGGCAGCGGCGGGCCCTGCTGCTGGAAGCCGCCGGTGAGCGTCAGCGCGACCAGGTTGCCGTCCTTGTCGGCCGCCAGGTCGCTCACCGCGGTCAGACCGCTGGCGAAGACCTCCGGGCGGTGGCCCGGCACCAGGCGCCAGATGCGCGAGCCGCCCGGGCGCAGACCGCCCATGTCGGCGATGTAGAAGGCGCCGTCCTTGCCCTTGACGATGCCGCTGGGCACCGCCTGGACCTTGACGGTGCCGTCGGCCGCGACCGTCTTGGTCTGCGGGGCGAGCGACTCCAGGACCTTCTTCTCCTTGGCGGAGGGGGCCGCGGCGCCGCCCGGGGCGGGCAGCTCGTTGTCCGGGAAGATCGCCTCGGTGGTGGTGCGGCCGCCGAAGCCGACGCCGATCAGGTCGTTGGCGCCCGCGTCGGTGACCAGGAAGCCGCGGCCGTTGCGGGCGAAGCGCCACGCGTTGCTGTGGACCGAGGCCTCTTCCGGGTTGGCCGGGTGGCCGAGCACCCAGTCGGGGTCGAGCAGCGTCTCGTGCTTGACCGGGTCGCCCACGACCCAGCCGCTCGCCGTCTGCAGCGTGCCGAGCTTGGCCGCGTCCGCGCCGAGCTTGTCACGGTCGTCCGTGCCGCCGCCGAAGCCGCTGAGGACGAGGTAACCCGACCCGTTGGCCTCCACGTCGTTGGGGCCGGCGGCCGAGATCGGCTCGTACGGGTTGGTGGGGGCGACGGCGGAGGACGCGAGGCCGGTGACGACCCGGCCCTGCTGCGTCCCCTTGACGCGGTAGATGGAACCGGTCAGCCCGACGCACTTGGTGCCGGGCGCGCAGCCCGGCTTGCCCACGCCCGACTCGGCGACCAGGATCGTCCCGTCCGCCTGGACGGAGAGGCCGCGAGGGTTGTTGAGCTTGCTCGCAATGACCTCGATGTTCGCGGTGGCGGCAGCGGCCTTCGCCTCCTTCGGCGAGGTCGGCGAGGCCTGTGCCGGGCCGGGGATCAGCGTGACGGCCATGGTGCCCACGGCTGCCGCTGCCACGAAGGCCCCACTCCAAGACCTGCGTATTCTCGACATGTCTCTCCCTCATCATGGCGTGCCCCCGTCATTGGGAGCCGACTCAACCGGCGCCACGATAGACGCTTCTACCTCAACCGTCCTGTATTCGCGGGTGAGTTGTCAGGGGCGTCCGACTGCGGCCTATCCGCAGTTGCACACTTGATTCGCACTCGGAATTCACCTGGGCCGAACTCGGGCGGGCATTTCGGCCAACCAGGGGCCGGTTCTGATGTGTTGAGTGGTTGTTCGCCGCCGTGCGCGGCTCTAGAGTCTGGCGGGCGACGCCCATAGCTGACGCCATAGTTTCCGGTATCCCGGTAATTGAGACTCTTGATACCGCTGCGCAACCGCCCACGGAGGATACGCATGCCCCCAATTCCGCCCGCCCGAGTCGTCCGCATCGTCGAAGGGTTCCGCGCACGGGTGCAGCGCTTCGCCCAGCTGATGGTGCCCGCGCCGATCGCCGTCCTCGAACTGGCCCAGGGCGCCTGGGTGTCCCAGGCGATCTACGTGGCGGCCGAGCTGAAGATCGCCGACCAGCTCGCCGACGGCCCGCTGTCCTCGCAGGAGATCGCCCGGCGGGTCGAGGCCGACCCGGACGCGGTCCACCGCCTGCTGCGCGCCCTCGCCAGCTACCGGATATTCAGCGAGCAGAGCGACGGCCGGTTCAAGCTGACGCCGATGGCCTCCGCGCTGCGCACCGGGACGCCGACGTCGATGCGCGACTTGGCCCTGTTGACAGGTCACCCCGCGAGCTGGGAGGACTGGGGTGGACTCATCCACACCGTGCGCACCGGCCAGCCGAGCCTCGAGAAGAACCGCGGCATGCACGCGTACGAGTACCTGGGCCAGAACCCGGAATTCGCGGAGATCTTCCTCAACGGCATGGGCACGCTCTCGAATATGGAGACCGAGCCCATTCTCGCGGCGTACGACTTCTCCAAGTACAAGACGCTCGTGGACGTCTTCGGCGGCCGTGGCGGTCTGCTGTCGGCGATCCTGAAGAAGACGCCCCAGTCGAAGGGCATCCTCTTCGATTCCCGGGCGGACGAGCTGGGCGCCCACGCGTTTCTCACGGAAGAGGGCGTGGCCGAGCGGGTCGAGATCGACAAGGGCGATCTCTTCGGTCCGCTGCCGACCGGCGCGGACGCCTATCTGCTGAAGCACATTCTGCATGAATGGCCGGAGCCGAAGGCGTTGGAGATCCTCAAGAACGCCCGTGAGGCAATCAGCCCCGACGGCCGGCTGCTCGTCATGGAATTCGTTCCTCCGGAGGGCAACGCGGCGCACCCCGCCAAGCTGGTCGACCTGTGGCTGATGATCCTGGTCGGCGGCAAGGAGCGCACCGCCCGCCAGTACTCGGAGATCCTGCGGGCCACCGGCTTCGAGCTGGACCGCATCGTGCAGACCGCCGCGGGTGTCTCGATCGTGGAGGCGCGCCCGGTCTGACCGGCCCCGAACCGGTCGCACTGCCGAAAGAAGCTCCTGGCGGATCGTTTCCGCCAGGAGCTTCTCCGTACCTGCGCACAAGGAGTACGCACGCCCCAGGGCTAGGCCAGCCCCGCCAGCTTGAGGAGCAGCCCCTTCACCTCGGTGGCCGCCACCTCCTCGCCCACCGCGTCCGGAGCCGAGCACAGCAGCAGCGGCCCGTCCCGCGGGTCGTCGGGCAGCCGCCCGTGGCTGCCCCGCACCGGCGACGGGTCGAGGGGGACGACCGCCATCCGGTAGCGCATGCCGAGTTTCTTGCGGGCCAGCGCTTTGGCGGCCTTGACCTTCACATACGGGTCGAGGGGGTCCATGAACAGCTCGACCGGGTCGTAGCCGGGCTTGCGGTGGATCTCCACGAGCTGGGCGAAGTCCGGGGCGCGGGCGTCATCCAGCCAGTAGTAGTACGTGAACCAGGCGTCCGGCTCCGCGACCGCGACCAGCTCGCCCGAGCGCGGGTGGTCGAGGCCGAAGGCCTTCTTGCCCTCGTCGTCGAGGAGTTGCTCGATTCCGGCCACGTCCGCGAGGGCCTCCCGGGTGGCGTCGAGGTCCTCGGGCCGGCGGACGTAGATGTGGGCGAGCTGGTGGTCGGCGACCGCGAAGGCGCGGGACGCCATCGGGTCCAGGTACTCCATGCCGTCCTGGGTGTGGACTTCCAGGAGTCCGGCGCGGCGCAGCGCGCGGTTGATGTCCACGGGCCGGCTGACCCGGGTGATGCCGTACTCCGACAGGGCCACCACCGTGCGCCCGGCCGCCTCGGCGTCGTCGAGCAGCGGTGCCATGGCCGAGTCGAGGTCGGCGGCCGCGCGGTAGGAGCGGGGGTCGTCGGGCCCGTACCGCTGGAGGTCGTAGTCCAGGTGCGGCAGATAGCAGAGCGCCAGGTCGGGGTCGCGGGTGGCCAGGATGTGGCGGGTGGCGTCGACGATCCACCGCGAGGAGACGATGTTCGCGCCGGGCCCCCAGAAGTTGAAGAGGGGGAACGTGCCGAGCTTGTCGTGGAGTTCGTCGTGGAGCGCCGGGGGCCAGGTGTAGCAGTCGGGCTCCTTGCGGCCGTCGGCGTAGTAGACGGGGCGCGGGGTGACGGTGATGTCGGTGTCCGCGCCCATCGCGTACCACCAGCAGATGTTGGCGACGGTGTAGCCGGGGTGGGCGCGGCGGGCCGCGTCCCACAGCTTGTCGCCCTCGACCAGGCCGTTGTGCTGGCGCCACAGCAGGACCTCGCCGAGGTCGCGGAAGTACCAGCCGTTGCCGACGACGCCGTGCTCGGCGGGGAGCGTGCCGGTCAGGAAGGTGGACTGGGCCGCGCAGGTCACGGCGGGGAGCACGGTGCCGAGCCGGGCCCGGGAGCCGGAGCGGCTCAGCTCCTTGAGGCGGGGCATGTGGTCGAGCAGCTTGGGGGTCAGACCGACGACGTCCAGGACGAGCAGCGGAGTGGGTGCGGGGGCGTCGGTCATGGCAGTTCCTTGAGGCCGAGGTCGGTCAGCAGGTCCTTGGCGAGCGCGAGTTCGGCGGCGATCCCGTCGGCGAGCTGGTCCCGGTCGCGCGGGCGCAGCTCGGCGGGCAGGGCCTGCCAGGTGTACGTCTCGACCTCCAGGTGCCGGGTGCGCGCGACCGGGCCGCCGACCAGCTGGGCGAGCACCTCGCGCAGCACCGGCACGGTGGAGGTCAGCGGCGCCGCGGGCCGCGCGTGCAGCGGTACGTGGAAGTGCGCGCGCCAGGGCGCGGTGTCCGGCAGGGCCCGCCCGGCCAGCGCCTCGTCGAGGTCGTCGGTGCCGAGCAGCCCGGCGTCGCCGGTGGTGCGGGTCTGGTGCAGGAAGCGCGGTTCGGCGAACTCGGCGAGCGCGGCGCGCACGTCGGGCCGGTCCGGGTGCTCGGCGTGCAGCGCGGCCGACAGCTGGACCTTGGGGACGGCGATCCCGGCGGCGGCCAGCGCGCCGAGCGCGGCGGACGGGTCCTCGAAGGAGGTGGCCAGATGGCAGGTGTCGACGCAGACGCCGATGCGCGGCGAGCCGATCGCGGTCAGCGGGGCGATCGCGTCGGCGGTGGTCTCGACGGTGCAGCCGGGCTCCGGCTCCAGACCGATCCGGATCGACTTCCCGGTCGCCTCCTCCAGCGCGTCCAGGCGCCCCGCGAGCGCGCGGAGCGCAGAGTGCGCCGTCTGGCGCGCCGCCTCGTCGAAGCCGGTGCGCCAGGCGAGCGGGAGGGTGGAGATGGTGCCCTCGGTGACGTCGTCGGGGAGCAGCGCGGCGAGGAGGCGGGCCAGGTCGGCCGTGTGCTCCAGGCGTTCCGGATCGGTCCAGTCCGGCTTGTAGACGCGGTACTTGACCTCCTCGGCGCCGAACCCCTCGTACGGGAAGCCGTTGAGGGTGACGACCTCCAGGCCGCGTCCGTCGAGCTCGGCGCGCAGACCGCGCAGCGCGGCCGGGTCGGCGCTCAGCTCCTGGGCCGCGCCCCGGGCCAGCCACAGGCCGATGCCGAGCCGGTCGGCGCCCAGGCGCCGGCGCACCGGCTCGCAGTGGTCGCGCAGCTGGGCGAGGACGCCGTCGAGGGTCTCGGCGGGGTGGACGTTGGTGCAGTACGCGAGGTGGACAGTGGAGCCGTCGGGATGGCGCAGTCGCATCGGCTACTCGCCGCCGCGCAGGATGGAGTTGCCCTCGTGAAGCGCCCCGGGCGCCGTCAGATCCAGGTCCAGCCGGCCGCTGAGCCCGTAGAAGGCGACGGGATTGCGCCACAGCACCAGGTCCACCGCGTCCTCGTCGAACCCGGCCTTCAGCATGGCGTCGGCGACCTTGCGGGTCTTCAGCGGATCGCTCTTGCCCCAGTCCGCGGCCGAGTTGACCAGCACCTTCTCCGGGCCGTACTCGTCGAGGACGGCGACCATCCGGTCCTCGTCCATCTTGGTGTCCGGATAGACGGAGAAGCCGAGCCAGGCGCCGCTGTCCTTGGCCTCGCGCACCGTCGTCTCGTTGAGGTGGTCGAGCAGCACCCGGTCGGGGGCGAGCGCCGACTCCCGTACGACGTCGATCGTGCGGCGCAGCCCGGTGAGCTTGTCGCGGTGCGGGGTGTGCACCATGGCGGGCAGCCCGTGCTCGGCGGCGAGCTGGAGCTGGGCGGCGAGCGCGTGGTCCTCGGCGGGGGTCATCGAGTCGTAGCCGATCTCGCCGACCGCCACCACGCCGTCCTTGACCAGATAGCGCGGCAGCTCGTCGAGGACGGGCGTACAGCGCGGGTCGTTCGCCTCCTTGGGGTTGAGGGCGATGGTGCAGTGGTGGGCTATGCCGTACTGGGCCGCCCGGAACGGCTCCCAGCCGAGCAGCGCGTCGAAGTAGTCGAAGAAGCTGGCGGGCGAGGTGCGCGGCTGGCCCAGCCAGAAGGCGGGCTCCACCACCGCCCGCACGCCCGCCGCGTACATGGCCTCGTAGTCGTCGGTGGTGCGGGACGTCATATGGATGTGCGGGTCGAAGATACGCATGGTCAGGACTCCTCGGCCCCGGTGAGGGCCAGTACGCGGTGCAGGTCGTCGGGGACGGGGCGGCCGGCGGCGATACGTTCCTTCGCGTAGTCGCCGAGCATCCGGGCGAGTTCCGCATCACCGTGGGCGCGCTCCCGCAAGGAGGCGACGGCGTCCACGGACACGGCGGTGAACAGGCACTTCAGTACGGCGTGCCGCCAGGCGTGCGGGTCCAGGTGGGCCGCCGCGTAGGGGCCCACGGCCGCCGCCACCAGACGGGTGTCGTTGGCGCGCAGCGCGTCCTCGACCAGCGGCACCCCGGCGGACGGCTCGATGCCGAGGTCCGCCAGCGCGAGCAGGACGGCGCGGCGCTCGGCGGCGGTGCCCTGCTGGTAGATCCGGGTCGCGGTGGGCGCGTCCACCCGGGCGGTGACCAGCAGCAGGACGCGGGCGTCGTCGAGGACGTCGGCGCCGAGGTGGCGCCCGGCCGAGGCGAACCGCAGCTCCCAGGGGGCGGTGCCGTACCCGGCGGACGGGCGGGCGGCGGTGTGCGCCGCCTCGGCGAGCGCCTCGTCGAGCCAGGCACGGGCGGCGCCGCCCAAGCGGGCGTCGAGCTCCGCACGAGGTATCACGGCTAGGCTCCCTTCAGGGGCGCGGCGGCACCCGCGACGAGCGGGCGCAGGAACTCCAGGGAACGGCGGGCCTGTTCGGGGCCCGCGTGCGAGTGGCGGGGCAGCTCGACGACGGTGAGTCCGCGGTAGCCGGTGGCGGCCAGCGCCTCCAGGACCGGCGGGAAGTCGATCTCGCCGTCCCCGAACGGCAGGTGCTCGTGCACCCCGCGCCGCATGTCCTCGATCTGGACGTGCCGCAGCCAGGGCGCGGCGGCGCGCACGCACTCGGCGGGCGAGCGCGGCTCCAGGCACTGGCAGTGCCCGATGTCCAGGGTCAGCCCCAGCGGCTCCGGGTCGCCCAGCTGCTCACGCAGGCGGTGGAAGTCGGCGAGGGTGGCGAGGAGATGGCCGGGCTCGGGTTCGATCGCCAGCGGAACGCCCGTCTGCGCAGCCGCGTCGAGCACCGGGCCGAGCGCCTCGCCGAGCAGCTTCCAGGCGGTGTCGTCGTCGGTGCCCTCGGGGGTGATGCCGCTGAAGCAGTGCACGGCGTGCGCGCCGAGGTCGGCGGCGACGCGGACGGCCGTGACGAGCAGGGCGGTGCGGCGGGCGCGGGCCTCCGGGTCCGGGTCGAGCAGGGAGGGGCCGTGCTTGCGCCGGGGGTCGAGTACGTACCGGGCGCCCGTCTCCACGGTCACGCCGAGGCCGAGCTCGCCGAGGCGGTCGGCCACCCGGCGGGTGCGGGCGGCGAGTTCGGGGGCGAGCGGGTCGAGGTGCATATGGTCCAGGGTCAGCCCGACGCCCTCGTACCCGAGGTCCGCCAGCAGCCCGAGGGCGTCGTCGAGGCGGAGGTCGGTGAGGCCGTTGGTGCCGTAGCCGAGGCGGAGGCTCATGTGGGGCTGACCTTTCGGGCGAGCGTGCGGGCCACCGGGACGAGGCCGGTCAGGGCGGCGGCGGTACGCAGGGATCCGGCCCGCGCCGCCAGCGCCGCCTGGAGCGGGATCATCGCCTTGATCCCGCCGCCGACAGCCCGCTGGGTGAGCGGGGGCGAGGGGTTGAGGGCGGCGTGGAAGAGGGGCTTGGCGGCGGTGGCGGCATAGGCCGCGGCCAGGCCCGCGCGGGCCAGGTCACCCGGGGCGGGCCGGCTTCCGCGCCTCGGCGGACGCCCGGCCGTCAGCGCTCCCAGCACGGTGGTCGCCGCCAGCGCCGCCAGCGGCGCGCCGGACGAACCGCCCTGCGTCTCGTGGCGGGAGACGGTGGTCACCGCGTAGGTGTGCGCGCCCAGGGCCGTGGCCGGGAGCAGGGACGGCTTCGCCACCTTGCCACCGGTGGCCGTCGCGCCCAGCAGGAGGTCGAGGGAGCGGGCCGCGGCCATCGCCGCCGGTCCCGCCGCCGTGTGCTTGAGGCGCAGGTCGTACGCCCACACCGTGCCCGCGAGCGCGGTCGCCACCAGAGCGGCGGGACGGCCCGCCCGGTAGGCGAGCGCCAGGCCCGCGCCGGTGAGACCGGCCGCCGCGGCCAGGGCCGCCGCGGGCTTCACCCGGCCGGACGGGATCGGGCGGTGCGGGCGGTCGACGGCGTCCTCCTCGCGGTCCGCCCAGTCGTTCAGGGCCATCCCCGCCTCGTACAGGCAGAGGGAGGAGCCGACGGCGAGCGCGGTGCGCCGGTTGGGGCGCAGCCCGGCGGCCGCCGCCCCCGCGAGGGCGTCGCCGGGCACGGTGAACAGGGCGGAGATCCGCAGGAGTTCGGCCCAGTCGCGCAGCACCGGCTTCACCGGGCCTCCCGCAGCCGCTCGGCGAACGCCAGCAGGGCGCCGTACTGCTCGGCGAGCGCCGAGGAGCCGCCGTCCGGGTCCTTGAAGTAGAAGCCCAGCTCGGGGCGCGGGCCCCTCAGCCCGGCCTCATGGGCACGGGCGGTCAGACGGGCCAGGTCCAGCACGAGGGGCGCGGCGAGCGCCGAGTCGCAGCCCTGCCAGATCGTCTGGAGCACCATCCGGGAGCCGAGGAAGCCCTCGAAGACGATGTGGTCCCAGGCGGTCTTCCAGTCGCCGAGCGCCGGCACGTCGTCGATGTGCACCTCGCCCTCGGGCAGCGTGCCGAGGGTGTCCTCCAGGACGCGGTTCTTGCCCGCGTTCTTGGCCGCGGCGGCCGCCGGGTCGGCGAGCGAGGCGCCGTCCCCGCCGCCCAGCAGATTGCTGCCGGACCAGGCCCGTACGGCCAGCGCGCGCTGGCGGAACATCGGCGCGAGCACCGCGCGGAGCAGGGTCTGGCCGGTCTTGCCGTCGCGGCCCGCGTACGGGACACCGGCCGCCTGGGCCGCCTGCTCCAGGCCGGGGTGGCGCAGCCCGGTGGACGGGGTGAAGTTGACGTACGCGCACCCGGCGCGCAGCGCGGCCGCGGCGTACAGCGAGGACGCGGGCAGCCGGGTGTCGCCCTCGGCGGGCGCGGGCTCGGTGGAGGAGACGTTGACGACGACCGTACGGGCCACCTGGGTGCGGCGGGCGAAGTCGCTGATGTCGGCCGCGAACGCGGCGATCAGCTCCTCGTCGTCGCGGGTGTCGCCGGGCAGCGGGCCGCCCATGCGTATCTCCTCGTCGGCGGCGGCGAGTTCGGCGCGCACGGCGGCGGGCAGCCCGTGCGGCAGCACGCCGCCGGCGGCCAGCTCCTCGGCCCGCTTGGGCAGCGGGCTGGCGGCGGTGTCATGGCCGCCGAAGACGAAGGACGAGAGCTCCGGGAGGCCGGCGCCCTCGAAGTCGGGGGTCTCGGTGACCATGCCGGTGGCGGGCTGGAGCCCGGCGGCGACGGCGGCGCAGCCGGCGACCGCCGTGGTGGCGACGGAGCCGCGGGCTCCGATGAACCAGACCCCCGTCCGGGGGCCTTGGTCGCGGGTATCTGCGTAAGGGGACACGGACAGCCTCCTGGTTACGTCAGCGCGTTGAAGCCTTTCCAACCTGACGTTAGTGGCGGCTGGTTGGGCAGCTGTTCGAACGTATCGATGATCCGCCCGCCGACGGACGGATACGGGTGTGCCGCAGTTGCACGGCGGAACGGGCGGAGTGCTGGCGCGGGCGCTCTGCCCGCGACCAGCACTCCCTCCGCGCCGCTCGGTGCGTGTGCGCGGTGCTCAGCGCTCGGCGGCGCTGTCACGGCCGGCGCCCGGCCGGCTCACTCGGCCCGCTGCTGGAGCTGCTCGGCAAGGGTCTGCCAGGCGGCGGCGCAGCTGCGTGCGAGGTCGGCGACCTCGGGTGCCCAGTGCCCGGGCAGACCGCGGCCGAGGGTCTCCATGCCCTCCGGCTCCACCGTGTAGTGGTGGAGCCAGCGCAGGGTGCGCCGGCCGGCCTCGTTGAGCCGCAGCGAGGGGTCCTCGCTCAGCTTGGCGAGCAGCTTCTGCCGGTCGACGGTGACGTCCCGGCGCTCGCTGCGGGCGCTCACCGCCCGCTGCGTCTGGCGGGGCACCACGGGCCCGCCCGGCGCCGGGCTCTGGCCCGCGGCCGTGCGGTAGCGGCCCGGTACGGGGTCCTCGCCCCGGTCGATGCGCTGGCGCACGTCCCGGACGGTGGCCGGGGAGAGGCCGGTCGCCCGGGCCACCTCGCGCAGCCCCGCGTCGGGCCGCTCGTGGATCATCGCGGCGGCCTGCTGGCGGCGGTATCCGCTGTCCAGCGGGCGCAGCCGGCCGTCGCGGCCCAGGCGCGCGTTCGACTGCGGAGCGTCCGCCGAGGAGCGGGAACGGATGCGGGAGATGGTCTTGTCGGAGAGGCCGACGGCCGCGGCCACGGCCCGGTCCGACCACTGCGGGTGGGTCATGATGATGCGCGCGGCGGCCACCGAGCGGTCGGAGCGCGAGAGCGGCAGACCGTGGGTGACGTTGGCCTTGACCGCGAGGACGTATGCGGCGCCCTCGTCGCAGTCGACCATCCGGGCCTGGATGGTCGTACGGCCGTTGAGGAGCGCGGCGCGCACCCGGTGGGTACCGTCGATGACACGCATCGACGGGCGGTGGACGGTGATCGGCGGCAGCGAGTCGCCGGCCTCGGCGAGCACGCGCACATGGTCCTCGTCCGCGCCGCCGAGGCGGGGCGAGTCCTCGAACACCAGGGAGTCGATGCGTACTTCACCGGCGGGATGCGACTCGATCCAGACCATGGAGGTCACGACCTCGTCGAGGTCCGCCGCGTGGATCTTCAGTAACTGATCGTCAATCGATTGCTCGGCCAGACTCACTTTGCGCCCCCTCGCAATGAATCGGAACCGGAATCCACTTCCGGTGTGCGAAATGAAAGGCGACGGGGGAGGCCTTGTCAACCACCCCGGAGCCGGTTCGCGGAGCCCGGATTCCCGTGCGGGACAAGGGCGTTCACGCGCGCGCGAGACGCCCGCGAGGCAGCCCGAGGGGCCCCCGGAGCCGTGCGTACCGCACTGCTGTACGAGGGCAAACGCCGGGCCGACAGAGCGGAAGTTCAGGTTCCGTCAAGCGCGGACAACCTTCTGTACCGTCGAAGGTGAACAGTCGGGGGAATCGGCCCACCGAGTGGCGCCGGACGTCAGGGACCGTCAGAAGAGGGGCCGGAATCGCACATTCCGGCCCGTTGATCGGCTTCGCACTCGTGATGCGCCCGAGGCGGTCGCCCACCACCGGGGTAACCGCCGGTCGCACTTCCCGGGCCGAGCGTCGGGGCAACTCCAGCCCGGTGGCGTGAAGTTGGCCGGTTTATTGGCCGAGAACAGACCCGGAACCCGTCACACCGGCGTGACGGGCCCCCGGGCCTGCGCTGCCTCAGTCGGAGCAGATGCCCTCGACCGCGACCTTCTCGTACAGATGGGGCGATACGGTGCACCCCTTCGGGTAGCCCTCACCGCCCGGGTGGAACTCGGGGTTGCTGTGCGCCGCCGCCAGATGGGCGGCGGACTGCCAGACCGCGACGTTCACCAGGATCCGGCTGCCGGCGATGCCCCGGTGCATCTGCGTGGAGACGAAACCGGGCTGCCGCGTGAAGTATGCGGCGTCCCGGCGCCAGAGCGCCAGGAACTCCTCGGCCTTGCCCTCCGGGACGGTGAACGTGTTGACGAGCACGACCGGGCCGGTCCGCTCCTGGAGCTGCTGTGTATAAGGAGTGGTCTCGTCGGCCTCCACGAATTCGATCACGGGATCTCCTGTCGGTCTGCGGGGTGGACGGGACGCCGGGTCAGCGCGGCGAGCCGAACCAGCGGACGAGCGCGTCGAGCAGTTCGCCGCCGTCCGGCGACGCCCAGGCGACGTGCCCGTCGGGGCGCAGCAGGACGGCGTCCGGTGTCGTCCCCTCGGCCGTGTCCGCCGGGACCCAGCCGTCCGGGACGATGTCGACCCGGTCCGACCAGCCCGCGTCGGTGACGATGTCGATCCGGTCGGACCAGCCGGCGGCGAGCCTGGCCGGTTCGGCGCTGCCGTCCGCGACGACCAGCACACCGCGCGCCGGGTGCAGCAGCTCCGACACCCGGGTGGTGGAGCCGTCTCCCAGCTTGACCTCGCGGTCGGGCATCCGCAGCCCGAGCAGCGGGTGGCCGGTGGCACCGCCCATGTCGTAGCGGATACCCAGACCGCTGACGTGCCCGGCGAGGCGCCGCGCCGCGTCCGGCGACTGCACCAGCTCCCGCATCACCTGGCGCATCGGCTCCATCTCGTCGCCGGTGAGATAGAGGGAGGCCTGGGCGAGGGTGTTGCGCAGCAGCTTCTCGCCCACCGGGTGCCGCTCGGCGTGGTACGTGTCGAGCAGACCCTCGGGCGCCCAGCCGTTGACGGTGGCGGCCAGCTTCCAGCCGAGGTTCACCGCGTCCTGGACCCCCACGCTCAGCCCCTGGGCGCCGGCCGGGATGTGGATGTGGGTGGAGTCGCCGCACAGCAGGATCCGGCCGCGCCGGTACTCGGCGGCTTGGCGCGTGGCGTTGGTGAACGCGCTCACCCACTTCGTCTCGGCGCCGTGCAGCGACTGCCCGGTGAGCTCCTGCCAGGAGTCCGCGATCTCGGTGAACGTCAGCTTGCTGTTGTCGCGGGGAGTGAGCTTCGCCGGGTGGATGATGATCCGAGTCACCCCCTCCTCCAGGCGGATCGCCATCACCATGCCGCCGTCGACCCGTTCGCCGATGACGCGCGGCTTGATGTCGGGGCGGTCCACGACGTCGGCCACGTACATTCCGCGGGTGGCCTCCCGGCCGGGGAACGCGATGCCGGCCAGCTTGCGGATCCTGGAGCGTCCGCCGTCGCAGCCCACCAGGTACCGGGCGGTGTGCTCGGCACGGCCGTCCGGCCCGTCGACGACCACCGTGACGTCATCCGCGCCTTCCCGGTAGTCGACCACCTCGTGGCCGCGGCGCACATCCACGCCGAGGTCGGTGACCCACGCCTCCAGGATCTCCTCGATGCGGTACTGCGGCACACCGCGGATGCCGAAGTGGTTGTCCTCCAGGGCGGTGAAGTCGATGCGCACCCCGCCGAAGTGGCCCTCGTTGCCGATCTCGATGTCACCGAAGCGGGCCAGCAGTCCGCGCTGGTGGAACACCTCGGCGGCACGCCGGGTGAAGCCGACCCCGCGCGACTCACCGCTGGGGGTGGCTCTCTGCTCGTAGACGACGACGTCGACGCCGTTCAGCCGGAGTTCGCCGGCCAGCATCAGCCCGACGGGTCCGGCACCGGCAATGATCACGCCAGTTCCCATTCTTCGCCCTCCTGGGTGAGATATGCGAGATCGAATTCAGCACTTCGGGAATCAACTCGCGACGCCTCTCGATACCGCTCAACCGGCCTATCGAGATCGAAAACGGAGCACTGAATGTGATCATGCTCAACGGCTCACGGAAAAGACCTTTCGGGCCGCCGAAGAAGTCTGCAACCCGTCGATCAGGGGCGTCAAGGGGAATGGGTCCTGCTGTTTTTCATGATCTTTTCCCGGAACCCATCCATCACTTGGGCAAGGCTTATGGAAATGCCTCCCACCTCTTCCACGGTGATCATTTTCCGTCGCGCGGAAATGATCGATAAAACAGAATAGGAATGAGGCATTCAAGAGACCGAAGTCCCTTGTTCCGGATGGCTTCGGGGCCACGGCGGGACAACAAGATCCAATTCACCGCTCGACATCGACTTTCCGCGGTTGCCCTCTTGACTGGGTGAATTGGATGTTGGAAGGGTGATCCACGCAGAACACCAGACTTAATAAGGAGAGCGATGTCCTCCGCAGTCACGCAGAAGCTCACGGTTTTTCTGGCGTTCCCGCAGGATGCCGAGGAGGCGGTGACGTTCTACACGTCCCTCTTCGACGACTCAGAGGTGATCAACACCATTCGCGCCCGGGCCGGTGAGCCGGGCTGGGTGGAGGGGACCCTTCAGCACGCGGTCTTCACCCTGGCCGGCCAGCAGTTCATGTGCATCAACATCCCACCGGACGGCGCCCGGGGCTCCGACCACGCCCCTTGGGACACTTACTCGTTCTCCCCGGCCATGGCGGTGTACGTGCAGTGCGACTCGGACGAGGAGTTCGACCGGGTCTTCCAGGGCCTCTCCGAGAAGGGTGAGGTGATCATGCCGGTCGGCACCTACGGGTTCAGCGCGAAGTTCGCCTGGGTCAACGACCGCTTCGGCGTCTCCTGGCGGATCAACCTCTCCGAGAGCAAGGTCAAGTAACCGCACTCCCCCGCTTCACCGTCGGCCATGGGGCACCGCCGCCTCATGGCCGACGCTTACTGCGACAGCACCTTTGTTTCCCTCTCCCTACTTACCAGTCGGTCACTTATCCCCGTACCTACCGGTCAGTTACTTATTTCGCCGCATCCGCCCGCCCGAGGGACAACCGGGCGGCGCCCCGCTGCCCCTTCCCTTCGAGCGCACTCCCCCACCTGCCCGGATTATCCGTGCCGCTTGTATCGCCTTCGCGAAATTGCAGGACATCCGTCGCACGTCCGTCCCCCCTTGACCACGGGAGAAAAGACATGATCTTGGTTACCGGCGCGACCGGGAACGTCGGCAGAAACATCGTCGACGAGCTGCTGAAATCGGGGGAGCAGGTGCGGGCCATCGCACGCGACCCCGCCAAGTGCGCCCTGCCGAGCGAGGTGGAGGTCCTGGCGGCCGACCTGAGCCGGCCCGAAACCCTGGCCCCGGCGCTGCGCGGGGTCGACCGCCTCTACCTCTGGCCGGTGTTCGGCGAGCTCCGGGGAGCGGTCGACGCCATCGCGCGAGCCGGGGTGCAACATGTGGTCATGCTGTCTTCCGAGGCGGTCACCTATGCTGCCGAAGAGCCGCACATCGCGTGCGAGAAGGCAGTCGTCGAGTCGGGAATGTCGTGGACGTTCCTGCGGCCGAGCGCGTTCATGTCCAACGATCTCCTCTGGATACCCCAGATCGCCGAAGACGGAGTGGTCCACGGTGTGTACGGAAGTTCCGCGATGGCGCCGATCCATGAGCGCGACATCGCGGCGGTCGCGGTGAAGTCCCTGCTCGCGGCGGAATCCGGCAGGATCCACGCGATCACCGGGCCCCAGTCGCTGAGCCAGGAGGAGCGGGTGCGCATGCTCGGTGCCGCGCTCGGCATCCCCGTCCGCTTCCAGGAGGTGCCGCGCGACCGCGTCCGCGCCCAGATGGTCCACTACCTCTCCGGGTTCGTGGCCGACCAACTCCTCGACCGGCGCGAGCGGTTGCAGGGGGCGGACGCCGAAGTGCTGCCCACCGTCGACGTCGTCACCGGACGGCCCGCCTACACGTACGCCGAGTGGATCACCCACCACGAGGCGGAGTTCCGCTCCGCACTCCAGCTCTGACACTTTGTGAGGTGCACTGTGCATTCCGCCGTCAACGAGACCCTGAGCTCGCTGGACCGTACGCGCCGGCCCATCATCGGCATCACGGCCGTCGTGACCCAGATCAAGTTCGCGATCTTCGAGATGGACGCGACGTTCGTACCGCAGACGTTCGTCCAGAAGGTCGCCGACGCCGGCTGCATACCGGTGCTGCTGGCTCCGCAGCCCGGCGTGGAGCAGACCATCGACGGGCTCGACGGTCTGCTGCTGCTCGCGGGTCCCGACGCGGACCCGGCGCTGTACGGACAGGACAAGCACGAGAAGACCGGTTGGAACGACACCACCCGCGACCGGGCCGAACTCGCTCTGATCGAGGCCGCGTTGGAGGACAAGCTGCCCACGCTCGGCATCTGCCGCGGTGAGCAGCTGATCAACATCCTGCGCGGCGGCACGCTCCAGCAGCATCTGCCGGACGTCGTCGGCCACGACAACCACTCCCCCGGCGGCAAGGAGTACGGCCAGCAGAAGGTGCGGCTCGAACCGGGCAGCCTCATTGCCGACTTCCTCAAGAAGGACGTCGTGCCCTGCCACCACCACCAGGTCATCGACCAGGTCGGCGAGGGTCTGACGGTGACCGCCTGGTCCGAGGACAACACGGTCGAGGCCATCGAGGTCGACGGCCACCCGTTCGCGGTCGGAGTGCAGTGGCACGCCGAGGAGTCCGACGACGACAGCCCGTTCACGGCGCTGGCGGACGCGGCCCGCCGGCGGATGGCGGTCCGGCGCGGCTAGTACGCGGCCGGGGCGCGGCCGGTCCGTACCGGCTCGGGGTCCGCTCAAGGAACAGCAGAGGCGCAGCACGGCCCGATGGCCGCGCTGCGCCTCTTGGTGTTGCATGGAGTGGGTGGCCCGGACGGGTGTTCCGGGAGGTGCACACCCACGAAAACGGGGCGCGCTCCCGGTTTCGTGCTCCTCCCGCTCCCTTGCCGCCACCGCGTCCAGGGCGCTCAGGGCTACTCCGCGAGGATCTTCACGTCCATCTCGTCCAGCTGCTCCGGGTCGGCCAGCATGTCGATCGCGGCGATCCGCCCGTCCACGACGATGAAGTCGAACACCACCTTCACACTGCCGTTCGGCGCCCAGACCATGCCCGGGGCCCCGTCCACCAGCGCCAGTTGGGCGACCTGCGCCCGGCCCGAGAACGTCTTGGCGACCGCCTGGGAGCCCAGGGCGCCGCTCGCGCCCATCGCCAGCGCGGCGCCGTCGACGCGGACGACGACCTCCGGGTCGAGCAGGGCGAGCAGTTCGTCGAACCGGCCGCCGCGCGAGGCGGCGAGGAAGGCGTCCACGATCTGCCGCTGGCGCCCGCGGTCCGCGGTGGGCGCGGCCTCGGCGCCCTGCACCCGGCGGCGCGCCCGGCTGGCCAGCTGCCGGGTGGCGATGGTGGAGCGCCCCACGACCGGGGCGATGTCGTCGAAGGGGACGGCGAACATGTCGTGCAGCACAAAGGCGAGCCGCTCGGCCGGGGAGAGCGTGTCGAGCACCACCAGCAGCGCCGGGCCGACCGAGTCGACCAGCACCGCCTCCTGCTCGGGGTCGGCGCCCTCGTGCACGCCGTGGTGGACGGGCGGCGGCCGCTCGCCCAGCAGGTCCTCGCGCCGCGACTCCCTTGAGCGCAGCATGTCCAGACAGACGCGGGCGACGACCGTCGTCAGCCAGCCGCCCAGGTTCTCCACCGCGCTCACGTCGGAGCGGCTGAGCCGGAACCAGGACTCCTGCACGGCGTCCTCGGCCTCGCTCAGCTGGCCCAGCATCCGGTAGGCGACCGCCCGTAGATGAGGGCGGTACGTCTCGAAACGCTCCGCCAGCCGTTCGGTCTCGTCCATGGGTCACATTCCTCCACCGGGCCCGTCACACAACGCGAAACCCAGCCTATGGGACAAGTCACATCACGTTCAGATCTTGGATGTTCAGTATCCAGTTCGGTTATTTCCTATGAAATTGTCTTCCGGGCGGATCTGCCGGGTGAGGGGACCGCCGCCTCGGCCGATCAGCCGAGCTTGGCGGCCAGGAACTCCTCCCAGGTCACCCGGGCCGTGTCGTACCCGTCGGGGCCCTTGGGCAGCAGCCCGCCGGCGCGGATCTTCCCCATGCCGGGCATCCGCACCGGGATCACCGGGGCGCCCCGGTGCAGGGCCTTGAGGTAGGCGCGGATCATCGCGACCGCGTCGGTGGCCTGCGGCCCCACCAGGTCGGGCACCCGCCCGGCCGGCTTGTCCAGGGCCAGTTCGGCGAGCCGGTCGGCCACCTCCTCGGGGTCGATCGGCTGCACCCGGAAGCCCGAGGGCACCGGGACCAGCGGCAGCTTCCTCGCCTTCTGGGCCCCGTTGAGGATGAAGTCGTAGAACTGGGTGACGCGCAGCAGCGTCCACGGCACCGGGGACCCGGTGACCACCCGCTCGGACGCCAGCTTCGCCTTGAAGTAGCCGAAGGGGACGTCCTCGACGCCGACGATGGAGATGTGGACGAGGTGCCCGACGCCCGCCGCCCCGGCCGCGCGGACCAGGTTGCGGGCCGCTTCGTCGTCGCCCTTCTTGTCGCTGGCGCAGTGCACGACCGTCCGCACGCCCTCGACCGCCGGGCCGATGCCCTGGTCCTTGGCCAGGTCGCCGGTCACATACGTGACGCCGTGCTCGGCCGGACGGCTCTTCCTGCTGAGCACCCGGACGTCGGCGCCGGCGTCCCGCAGCCGGGAGACGACCAGTCGTCCCAGCGTGCCCGTGCCGCCGGTCACCAGGATGGGCGACGTCATGGCTCCTCCTTCGTCGAAGTGTCGCCACCTTGACGAGCCGGCCCCAGAAAGTGTGACGTCCCGGTTCCGGACCGGCCCCGGACACGCGCACGGGCGCGTCGCTCCCCCAAGGAAGCGACGCGCCCGCGATCGAGGACCGCACCTACGAGCCGGTGCGCCCGTCGTACGTACGGGGTCAGCCCAGGCGCGCCGATTCGGTGCGCGCGCTGACCGGCAGGTCCGCCTCGTCGCGCTCGGGACGGCCCGGGCGCCAGAACTTCGGGCCGAGCTCCAGCGCGAGCGCCGGGATCAGCAGGCTGCGGACGATGAACGTGTCCAGCAGGATGCCGACCGCCACCAGCAGGCCCTGCTGGAGCGAGGCCACGGTCGGGATCGCCGCAAGGACGCTGAAGGTGGCGGCGAGGACGAGGCCCGCCGAGGTGATCACACCACCGGTGACGGTGAGGCTGGTGAGGATGCCGTCGCGGTGGCCGCGCTTGCCGACCTCCTCGCGGGCCCGGGTCATCAGGAAGATGGTGTAGTCGACACCGAGCGCGACCAGGAACAGGAAGCCGAACAGCAGCAGCCCCCGGTCGATCCGCGGATACCCGACGGCGTGGAAGAGCAGCGCGGCGGCGCCCACGGCGGCGGTGTACGACAGCACCACCGACAGCAGCAGCACCAGCGGCGCCACCAGGGCCCGCAGCAGGATGATCAGCATGATCAGGACCACCGCGAGGATGAGCGGGATCAGTACCTTCTCCTCCTTGCCCTGGGCGTCGGAGGTGTCGAGCGCGATCGCGGTCTGCCCGCCGACCACCGCGTCCTGGGCCTCACCGGAGGCGCGGTCGAGCGCGTCGCGCATCCGGTCGACCGTCTGCCGGGCGGCCTGGGTGTCCGGCGCGTTCTTCAGGACGGACTCGATGTGCGTCCAGCCGTTCTTGGACTCCACCGAGGTGGCGCTGGTGACACCGGGCACGCCCTGGACGGTGGAGAGCGCGGTGGCCGCGCCCGCGTCCTTGACGTAGACGTCGGCGGGAGCGGAGGAGCCGGCCGGGAAGTGCTGGGACAGCAGCTCCTGGCCCGCCACCGAGTCGACCTTCTTGGTGAACTGCTCGGCCTGGGTCTGTCCGGTGGACAGCGACATCGCGCCGAACGCCAGCGCGCCGAGGACGACGACCGTACCGATCCAGATCGGGCGCGGCCTGCGGCCGACGAAGCCGGAGATCCTGGCCCAGAAGCCGTGCTCCTTCTCGACGGCCGCGTCCACGTACTGCGCCGAGTAGCGCGGGGTGAACGGCCAGAACACCCAGCGGCCCAGGATCACCAGGAACGCGGGCAGCAGCGTGGTCATGGCGAAGTAGACGATGACGACACCGAGGGCGACGACCGGGCCGAGGCCCCGGGTGGAGTTCATGGAGCCGAACACCAGGCAGATGGTGGCGATGCCCACGGTCGCCGCGGAGGCCGTGATCGCGGGCAGGCAGCGGCGCAGCGCGTACTCCATCGCCTCGTGCTTGTCCTCGTGGCGATGGAGCTCCTCGCGATAGCGCGCGATCAGCAGCAGCGCGTAGTCCGTACCGACGCCCAGGACGAGGACGATGAGTACATAGGCGCTCTGCCCGTTGACCGTGAGCCCGGCGTGTTTGGCGAGGAGGTAGACGACCGCGCTGGCGACCTGGCTGGCCAGGAAGACCGAGATCAGCGGGATCAGCCAGAGGATGGGGCTGCGGTAGGTGAACAGCAGGAAGATCGCGACGAGTCCGATCGTGGCGCCCATCAGCGCGCCGTCCATGCCGGAGTAGACATCGATGAAGTCGGCGATGCTGCCGGCCGGGCCCGCGATCTTGACGTCGAGGCCGTCCGGCGCGTTCTTCTGGGCGGCCTTGCGGACGTCCTTCACCCCGTCACCCAGGACCTTGTTGTCGCTCTTGTCCGACTTGATGGGCACGCTGAGGAACGCGGCCTTCTTGTCGCCGGCGACCGTGACCGGCGGGATCGCCGCCGCCGCGAGCTTGTCCGTGACGAACTGGCCGCGGTCGCTGTTGATCTTCGCCAGGTCGGCGTCGGTGAGGCCGTCCTCGCGCGCGTAGACGACGACCGCGCCGAGGCGGCCCTTGTCCGCGAAGTAGTCCTCGGCGATCTTCACCGCTTTGGTCGCCTGCGCGTTCTTCGGCAACCAGGTCTGTGCCTCGTTGTTCTGGACGTCACCGAGCTTGGCCGCGAGGGATCCGCCCACGCCGATGAGCAGCACCCACAGCACGAGGACCGCCCACTTGGAGCGGCGGCCGACGACGGCCCTCGCGTACCTGTGGGCGAACGAAGTCGTTGCGGGGGGCGGCGGCTCCTCGACGGACTGCCTGGGTGATGGAGGATGCGTCGTCATGACTGCTCGCTAAGGGTCGGGAGCCCCGCGCGGCCGTGCGGCGCTCAGGGCTCGGTCGAACTCCGGTTGATTCGAGGGGCCTCCCCTGTACGACCCGATCGCCTCGACTCGATCGGGGTACCTCTTCCTGTCACATGAGCTGGGTTTTGTTCGTCACTGCTATGACGGAACGTGGCCAGAGGGTGTGACCGTGACGCGTTCGTCACTCACTGACGGAGCGCGACGGAGGAATGTGACCGATGGACGACGGCGAATGGCTGGCGCGGCGTTTCGAGGAGAACCGCCCGCATCTGCGGGCCGTGGCGTACCGGATGCTGGGGACGCTGAACGAGGCCGACGAAGCCGTCGAGGAAGCGTGGTTACAGATCGTCGACAGCGGTGACGACGCCACGGACGAGGGTGTCCGGGGGCTGCCCGCCTGGTTGATGACGGTGGTCGCGAACGTCTCCCTGGACCGGCTGCGCACCCGCGGAACGGTTCTGCCGGATGCTCCCCTGCTGCCCCGGGTGCCCGCCGCGCGCCGCGCGCCGGACGACCTGGCGGCGCCGGTGCCGGACGCGGTGGCTGCGGACCTGGCCCGGATGGGGCCGGCACACGAGGAGTTGCTGGCGGACTCGGTGGGCCTGGCCCTGCTGGTGGTGCTGGAGACGCTGGACCCGGCCGAGCGGATGGCGTTCGTGCTGCACGACCTCTTCGGTCTGCCGTACGAGGAGATCGCGCCCATCGTCGGCGTCGGCGGCCCGCGGGCGGCGTGTGAGCTCGCGGGCCGGGCCCGGGTGCGGGTGCAGAGCGTGGACCCGCTGCCCGACGACCGGCCCGACCGGCTGCGCCGGATAGTGGACTCGTTCCTGACCGCCTCGCGCGGCGGCGACTTCGACACCCTGATCGCGATGCTCGACCCGGACGTGGTGCTGCACGCCGACCCGGAGGCGGTGGCGGCGGGCTCGCCGACGGAGGTGCGGGGCGCGAGCTCGGTGGCGCGGACGTTCTCGGGGCGGGCCCGGCACGCCCGACTGGCCCTGGTGGACGGGTCGGTGGGCGCGGTGTGGGCGCCGCGCGGCCGGCCGAGGGTGGTCTTCGGCTTCACGATCGTGGACGAGCGGATCACCGGCATCGACATGCGGGCCGCCCCCGACCGCCTCAGCCGGACGGATCTGACCATCCTGGGCGAGTGAGGAGCGCCGACCGCGCCTGCGGCGGCGGCATATGAGGTGACGTCCGGGACAACCGCGGCGCGCCACCGGGCACCGGGCCCGGT
>NZ_BAAACA010000001.1:0-82624 GCF_039521265.1 Streptomyces crystallinus | reverse complement strand
CGCCGCTCGCGTACGGCCGCAGCCGCGCGGCAGCGCCGCCGCCGCCCGCGCTCCCGCCCTCGTTGAACAATTGACGTCCTGGGGAAATCCTCCCCCGAACCGCGCCCGGATAGCCGGGCGCCTCTTACCGAGTGGCGTCGATCACCTTATGCGCCGAGCCCCGTCCCGGGATTCCTTTGCCTCATCCATAGGTCCGCGCGACGTGAATGCGCACCGCAATGGATAACGGACACAAAGCCCGGAAAACGGTAAGGTGACACCAGTAAGCAGCCGTGCGTGAAGTTGCCGTACGGCGGTGTGTGCGCAAGGTGTTCGACTGCGAAAGTTCCGCGGTTGCACGGGCGCGCTTCGCGTATACCTTCGTACGGTGTGGCCGCCGCGGCCCGGTCCGAGCGGCCGCCGCTCCGGCTACGTGCCCCGGATACCCGCAGGTCAGCACGGCCCTCATGAGTGCCTCCGGGCCGCCGTACCCGCGTCCACGGCCCGCTGACTTGAGCATATTGCGTCCCCTTGCGGAACCGGGGATTATCAAGAGTCCGCGCGATTCAAGATTCCCTCCAGCAGGAATCCACCGCACGTTTTGATCCGCGTCTGCACACCGCTCGCCCGCCGTTCCCATGAAGCGAGCCTCCGTGTAATTCTGGCCGACGTCGCCAAGGTGCGGCGCGCTATTGATGCTCTCTTACGTGGTCACGAGCGATACAGGACAAGAGGGGGGCCACATGCCCACGAATACTTCGGACGACTCACTCGACGAGGTGGAAGGCTCGGTATCCGGGCGCAACAAGGTGATCGCCGAGCGCCGGCGCAGCGAGACGTGGAAGAAGCCGCCGCGCCGCATCGAGCGGGCCGAGTGCATCACCTGCGACACCTGCCTGCGTGCCTGCCCGCCCGAGTTCAACGCCATCTTCGACAACGGGCTCGATGTCGTCATCATCCCCGAGCTCTGCTCGGGCTGCCCCAAGTGCGTCCTGGAGTGCCCCGTCGACTGCATCTACGTGGACGAGGACTGGACCCCGACGTCCGACGAGATGTGGAACCACATCGGGCTGACCTCTGAGGGTGTGTCATGACGAGCTTCGCCGAACGCAACGGCACTTCGCGCCGGGCCATCAACGCCAAGAAGCGGCAGAGCCGCCGGCCCAGCCGCCTGGGCGCGGTGGCCGGCGCCACCCCCAAGCCGGACCGCGTCAAGGACGAGGAGGCCGGCTTCCCCACCCTCCTCAAGAACGCCTGGGAGAAGGCCGTCGAGGCCCCCGACCTGCGGACCGCGGTGACCACCCTGCTCACCCTGGACGGCCATGTCCCCGCCGACGTCCAGCTGCGCGCCCTGCGCACCGCCGACGAGGCGGCGCTCAAGGTCCTGTGCGGCATCTCGTGGCGCGAGGAGGACCTGGCCGCCCCGGTGCGCGACGCCAAGGAGCGCCCCGCGTTCCTGGGCGAGCTCGGGCTGACCACCACCGGCCGCATCGCCATCCGCGTCCCCTCCCAGGGCTCCCTCGCCGACGAGGAGACCCTGGTCGACGGAGTGATCAGCGTGCCGTGGTCGGCGCAGGACCTGCTCGATTACGAGAGCGAGGTGGGCCGCGCTGCCGCCCGCTACGCCGACCAGGTCGTCGACTGCCGCCAGTGGCTGGCCGCGCTCGGCACCCAGGCCCGCGACGAACTCCTGGAGACGGTAAGGGAGTCCGCGCTGCGGACCGCCCCCTTCGTCCTGCACCAGGAGGGGAAGCTCTACACGAACTTCCGCGAGGGCAACAACCTCATCGGCAAGACCCTCTGGGCGGGCCACCCCAACGAGACCTTCAGCAGCCTGCTGGGCGTCGAGATGGAGCGCTGGTCCGACCACGACGCGATGCTGGTCGTCTGCCTCACCCTGCTCGTGCGGTCGGCGGGCGCCGGCCGGATCGAGGAGGCCAACGGCACCCAGCTCTCCCTGGACCACCTCGCGTTCATGCTGGAGCGCTGCCGCCAGAACTACAACGCGGTGCCCGGCGGCGAGCCCGTCCCGCCCGCCCCCACGCACCGGGTCGAGGCGCTCAACAAGCTGGCCGTGGCGCTGCGCGAGCGCCGGGTGGGCCACGTCTTGCCCAACGCCCAGCTCTACCGCGAGATCCACGGCGCGCTGATGCACAAGATCGAGCGCCTGGCCGGGCCGTACGGCGAGGCGTCCAAGCGGCGCGAGGCGGCCCTCACCGAGCGGCTCAGCGACCGGCTGCCGGTCACCGGCGCCACCTTCGAGGAGCTCGGCGCGAGCCTCGCCGCCTCCCCGGGATGGCTGGCGCGGCCGTACGGCGACTTCGGCACCGGCCTCGAGGCCCTGGTGTACGAGACGGTGGCCGCCGCGACCGACGTCTTCGAGGCGGACTTCGCGATGAGCCGCGGCATGCGGTCCATCCCCGAGCTCATGCGCGCCCTGCGGGAGCAGAGCTACGCCGAGATCACCAAGTGGGACATCACCGACTTCTTCTGCTGTGTGGTGCCCGCCCCGTCGGCCAGGCGCCACTACGAGGACTCGGTGCTCCAACTCGCCGACAACGCCTGGGCGATGTCGTCGCGGATGCAGTACAACTCCTGGCACTTCATCGCCGGCAACCTGCCCAAGGTGCCCGCGGTGGTGGAGCGCGACCACTTCATCCCGCCGACCATTCCGGACGTCGCCTTCTACTCCGACCAGCACCACCACGGGCATGTCGCCACCAAGGTGCGCTTCAGCATCCGCAGCCCGCAGTCGGTCGAGATCATGGGCCGGCCGTTCAACGGGTTCATGGACCTGCGCCTGCTGCGCTGCGACGGCACGCCGTTCGACGAGAGCGACCTGCTCGCCGCCCACCGGACCTCCGGGTTCATCGCCGGTGCCATGAGCGCGGCCGCCGCGCTGGTGGCCGCGGGCGAGGACATCGAGGTCACCGCCTTCGACTCCGAATGGCACCTCAAGTCGGTCCAGGCCGCGGCGGCGGGCGCCAGGCAGCCGCACCGGGTGTCGTGACCGGCGTCCCACCTGTCCTTGCAAGGAGATCCGTTGACCTCCATCGGTGACATACGCGAGCTCCTCGCCCGGGGCGAGCTCACCGCGGCCGAGCACGTCCAGTCGGTCCTCACCACGATCCAGAAGACCGACATCGAGCTCGGGGCGTTCGTCTCGGTCGCGGGCGACGAGGCCGTACGGGAGGCCGAGCTGGCCGACGCCCGGATCCATGAGCTGGGCCGGGCGGCGTTCGAGCGGCAGCCGCTGCTCGGGATCACCGTCTCGGTGAAGGACCTCATCCAGACCGGGGGCCTGCCCACCGCCCGGGGGTCCCTCCTGGAGAACCGGCGGCCCCGCGCCGACGCGCCCTCGGTCGCGCGGCTGCGGGCCGCCGGGGCGATCGTCGTGGGCAAGACCACGACCTCGGAGTACGGCTGGAGCGCCTCCACGGTGAGCCGGGTGGCCCCTCCCACCCGCAACCCGTGGGACCCCGACCTCACCGCCGGCGGCTCCAGCGGCGGCGCCGCGGCCGCGGTGGCCGCGGGCCTGGGCTCGGGGGCGCTGGGCACCGACGGCGCGGGCTCCATCCGTATCCCCGCCGCGTTCTGCGGAGTCGTCGGCTACAAGCCGTCGTTCGCCAAGGTGCCCTATGTGCCCGCCTGCGCCGACCGGCTCTCCCACCAGGGGCCGATCGCGCGGACCGTGCCGGACGTCATCGAGCTCGCCTCGGTGATCACCGGCGGGCACCCGGGCGACCCGGACTCGCTGCTCGGCGCCCTCGACGTGCCCGTCGAGCGGCGCTCGCTCAGGATCGGCTGGATCGAGTTCCCCGGCACCTCGCCGGAGATCCGCCGGGTCAGCGAGCAGGCGCTGCCCGCGCTCGCCTCCCAGGGCCACCGCGTGGAGCGGATCGAGGTGCCCTTCCGCGACCCGTACCCGGCGCTCGTCGACATCCTGGCCGCCGGCGACGCCGCCGCCACCTCCCCCGCCGACGAGGAGTGGTGCGACCCGGGCCGCCTGGCGATCGTCCGGCACGGGCGCACGCTCAGCGGCGCGACCGTGATGCGCGCCGAGGAGGTGCGGCTCGCGCTGCGCACCACCCTGCACCAGATCTTCGACCGGTACGACCTGCTCGCCATGGCCACCGTGCCCATCGAGCCGTTCGACCCGCACGCGATCGGCCCCCAGTGGGCGAGCCGTCCGGAGGACCTGCTCTGGCTGGCGTGGACACCCGCCACGTATCCCTTCAATATGACTGGCCAGCCGGCCGTTTCCCTCCCGGCCGGACTCACCCGCGCCGGACTCCCGGTGGGGCTCCAACTCGTGGGCCCGTTCGGGGCGGACGATCTGGTCCTGTCGGCGGCACGCCGTCTCGAGGCGGACCTCGGTCCGCTGCCGGCCGCACCGGACCGAGTAACCGAAAGGATCCTGTAACCCATGTACTCCCGGTCGTGGTCCCGCCCCTTCTCCGAGTCGGGCGGTGTCGGACGCCCCGCGTTCGTCACCGAGTTCGGGCTCTGGAGCGATGAACAGGCCGCCGCCGCCGAGCAGATCGAGGCGTCGCTCCACGAGGTCGACCTCGTCCGCCTGGCCTTCGGCGACCCGCACGGTCTGGCCCGTTCCAAGACGCTCACCGCCGACGCGTTCCGCTCGGTCCTGCGCAACGGCATGGACTTCAGCTCGGGGCCCTTCATCTTCGACACCGGCCACGCCGCCGCGCTCGACTACCTCGCCGACCCGGGCGTCGGTGTCGACGAGATCGCCGGCGCCGGCAGCTTCGTCCTGGTGCCGGACCCGCTGACCTTCCAGATCCTGCCGCACGAGGGCCCGCGCACCGCCTGGGTGCTCGGCGACGAGTATCTGCGCGACGGCTCCCCGCACCCGCTGTCGGCGCGCAACGTGCTGCGCCAGGTGGTGGCCCGGTACGCGGAGCGCGACCTCACGCCGGTGCTCGGCCTGGAGGTCGAGTGGTACCTGACCAAGCGGCTGCCCGGTCCCCCCGGGAACGCGGGCAACGGCTTCGGCCTCCAGGGCGCGGCCCCGCAGGTCGAGGCGGTGAACTCGGGCTACCAGTTCAACCTGGACTCCCACTACGACTCGGTCGCCCACTTCACCAGCCCGCTCGCCCTCAAGCTGCTCGAACTCGGCCTGCCGCTGCGGTCGATCGAGCACGAGTCGGGCCCGGGCCAGATCGAGACGACCTTCAACCCGATGCACGCGCTGGACACCGCCGACGCGATGCTGCTGTTCCGCACCGTGGTCAAGCAGACCGCGACGCGCCAGGGCTACCACGCCACCTTCATGTCGCTGCCGCGCGTCGACAGCTTCGACCCGAGCGGCTGGCATCTGCACCAGTCGGTGATGGACGCGAGCGGCCGCAACATCTTCGCGGCCGAGGGCGGCGGCATCTCGGACCAGGGCCGGGCGTACATAGACGGCCTGCTGGCCCGGGCCCGCGACCTGTGTCTGCTCTCGGTGCCGACCGTCAACGGCTACCGCCGCCTCAGCTCGGAGTTCACGCTCTCGCCGACCCGGATCGGCTGGAGCTACGAGGACCGCAGTGTGATGCTGCGCGTCGTCGGCGGCGGCTCCGCCACCCATATCGAGAACCGCACCGGCGAGCCCACCGCCAACCCGTACCTCGCCCTCGCCGCCCAGCTCTCCGCGGGCTTCGACGGGCTCACCGCCACGCCCGGCGCGGCCCCGCGCCCGGCCGGCACCGAGGGTGCGTACGAGACGCTGCCGCAGTCGCTCGACGAGGCCCTGGAGGCCTTCCGGGCCGGTCAGGGCGCCGAGCTGCTCGGCAAGCCGCTGGCCGCCACGCTGGCCAAGCTCAAGGCGAGCGAGGTCTCCCGCTTCGAGGCCTGGCGCGCCCAGGAGCGGCCCGCCGAGGGCCAGGTCACCGAGTGGGAGCAGCGCGAGTACTTCGAGGCCTACTGATGGCCGCCCGTCCCGACCGGGCCCGCTGATGGCCCTCGTGAACCATTTGTCCACTAGCTCACCCTGGGGGTGCTGGCCCATATGATTCCCCGCTATACCCTGCCCGCGATGGCGGACATCTTCTCGGACCAGGCGCGGTACGCGACCTGGGTCCGGGTGGAGATCCTCGCCTCCGAGGCCCAGGTCCGCCTGGGCCGGGTGCCCGAGGACGCCGTCGAGGACATGCGGCGGGCCGCGGTCCCGACCCCCGAGCGGGTGCAGGAGATCGAGCGGGAGCGGGACCACGAAGTGCTCTCGTTCCTCGCCGCCTACTGCGAGGGCATCCCCGACGAGTCGGCCCGCTGGGTCCACCTCGGCATGACGAGCTACGACCTGGTCGACACCTCCCTCGGATACAACCTGGGCCGCGCCACCGACCTGGTCCTCGCGGCCGGCGTGGAGCTGCGCAAGGTGCTGGTCGAGCGGGCGCTCGAGCACTGGGAGACGGTCATCGTCGGCCGCACCCACGGCGTCCACGCCGAGCCGACCTCCTTCGGCCACAAGCTGGCGCAGTTCGCGTTCGCCGTGGACCGCTCGCTCACCCGCCTCAAGGCGGCCCGCAAGGCCGTGGCGGTGGGCACCATCTCGGGTTCGGTCGGCACCTACGCGCTGATCGACCCCTCGGTGGAGGCATACGTCTGTGAGGAGCTCGGGCTCGGTGTGGAGCCGGCGCCCAGCCAGGTCGTCGCCCGCGACCGGCACGCCCAGCTGCTCCAGGCGGTCGCCCTGCTCGGCGCGAGCATCGAGCAGGTCGCCCTGGAGCTGCGGCTGCTCCAGCGCACCGAGGTCCGCGAGGTGGAGGAGCAGCGCACCTCCGCGTACCAGGGCTCGAGCGCCATGCCGCACAAGCGGAACCCGACCACCAGCGAGCGTCTGAACGGTCTGGCGCGGCTGCTGCGCGGATACGCGGCCACCGCCCTGGAGAACGTGGCGCTGTGGCACGAGCGCGATCTGGCCCACCAGTCGGTGGAGCGGGTGATCCTGCCGGACGCGCTGTCGGTCGGCCACTTCCAGGCCACCATGGCGACCCAGCTCGTCCGTGACCTCAAGGTGTTCCCGGACCGCATGCGGGCCGGTATCGACCGCACCGACGGCCTCGTCTACAGCTCGGCGGTCCTCGCCGACCTGCTGGCGGACGGGGTGGAGCGGGAGAAGGCCTACCGCGCCGTCCAGGCAGCGGCGAACCGTACCATCGCCACCGGCGAGCACTTCGGCCAGACGCTGCGCCAGGAGGGCATGGACATCGGCCAGCTGCGCCCGGAGCGTTTCCTCGTCAACCACGGTGTGATTCTCGATCGATTGGAGCAGCTTCGTGACCTGGAAGATTGAGCGTGTGGAGGGTGCCGACCTGGACCTGGAGGAGGTCCTCGAGGTCTACCGCTCCTCCGGGCTCGGCGAGCGCCGTCCGATCGAGGACGTGGAGCGGTTCGCCGCCATGGTGCGGGGCGCCAATCTCGTGGTCGTGGCCCGCGCGGAGGGCAGGCTCATCGGCATCGCCCGCAGCATCTCCGACTTCAGCTACGCGACGTACCTCTCGGACATCGCGGTGAGCGGCGACTACCAGCGCTCGGGCATCGGCCGGGCGCTGATCGACGCCACGCGGAAGGAGGCGCCGCAGGCCAAGGTCATCCTGCTGTCGGCGCCCGCGGCGGTGGAGTACTACCCGCACATCGGCTTCACCCAGCACAACTCCGCCTGGGTTCTCAACCCGTAGGAAACCGGCGGCAGTTCAGACGAAAGGCCCCCGCGGCCCGGCTCGGCCGGGCGCGGGGGCCTTTCGTGTGTACGGGGTGTGCAACAGCGGAGTTGCACGGAATGGAGATTCCGGCGGATTCCTGGTAAAGCAACGGGGCCTCCGGGGGTAAAGTCAATCACCCCGGAGGCCCCGGCCGAATACCCGTCTTACCGTCGGTAGCCATTCCTGGCCGCCGCACCAAAGAATTCTTTGGATATATGACGGTTGTTCAACTTGTTTTTCTTCTCTTGCGGGCGGGCGGAAAGGCGGAATTTCACCCGTTGCCGAGCTTGAAACCGACCCCGCGCACGGTAATGATCCATCCGCTGTCACCCAGCTTGCCGCGAAGACTGCTGACATGGGTGTCGACAGTGCGGCGCGACCATGAGTCGCCCCAGACCTGCTGAAGCAGGCGCTTACGCGGAATGACCGTGTCCGGATGGGAGGCGAGCAGGCAGAGGAGATCGAATTCCTTGCGGGTCAGCCCCACCTCGCGGCCGTCCAGGCTCACCTCGCGGGAGCTCACGTCAATACGCAACCGCCCGTGCAAGATCTCTCTGGCAACAGGCGGCTGGAACCGCGCTCGACGCATGACGGCTTCGATCCGTGCCATTAATTCCCGGAAGCCGTACGGCTTGACCACATAGTCGTCCGCGCCGGCCTGGAGGCCGAGGACGCAGTCGAGCTCGGAGCCGCGGGCCGTGACGATGATGACCGGGATGCCGCTGACCGAGCGGATGGCCCGGCAGACCTCCAGGCCGTCGAGGTCCGGAAGCTCCAGGTCCAGCAGGACGAGATCGACGTCCTCGTACGCCTGGAGGGCGGTGCTGCCGCTCTTGACACCGATGGCCTCGTGGCCGTGCCTGCGCAGCCGGCACACCAGGGACTCGGCGCCGTCGGCATCGCTGTCGACCACGAGGATCCGCCGGCCCCGGGAGAGGCCGGCCACCCTGCGCACCGCTTCCGACACGCCTTCTTCGATCAGGTGTGGTCCCCCTGGACCACGCTGGACAGGTATATGAGGCTCCAGCACTGCCTCTGACGAACTCTGAGTCATGCCTCCCCCGCGAGTCATGTCCCTCCCCCATCTGAGTGAGTCCAAGAATGAGATCCGATCCGGATCTCACCGACGAACACCGACGAACCTACAGACCGCTGCTACGGAATTCAAAGAGGTTCGAGCAAATAACAAATAAACTGTGTCGGTTATTGAGCGAGATCGGACAGGGCGCCACTCGTTTCCCTACGTGATCACGGCTGGGAGCCCCCGTCAACCAGTCCCCGCCATGCGGAGCGGAACGCTGGTAGGTCCGTTGATTCAACCAAGGGTAACTCGCCGCGACTCACATAATCCGGCCATCTTGGCGCGCCTCTGACGTTGACGCAGCCATGACATGATGTTCGCCACATTGCCTGGAGGTTTACGAAATTCAGGCGGCTCTGCTGACGACAAGTTAAATAGCAGGTGTCCAAGTGGCGTCCGGATGGCCGGTGGCTTGAATTCGCCGGTACTGCGCCTCAGTCGGGCGCGTCTCGCGCCTCCCAGCGCTCCCTGTGATCGGGCTGTAGCTTGCAGTACGGCAACACCTGCATGACGAAGACCCCCATTCACCGCACAGAATGGTCTTCGGGGAGAGTGCGTGTCAAGTAAAGTCCGGGCGCCCTGAACAGCGGCGCGCCCCGGGCGGGGCCGCCGGGTGAGGGCGGCCCGCTCGGGGCGCTGCGTACTGTTCTTCGCACCGGAATCCGCTGCTACGGCCACTAATTGACGAGCCGTCAGGCTTTTCCGTCAGGCGAGCACCGGGCCGCCCGCCCGCCAGGTGCGCGGGCCGTCGAAGCCCGTGGCCCGGTCGGTGCGGCGCCAGCTCGCGGAGCGGCGCTGGCGCGGGATCATCACCCGGGCCGCCTCGGCCCGTGCCTCCATCGCGGAGAAGTGCGCGAAGAACAGCGCGGCCAGCGCCGCCAGTTCCTCGGGATCCGGATTACCGCGCTCCACTCTCAGCAGCTCACGGCAGTGCTCCAGGGTCATCTCGGCAGGCTCGGCGGCGGTCTCGGCGGGCTCGGTGATCTGGGTCATCTCGCTCATGTCGGTCACCTCTCTACGGGAGTCGGGCCGGTGGTCCCTACGGAAGTCGGGCCTACTGGGGCGGGTTGCCGTGCTTGCGGCGGGGCAGTTCGGCGTCCTTGGCGATGAGCATCGCGACCGAGCGGCACAGCACCGAGCGGGTCTCGCGCGGGTCGATGACGTCGTCGACCAGACCGCGCTCCGCCGCGAAGTAGGGGTGCACCAGCTCGTTCTTGTACTCCTCGATCTTCTGCGCGCGCATCGCGTCGGGGTCCTCGGCCGCCGCGATCTCCCGGCGGAACACCACGTTCGCCGCGCCCTCGGCGCCCATCACCGCGATCTCGTTGGTGGGCCAGGCGAACGAGAGGTCCGCGCCGATGGAGCGCGAGTCCATCACGATGTAGGCACCGCCGTACGCCTTGCGCAGCACCACCGAGATACGAGGCACGGTCGCGTTGCAGTACGCGTACAGCAGCTTCGCGCCGCGCCGGATGATGCCGTCGTGCTCCTGGTCCACGCCCGGCAGGAAGCCGGGGACGTCCACCAGGGTGATCAGCGGGATGCTGAAGGAGTCGCAGAACTGGACGAACCGCGCGCCCTTCTCGCTCGCCTTGATGTCCAGGACGCCCGCCATGGCGGAGGGCTGGTTGGCGACGATGCCCACCACATGGCCGTCCAGCCGGGCCAGCGCGACCACCAGGTTGGGCGCCCAGTTGGCGTGGATCTCCATGTACTCGCCGTCGTCGACGAGCTCCTCGATCACCCCGCGCACGTCGTACGAGCGGTTGCCGTCGGCCGGGACCAGGTCGAGCAGCGCCGTGCCCTCGCGGTCCACCGGGTCCGAGGTCTGGGCCAGCGGCGGCATCTCGCGGTTGTTGGAGGGCAGCAGCGACAGCAGAAAGCGGACCTCGGCGAGGCAGGTCTCCTCGTCGTCGTACGCGAAGTGCGCCACGCCCGAGACCCCGGCGTGCACATCGGCCCCGCCGAGCCCGTTCTGGGTGATCTCCTCGCCGGTCACCGCCTGCACCACGTCCGGGCCGGTGATGAACATCTGCGAGGTCTCACGGACCATGAAGACGAAGTCGGTGAGCGCGGGCGAGTACGCGGCGCCGCCCGCGCACGGGCCGAGCATCACGGAGATCTGCGGGATCACCCCGCTGGCCTTGGTGTTGCGCTGGAAGATGCCGCCGTAGCCGGCCAGCGCCGAGACGCCCTCCTGGATACGGGCGCCGGCGCCGTCGTTGAGGGACACCAGCGGGGCGCCTGCCGCGATGGCCATGTCCATCAGCTTGTGGATCTTGGAGGCGTGGGCCTCGCCGAGGGCGCCGCCGAAGATGCGGAAGTCGTGGGCGTAGACGAAGACCGTACGGCCCTCGACCGTGCCCCAGCCGGTGATGACACCGTCCGTGTACGGCTTCTTCGCCTCCAGGCCGAAGCCCGTCGCACGGTGCCTGCGCAGCTGCTCGACCTCGGTGAAGCTGCCCTTGTCCAGCAGGAGTTCGATGCGCTCGCGGGCGGTCAGCTTGCCCTTGGCGTGCTGCGCCTCGGTGGCCTTGTCGCTCGGGCCGCGGACGGCCTGCTCCTTGCGCTCGCCGAGCTCGTCCAGCCGGTCGGTGACCTCGGCAGAGGACTGGGTGGTCGCCATGGTGTTCTGTTCCCCCTGTACGTTGCGGATTCTCGGTGCGGAATCGACTGCCTGCACGGTCACGTCGGGTGGTTGCGCAGTGCCGCCGCGGCGGCGTAGCCCGGCTGTACGGGCACGTTGCGCACCGTCCAGCCGTCCGGGCGGCCCCGGGCGTCGCGGTCGCCCAGGTAGTCCGCCGCGGGTGAGCGGGTGAGTCCGGTGCCCAGTCCCTTGAGATAGGCCTCCTTGCGGGTCCACAGCCGGGCGAACGCGAGGGCCCGCTCCTCGTCGGGCAGCGCGCGCAGCTCCTCGCGCTCCCGCGGGTGCAGCCGGGGCAGCACCATCTCGACGGCCTCGGGCGACGGCACCCGCTGGACGTCCACGCCCACCGGGGCCGCCGCGACCCCGATGGCGATCAGGCCGTGGCTGTGCGAGAGGTTGAAGTGCAGCGGCACGGGCGGATCGATCAGCCGCGGCTTCCCGTACGGCTCCCCGCCCCGCCCGATGGCGATACGGCCGGGCTCCAGACCGGTGTACGCGGCGAGCAGGCCGCGCAGGGCGGCGTGTGCGGTGACGTACTGGATCCGGTCGCGCACGGACACGTAGGACGCCGCGCGGGCCTCCTCCAGCTCGTCCAGGGCCTTCATCAGCGGGCACACCGGCGCCACCTCCTCGGCGGGCGGCCGGAACACCAGCAGGTGCAGCCGGCCCGCCGCGGGGGCCGCCCGCAGCGGCGTACGGGTCGCGTTCACCGGCCCACCGCCTCGTGGACGGGGCCGCCCTGCTCCGGGTCGCCCTCGACGGCCTGGTGGGCCGCGGCGGGCTCCTCGTGTCCGCCGCGCCGGTCGTAGGCGAGCGCGGTGAGCGCCGCCGCCAGCGAGACGAGGCCGCCCACATAGAAGCCCGAGCGGGCGCCGAGGTGTTCGGCGAGCCAGCCGATCAGCAGCGAGCCCAGCGGGGTCGAGCCCTGGAGGATCAGGGTGTACAGCGCCATCACCCGGCCCCGGTACCGCGGGTCGCTGCCGAGCTGGACGCGGTGGTTGACGGCCTGGACGAAGAAGATGGTGGCGCCGCCGGTGAGCGAGAGCAGCGCGATCGCGGCGGGGTAGTTGGGCGCCCAGCCCGCCACCGTCTCCAGTACGGCGAACACCAGGGCCGCGCCCACCACGAGCCGGCTGGAGGGGCGGCCGCGGCGGGCGGTGGTGGCGAACGCGGCGATCAGCGAGCCCGCCGCGAACCCGGTGGTGAGCAGCCCGAAGGAGGCCGCGTCGGCGTCGAAGACGGTCTTGGCGTACAGCGGCAGGGTGAGCTGGAAGTTGAGGCCGAAGAGCGAGATCACCCCGACCAGGGCGAGCGGCAGCTTCAGGTCCGGGCGCCCGGCGACGTACCGGAGCCCGTCGACCACCCGGGGCCGGCCGTCCTGGCGGGCGCCGACGAGCAGCTCACCGGCCCGCATCATGCGCAGCCCGACCACGGTCGCCAGATAGCTGACGGAGTTGAACAGCATCACCCAGCCGGTGCCGAAGCCGGTGATGAGCAGCCCCGCGAGCGCCGGGCCGACCACCCGGGCGGTGTTGAAGTACGCGGCGCTCAACGCCGAGGCGTTGGGCAGCAGTTCGGGCCCCACCAGCTCGCTCACGAACGACATCCGGGTCGGCACCTCGACGGCGTTGACGACCCCGAGCCCGAACGCGCACAGCCAGATGTGCCACAGCTGCACGGCGTCCGCGAAGGCGAGGAGCGCGAGCACCAGCGCCAGCACCCCGGACGCCAGGTTGGCGCAGGTGAGCAGCAGCCGCTTGTCGTAGCGGTCGGCGAGGCGTCCGCCGTACAGGGTGAGCAGCAGGAGCGGGGTGAACTGGAGCGCGGTGACGACGCCGAGGGCGGTTCCGGAGTTGTCGGCGAGACCCAGGACGATCCAGTCCTGAGCCACGACCATCATCCAGGTGCCCGCCACGGAGACGACCTGTCCGGCCGCGAAGAGCCGGAAGTTCCGTACGGCCAGGGAGCGGAAGGGATGGGCGAAGGTGCTGGTCATAGGCTCGGATGCTCAGGCATCGCGTCCCGTCCTGGTGATGCAGTCCTCCAGGAACGCGAGCGTGCGCAGGTGGTAGGAGCGGGCCGCCCAGCCGAGGCTGATGTTGTGGCCGGCGTCCGGCTGGCGGTCGACGACGATGCGGGGTGAGGAGGTCAGCTGGGCGGCGAGGTCGGCGAGGTCCTGCTCGCCGTGCAGCCACCAGCCCTCGTGCTCGGCGAAGGTGAGGCGGACGGGGATGCGGACGCGCGGCGCCAGGGCCGCGAACAGCTCAGGCCAGCGCTTGAGTTCGTCCGCCTCGCGCTCCGGCATCGGCGCCACCAGGGAGCCGCTGCTGCGGAATGTGTTGGGCGGGTAGAGCCGCAGCGGGCCCCAGTGCCGGGCGATGTGCTTGAGGCCCTTGCGCAGCACGCCCGGGGTGACGGCGTAGCGGTGGCCGCAGCCGGAGATGTCGAGGCCGAGCAGGCCGTCGCCGGTGCAGTGGGCGGCGGCGGAGAGCGCCAGCTTGCCGCCGAAGGAGTGGGCGACGAGCAGGACGCCGACGCCGGTGGGGTACTTGGCGGTGAAGTCGTCGATCCCGGCGCGCAGCACGTCGGTCTGCTCGGCGACGGTCAGGCCCTCGGGCAGCTGGGCCGCGGACTGCCCGTAGCCGGGCCGGTCGACGGCCAGCACGGTGTAGCCGAGCCGGGCGCCCAGGGTGAGCAGGGACAGCTCGGGGTGCGCCTGCCCGTCGAAGTACCCGGCGCTCATCCCTCCGCCGTGCACGGCGACGACGGTGGCGCGGGGGGCGCCCTCCGGCTCGCACAGCAGCGCGGACAGGGTGACACCGCCCGCGTCCAGGGTGATCCTGCGGACCCCCTGGGAAACGGCCCCCGGTGCGAGCGTGCTTTCCATCAGTGCCCCCGTTTGCGTTGAGGTTGGTGTCGCCGCGAGCCCGCGCCCCTTGAGGGGCGCGGGGAACTGCGCGACCAGCCACCGACGGCCCGCAGACGCGAAACCGCCTTCAGAACCGAGCTCTCCCGCGTCACGAACCCGCCGGACCGAACCACTGCCCGAGGGCGGCCTCCAGGGCCGGAACGTCGTCCCCGGCCCAGGCGACATATCCATCGGGCCGTACGAGCACGGCACCCGCGCCCGCGAGCGGATCGACCCCACCGTCCACCGGCTTGGCCGAGGCCGAGACCACGTCGACCCGCCCCTGCCACGCGGCGGCAACGCCCCGTACGGCAGAGGAGTCGCCCAGATCCAGCAGCACCCCACGAGCCGGGTGCAACAACGCCGTCGTGCTGGTCTCGCCGTCCGCCAGGACCAGCGTGCGGTGTGCGATCCGGCGCCCCACCAACGGGTGCTCGCCGCCCAGCTCGTACCGGATGTCCAGACCACTGACGATCCCCGCGAGGTGCCGCTTCACGTCGTCGTACTGGATGAGCTCGCCGAAGAGCTGGCGCAGCGGATCGGCCTCGGGGCCGCCGAGGAAGACCATGCCCTGGGCGCGGGTGTTCATCAGCAGACGCGCGCCGACCGGGTGCCGCTCGCCGTGGTACGTGTCGAGCAGTCCCTCGGGAGCGGTCCCGGCGATCTCGGCGGCCAGCTTCCAGCCGAGGTTGGCCGCGTCCTGGACGCCGGTGCTCAGGCCCTGGCCGCCGGCCGGCAGATGGACGTGGGCGGCGTCGCCGACCAGCAGGACCCGGCCGCGCCGGTACTCGGAGGCCTGGCGGGTGGCGTCGCTGAAGAAGCTGACCCACTCGGCGCCGCCGTGCGAGATGTCCTCACCGGTGATCGACTGCCAGGCGGCGGCGACCTCCTCGAAGGAGACCGACTCACCGCTGGCGCGAGGGGGCGCGTTGTCGGGGCAGACGATGATCCGGTCCACGCCCGGGGCGAGCGGCGCCGCCATCACCATGCCGTTGTTGAGCCGCTCCCCCAGGAAGCGCGGGCGCAGCTCGCAGCCGGTCACGTCGGCGAGGAACATCGCCCGGGTCGCCGAGGTGCCCGGGAACTCGAACCCGGCGGCCTCGCGCACCACGCTGCGGCCGCCGTCGGCGCCCACCAGGTAGGACGCGCGCAGCTTGCGTACCGCGTTCGGCGTCTGGACGGTGATCTCGACGTCCTCGCCGTCCAGGAAGCCGTCGGTCAGCTCCAGGAACTCCCAGCCGCGCCGGATGTCGACGCCCAGCTCGGCCGCCCACTCCTCCAGGACCGCCTCGGTCTTGTACTGCGGGATGCCGCGCGCCCCGAAGTGCCCGCCCTCCAGGACGGTGTAGTCGAACTGCACCCCGCCGAAGTGGCCCATCGGGCTGATCTCCAGCGTCTCGCCCTGGCCGAACCGGGGCAGCAGCCCCCGCTGGTCGAAGATCTCCATGGCGCGGGCCGTGAAGCCGAGGCCCCGGGACTGCCCGGTGGGCTTCTCCAGCCGTTCGACGACGACGACCCGCGCCCCGCCGAGGCGCAGTTCGCCCGCGAGCATGAGGCCGGTCGGACCCGCGCCGACGATGATGACATCGGTGTCCACGGCTGTCCCCTCCATAGTGTTCCCTTTCCTGGACGTGCCCTGTGGTGCCCTGTCGTGCTGAGGAGTGGTGCGGTCGTGCGCCGGGGTGGGGGGTTGTACGGGATTCAGTGCGAGGGGCCGAACCAGCGCTCCAGGGCCTCCCGCAGCCCGGTGCCGTCGGTGTCCGGCGCGCCCGCCCAGGCCACATGGCCGTCGGGGCGCACCAGGACGGCGCCCACGCCGTCGAGGGCGCCGTCCCTCTCCGGCGCGGCCGGCAGCACGGTGACCCGGTCGGCCCAGCCGGAGGTGTCCGGCAGCGCCGCACCGCCGCCGGACAGATCGAGGAGCACACCGCGAGCGGTGCGCAGCAACTGGGCCGTGTTCACCGGGCCTTCGCCGGTGGTCAGGCCCGCGTCCGGCAGCCGGGCGCCCAGCAGCGGGTGCGCGGGGCCGCCGACGTCGTAGCGGATGTCGAGACCGCTGATCATCCCGGCGAGGTGCGCCCGGACGTCGTCGTGGGTGAGGAGCTCGGTGAGCACCGAGCGCAGCGGCTCGACCTCCGGGCCGCCGAGCAGCAGCATGGCCTGGGCCCTGATGTTGGACAGGACCCGCCGGCCGACCTCGTGGCGTTCGTCGTGGTACGTGTCGAGCAGGCCCTCGGGGGCCGCCCCGCCGAGGTGCAGGGCGAGCTTCCAGCCCAGGTTGAAGGCGTCCTGGAGGCCGAGGTTGAGGGCCTGGCCGCCGATCGGCATCTGGCGGTGGGCCGCGTCCCCGGCGAACAGGATCCTGCCGTGGCGGTAGTGCGTCAGCTGGCGGTTGGCGTCGCCGAACGAGTTCGCCCACAGCGGGGTCCCGCCGCTGATGTCCTCGCCGGTGACCCGCTTCCAGACGGCCGCGATCTCGCCGAACTCCGGGTCGCCGGTGCGCGGTTCGGCCACGGAGCCGAACTCGTGCACCATCACCCGGGTCACCCCGTCGCGGGTCGCCGCGATGGCGAGCCCGGCGGGCAGCCGCTCGAAGCGGCGGTTGGGGATGGTCACCCCGGCGACGTCCGCGCGCAGCAGCTCGCGTCCGGCGTCGTTGCCCGGGAACTCGGCCCCGGTGAGGCGGCGCACGGTGGAGTCCTCGCCGTCGCACCCGACGAGGAAGCCACCGCGCACCACGACCGTGCCCTCGGGCGCGGCCGCCGTCGCCTCGACGAAGTCGTCCCCCTCGGACACCTCGCGCAGCTCGTGGCCGCGCCGGATGTCCACGCCCAGCGAGAGCGCCCACTCCTGGAGCAGGGCCTCGGTCCGGGTCTGGGGCATCTTCCACTGCCCGGGGAAGGGGCTGGGCAGGGTGAGGTCCATCGGGATGCCGCCGAAGTGGCCGCGCGGCTCGTTCGGCGGCGTCCCGAAGACGTCGAGCAGACCACGGCTGTCGAGGAGCTCCATGGTGCGCGCGTGCAGCGTGGAGGCCCTCGACTCCGTGGTGGGCGTGGCCCGTTGTTCCAGTACGACCACTTCGGCTCCGCCCAGACGCAGCTCACCGGCGAGCAGGAGCCCGACGGGGCCGGCGCCGACGACGATGACCTGGGTCTCGAGGCGGTCCGTGGTGGTCATGCGGGATCAGCCCTTCGACTCGGCGTACGTCTTGGCGTGGTTGAGCGTGGCCGTGCTGTTGGTGGACAGCGCGGTGTGCACGTACTCACGGGCGTCCGCGACGGTGGCCTCGGGGCCGAGGATCTTCGCGATGTTGTCCGTGTTGAGCGTGACGGTGTGCTGCGAGGAGGCGGCCGTGCCCTCCGGGGTCTCCTCGAACGTCCAGATCCCGGTGTGCAGGGTCATCAGCGCGGGCAGCGTGACCTGCTTGTACGCGATCTTGTGGTTCGGGAAGGTCACCCGGTACGACTTGGTGGTGTGCACCGAGCCGTCCTTGGCGCGGGTGTCCATCTCCAGGGTCTGGAGCCCGGGGGTGTCCTCGGTCAGCCGGACCACGGCCACGTGCGGCAGCCGCTCGGACCACAGGTTCGCCTCGTTGATGAAGTCGAACAGGTCCTTGGGCGAGCCCTGGACGATGACGGTGTCGGTGAACGAGAACGTCACCTCCTCGGTGGCGTGCGCGAGCTCGACGTTCTGCTTGAGCGCGGCCAGCTCCGAGCGGCTGTTCTTGTCGACCGCCTCGTCGATCCAGGCCAGGCCCTCGGGGTCGTCGTCGATGGCCCGGTAGTCGTGGAGCAGCCGGACCCGCGAGGAGTTCTCCCCCAGGGTCTCGATGATCCAGGTGCCGCCCATCGCCGCGACCGGAGGCGTGGTGACCTCCTGGCGGAAGGTGATGCGCAGCGCCTCGGGGTCCAGCTCGCGGTGCGAGGTCCAGTTCTTGGCCTCGCCGTTGGCGGTGGCCCAGATCCGGATGCGCTCGTGGTTGCCGTTCTCGCCGACCTGGTCCACATAGATCGTGGGCGGGAAGATCCGCGGCCAGTTGACCACCTCTGCCAGCAGCCGGTACACCGCCGCGGCGGGGGCGTCGATGGTGATCTCGTGCTCGACCTCACGGGTCGTCATATCCACTCCTCCTTCGGGTGTGCGGGCGGGCTAGAAGTTGCCGAGGCCGCCGCAGACGTTGAGCGCCTGCGCGGTGATGGAGGCGGCGGTGTCGGAGGCCAGGTAGCCGACCAGGCCCGCGACCTCGTCCGGGGTGGAGTAGCGGCCGAGCGGGATCTTGGCCTGGAACTTCTCCAGGATCGCGTCCTCGGAGGTGGAGTACGCGGCCGCGTAGCCCTGCCGCACCCGCTGCGCCATCGGCGTCTCGACGTAACCCGGGCAGACGGCGTTGACCGTGATGCCGGTGGGCGCGAGCTCGTTGCCGAGGGCCTTGGTGAAGCCGACCACGCCGTGCTTGGAGGCCGAGTACGGGGCGCCGAGCACGACGCCCTGCTTGCCCGCGGTGGAGGCGATGTTGATGATGCGGCCGCGGTCCTTGTGGCGCATGCCGCCGGTGTTCAGCACCTCGCGGGTCACCCGGAAGACGCTGTTCAGGTTGGTGTCGATGACGGCGTCCCACAGCTCGTCCTCGATGTCGGCGGTCACCCCGCCACCCGAGCGGCCGGCGTTGTTGACCAGCACGTCGACGGTGCCGAAGCGGTCGACGGCCGCCTGCACGAAGGCCTTGACGCTGTCGGCGTCGGTGACGTCGAGCGCCGAGCCGTCCGCGTCGAGGCCCTCGCCCTGGAGCTGCTTGACGGTCTCGGCGACGTTCTCGGCGTTGCGCGCGCCGATGAAGACCTGGTGGCCCTGGGAGGCGAGCAGCCGGGCCACGGAGAGCCCGATGCCGCTCGTGGCGCCCGTGATCAGTGCGACCCGTGCGGTGTTCTCGGTCATGTCGGTGTTCCTTGTCTGTGGCTCAGGCGGCGGACGCGGCGGACAGCTGGGTGTTGACGACCTCGATGAGGGCGCGCGGGGTGGTGGCGTCGGTCAGCGCGTCGTCGTCCAGCGAGATGCCGTACTCACGCTCGATCCGGCCGCCCGTCTCCAGCAGAGCGAGCGACTCGTATCCCAGGACCTCGAACTCGGTGTCCAGAATGTCGCCGTCCAGGTCGACGCCCTCGTCGGCGCCCGCTGCCTCGAGGAGGATGCGCTTGAGGTCGTCGAGGGTGAACGTGGTGGCCATGGGATTTCCCTTTCCTAGAAATACGGCATTGCCGGGTGTCTGTGGCTGGACCGCGCCCCCGGGGGGCGCGGGGAACTGCGCGACCAGCCACAGACGGCCCGCAGTCGAAGACCACGCCCCCGCGGAGCGCTACGCGGAACGGACGACGACGGCGGAGTTGAACCCGCCGTAGCCGCGCGCCAGGACCAGTGCCGTACGCACCTGCGCCGTGCGCGGCTGGCCCAGGACCAGGTCCAGGTCGTACTCGGCGGCCGGGTCGATGTGCACGGTGGGCGGGATGACCCCGTCCTTGATGGCGAGGAAGGCGGCGGCCAGGTCCAGCGGGGCCGCGCCCGAGTAGAGCCGTCCGGTCATCGTCTTGGGCGCGGTGACCGCGACCGCCCGGGTGCCGAAGACCGCGTTGATCGCCTCGGCCTCCTGGCGGTCCAGCTCCGGGTCGGCGGCCGCGTCGGCGAAGACCACGTCCACGTCGCCCGGGGCGACCCCCGCGTCGGCCAGGGCGAGTTCGATGGCCTTGCGCAGCCCCGGCGGGCGGCCGGAGCCGGCCTTGGGGTCGATGGTCGAGCCGTATCCGGAGATCTCGCCGTAGATCCGGGCGCCGCGCGCCCGGGCCGCCTCGGCGTCCTCCATGATCAGGATGGCGCCGCCCTCGCCGGGCACGTACCCCGCGGCCTCGCGGTCGAAGGGCAGATAGGCGCGGGTCGGCTCCTCGCTGGTGGAGAGCCGGTCGCTGGCCAGCTGCGCCACCCAGCCCCACGGGCAGACGGAGGCGTCGATGGCGCCGGAGACGATCAGCGCGGTGCCCTTGCGGATCTGGCGGCGGGCCTGCGCCACCGCGTCGAGCCCGCCGGCCTGGTCGCTGACGACCACGCCGCTGGGGCCCTTCATCCCGTTGCGGATGGAGATCTGGCCGCTGTTGACCGCGTAGAACCAGGCGAAGGACTGGTACGCCGAGACGTACTGGCTGCCCTTGGACCACAGCGCCTGGAGCTCGCCCTGGCCGAACTCGAAGCCGCCGGCCGCGCTCGCGGTCACCACGCCCATGTCGAACTCGGGGAGCTCGGCCGGGGTGATGCCCGCGTCGGCGAGCGCCCAGTCGGCCGCGACCAGCGCGAGCCGGGTCACCCGGTCGGTCTGCGGCAGCAGCCGGCTCGGCAGCAGGTCCTCCGCGACGAAGCCCGGGACCTCGCCCGCCAGCTTGGCCGGGTAGGAGGACGGGTCGAAGCGGGTGATGCGGCCGATGCCGCTCTTGCCACCGACGGTCGCCGCCCAGTAGTCCTGGATGCCGAGCCCGTTGGGGGACGCCACCCCCAGGCCGGTGACCACCACGGACGACGTCATGCGAGCTTCCTCTCGGGACGGGCGAGCACCACGGCGCTCTGGAAGCCGCCGAAGCCGCTGCCGACCGAGAGGACCGCGTCGGTCTTCCGGTCGCGGGCGGTCAGCGGGACATAGTCCAGGTCGCACTCGGGGTCGGGCGTGTGCAGGTTGGCCGTGGGCGGTACGACGTTGTACTCCATGGCGAGCGCGGAGGCGGCGATCTCGATGGAGCCGATCGCGCCGAGCGAGTGCCCCACCATCGACTTGATGGAGCTCATCGGCGTCCGGTAGGCGTGCTCGCCGAGGATCCGCTTGACGGCCGCCGTCTCGTGGCGGTCGTTCTGCTTGGTGCCGGAGCCGTGGGCGTTGATGTAGTCGATCTCGTCGCCGTTCATCCGCGCCTCGTCGAGCGCCACCCGGATCGCCTCGGCCATCTCCGCGCCGTCGGGCCGCAGTCCGGTCATGTGGTACGCGTTGGAGCGCGTGGCGTAACCGGCGATCTCGGCGTAGATGTGGGCGCCGCGCCTGACCGCGCTCTCCAGCTCCTCGAGGACGAAGAAGGCGGTGCCCTCGCCGAGGACGAAGCCGTTGCGCGAGTTGTCGAACGGCCGCGAGGCGGTCTCCGGCTCGTCGTAGCGGTTGGTCGTGGCCTTGATCGCGTCGAAGCACGCCATGGTGATCGGCGAGATCGGCGCGTCCGAGGAACCGGCGACCATGACGTCGGCGGAGCCCTCGCGGATCAGCTCGACGGCGTAGCCGACCGAGTCGATGCCGGAGGTGCAGCCGGTGGAGACCACGGTGCTGGGGCCCTCGGCGCCGACCGCCCAGGCCACCTCGGCCGCGAACGAGCTCGGCACCAGGTGGTTGTAGAGGTGCGGCACCGCGTACTCGTGGTCCACCAGGTCCAGCCGGCCGCCGTCGCTGACGACCCGGTACTCCTCGTCCAGACCCATGGTCGCGCCGACCGCGCTGCCGACGGTGACGCCGACGCGGTACGGGTCGAGGCCGCTCAGGTCGAGGCCGCTGTCGGCGACCGCGCCGCGCGAGGCGACGACCGCGAACTGGCCGGCCCGGTCCATGCGCCGGACCTCCTGCGGGCTCAGACCGTGCTCGTACGGGTCGAAGTCGATCTCCGCGGCCACCCGCGAGCGGAACGGCGTGGGGTCGAAGAAGGTGATCCCACGCGTCGCCGTGCGGCCCTCGCTGAGGAGACTCCAGAAGTTCTTGGTGCCGATTCCACCCGGGGCGAGCACCTCCATCCCCGTGATGACGACCCTGCGAGGCGTTGTCACGCGCCCGCCTCCCAGTTGTAGAAGCGGGCGGCCATGGCGTCGGCGGGCGAGCGCCAGGTGGCCGGGTCGTACGCCTGGATGAACGGCTTGAGGTCGTTGCTGATCCCGATGAACCGCGGGTCGTTCTTCGCGGCCTCGATCAGCTCACCGCCGTTGTCCGCGTCGAAGTCCTGCAGGTGGAAGTAGAGGCCCCGGTAGGAGAACAGCTGACGGCGCAGCGTTCCCATCCGGTGCGGCATCTCCGTCGCGTCGAACTCGGCGAACAGCTTGGCGACGTCGGTGCTCGAACCGGGTTCCATGCGGGCGACGATGAGCGTGCTGTGCATACGTATTCGCTCCTCAGCGGTTGCGGTTGATCCGGCACTGGCTCCGCTCCTGGCGCGTACGACGTCGGACGCGCCCGGATACGAGGGCCATGAGCGGGAGTTGAGCGAGAGGATCAGCGGTGGCGAACCACGCCCCGGATCATGTATTCAAGGGTCTTCTGATCCCGCTCGCCGTTCAAGGCGCCCCGGTTCAGGTCTACGTCCGGTTCGGTCAGGTTCCGCAAATACACCGCAGCCATGTCAGAGAACACGCAACGAAGAGCAGCGATGCGCAGCGGAATTGTCACGTCGGCGTCAGATGCCGTCAGGTCGCGAACCGGAGCGTCTCCCCTGCCCGTTGGGGTGCGGAGGAGGCGTGAGAGGGCTGTGGTGCGGGCCCGGAAAGCCGGAACGCCCGGCTCCAGGAGCGGAGCCGGGCGTTCGGTGCTGCTGCTGTGCGGTGATTACTCACCGGCCGCGCGGGTGTGGACCACGCGGTAGGTGTTGGAGTCCACCGACGTCAGGAGCGAGCCGGTGCGGCGCTCGGCGTCCAGGCGGGCGGCGGGCTTGGCGTCCTGCGCGGTGCCCTGGTAGGCGTCGAACGCCTCCTTGCTCTCCCACTGCGAGTAGGAGACCACGAAGGAGCCCTCGAGGCCGCGGGCGGCGATGCCCTTGAGGATCGTGTGGGAGACGTAGCCGGGAACGTCGGCGAGGAACTTCATCGACGGGCCGAGCGCGTCCACCAGGTCGTCCTGGTTCTTCTCCTCGACACCGAAGACCGCGATCACGGTGTAGTCGGAGCGCTCCGGGGAGATCTCGACACCCTCGCCCGACTTGGTCTGGGAGTACGCGATCTCGTTCTGGAGCAGCCGGATCGAGGTGGTCAGCTCGCCGAAGAGCGGGAGCGTACGGTGCTTGAACTCCTCGCCGTCGTAACGGTCCTCCAGGTCCGCGCGGCTGCGCCACTGGATGAAGTTGGCCGTGCCCGGCTTGTCCACACCGGCGTGCACGGTGGAGGACATCCAGCCCGGGTAGGCCGCCGAGTCGACGATCTCGCGCATCGCGCCGAGCAGACCCTCCTGCTTCTCCGGGGCGTCCGTGGAGAACAGGTTGAGGACGGTCAGGTTCTTGTCATCGCTGGAGATCTTGGGCATGTTCTTCGCTTCCTTCGAGGTACGAATGTGAAAGAACGGGGCGTCAGACCCTGCTCAGTTGGGCCGGCCGAACCACCGGTTGAGTGCTTCGACGAGCCCCTCCGTGCGCGAAGCGGAGGGGGAGACCCAGGCGACATAGCCGTCGGGGCGCACAAGGAAGGCGTCCAGACCGTTGTCGCAGTCGTGCTGCTCGGCGGTGACCGTGGTGACACGGTCGGCCCAGCCCGCGGCGAGCTCCCGCAGGTGGGAGTCGTCGGTGAGGTCGAACAGGACGGCCTTGCCGGCCGCCAGCAGTTCGAAGTTGGTGGTCTTCTCGCCGTTGACCACCAGCTCCTCGTCCTTGAGACGGCGGCCGAGGAGCGGATGGTCGCCCTCGCCCACGTCATGGCGGATGTCCAGTCCGGTGACCATCCCGATCAGCGTCTTCTGGACGTCCTCGAACCCGGCCAGCTCGGTGAAGACGTCCAGCAGCGGGGTGATCTCGTCGCCGCCCAGGTAGAGGATGCGCTGGGCGAGCGTGTTGGTGAGCACCCGGGCGCCGACCGGGTGGCGCTCGGAGTGGTACGTGTCGAGCAGGCCCTCGGGAGCCTGCCCCTTGATCTCCAGGGCGAGCTTCCAGCCGAGGTTCACCGCGTCCTGCACGCCGGCGCTCATTCCCTGCGCGCCGATGGGCAGGTGGATGTGCGCGGCGTCGCCGGCCAGGAAGACCCGGCCCTTGCGGTACTCGGCGGCCTGGCGGCTGACATCGGTGGTGGTGGAGACCCAGTGCACCGTGGCGCCGCTGATGTCCTCGCCGGACAGGCGCTTGAACGCCTCGGCCACCTCGTCGAAGGTGATCGGGTCCGGGCTCTTGCGGAGCGGCTCGCTCCGGTCGAAGTAGACGATCCGGCAGCGCTCCGGGCCGAGCGGCAGCACCATGACCATGCCGCCGGGCACCCGCTCGCCGCTGAAGCGCGGGCGCAACGGCACCCCGCTGATGTCGGCGAACCGGAGCTCGATGGCCGGGTCGGTGCCCGGGAAGTCGATGCCCGCGAGCTTGCGCACCGCACTGCGGGCGCCGTCCGCGCCCACCAGATAGCGGCCGCGCAGCGTGGCCGGGCCCTCGGGCGTGGCCACCTCCACGGTGACCCCGTCGGCGCCGTCCTCCAGGCCCGTGACCTCGACCCCGCGGCGGACCTCGGCGCCCAGCTGCCCGGCCCAGCCGGCCAGCACGCCCTCGGTACGCGACTGGGGAATGCCCCGGGCTCCGTACGAACCGCCCTCGACCAACCGGTAATCGATGGACACTCCGCCGAAATGACCGACCGGAATGACGTCCACACCACCGAATCGCTCCAGCAGTCCGCGCTGGCCGAATTCCTCGATGGTGCGCGCCGAGAATCCCAGCGCGCGTGACTGCTGTATCGGCTCGGCAAGGCGATCGACGACAATCACGGACACGCCGTTCAGGCGCAGTTCGCCTGCGAGCATGAGTCCAGTGGGGCCGGCTCCCGCGATAATTACGTCCGCGTCAAAGTTATCCATCTACCCTCTTCCGACTGGCGTTTCTCCAGTATCCCGAGGGCCCAGGTGAGCGTAAATAGCTGCTAGTACAGGCCTTTGACAAGTACGTCAACTCTGCTACAGAGACTCTTGGTCAGAGGCCTGTCCCGGAGTCATCCTCAACCATGACCTCAAGCCAATCCACCGCCGATGTCGCGGGACTGCTCGACCGTTACCTGATCAATCTGGACGACGACAAGCTCGACGACGCCTGGGCCCGGGGGCTGTTCACCGAGGACGCCGTGGTCGAGTTCCCGATGAGCCGGCACGAGGGGATCACCGGCCTCGCCGAGTACCACAGCACCGCTCTGGCGGCCTTCGCCCGCACCCAGCACATCAACTCGCCCGCCGTGGTCGAGATCGACGGCGACCGGGCCTCTTTGCGCGCCAACATCGTCTCCACCCATGTGCACCACCCCTCCGACCATCCGGAGGACGCCGACCGTGACCCGATATTCGCGAACGGAAGCCTGGTGAGCGCCGAGGCCCGGCGCACCGCGGACGGCTGGCGCCTGAGCCTGCTGTCGCTGCGCATGATCTGGGTGACCGGCACCCCGCCCCGCAAGAGCTGAGCGGCGAGGACACACACAAGAGCGCGGCGGTACGGGGAGGACGCTCCCCGTACCGCCGCGCTCTTGCCGTATGCCGCTCCTCTATACGTCGAGGTCTATACGTTCAGGCTCAGCACCCGGTCGACCTGGATCTCGACCACCACCCGGCCGGGCGGGTTGGGCGGGCCCGAGCGGTAGCGCCGGGCGTAGCGCCGCGCGCCCTCGCTGACCCGCGCGGGCTCGTCCTGGACCACGGCGGTGCCCTCCAGGGTGACCCAACTGAACCCGGCCACCTGGCAGATGGCGACCCGCCCACCGGGAGCCGCGAGCAGATTGCGGGCCTTGCGGGACGAGACCACCGTCATCACCCGGGCGAGACCCGCCTCCGCGTCCCAGGTGAACCGCACCGGCGCCACATGCGGGGACCCGTCAGGCCGGATCGTGGTCAGCACGCCGATGTGCGGCTCCGTCAGGAATGCCTCCACCGACGCCGACACCTCCGGCGCACTCGTACGCCCCAGGGGCAACGACATCGTGTTCGTCCTTCCGTCTCAACTCTGCTACCAGGCCATTGTCAACACCCGGGGCCGACCTGGGGAACCGACTGGGCAACTGCGAACCGCATACCCCAACTGGCGGGAAGTCGGGGCTGGTTCAGTGGGTTACGGCAGGGCATAGTAGAGTCAAACGGAGGGAGGTTCCGTATGTCAACGTCAACGCCGGTCAGTGAGAGCGGTGGCCGCCGGCTCCGGGCTGACGCGGAGCGCAACCGGGCCCGGGTGCTGAACGCGGCGCGCGAGCTCTTCGCGGAACGCGGCGCCAACGTGTCCATGGACGAGGTGGCCCGGCACGCCGAGGTCGGCGTGGGCACGCTCTACCGCCACTTCCCCACCAAGGAGGCCATGGTCGTGGCGGCCTCCCAGCAGCGCTTCGGCGAGATCCTCACGTACTACCGGACGGTGTGCCGGGAGTCGGCGGAACCGCTGGAGGCGCTTCAGATGCTGCTCACCCGGGTCGGCGAGGTGGAGGCGCGCGACCGGGGTTTCGCCAGCGTCGTGGGCGGCACGCTCGGCTCCGAGGGCCCGCCCAGCACCATGCGCGCCGACCTGGAGGCCGAGCTCGTGGACCTGGTCGGCAAGGGCCAGGCCTCCGGCGCCATCCGCACGGACATCGCGGGCGCCGACATCCTCGCCCTGACCTGCGGCCTCACCTCGATCGTGCACCGGCGCAGCGGCGACTGGCGGCGCTATATCGACATCGTCCTGGACGGGCTGCGCTCGCGCCACACGCTGCCGTAACCCTGCCCGCCGCTCCCCCTCGGCGCCGGGGTTCGGGCCGGATGTCAGACCCGTCCTGTTGTATGGGGGCATGAACGACACGAGCACCACGGATCTGCGCACCCGGGCCGACGCCGTCCTGGCCCGCCTCGTCGGCGACCCGACGGGGGCGGCCAGGCTGCGCGAGGACCAGTGGCGCGCCATCGAGGCGCTCGTCGCCGAGGGGCGCCGCGCGCTGGTCGTCCAGCGCACCGGCTGGGGCAAGTCCGCGGTCTACTTCGTGGCCACCTCGCTGCTGCGCGAGCGCGGCAGCGGCCCCACCGTGATCGTCTCGCCGCTGCTCGCGCTGATGCGCAACCAGGTGGAGGCCGCCGCCCGCGCGGGCATCCGCGCCCGCACGATCAACTCGTCGAACACCGAGGAGTGGGAGACCGTCCAGGCCGAGGTGGCCGCGGGCGAGGTCGATGTCCTCCTGGTGAGCCCGGAGCGGCTGAACAACCCGGACTTCCGCGACGAGGTGCTGCCCAAGCTCTCGGCCGCCACCGGCCTGCTCGTGGTCGACGAGGCCCACTGCATCTCGGACTGGGGCCACGACTTCCGCCCCGACTACCGCAGGCTGCGCACCATGCTCGCCGAGCTCCCCCCGGGCGTCCCGGTCCTGGCGACCACCGCGACGGCCAACGCGCGCGTGACCGCGGACGTCGCGGAGCAGCTGGGCACGGGCGCGGACACCGACGCGCTGGTGCTCCGCGGCCCCCTGGACCGCGAGAGCCTGAGTCTGAACGTGCTGTCCCTGCCGGACGCCGCGCACCGCCTGGCCTGGCTCGCCGACCACCTGGACGAGCTGCCGGGCTCCGGGATCATCTACACGCTGACGGTGGCGGCCGCCGAGGAGGTCACCGCGTATCTGCGCCAGTGCGGCCACACCGTCGCCTCCTACACCGGCCGCACGGAGAACGCGGACCGCCAGCAGGCCGAGGACGACCTGCTCGCCAACCGGGTCAAGGCGCTGGTCGCCACCTCGGCGCTGGGCATGGGCTTCGACAAGCCCGACCTCGGCTTCGTGGTCCACCTGGGCTCGCCCTCCTCCCCCATCGCCTACTACCAGCAGGTGGGCCGCGCCGGCCGTGGTGTGGAGCACGCGGAGGTGCTGCTGCTCCCGGGCAAGGAGGACGAGGCGATCTGGAAGTACTTCGCCTCGGTCGCCTTCCCGCCCGAGGAGCAGGTCCGCCGCACCCTGGACGTGCTGGCGCGGGCGGACCGCCCGCTGTCGCTGCCCGCCCTGGAGCCGCTGGTCGAACTGCGGCGCACCCGCCTGGAGACCATGCTCAAGGTCCTCGACGTGGACGGCGCGGTGCACCGCGTCAAGGGCGGCTGGACATCCACCGGCGAGCCCTGGGTGTACGACGCCCAGAGGTACGCGTGGGTGGCCCGCCAGCGCGAGGCCGAACAGCAGGCGATGCGGGAGTACGCGGCGGCGACCGGCTGCCGTATGGAGTTCCTGCGGCGCCAGCTCGACGACGAGCAGGCCGCCCCCTGCGGCCGCTGCGACAACTGCGCGGGCGTCCGCTTCACCGCCGACGTCTCCGGCAAGGCGCTGGAGGCCGCCAAGGGCGAGCTGACCCGGCCGGGCGTCGAGGTCGAGCCCCGCAAGATGTGGCCGACCGGCCTCGCGGCGGTCGGCGTGGACCTCAAGGGCCGTATCCCCGCGGGCGAACAGGCCTTTGCCGGCCGGGCGCTCGGCCGCCTCTCGGACATCGGCTGGGGCAACCGGCTGCGCCCGATGCTCGCCCCCCAGAGCCCCGACGCGCCGGTTCCGGACGATGTGGTCGGCGCGGTCGTGACGGTCCTTGCGGACTGGGCCAAGGGCCCCGGCGGCTGGGCCTCCGGGAGCCCCGACGCCCCGCCCCGCCCCGCCGGAGTGGTCACGGTCGCCTCGCTCACCCGGCCCCGCCTGGTCGAGTCGCTGGGCGCCCGGATCGCGGAGATCGGCCGGATGCCGCTCCTGGGCCGCGTGGAGTACGGGGAGGAGGCCGCCGCCTCCCGTATCCCGGCCTCCAACAGCGCCCAGCGGGTGCGCGCGCTGCACCACGCCTTCACGGTGCCGCAGGAGTTGGCGCGCGCAGTGCGGGAGGCGGACGGCCCGGTGCTGCTCGTCGACGACCGCTCGGACACCGGCTGGACCCTGGCGGTGGCGGCGCGGCTGCTCCGCCGGGCCGGTGCGCAGGGGGTGTTTCCGCTGGTCCTCGCCGTCCAGGGCTGACCGGTGGAGCCAAAAGCGTGAGCGGGGGCGCGGCTGGGCAGGGATATGAGCGTCATACCCTCCGATTCCAGTCAGCGGCGCCATTTGCTCGTTGCCGCGTGCCCGTGCGCCAGCGAGAATTGGAGCCGTGCCTCGACGGCGGACCCGGTCTTCCGGGCCGTGCCGTGCTGCGCCCTCACCCGACTCTGCCCGCACTGTGGGCGCGTATCCGGAAGGGAGGACCGTGACCTTCGGATTCGCTCCGTCCACAGCCTCGGCAGGCGCGTCGTCCCTGATGTCGGCGGCCTCGGGGAACCGCCTCGCCAGGATGCTGGAGCCCGCGGAGTGGGCTTCGGCCGGGATACCCCTGCTGCGCAACCCCCGTGAGGTGGTCGGCGGTCTGCACACCCGGCACCGCCCGACCCCGTCGACGGCGGTGATCGCCGTCCTGGACCACGAGGAGCGCCTCGCCGCCAGCGCCTCGTTCGTACGGCGCCCGGTCGCCGCGGACGGCTGGGAGTTCCGCAACGCGCTCCTCGCGCATCTGCGCCGGGTGATCCCGCACGACCTGCGCCGCCGCACTCCGGTCCGTACCGCCGTCCTGCTCTACTGCCGTGACGGCGACGAGCGTTGGACCGAGGAGGACGGCGCCTGGATGTGGGGCCTGCGCGACGCCTGCACCCTGCACGGCCTGCGCTGCGGCGCGTACATCACGCTGACGCGCGGCGGCTGGCAGGTCCTGGGCGAGGGCCGCGGCGGCCGCCACCCCAACTCCACGACCCCACCGGGATCCCTGGCCGACACCGACCCCGCCCCCTTGCCGCTCCGCAGCGGCCCCGCGGAGACGCTCCGGAGGGTGGCGGCGCGGTAGGGGGCCGTGAGCCTGAGTGTCGCCTGCGGCCCGGTGGTGGGTTGCTCGCGCAGTTCCCCGCGCCCCTAGGTGCCCAGGGGCGCGGGGAACTGCGCGAGAAGAGGCCACCGGGCCGCGGACAAAGGCTGGGCGCCTCAGACCGCCGCGCCCAGCACGGACCGCACTCGCGAAGGGTCACCGCAGACGATCAGCAGCGTCCCGGCCCGCTCGCGCGCGACGGACAGCGCCGCGACAGCCGCCTCGTCCCCGCCGTTGACGGCGACGATCACCACGGGGCGGGCGGCCGCCCGCCCGAGGGAGGCGACCGACGCGTAGAACACGTCGTCGCGAGCGTCCTGCTGCGCCCAGTAGGACTCCTCGCCGAAGGACAGCTCGTGCGCCGCCCACGGATGCGGGTCACCGGTCGTGAGGACCAGGATGTCCTCCGGCGCACGCCCGGTGTCGAGCAGCAGGTCCACCGCCTCGCCCGCGGCGTCGAGCGCGCCGTCGGCCGGGGCCGGGATCAGCTGGACCTGCGGCCCGGCGGCGGCCTGACCGCGGGCCGCCTGGGGCTGAGCGGGGACGCCGGCGTGCGTACGCTGCGCCGGAGGCGTGGGCCGGGCGGGACCGGGAACCGGACGGCCGGGACGCGGTGCGGCCGCGGTACGCGGACCAGGAACGGGATGGGGGGTCGGCGCGGTGCGGCCGGCGGCCGGAGTGACGCGGGGACCCTGGGCGCTCTCGTGAATCTGAGGCTCCTCGGGGATGAGAGGCATGGGTAAAGGTCTATCAAACGCCGGTGAATGGGGCACCACCGGGTGGGCACAAAAGTGCGATCGGGGCGGAGTCTCCCCGTAAAGGGCGGGGAAAGTCCAGGGATTTCAGAAGTCGAAGCCGAGCTGGCCCCCGCTTTCGAGCGCGGCCGTCGCCGCCGGGACCCGGATCTTCTTCAGATGCCGCCAGCGCGGCAGCGCGTCGAGGTACGCCCAGGACAGCCGGTGGTACGGGGTCGGCCCCCGCTCCTCCAGCGCCGTCTTGTGCGTCGGCGAGGGATAGCCGGCGTTGTCGGCGAAGCCGAACACCTCGTACTCCCCCGCCGCTCCCACCAGTTCGGCCATCATCGCGTCCCGGCGCACCTTGGCGATCACCGAGGCGGCCGCGACCGCGATGCAGGACTGGTCCCCCTTGATGACGGTACGGACCCGCCACGGCTCGCCGAGGTAGTCGTGCTTGCCGTCGAGGATCACCGCCTCCGGCCGTACCGGAAGCGCGTCCAGCGCGCGGACGGCGGCGAGACGGAGCGCGGCGGTCATCCCGAGCTCGTCGATCTCCTGCGGCGAGGAGTGCCCGAGCGCGTACGACGTCACCCAGGACTCCAGCTGCCCGGCCAGTTCGAGCCGGCGCTTGGGGCTGATCAGCTTGGAGTCGGTCAGACCTTCGGGCGGTCGGCGCAGCCCCGTGATCGCGGCGCACACCGTGACGGGACCGGCCCACGCCCCGCGTCCGACCTCGTCGACACCGGCAATGATCTTGCATCCGGTGGTGGCGCGAAGCGAGCGCTCGACGGTGTGGGTGGGTGGTTCGTACGGCATGGCGCCAGCAAGGTTACGCCGCCCCGGCCGCCGAGGACACCCCGGCTCCCCCGCACCGGCCGACCGGGCCGCCGAAACGCCGTCCGGGTCGCCGGGGCGGGCCCCCGCTCACTCCCTCCCCGCCTGCAACAGCGGCACCATCACATGATCGATCATCTCCGCCACCGCCTCGTCCGGCCATTCGCTTCCGCGTACCTTCGCGCGGAACATCATCAGCCCGGGGATGACATCGAAGATCACTTCCGCCGTGGCGTCCGGCCGTACGTCACCCCGCTCGATTCCGCGCCGCACGGCCTCCCGGAAGAGCCGCTGGGCGGGCTCGACCAGGCGCCGCAGCACCATGCCGTGGAACCGGTCGGCGCTGGCGGCGTCGCACTCGTAAAGCACGGAACGCAGGGCGAACCCCGACCGCGAGTACATCGCCTCGCGCAGCCGCAGACAGAGCTGGTAGAGGTCCTCGCGCACCGAGCCGTGGTCGTCGGCGCGGTCCAGATCGGGGAACCCGGACCGCAGCGCGTCGGCCACCAGCTCCTCCTTGGACGACCAGCGGCGGTACACGGCCGCCTTCCCGGTCTGCGCGCCGGCGGCCACGCCCTCCATGGTGAGGGCGTTCCAGCCGACCGTGCTCAACTGCTCCAGGGCCGCGTCGAGGATCGCCCGCTCCAGGACGGGGCCCCGGCGGCGCGGCGAGACCTGGGGGGCCTCGTCGGCAGCAGTCCAGCGCGAAGTAGCCATCGTCTTCTCTCCGTTGGGGACGGGTCCGCCTCCCATGGTGGTGGCCACTCACCCGTTTGACCAGGCACGCCTGCGCGCACCCCCCGTACGGGGCCCGCCACTTCACCACCGGCCTGCCCCAACTGCCCTTAGTGAACGCTTGTGTTCACTGTTTCCCGCTCGCTAGGGTCTTCATAGTGAACGGTGGCGTTTCCTAGCACTCTCCGTACCCCAGTACGTCGTACGTCTCCAAGGGACCCCTGATGACGTCAGAGCAGATAGACGCGAAACCCGGCACCTCCGCACCCGAACCGGACCCCCCGCGCCCCGACCGCCGCGGCGTCGCCCTCGCGGTGATCGCGATGTGCCAGCTGATGGTGGTGCTGGACGCGACCATCGTGAACATCGCGCTCCCCCACATCCAGACCTCCCTCGGCTTCTCCACCAGCGATCTGACCTGGGTCATCAACGCCTACGCGCTGACCTTCGGCGGACTGCTCCTGCTCGGCGGCCGGGCCGGTGACCTGCTGGGCCGGCGCCGGATGTTCATCACCGGCATCCTGGTCTTCACCCTCGCCTCCCTGCTCGGCGGCTTCGCCCAGGAGCCCTGGCAGCTGCTCGCCGCCCGCGCCCTCCAGGGCATCGGCGGCGCCATCGCCTCCCCCACCTCGCTCGCCCTGATCGCGACCACGTTCCCCGAAGGCCCGGAGCGCAACCGGGCGTTCGGCGTCTTCTCGGCGGTCTCGGCGGGCGGCGGCGCCATCGGCCTGATCGCGGGCGGCATGCTCACCGACTGGCTCAACTGGCGCTGGGTGCTCTTCGTCAACGTCCCCATCGGCCTGGTCATCGCAGCCCTCGCGCCCCGCTGCATCCGGGAGTCCGAGCGCCACCCCGGCAGCTTCGACCTGGCCGGCGCGTTCACCTCGACCGGCGGCATGGCCGCGCTGGTGTACGGGTTCATCCGCGCGGCGGGCGAAGGCTGGCGCGACGGCTTCACGCTGGCTTCGTTCGGCGCGGCCGTCGTGCTGCTGATCGCGTTCGTCGCGGTGGAGCGTCGCTCCTCGCAGCCGATCACCCCGCTGAAGATGTTCGCCGACCGCAACCGCTCCGGTACGTACGTGATCATGCTGAGCCTCGCCGCGGCCATGTTCGGCATGTTCTTCTTCATCGTGCTCTTCGTGCAGAACGTGCTGCACTACAGCCCGGTCAAGGCGGGCGTCGCCTTCTTCCCGTCGACCCTGGCCATCGTCCTCGCGGCCGGGCTCGCCACGAACCTGCTGCCCCGGATCGGCCCCAAGCCCCTCGTGGTCACCGGCTCGCTGATCACCGTCGGCGCCATGGCCTGGCTGACCCTGATCGACCCGGACAGCACCTACACCGGCGGGATCATCGGCCCGCTGCTGCTCTTCGGCTTCGGTATGGGCCTCAACTTCGTCACGCTGACCCTGACCGCGGTCTCCGGCATCGCCGACAGCGAGTCCGGGGCCGCGTCCGGCCTGCTCAACACCACCCAGCAGGTCGGCGGCGCGCTCGGGCTCTCCATCTTGACCACGGTCTTCGGCACCGCCAGCCGCGACGAGGGAAAGACCCAGCTCAGGGACTTCCTCGCGCACGGCTCCCCGGAGCAGAAGGCCGCCTTCGCCAAGACCCACCAGCTCCCCGCGCCCTGGAGCGACGAGGTGCTGGCGCACGGCATCGGCACGGCCTTCATCGCCGCGGTGGCCCTGGTGGCCCTCGCGGTCGTGGTCGCGCTCTTCGTCATCCAGGTCCGCAAGAGCGACCTGGAGGCACTCAGCGGCAAGGCGGGGCTACCGGCCGGGTGATCCGCCCCCGGGGCGGCCGCGCTCAGCGCGCGGCCGTCGCCGGGACCCAGTCCGGCAGCTCCTCGGTCCGCGCCAGCCACTCGGCCGGCGGCGCCCCGTCCGGGGCCCCCGCGATCACCCCGCCGACGATCGCGCAGGTGGTGTCGACATCGCCGCCGACCTGCGCGGTCGTCCAGAACGCCGTCTCGTAGTCCCCGAGCCCGCGGGCCGCCGACCACAGCGCGAACGGCACCGTGTCGTGCGCGCTGGTCCGCCGCCCGCACCCGAGCACCGCGGCCACCGTGCCCGCGTCCCCGTAGTCCAGCATGTCCCTCGCCCGCCGCAGCCCCGCGCCGACCGCACTGCGCGGCACCAGCGCGACGACGCCGTCGAGCAGCGCCGCCGGGCTCGGCGGCCCCGCCGGATCGGCGGCCAGCGCGGCGGCGGCCGCCACGGCCATCGAGCCCACCACGGCCTCGCGGTGCTGGTGGGTGGTGTACGAGGAGATCTCGGCCTGGTGGGTCGCCTGCTCGGGGTCGTCCGCGTACCAGGCGCCCAGCGGCGCGATCCGCATCGCGGAGCCGTTGCCCCACGAGCCCTGCCCGTTGAAGAGCGCGGCGGCCAGCTCCCGCCAGTCGCCGCCCTCCCGGATCAGCCGCAGCATCCGGTTGACGGCCGGGCCGTACCCCCGGTCGAAGTCGTGGTGCTCGGCGAAGGAGCGGGCCAGCCGGTCCTGGTCGATCCGGCCGCTCGCGGCCAGGACGGCGAGGACCGAGCAGGCCATCTCGGTGTCGTCGGTCCACTGCCACGGGCCGGCGGGCAGCTCGCGCCGTTTGAGCAGCGGATAGTTCGCGGGGACGAAGAACTGGGAGCCCAGGGCGTCTCCCACGGCCAGGCCCCGCAGGCTGGCCAGCGCGCGTTCGAAGCGTGATTCGAGTGTGGAGTCAGCGGTCATCGCACACCCACTCTATCCGGTGATGCCGTACGGCTCGGGGACGCGCCACCGCTCGAACTGCCGGTCCAGGGTGTACCGCCCGTCCGGGCCGAGGAGCAGCGTCCTGGTCTCCGCGTTCCCCGGGTTGGAGAGCGACTCGAAGTCCGCCACCGTCCAGTGGAACCAGCGCATGCAGAACAGCCGCATCGTCAGCCCGTGGGTGACGAGCAGGACGTTCGGCGGGTGGTCGGGCGCCTCGAAGCTGCGGTGCAGACTCTCCAGGAACGACCCCACCCGGTCGTACACATCGGCCCCCGACTCGCCCTGCGCGAACCGGTAGAAGAAGTGTCCGTACGCGTCCCGGTAGGCCTTCTGGAGGCGGACGTCCTCGCGGTCCTGCCAGTTCCCCCAGTCCTGCTCGCGCAGCCTCGGCTCCTCCCTGATCCGCACCAGCTCCGGGTCGAGGCCGAACGCCTGGAACGTCTCGTGGGTGCGCCGGTAGGGCGAGACGTAGACGCTGACGCGCTCGCGCCCGAACATCGCGCGCAGCCGCTCCCCCGTCGCCCCGGCCTGGCGCCGCCCGGCCTCGGTCAGCCGCAGCGCGTGGTCGGGCTCGCGCTCGTACACGGTGTCATCGGCGTTCCCCTCCGACTCGCCGTGCCGGACGAGGACGATGCGACGCGGTCTTGCCATGGGTCAACCCTAGATCGCCGGTCTGACAACCGAGCAGCCGTACGGCCGCCATCCGGCGTACCGCTCACACCGTCCAGCTGGGGTTGAGGTCGACGACGGCCCCCGTCAGGCCCGCCACATCGGCCTCCGTCCCCGCCCGCAGCGCGAGCCGCTCCACCCGGTCGGGCCGGTACTTGCCGTGCTCGGCGGCCGAGCGCCACATGGACAGCACCAGGAACTCGTTGCCCGGGGCCTCGCCGAACAGCCCCCGCAGCATCCCCGGGGACCCCGCCATCGCCGGGTTCCAGATCCGCTCCTGGGCACCGGCGAAGTGCTCGACGCGGTCGGCGTGCACCCGGCAGTGCGCCACCCGCACCACGTCGGCGTCGGTGAAGCGCGGCTCGAAGCCGGTCTTCACGTCGAAGCGGTGGTCGAACAGGGTGGCGCGCGCGTCCTTGTACGTGCCGGCCTGCGCCACGGCGAGCCGGTGGTGGGCGCGCGCCATGAAGGAGTCGTAGAACGGGCGGCTCTCCCAGAAGGTGAACACGTGCGCCACATCCGGCCGCCCCCGGCTCCACCCGCCGCCCTGGCCCCTGAATCCCGGCTCCCCCAGCAGTCCCGCCCACTTCCGCTGCCCCCGGTCGAAGCCGGGACGGTCGACCACAGTGCAGCGAATCCACTTGACCAGCACCGCGCCATCGTACGGCCCGCACCCACGGCCCCGGCCCCACTCCGGCGGACCGGACCGCCACGCGCGCGTGGCAGCATGGTCGGTGAGCGGCTCACAACGGGCAGTCACGGGGAGGGGTTTGACGATGACCGGATTCAGCAAGGGCCTCGACAAGGTCGACGTGGCACTGCGGTGGGACCCGAGTCCCGTCGGCTCACCGCCCCACGACCTCGATGTGATCGCCGCGGTCTACACCGCGTCCGACCCGTACGGCAGCCCGGCCTATCTGGTGCACTTCGACAGCCGCTCCCCCGACGGCACCGTCTACCTGAGCCGCGACAGCACCACCGGAAAGGGCTTCGGGGACGACGAGGTGCTGACGCTGGAGTTCACCCGCCAGCCGGAGGCGCACGCCCGGATCGTGGTCGGCGTGGTCATCCAACAGCGCTCGGGCCGACTGGTCTTCGCCGACGTGGCCAACCCCGAGGTGCACATCCGCGAGGGCTACACGGAGCTGGCGCGCGACGACTTCTCCGCCGTCGCGCACTGCACGGCCGCGACGGTGGCGGAGTTCGTCAGGGGGCAGGGCGGCGCCTGGCAGTTCCGCCCGGCGGTGCGCGGCTTCGACCTGGACCCGGACGCCTTCACGGCCGCGATGGGCGCCCGGGCGGTCTGACTCCTACGTACGTAGTACGTAGGAGAAGCGCAAGGCTGCACCCGCCCTGAACGCCCGCGTGGGGACCGGCAGTTCACCGGTCCCCACGGGGCGGGGCCCACGGCCCCTCAGAAGCGCTCTCGCGGCGAGCGCCCTTGGTCAGCTGCAGCCGCTGGTCGAGCCGCAGCCCTCGCAGATGTAGCAGGAACCGGCCCGCTGCATCTTCGTACCGCAGGAGAAGCAGAGCGGCGCGTCGGCGCTCACACCGAGCTGCATCTCCACGAGCTCGGCCGAGTTGTGCACGGCCTTCACAGGCTCGACGACGGCCGGCTTCGGCGCGGCGACGGCCTTCAGCGTCTCCGTCTGACGGGGGGCGGACTGGGCCAGGCCCTCGACGTCCATGTCCTCGTCGTCCAGGGTCGGCTCGTACGAGCCGGTGTCCAGGTGACGCTGGCGCTCCTCGGCGGAGTGGATGCCGAGCGCCGAGCGGGTCTCGAACGGCAGGAAGTCCAGCGCCAGGCGGCGGAAGATGTAGTCGACGATCGACTGCGCCATCCGCACGTCCGGGTCGTCCGTCATACCGGCCGGCTCGAAGCGCATGTTGGTGAACTTCGAGACGTACGTCTCCAGCGGCACGCCGTACTGCAGACCGACCGAGACGGCGATCGAGAAGGCGTCCATCATGCCCGCGAGGGTCGAGCCCTGCTTGGACATCTTCAGGAAGACCTCGCCCAGACCGTCGTCCGGGTAGGAGTTGGCGGTCATGTAGCCCTCGGCGCCACCGACCGTGAAGGAGGTGGTGATGCCCGGACGGCCCTTGGGCAGACGCTTGCGGACCGGGCGGTACTCGACGACCTTCTCGACGGCCTTGCGGATCTCCGCCTCGGCCTTCTCGGTGACCTCGGCCTTCTCCGCTTCCTTGGCCGACTTGGTCTTCGCCGAGAGGGGCTGGCCGACCTTGCAGTTGTCGCGGTAGATCGCGAGCGCCTTGACGCCCATCTTCCACGCCTCGAAGTAGATCTCCTCGACCTCCTCGACGGTCGCCGTCTCCGGCATGTTGACCGTCTTGGAGAGCGCGCCCGAGATCCACGGCTGGATGGCCGCCATCATACGGACGTGGCCCATCGCGGAGATGGAGCGCTCGCCCATGGCGCAGTCGAAGACCTCGTAGTGCTCGGTCTTCAGACCGGGGGCGTCGACCACGTTGCCGTTCTCGGCGATGTGGGCGACGATCGCCTCGATCTGCTCCGGCTGGTAGCCGAGGCGGCGCAGCGCCTGCGGGACCGTGCCGTTGACGATCTGCATCGAGCCGCCGCCGACCAGCTTCTTGAACTTGACCAGCGCGAGGTCGGGCTCCAGGCCGGTGGTGTCGCAGGACATCGCCAGACCGATGGTGCCGGTCGGCGCGATGACCGAGGCCTGCGCGTTGCGGAAGCCGTTCTTCTCGCCCAGGCGCACCACGTCCTGCCAGGCCTCCGTGGCGGCGGCCCAGATCGGGGTGTCCAGGTCGTCCATGCGGACGGCCTTGGCGTTGGCGTCGGCGTGCTGCTTCATGACGCGCTGGTGCGGCTCGGCGTTGCGGGCGTAGCCGTCGTACGCGCCGACGACCGCGGCGAGCTCGGCGGAGCGCCGGTAGGAGGTGCCGGTCATCAGCGAGGTGATGGCACCGGCGAGCGCGCGGCCGCCGTCCGAGTCGTACGCGTGGCCGGTGGCCATCAGCAGGGCGCCGAGGTTGGCGTAGCCGATGCCCAGCTGGCGGAAGGCGCGGGTGTTCTCGCCGATCTTCTGCGTCGGGAAGTCCGCGAAGCAGATCGAGATGTCCATCGCGGTGATGACCAGCTCGACGACCTTGGAGAAGCGCTCGGCCTCGAAGGACTGGTGGCCCTCGCCGTCGTCCTTGAGGAACTTCATGAGGTTGAGCGAGGCGAGGTTGCAGGACGTGTTGTCCAGGTGCATGTACTCGCTGCACGGGTTCGAGCCGTTGATCCGGCCGGACTCCGGGCAGGTGTGCCAGTGGTTGATCATGTCGTCGTACTGGATGCCCGGGTCGGCGCAGGCCCAGGCCGCCTCGGCCATCTTGCGGAAGAGCGACTTGGCGTCGACCTCCTCGATGACGTCACCGGTCATCCGGGCACGCAGCCCGAACTTGCCACCGGTCTCGACCGCCTTCATGAACTCGTCGTTCACCCGGACCGAGTTGTTGGCGTTCTGGTACTGGACGGACGTGATGTCGTCGCCGCCCAGGTCCATGTCGAAGCCCGCGTCGCGCAGCGCGCGGATCTTCTCCTCCTCCTTCACCTTGGTCTCGATGAAGTCCTCGATGTCGGGGTGGTCGACGTCGAGGATGACCATCTTGGCCGCGCGGCGGGTGGCGCCGCCCGACTTGATGGTGCCCGCGGAGGCGTCGGCGCCGCGCATGAAGGAGACCGGGCCGGACGCGTTGCCGCCGGAGGAGAGCAGCTCCTTGGAGGAGCGGATGCGGGAGAGGTTCAGGCCGGCGCCGGAGCCGCCCTTGAAGATCATGCCCTCTTCCTTGTACCAGTCGAGGATCGACTCCATGGAGTCGTCGACGGCGAGGATGAAGCAGGCGGAGACCTGCTGGGGCTGCGGGGTGCCCACGTTGAACCACACGGGGCTGTTGAAGCTGAAGATCTGGTGCAGGAGGGCGTACGCCAGCTCGTGCTCGAAGATCTCGGCGTCCGCCGGGGAGGCGAAGTAGCCGTGGTCCTCGCCGGCCTTGCGGTAGGTCTTCACGATCCGGTCGATGAGCTGCTTGAGGCCGGTCTCGCGCTGCGGGGTGCCGACGGCCCCGCGGAAGTACTTGCTGGTGACGATGTTGACCGCGTTCACCGACCAGAAGTCGGGGAACTCGACGCCACGCTGCTCGAAGTTGATCGAGCCGTCGCGCCAGTTGGTCATGACGACGTCACGACGCTCCCAGGCCACCTCGTCGTACGGATGCACGCCGGGGGTGGTGTGGATGCGCTCGATACGCAGACCCTTGCTCGCCTTGGAACCCTTGGTGCGGGATCCTCGTGCCGGGCCGCTCGTCGTCTCTGTCATGCCGCCTCCCATACGCGGGCGAAAACGCCCAGAAGTGCCCGAATGTTCCCGTGGCACGGTGTGTGTCTTGTGTCCCGGCCGCCGCGCAGAGCGCCCGTGACAGGTCCTGGATTGCCGCCGATCGGCGACCGGGGTGCGCCGGTCAGTCGGCGGCGGTGGCGGGCGCGGGGACCTCGGGGGTCACTCCGGCCACGCGCGCGCCCGCGTCGTCCGCGGGAGGCCGTTGTTCGCGCAGTTCGGCGATGGCGGCCTCGAAGTCTTCAAGGGTGTCGAACGCCCGGTACACGGACGCGAAGCGCAGGTACGCGACGAGGTCGAGCTCCTGCAACGGGCCGAGTATGGCCAGACCCACGTCATGGGTGGTCAGCTCGGCGCTGCCGGTGGCGCGCACCGCCTCCTCGACCCGCTGGCCGAGCTTGGCGAGGGCGTCCTCGGTGACCGGCCGCCCCTGGCACGCCTTGCGGACGCCAGAGATGACCTTGGTGCGCGAGAAGGGTTCGGTGACGCCCGACCGCTTGATGACCATCAGCGAGGCCGTCTCCACCGTCGTGAAGCGACGGGAGCAGTCGGGGCACTGGCGGCGCCTGCGGATCGACGTGCCGTCGTCGGTGGTGCGACTGTCGACGACACGGCTGTCGGGGTGCCTGCAGAAGGGGCAGTGCATGAATCCCAACCCTCCTTCACAGCACGACTGAATAGCCTCGACCGGCCCGATCAGGCCCCGCGAAGCAGCCCCAAGCATAGGCGATGGCCGCCGCCCCAAGGACCAACGACCACAACTTCTGGGTGGCAGTGGCAATCCAACCACTAGATCTGGGGTTTCGCCGTCAACGAGCCACTACCGCGTGTCGCGGACCGAGCGCGCAGGGCGGGCTCCAGGACGGCTTGATTCCGGCGCGTGTCCGGACGGGCCCGGAGGGCGACGGATCATGACCGGCCGCGCGCCGGATCGCTCGCCGGGATCCTCCCGCCGGGCGCGCCCGGCCCCGGTTCCGGGCGACCGGGTGGCAGACTGGGGGCCCGGTACCGGCCATCGCGTCACGGTCGTACGTACGCACGGTCCGGCGGCCGTCGGCGGCGCTCCCGGGCGGCACCTTCGGGCCCTGGTCCCAGCGGTGAAGGGTACCGTAATGGACCGAATTGCCTGCCGACCGGCCCCCGGCAAGGGTGCGCGCATACACCCGGCTCCACCATCACGTCACGCTTTCTGCGATTTTTCACTCGAACGTGTGTTTGGCGCAACCTTTCGAAAGCAACTACCGTTGTCCAGCTAGGGAGACCATTTCGAGAGGGGCCGACGTGACCACCACCGCAGACAGTGCCACCATCACTGCCCAGGACCGCTCCCAGACCCGACTTGAGCCGGTGCATGCCATGAATGACGCAGTCACGAACCAGGAGGGTGGCGACCCGGCGCGGGCCACGCGTTCGCTGCCCGGCCGACCTCCGGGCATCAGGGCGGACAGCTCCGGTCTCACCGACCGGCAGCGGCGGGTCATCGAGGTCATCCGGGACTCCGTCCAGCGGCGGGGGTACCCGCCGTCGATGCGGGAGATCGGTCAGGCGGTGGGTCTCTCCAGCACGTCCTCCGTCGCCCACCAGCTCATGGCGCTGGAGCGCAAGGGCTTCCTGCGCCGCGACCCGCACCGCCCCCGGGCGTACGAGGTGCGCGGCTCGGACCAGCCCAGCAGCCAGCCGACCGACACCACCGGCAAGCCCGCGGCCTCCTATGTGCCGCTGGTCGGCCGCATCGCCGCCGGCGGCCCCATCCTCGCCGAGGAGTCGGTCGAGGACGTGTTCCCCCTCCCCCGGCAGCTGGTCGGCGACGGCGAGCTCTTCGTCCTGAAGGTCGTCGGTGACTCGATGATCGAGGCCGCGATCTGTGACGGCGACTGGGTCACGGTCCGCCGCCAGCCGGTCGCGGAGAACGGCGACATCGTCGCGGCGATGCTGGACGGCGAGGCCACGGTGAAGCGCTTCAAGCGCGAGGACAACCACATCTGGCTGCTCCCGCACAACGCCGCGTACCAGCCCATCCCCGGCGACGAGGCGACCATCCTCGGCAAGGTGGTGGCGGTGCTGCGAAGGGTCTGACCGCCCCGCAGCCGAAGACCGGCCCCGGGACCCCCTGCGCCGGTCCCGGGGCCCTGGTATGTGCCGTTGAGTCCGTGCCGATCAAGGCCGGTCGAGGGACCCGCTTGTGGTCCCGCTGAGCCCCGCCCCCCAAGGGGCGCGGGGCCGTGGCACAGGCGGCTCCGCCGCGCGGGCGCGCCCAGCCACATACGGCCCGCACCCGGAAGCAGACCTACTTCCCCGCCTCCTTCGCCACCGCGTCGATCGCCGCGAGCGAGCGCCGCACCTGATTGCGGTCCGTGGTGTACCAGAAATCCGGCAGCGAAGCCCGCAGATAGCTGCCGTAGCGCGCATTGGCCAGCCGGGGGTCGAGCACCGCGACAACACCCCGGTCCCCGGTCGCCCGGACCAGCCGACCCGCCCCCTGCGCCATCAGCAGCGCCGCATGGGTCGCGGCGACCGCCATGAAGCCATTGCCGCCGTTCTCCTCCACCGCCTTCTGGCGGGCGCTCATCAGCGGGTCGTCGGGCCGGGGGAACGGAATCCGGTCCATGACCACCAGCTGGCAGCTCGCGCCCGGCACGTCCACGCCCTGCCACAGCGACAGCGTGCCGAACAGACAGGTCTCCGGGTCCCCCGCGAACGTCTTGATCAGCTCGCCCAGCGTGTCCTCACCCTGGAGCAGGATCGGCTTGTCCAACCGGCCGCGCAGCTCCTCGGCGGCGGCCTGGGCGGCCCGCATCGACGAGAAGAGGCCCAGCGTGCGCCCCCCGGCCGCCTCGACCAGCTCCGCCAGCTCGTCCATCATGTCGCCGCGCGAGCCCTCCCGGCCCGGCGTCGCCAGATGGCGGGCGACATAGAGGATGCCCTGCTTGGGGTAGTCGAAGGGCGAGCCGACGTCGATGCCCTTCCACACCGGCACGTCCTCGCCCTCGGAGCCCTCCGGCGCCAGCCCCAGCGACGCGCCCACCCCGTTGAAGTCCCCGCCCAGCTTGAGCGTGGCCGAGGTGAGCACCACCGACCGGTCGGCGAAGAGCTTCTCCCGCAGCAGCCCCGATACGGAGAGCGGGGCCACCCGCAGGGAGGCGCCGAAGCGGTCGTGCCGCTCGTACCAGACGACGTCGTACTCCGACCCGTTCGCGATCCGCTCGGCCACGCCGTGCACGCTCTCGACCGCCGCGAGGGCCTGCTTGCGCACCGCGTCCTCGTCCTGGACGGACTTGTCACGGGTGGAGCCGAGCGCCGAGATCACCGTACGAGCGGCGTCGCGCAGCGCCATCAGCGCGTACCCGAGGTCCTCCGGGATCTCCTCCAGACGGCCGGGGAGAGCCAGCTCCATCAGCCGCTCGAAGCCCTCGGCGGCGGTCTGGAGCTGGTCGGCCGCCTTCTCGTTGACGAGCTTGGCGGCCCGGCGCACGGCCCGGTTGACCTGGCCCGGGGTGAGCTCGCCGGTGGCGACGCCGGTCACCCGGGAGACCAGCTCATGGGCCTCGTCGACGATCAGCACCTCGTGCTGCGGGAGCACCGGGGCGCCCTCGATGGCGTCGATCGCGAGCAGGGCGTGGTTGGTCACCACCACGTCCGAGAGCTTGGCGCGCTCGCGGGCCATCTCCGCGAAGCACTCCGCCCCGTACGCGCACTTCGAGGCACCCAGGCACTCCCGGGAGGAGACCGACACCTGGCCCCAGGCGCGGTCCGAGACGCCGGGCGTCAGATCGTCCCGGTCGCCGGTCTCCGTCTCGTCCGCCCAGTCCCGCATCCGCAGCAGGTCCTGCCCGAGCTTGCTGGTGGGCGCGGCCGCCTCGAACTGGTCGAAGAGACCGTCCTCCTCTTCCTGCGGCACGCCCTCGTGCAGCCGGTGCAGACAGAGGTAGTTCGACCGGCCCTTGAGCATGGCGAACTCCGGGCGGCGGCGCAGCTGGGGGTGCAGGGCGTCGACCGTACGCGGAAGATCGCGCTCCACGAGCTGCCGCTGGAGCGCCAGGGTGGCCGTGGCCACCACGACGCGCTCGCCGTGCGCCAGCGCCGGCACCAGATAGCCCAGGGACTTTCCGGTGCCGGTGCCGGCCTGGACCAGCAGGTGGGAACCGCTGTCGATGGCGTCGGCGACGGCCGTGGCCATCGTGACCTGGCCGGGGCGCTCCAGGCCGCCGACGGCGGTGACGGCGGCGTGCAGGAGCTCGGGGAGAGATGGCTTCGTCATAGCCCGACCACCCTACGGGGCACCACTGACAATCCGATCACATCGGCGGTGCGAGCGGGTTCGGGACGGTGCCCGCGACGGCCGCGTGCGGGCGCTCGGGGCGGTCCCGGTAGCCGTCCAGATGCAGCCGGTTCCGGTTCAGACAGAGCCGCTCGATACGGGGCGTGAGCAGGTCGAACGTCTCGTAGCGCTCCTTGAGCTCGGGGAACCGCGCCTGGTGGCGCAGGATCTCGTCGCGCACCAGAGCCCAGAAGTCACCCTCCGGGACGTCCAGTTGCTCCTCGCACAGCGGCGCGAGATAGCGGAACACTCCGACGAAGAGTCCGGAGTGGATGAACTGGGTGAGGAAGGACGGCGGCTCGGTCAGCAGGACCTCGCGTACGTCGTCGGGCATCGACTCGTGCTCGGGCAGCGACTCCGCGCTGATGTTGACGTCGTCCACGAAGTCCTTGATCGCCAGACGTACGGGCACGTCGTGCTCGTCGAAGACGACGATGGCGTTCTCGCCGTGCGGCGAGAAGACCGTCCCGTAGCGGTAGAGGAACCGCAGCAGCGGCGGCAGCAGCGCCCCGAACAGCCGGCGCAGCCAGACATGGGGGGTGAGGCCGGAGCGGGAGACGAGCTCGGCGGTGAAGGCGCGTCCCTGCGGGTCGGTGTGGAGCAGGGAAGCGAGCGTACGCGCGCGTTCGCCGGCCGCCAGACGGCTCTGCAGCGGCTCGCGCCAGATCGCTCCGAGCAGCTCTTTGTACTGGTACGGAACCTCGGCGAGGTGGTCGTACAGCGGGTGCTCGACCGCCACGGAGGCCACCTCTCCGAGCAGGATCACCCCGCATTCGTCGCGCAGGAACGGATCGGCGTCGCGCAGCGCGTGGACCCACGCCGTGACGGCCGGGGCGGCGAGCGTGCGCTCGGTCGGCAGTCCGCGCCAGACCAGCGTGTTCAGGATGGAGAGCGGCAGCTTCACGGTGTGCCGGTCGGGGCGCGAGGCGTTCAGGAAGGTCCGGATGGACTGCTGCGGCAGCCGCAGATCGGCGTCCCCGGGCAGCGGCACGATCGCGCCCTCGGCCACGGCCGGGGCGAACAGCGGCAGCACCACCTCGTCCCACTGCCAGGGGTGCACCGGCAGATAGAGGTAGTCCTCCGGGGCGAGCCCACGCGCGCGTAGCGCGGCGGCGAAGCGCTCCCGGACGGCCGGGTCGAGCTCGCGGGTGTAGAGGCGGTCGGGCGTGGCCAGCGGGCCGACGCCCCGGTAGCGGGCGAGGTCGGTGCGGACCGCGATCCACGGCAGCCGGGCGGGCCTGCGGGCCTCGGGCGCCCAGCGGGCGGCGTCACCGGCCGAGAACCCGACCCGCCCCTTGTTCAGGACGAGCCAGGGGTGCCCCGTCTGGTGGCCTTCCAGCTCGCCGTATCCGAGCTCCGCGAGACGCGCGGCGGACAGCGCGGTGTGGTCGAGGCGGGTGTCGGCGGCGAGCGTGGCCGTGAGCTCGCCGACGAGGTGACCGAAGGTGGCGCCGTCGAGCCCGAGCGTGCGGCGGGCGCGTACGAGGAAGGCGAGCGGGTCGGTGAAGGGCCGGCCACCGTGGCTGACGGAGTCGGCGTCGACGACCCAGTCGTCGTAGGCGCCGCGCCGGGCCCGGAAGGAGAGGACAGAGCCGTCGTCCAGGGCTTGGGCGTAGGTGCGGTGGTCCCGCTGGGGACAGAGTTGCGCTTGGGGAGCGAGTTCCCTTTGGGCGCCGGGGTCCGCCTGGGGACTGGGTTCCGCTTGGCGGCTGTGCTCGGCTTGGGGACCGGGTTTCGCCTGGGGGCCGCGCTCCGCTTGGGGTCCGGGTTCCGGCCCGGAGCCCTCTCCGCCGCGGTCCCGCCGCACCACCGGCTCGATGATCCCTTCGTACGCGAAGGCCCCGAGCATCTTGGCGAGCAGTCGGCGGGCCGCGCGGTCCCAGGCGTCGCGGTTCAGCTCGGGCGGCGCGAACAGCTCAGGCGGTGTGGGCGGTTCCTCCCGTTCCTCGGAATCATCGGGGACAAGCGGGTTCGGCAAGGCGACTCCTCGGGGTGGAACCGATTCGGTTCGAGCGGTGTATGTAGGGCAGCGGGTGGTTCACAGCAGGTTCCTGAGCGCGCGATCACGAACCATGAGGGCGGCCCGCTTGTCGGGAAGGTCGACTTCCGCGGAGAACCGGAAGCCGGCGCTCAGAAAGGCGGAGACGGAGGGGGTGTTGCGCAGATCTGGCTCAGCGACCACACGGGGACAGAGCGGCCGGTTGTCGAGGACGAGATCGGCGACGGCCCGGAGCAGCGCGGTCCCGACCCCGCGCCCGCGATCGGCGACCCCGCCGATGAGGAGGTGGACCCCGGTGTCGTGCGGACGCGCCGGATAGTGCCGGGCCAGCGGGTCCAGATCGGCCCGGTAGATCTCCCAGTAGCTCATGGGCGCGCCGTCGAGCAGTCCGAGACACGGCACGCTCCGCCCGTCGCCGTCGAGTTGGGGGCGCAGATGGGCGGCCGTCACGGACTCGGGCCCGGCCAGCTCCCAGAAGGCGGCCACGGCGGGATCGTTCATCCAGGTGCTCAGAAGGGAGAGATCACGCTCGACACGGACCGGTACGAGCTGGAAGACACCCACGGGCGTGGTGACCGGCCCCCACGCCCCGGGGCTGTCGAGCAGGTCGTCGCCGGTGAGATGGGGGGCGTAGGGAGAAGAAGGGATACGAGTGGTGGTGCGGGAGGCCACCTGACGGGTGGTGTGGGGCGCCTCGAACGGGACGGACGTGGCGGACGAGGCTGATGACTGCGGCGTCCGCTGGGGGTAGGGCTGCCGGGGCGCCGCCTCGGTCCGGCGGTCGGGGGCCTGCTGGGTTGCCTGCTCGGTTGCGGTACGGGCACGGGGAGTCGCATCGGCCCGGGCGGCCTCGGTACCGGTGTCGGGACGGGCTTCAGGACGGGGCTCGGGCTCGGCTTCGGGACTGGAGTGGGGACCGGGCTCAGGCCCGGCTTCGGGACTGGACCCGGACTCGGGACCGGGCCCGGGCTCGGGCTCGGGCCCAGGGCCGGGCTCGGGCCCGACCTCCGGCTCCCGCCGGCGGTCCTCACCGCCGCTCACCCCCTCGTCGCCGCCCCCCGCCTCCGCCGAGTCGGCCCCGCCGGTCCTCGACTCCCCGAACAGCGCGACGAGCTCATAGGGCAGTCGCATGTCCAGCGTGTCCTCCGCACCGCCGGGCGGGGGGACGGGACCGGCTCCGGCGTCGGCGTCGGCGTCGGCGTCGGTGCTCGCATCGGTGGGAGGCACGGCGACGTTCCTCTCTCGTCATTCAGCTGTGCGTAGGGATCAATGCCCGTTGAGGTGAAGGGGGTTGGTGATGGTGACGTAGACGGACTGGGTGTCCACCGGACCGACGAGTTCGTCGAGGCCGTGCAGCCGGGTCATGAGGTTGGCCTTGCAGCGCAGGGTCCGGCTGTCCAGCAGGTACGACGGCAGCGGCGAGCCGAGCGCGGTGGCCTTGGCCAGGAACTGCCGCAGAGCGGCGAGGAGCACGCGTTCGTCGGCCAGGTGCTGGGCGCCGAAGGCCCCAACCAGGCCGAGGACGTTGTTGATGCCGAGGTAGTAGGCGAAGCGCTCGTCGGTGACGGCGTCGGAGACGAAGGTGTCGCTGGCGGTGCCGACTCCGGGCAGACGGCGTTCGAGGGCATCGCGGTAGGACTCGCGGAAGTAGTAGCCCTGGTTGTCGCGGTAGCGGCCGCCGACGGGCCAGCCGTCGGGGTCGAGCAGCACCAGGGTGTTCTGCTGGTGGGCCTCCAGCGCGACCCCGGCCGTGGCGTCCAGCCAGAGCACGGGGCGGACGACCTGGTCGAGGTAGCGCAGGAACCACTCGGCGGCCACGGCCGGGGTCGGGCGGCCGGTGCGGGCGGCGAGCTTGGCCACGATGTCCGCGAGACGTGAGTGCATCGCCGCCTCGGGCCGGCCGGGCAGCGGACGCGGAGCGGTCAGGGCCGCGATGCAGACGGCGTCGTCGCTGGGGCCGAACGGGTTGTGGCGGATCATCACGTCGAGCCCGCGCACCGGCTGGCCGTCGAGAGCGTCGACGGCCAGCCAGGCGGGGTCGCGGACGACGTCGAAGCCGGGGTGCGCCGCCTGCCACTGCTCGGCGAGGCCGGTGCGCAGCAGCCGGTGCACCTCCACGCCCCGGTGGAGCTCCTTGCGCAGGTTCTCCCTGCGGGAGTTGGTGATGCGCAGGCCCAGCGAGAGCTTGAGCATGGCGTCGGCACCGGGCCGCGCCACGGTACGGACGGAGGAGGTGGGGTGCCAGGGGTCGCCGTACGGGCCGAGGTCCCGCAGGAACCCGGCGTCGAGCAGTTCGACGACGGCCGGCTGGTGGGCGAGCTCGCGGGCCTGCCAGGGGTGCAGGGGCAGCGCCACGGCGTTCGCCGGGACGTGGAGGCCGGGGGCGAACCGGGCGGTGAGTTCGTCGGCGGGGACGGGGCGGCCGCTGTCGGTCCACGCCGAGTCGGCGGCGAGGACGGTCCGGTCGACGGCCATCCAGTGGAGCGGGAAGGAGCCGTACAACTCGGGTGAGTAGAGGCGCACTTCGGCTTCGGAGAGCCCTTCGCGGCTCTTCGGGGTGGGGTGGAGGGGGTGACCGAGAAGGAGGGACTGTTCCGCGGAGAGGAAGAGATCGGCCTCGTCGGCGGGGCCGGGGTGGCGTCGGCGTTCCGCGATGAACTGCGCGGTACGCCGGACCGAGTCCGCGACGCGGCCCACCAGGTCGGCGCCCTCGCTGCGCCCGGACTCGCGGTTGATGAGGGCGGCGACGGTGACGGCGTCGACGGCCGGGCCGCCGTGCGGGGCGCCTTCCAGTGCCGGCATGCCGAAGCGGTGCCAGCCGGTGGCGGACCAGTACCGGACGGGGACCAGCAGGGCGGTTCCGCTGGCGCGCAGCGGGATGCGCAGCAGGGTCCCTTCGGGTGCGGCGAAGTCGTTCTCCCGTACCCAGCAGCGGAGCAGGTTCTCGACGGCGGCGGCCTCGGCGGCGGCTTCCGGGTCCGGATGGTCCAGGAGCTCCCGGGTCAGCGGCTCCTGGCCGTGTAGACCTTGGCCGTGCGGGGCCTGGCCGCGCTCGGTCGGGGCGTCGGCGGGCAGCCGTTCACTGTGGATCCCCGCCTTCTGGCGCGGCACCGTCGCCGTCTCTGCCACAGTCTCGGCCACAAGGGGGCCGCAGGGGGCGGTGGGGCGGCCGGGGCCGTCGGGCGCGTCGGGCGCGGGGATGCGGTTCACGGTGGGCTTCCTTGGGTGGGGGACCGGGTCAGTGGGACGGCCCGGCATCGGTCGGGTGCCGAGTCGCGCGCTCCGCGGCGGCCAGGGCGTCGGCCAGCCGGTCGAGGACGGCGTCCGCCTGTTCGTCGGTGAGGGTGAGGGGAGGCAGCAGACGGACGACGCTGGAGTGGCGGCCGCCGAGTTCGACGATGAGGCCGCGGCGCAGGCACTCCCGCTGGACGGCGGTGGCCAGCGCGGGCGCGGCGCTCGCGGTGCCGGTGTGCGGGTCCTGGCGCTCGGGGTCGACGAGCTCGACGCCGATCATCAGGCCCCGGCCGCGGACGTCGCCGATGGTGGGGTGGTCCGCCGCCAGGCCCTGGAGCCGGGCGAGCATCCGGCCGCCGAGCAGCGCGGCGCGTTCGGCGAGCCGGTTCTCGCGGACGAAGGCGAGGGTGGCGGTGCCCGCCGCCATGGCGAGCTGGTTGCCCCGGAACGTGCCCGCGTGGGCACCGGGCTGCCACACGTCGAGGTCCTCGCGGTAGACGATCACGGCGAGCGGCAGCGAGCCGCCGATGGCCTTGGACAGCACCATCACGTCCGGCACGATCCCGCTGTGCTCGACGGCCCAGAAGGCGCCGGTGCGCCCCACGCCGGTCTGCACCTCGTCGGCGATGAGCGGGATGGAGCGGGCGGCGGTGATCTCGCGCATCCGGCGCATCCAGGAGTCGGGCGCCGGGTTCACCCCGCCCTCGCCCTGCACCGGCTCCACGATCATCGCCGCCGGGGCCGGCACCCCGCCCTTGGGGTCGTCGAGCAGGCTCTCGGTCCACCGGGCGGCGAGCTCGGCGCCCCGCTCGCCCCCCACTCCGTACGGACAGCGGTAGTTGAGCGGGTAGGGCAGCCGGGTCACCCGGGCGGTGGCGGCGCCGCCCGAGGCGTCGAGGGAGCCCGCCGTCATGCCGTGGTAGGCCCCGGTGAAGGCGAGCAGCCCGGTGCGCCCGGTGGCGGTGCGCACCAGCTTGAGGGCGGCCTCTACGGCGTCGGTGCCGGCCGGGCTGCAGAACTGGATGCGCGCGTGGTCGGCGAGGGGGCGCGGAAGGGTGCTGAACAGCTCAGTGGTGAAGGCGTCCTTGACCGGGGTGGCCAGGTCGAGCGCGTGCAGCGGGGCGCCGGAGTCGAGGACCTTGCGGACGGCTTCGAGCACGACCGGGTGGTTGTGCCCGAGGGCCAGGGTGCCCGCGCCCGCCAGGCAGTCGAGGTAGCGCCGCCCGTCCGCCCCTTCGATGGTCAGCCCGCGGGCCCGCACGGGCACGATCGGCAGCGAGCGGGCGTAGGTCCGGGCGGCGGACTCGCGCAGGGACTGCCGCCGCAGGATCCCCTCATGGGCCGGTGGGGTCCGCGCCGGTGTGGTCGGGAGCTCGGCCGGCGTTGGTACCGGCGCGGATTCGGTCACGGCCACGAGTTCTGGTCCTCCCACGGTGCGCGCTCCGCATGTGCCTGCCGCGCCAGCCGCGCCGGGACCCTGTGACGGTTCCGTGGCACGCCCGTTGCCCGGTGCGAACGGTGGGGCTGAACGCTGGCGTGTTGTCCCCCGTACGTACCAACGACGCCGGGGCCGGAGGATCACGGGCAACCGCGAAGATCCTTGCGGAGCGGAACCACGGCCCTGCCGCACACCGTCCCAACCGGCACCGGCATAGTGGGGGCCGCGCTTCGGCCGTTACTTTTCGGCCGGGGCCAGGTGGGCCGACGGCTTCGACGAAGCCGCCGGTTCGCTTCAGTAACGGCATGCGGTGGAGCAACGGTGGCTGCACCGCGCATCAGCAGTCTCAGTACCGAAGTCCCAGGGGGATCAAGAACATGCGACCGACACGTCCGAACTCCGCGGCACGTGGTGGGAGGGGCGCACATCGCCGGACCTCCCCCATGCTGGCCGCGCTCGGCCTCACGGCCGCTCTCGCCCTGACCGCCACCGCGTGCGGTCCCGGCGGCGACGACAAGGCCGACGCCAAGCCGACCGCCTCGGCCACCGCCGGCGACGACGGCGGCCTCCAGATCCCGGACGACATCAAGGACCGGCTCAAGAAGCACGGCATCGACCCGGACAAGTGGAAGAACGGCGAGTGGAAGAACTGGGACAAGTCCAAGTGGCTGCGTGAGGCCAAGGACTTCGTCAACCCGATCATCCAGGACCTGTGGGACCCGGACCGGATGCGCAAGGCCGACAAGCCCCCGCAGAAGCCGGTCCCGAACGACATCTCGGGCGACAAGGGCGTCACGGACCCGACCCCCGCGCCGGTCAAGGCCCGGGCCCAGAAGGCCCCGTACCACAAGAGCCTGCCGGAGCTCGGCAAGCTGTTCTTCGACGGCCCGCAGGGCTCGATGGTCTGCTCCGCGACCGTCGTGAAGGACCCGGCGCACCCCGGCAAGTCCAACATGGTCTGGACGGCCGGCCACTGCGTCCACGCGGGCGCCAAGGGCGGCTGGTACCGCAACATCGCCTTCGTGCCCTCGTACAACAACTCCGAACTGTCGCTCGCCCAGTTGCAGAAGGCGACCAGGCAGCAGATCGCGCCGTACGGCGTGTTCTGGGCGGACTGGGCGCAGACCTCGCAGCAGTGGATCCAGGGCGGCGGCCCGACCGGCGGCCAGGGCGCCCCGTACGACTTCGCGGTGCTGCACGTCACCCCCGAGAAGGGCAAGGGCGACAAGTCCCTGGAGGAGACGGTCGGCACCGCGCTCCCGGTGGACTTCAACGCCCCGGCCGTGCCGAAGATCGCGAGCATGACGGCGAACGGCTACCCGGCGGCGCCGCCGTACGACGGCCAGAAGCTGTACCAGTGCAAGGACAAGCCGGGCCGGCTCTCGCTGGACGCCAGCACCCCGACGATGTACCGCCTGGGCTGCACCATGACCGGCGGCTCCTCCGGCGGCGGCTGGATCGCGGCGGGCGCCGACGGCAAGCCCGCGCTGGTCTCCAACACCTCCATCGGCCCGGTGACGGCCGGCTGGCTGGCGGGCCCGCGTCTGGGCCCGGAGGCCAAGGGCGTGTACGACTCGGTCAGCAACAAGTACGCGGGCCGCTAGGGCCTGTCCGTACGGAGGTCCGGGAGCTCTCCACGAGAGTTCCCGGACCTCCGTACGAGACCCCCACGTGCTACCGGCATAGTGGGGGGCTGCGCAACGGCGGTTCCGGAAGACCGCCTTCCGATATGACGTGCCCATGGCAACACTCAGCACACACCGTGACGGTGTGCCGCCGGGCGGGCGCGGCTGAACACGTACGAGCACATCTCAGGGGGAATCGTTTCCATGCGTTCCATACGTCCGCTGCTGGCCTCCACCGGCCTCGCGGCGGCACTCGCGCTGACGGCCACCGCGTGCGGCCCCGGCGACGACAGCAAGCCGTCCGCGTCGAGCACCTCCCAGGGCAAGGGCGAGCAGGGCCTGCCCGACGACGTCGCCGGCGCCCTCAAGAAGCACGGCGTCGACCTGGACAAGTGGAAGGACGGCGAGTGGAAGAACTGGGACAAGTCCAAGTGGCTTCGTGAGGCCAAGGACTTCGCCAACCCGGTCATCGCCGGTCTGTGGAAGCCCGAGCGGATGAAGTCCGCCAAGGACCCGCAGAAGACCATGGACGCCAGTGACATCAGCGGCGGCGCGGGCGTCACCGACCCGGAGCCGCGCCCGGTCCAGGCCAAGGCCGAGAGCCTGCCGTACCACAACTACGCCGCCCCGGTCGGCAAGGTCTTCTTCGACTCCCCCAAGGGCGCCATGGTGTGCTCGGGCACCGTCGTGAAGGACCCGGCGCACCCCGGCAGGTCCAACCTCGTGTGGACGGCGGGCCACTGCGTCCACGCGGGTGGCCAGGGCGGCTGGTACCGCAACATCGCCTTCGTCCCCGCCTACAACGACCAGGGCAAGTCGGCGGCGCAGCTGCGCAACGCCCAGCCCCAGGAGGTCGCCCCGTACGGCGCGTACTGGGCGGACTGGGCGTCGACCTCGGGTGAGTGGATCACCGGTGGCGGCCCCACCGGAGGCAGCGGCGCCCCGTACGACTACGCCGTGCTGCATGTGAAGCCGGAGAACGGCACCAAGTCGCTGGAGGAGACCGTCGGCAACGCGCTGACCGTCAACTTCTCGACGCCCGCCGCGCACTCCGTCTCCGCGATGGGCGCCTGGGGCTACCCGGCGGCGCCGCCGTACGACGGCCTCAAGATGTTCAAGTGCGTCGACCGCCCCGGCCGGCTCTCGATCAGCCCCAGCACGCCCGCGATGTACCGCATCGGCTGCACCATGACCGGCGGTTCCTCCGGCGGCGGCTGGTTCATCACCGGCAGGAGCGGCAAGGCGGAGCTGGTCTCCAACACCTCGATCGGCCCGGTCACCTCGGGCTGGCTGGCCGGACCGCAGCTGGGCGCCGGCGCCCAGCAGATCTTCACCCAGATGAGTCAGAAGTACGGCGGCCGATAGGACCCCTGGCCCCTCGGCGGCTGACGACGACAAGGCCCGCCCCCTCGTACGGAGGGGGCGGGCCTTGTTCCGCTCCGCGCGCGGCCGGTGTCCGGCCACGCGCGCGGTCAGTGCTTGGCCGGTACGTACGGAGCGAGCTCCGCAGCCAGCACCTCGTGCACCCGTGCCTTGAGCAGCGTGCCCTCCGGGGTGTGCTCCTCGGAGATCACCTCGCCCTCGGCGTGGGCCCGCGAGACCAGCTGTCCGTGCGTGTACGGCACGAGGGCCTCGATCTCGACCTCGGGGCGCGGCAGTTCGGCGTCGATGATGCCGAGCAGCTGCTCGATGCCCATGCCCGTACGGGCGGAGACCGCGATGGAGTGCTTCTCGATCCGCAGCAGCCGCTGGAGGACCAGCGGGTCGGCCGCGTCCGCCTTGTTGATCACCACGATCTCGGGCACGTCGACCGCGCCCACCTCGCGGATGACCTCGCGCACGGCGGCCAGCTGCTCCTCCGGAGCCGGGTGCGAGCCGTCCACCACGTGCAGGATCAGGTCGGAGTCGCCGACCTCCTCCATGGTGGAGCGGAACGCCTCGACCAGGTGGTGCGGCAGATGCCGGACGAACCCGACGGTGTCGGCCAGGGTGTAGAGCCGGCCGCTGGGCGTCTCGGCCCGGCGCACGGTCGGGTCGAGGGTGGCGAACAGCGCGTTCTCCACCAGCACGCCCGCGCCCGTGAGGCGGTTGAGCAGCGAGGACTTTCCGGCGTTGGTGTAGCCCGCGATGGCGACCGAGGGGACCTTGTTGCGACGGCGCTCCTGGCGCTTGATCTCGCGGCCGGTCTTCATCTCCGCGATCTCCCGGCGCATCTTCGCCATCTTCTCGCGGATCCGCCGCCGGTCCGTCTCGATCTTGGTCTCACCGGGACCACGGGTGGCCATGCCGCCGCCGGACGAGCCGGAGCCGCCACCACCCATCTGTCGCGAGAGCGACTGGCCCCAGCCGCGCAGCCTGGGCAGCATGTACTGCATCTGGGCCAGCGAGACCTGGGCCTTGCCCTCTCGGGACTTGGCGTGCTGGGCGAAGATGTCGAGGATCAGGGCGGTCCGGTCGACCACCTTGACCTTGACGACGTCTTCCAGATGGATCAGCTGTCCGGGGCTGAGCTCACCGTCGCAGACCACGGTGTCGGCGCCGGACTCCAGGACGATGTCCCGCAGCTCCTGCGCCTTGCCGGATCCGATGTAGGTGGCCGGGTCGGGCTTGTCACGGCGCTGGTAGACGCCGTCGAGCACCATGGCGCCCGCCGTCTCGGCGAGGGCCGCGAGCTCCGCGAGCGAGTTCTCCGCGTCCTTGAGCGTGCCCGTGGTCCAGACGCCCACCAGCACGACGCGCTCCAGGCGCAGCTGGCGGTACTCGACCTCGGTGACGTCTTCCAGCTCGGTGGAGAGGCCCGCCACACGCCGCAGCGCGGCGCGCTCGGAGCGGTCGAACTGCTCGCCGTCCCGCTCGCCGTCGATCTCGTGGCTCCAGGCGACGTCCTCTTCCATCAGGGCATCGGCCCGAAGGCTCTCGGTGCGGTTCTTCTCCGCGAAGCTCTGCTCGTCCTGGGAAGGGGATGAAGAGGAGGTCATTGGATCCTTACGTCGTTGGAATTGCGGTTACGCCGGTCACAACGCGTAGTGGACCCGAAAGATTCCCGAGCGGAATCCGGCCCCGGCAGCGCCGCCGACCCGTCGATGGTCGCACGGTGCCACCGGGGCCGTCACGCGGGTTTTCGCCGGTACGAAAGCCGCCCCTGAGCCCTGGGCGCTAGATGTGCCGTGCGGGGACGGCGCCTCCCGCCACGGGCGCGGCCGGGTGCCAGTCCGGGTGCCCGGGCATCGGTGGCGTCTTCGCCCCGTACAGCCAGCCCCGGAGGAACGGACCGAGGTCGCGCCCGGCGACCTCGGACGCCAGACGGACGAAGTCGGCGGTCGTGGCCGTCCCGTCCCGGTGCTCGCTCACCCAGCGCCGCTCCAGCTCGCCGAACCTCGCCGTCCCGATCTCCTGCCGCAGTGCGTACAGCACCAGCGCGCTCCCGTCGTAGACCACCGGCCGGAAGATGCTGATCTTCTGGCCGGGGGCGGGCGGCTTGGGGGCCGCGGGCGGGCCTCCCGCGGCGCGCCAGCCGTCGGACTGGCTGTAGGCCTCGCGCATCCTCGTCGCCATCGGGCGCTTGCCGTACTCCTGCGCGTACAGCGCCTCGTACCAGGTGGCGTGCCCCTCGTTGAGCCAGAGGTCCGACCACGCGCGCGGGGAGACGCTGTCGCCGAACCAGTGGTGCGCCAGCTCGTGCACCATCACCGAGTCCACGTACCACTCGGGGTAGCCGGCGCGCACGAAGAGTGAGCGCTCGAAGAGCGACAGGGTCTGGGTCTCCAGCTCGAACCCGGTGTCGGCGGCGGCGATGAGGACGCCGTACGTCTCGAACGGGTAGGGCCCGACCTGCTTCTCCATCCAGGTGATCTCGGCGGGCGTCTTCCTGAGCCAGCGCTCCAGCCGCTGCCGGTCGGCGGCGGGAACGACGTCGCGCACCGGCAGTCCGTGCGGTCCGTCGCGGCGCACCACGGCCGAGCGGCCGATGGAGACCTGGGCGAGCTCGGTCGCCATCGGGTGTTCGGTGCGGTACGTGGAGACGGCCGTGGCGCCCGCCCGCGTCCAGCCGGCCTCCACCCCGTTCGCGACGACCGTGTACTCCTTCGGGGCCTCCACCCGGAAGGTGAACATCGCCTTGTCGGAGGGGTGGTCGTTGCAGGGGAACACGCGGTGCGCGGCGTCGGCCTGGTTGGCCATCACCAGGCCGTCGCTGGTGCGCACCCAGCCGCCGTCCTCGCCCCCGCGCGGGTCGCTGGTGTGCCGGACGGTGATCCGCAGCGCCTGTCCCGGGTACACCCGGCGGGGCGGGGTGATCACCAGGTCCTCGTCGGCAATGGCGAACCCGGCCTTCTCGCCGTTCACTTCGACGCTGTGCACGGTGCCGCGCGCGAAGTCCAGGTTGATCCGCTCGAGCCAGTCGGTGACGCGCGCGTCGATGGTGGTGACGGCCTCCATCGGCTTGCTGTTGTCGCCCTGATAGGTGAATCCGATGTCGTACGAGAGGACGTCGTATCCGGGGTTGCCCAGCCCCGGGAAGAGCGTGTCGCCGATTCCGGCCGAGGTGGGCGGCGGCGGGGCGGCGGCCAGGACACAGGCGGCTGCGGCGGCCAGCACAGCGGCACGCACACGGCGTGAGGAGAGCAGCATGCCCTACCGCTACCAGCCCTGCGCGCGAGGGCGGGGCCGACGCGCACCACGTCACCCGAACGAGCGTCGGCCCGTCGGTTCAGCCCGCCGCGGCCGGGTGCTGCGCCCGGCTCACGTCGTACACCCCCGCCACATCGCGCATCACCCGCATCAGGGCGGGCAGCTCGGCGGCGTCGGCCAGCTGGAGTGTGTAGGTGTGCCGCACCCGCTGCTCGCTGGGCGGCTCGACGGTGGCGGAGACGATCGCGGCGCCCGCGGTGGCGATGGCCTCGGTGAGGTCGGCGAGCAGCCGCGGGCGGCCGAACGCCTCGGCCACCAGCGTGACCCGGCAGGCGGCGGTGTCGCCCCAGCGCACCCCGACCCTGGCCCGCCCCAGCGCCGTCATACGGGCCACCGCGGGGCACTCCTCGCGGTGCACGGTCACGGCGCCCCCGCGCACCGCGAAGCCGGTGACCGCGTCCGGCGGCACCGGCGTACAGCACCCCGCGAGCCGGACCGTCGCGTCCGGCAGGTCGGTCACCGCGTTGGCGGCGCTGCGCCGGTCGGCGGTGACGGAGACCTGCGGGCGGGGCGCGGCGGCCGGGACCTTGACCCCTTCGGGGTGGGCGGTGAGCCAGCCGGTGATGGCGATCCGCGCGGCCGGGGTTCTGGCGTGGTCCAGCCAGTCCGGGGACGGCCCGGAGGCGGCGTCCTGGGCGAGCAGCGGCTGCACGGTGTCGCCGTCGCTCAGGACCGTGCTGAGCGTCGCCAGACGGCCGTTGACGCGCGCGCCGATGCACCCATGGGCGGCCTCGCCGTACTGGGCGTACGCGGCGTCCACACAGCTCGCGCCGGCCGGCAGGCCCAGGGTGCGGCCGTCGGCGCCGAAGACGGTGATCTCGCGGTCCTGCGCCAGCTCCTCCCGCAGCGAGGACCAGAAGGTGTCGGGGTCGGGCGCGCTCTGCTGCCAGTCCAGGAGGCGGGAGAGCCAGCCGGGGCGGGTGGGGTCCTCGCGCTCGTCGGCCGCCGGGTCGACGCCGTCGCCGGGCCCGCCGCCCGCGTACGGGTTGCCGAGCGCCACGACGCCCGCCTCGGCGACCTTGTGCATCTGGTGGGTGCGGATGAGGACTTCGGCCACGGCGCCGTCGGAGCTGGCCACCGCCGTGTGCAGCGACTGGTAGAGGTTGAACTTGGGGGCGGCGATGAAGTCCTTGAACTCGGAGATCACCGGGGTGAAGCAGGTGTGCAGCTCGCCGAGGACGGCGTAGCAGTCGGCGTCCTCGGCGACCAGGACGAGCAGCCGGCCGAAGTCGGTGCCGCGCAGCTCTCCGCGTTTGAGCTGGACGCGGTGGACGGAGACGAAGTGGCGTGGCCGGATGAGGACTTCGGCGCTGATGCCCGCCTCGCGCAGCACGGCCCGGACGCCGTCCGCGATGGTGGTCAGCGGGTCCTCGGTACCGGAGTTGGCCGCGATCAGGGCCCGGGTGCGCTCGTATTCCTCGGGGTGAAGGATGGCGAAAACCAGATCCTCCAGCTCGGTCTTGAGGGCCTGCACCCCGAGCCGTTCGGCGAGCGGGATCAGCACGTCCCGGGTGACCTTGGCGATCCTCGCCTGTTTCTCCGGGCGCATCACTCCCAGGGTGCGCATGTTGTGCAGCCGGTCCGCGAGCTTGATCGACATCACACGTACGTCGTTGCCGGTGGCGACGAGCATCTTGCGGAAGGTCTCGGGCTCGGCCGCCGCCCCGTAGTCGACCTTCTCCAGCTTGGTGACACCGTCGACCAGATAGGTGACTTCCTCGCCGAACTCCGCGCGCACCTGATCGAGCGTCACCTCGGTGTCCTCGACGGTGTCGTGCAGCAGTGAGGCGGTCAACGTGGTGGTCTCGGCGCCCAGTTCGGCGAGGATCAGGGTGACGGCCAGCGGATGCGTGATGTACGGCTCGCCGCTCTTGCGGAACTGGCCGCGGTGGGACGTTTCCGCGAGGACGTACGCGCGCCGCAGCACCGCGAGGTCAGCGTCCGGATGGTGGGCCCGGTGCGCCTCGGCGACGTGCCCGATGGCGTCGGGCAGCCGGTCGCGGGAGGTGGGGCCCAGCAGGGCGGCGCGGCCCAGCCTGCGGAGGTCGATCCTGGGAAGGCCGCGTCGGCGACTCTGTGCGTCAGGATTCGTGGCCTCTGCACTCATGGGGCACCTCCGGCAGCATCGACCGGCGGTGGAAAGGCAGGCGTGCCCTCCGGGCCGGTGCTTGATGCTACCGACCCCACCACGTGGCGCAGTCCGGCTCTCGCTCAGCGTGAACCGGATCACCCATTCGAGCGAAGGTTCAGGCCACGGCCGTTTCAACCGGTGCCAGGAGGACCGGGTCGATCACGCCTTCGGCGACGATCACGGCAGGACCGGTCATCTCGATCTCGCCGTCGGGGAACTCCGTGATGACCAGCGTCCCGCCCGGGAGGTCCACCGTGTACGTCACGGGGGCACCGGTGACGGCGGGGTCCGCGCCGTCCCTGCGCGCCGCGGCCACCGCGACCGCGCACGCGCCCGTACCGCACGAGCGGGTCTCGCCGGAGCCGCGCTCGTACACCCTCATCGCCACATGGCCGGGGCCCCGGTCGACGACGAACTCGACGTTCACCCCCTCGGGGTAGACGGCGGCCGGGCTGTACGGCGGCACCGCGCGCAGCTCGCCCGCGTGGGCCAGGTCCTCGACGAAGGCGACCGCATGCGGATTGCCCATGTTGACGTTGCGGGCGGGCCAGCTGCGGCCGTCCAGCGCGACCGTGACGCCCTCCTCGGGCAGCACGGCGCGGCCCATGGAGACCGTGACGTCGCCGTTCTTCGCGATGTGTGCCTTCTTGACGCCGCCCCGGGTGGCGATGGCCAGGTCGCCCTCCTCGACGAGCCCGGCGCGCTGGAGGTATCCGGCGAAGACGCGCACTCCGTTGCCGCACATCTCGGCGATCGAGCCGTCCGAGTTGCGGTAGTCCATGAACCACTCGGCCTCGCCGGCCATCGCCTTCGCCTCGGGGTGGGCGGCGCTGCGCACGACGTGGAGCAGCCCGTCGCCGCCGATGCCGGCGCGGCGGTCGCACAGCCGGGCGACGGTGGACGCGGGCAGGTCCACGGCGTTGTCCGGGTCCGGGAGGATCACGAAGTCGTTCTCGGTCCCGTGGCCCTTGAGGAAGGTGAGCGGCGAGGTGTTGTTCACGCCGTCAATCGTACGGGTGCCCACTGACAACGGGCCGGGGGCGCCGTATGACGAGACGGGCGGGCCGAGTGCCCGGGCGGGGGTGTGCTCAGCGCAGCCGGGCGACGCGCCACACGGCCAGGGCCACCGCCACGGCGAGCCCCGCCACGTACAGCCCGATCACGCGCCAGTCGGGCCGCTCGCCGGAGCCGCGCTCGGGCAGTCCGGGCCAGGTGTAGCCGACGCGGCGGGCGGCCATCATGCCCCAGCCGGCGGCGCAGCAACTGATCAGGAGGCCGAGCATGGCCACGACCGGGCCGCCGTCGCCGAACTCGAAGGCGAGCGGGAAGGCGAACATCAGCGAGCCCATGGCGGCGAGCATCACGATCGGCGCCAGCTGCCAGATCCGCAGTCGGCGCTGCGGGCGGATCTCGACCTCGACCTCGCCGCCCTCGGCGAGCACACCGTCGTCCTGCGGACCGTCGGGGGTGAGGCCGACGGCGCCCGGCACGGTCGGGCCCAGGGCGCCGACGCTCAGCTCCGCGGGGCTCGGCTGCGGGGCGTCGCCGTGGGCGGGCTCCCGTCCGGCGTCGCTCACGTCCGGCCCTTCCGACACTGCCGCTACTTCCGAAGGACCCGGTCGCGCGGACTCGTCCCGCGTTCCGTGCTCTCTGTCGCGAGGGCCGGCCTCCATCGCCACGCGCCCTCCCAACTCGGACTCCACTGGTCGATCGAGGTCGATGATGGCACGCGCGCGGGTGCCGGAATGACCGGCGGTGCGTCCCGATGCCATCACGTGATCAGGCTGTAACCGCTCGTTCGACCAACGCCAGCGCCTGCCGCGGGAGTTCCCCGCGGTCCTCGGCGGCGCCGCTCAGCCAGTGGACCCGCGGGTCCCGGCGGAACCAGGAGTCCTGGCGGCGCGCGAAGCGCTTGGTGGCGCGGACCGTCTCGGCGCGCGCCTCGTCCTCGGTGCACTCCCCCGCGAGCGCCGTGAGCACCTGCTGGTAGCCCAACGCGCGCGAGGCGGTGCGGCCCTCCCGCAGCCCCTGGGCCTCCAGTGCGCGCACCTCGTCCACCAGGCCCGCCTCCCACATCCGGTCGACCCGGACGGCGATCCGCTCGTCGAGCTCGGGGCGGCCGACGTCGACGCCGATCTGCACGGTGTCGTACACGGAGTCATGGCCGGGCAGGTTGGCCGTGAACGGCTTGCCGGTGATCTCGATGACCTCCAGGGCCCGTACGATGCGGCGGCCGTTGCTGGGCAGGATCGCGCGCGCCGCGTCGGGGTCGGCCTCGGCCAGCAGCCGGTGCAGCGCGCCTGGCCCGTCCTGTTCCAGCTCGCGCTCGAGACGCGCGCGTACCTCGGGGTCGGTGCCGGGGAAGTCGAGCACGTCGATCGCGCCGCGCACATAGAGGCCGGAGCCGCCCACGAGGACGGGCGTGCGGCCCTCGGCGAGCAGCCGGTCGATCTCGGCGCGGGCGAGCTTCTGGTACTCGGCGACGCTGGCGGGCTCGGTCACGTCCCAGATGTCCAGGAGGTGGTGGGGCACTCCGCCGCGCTCCTGGAGCGTCAGCTTGGCGGTGCCGATGTCCATCCCCCGGTAGAGCTGCATCGAGTCGGCGTTGACGACCTCGCCGCCGAGCTGCTGGGCCAGGAAGACACCCAGATCGGACTTTCCGGCCGCTGTCGGGCCGACGACGGCGATGACCCGCGGTGCGGGAGCTGCAGTTCTCACGGTCACAGTCTCGCAAACCTCCACCGTCCTCCCCGAACGAGCTACGTGACGGCGTGCATCCGGGTTCGTTGGCTGTTGCGAGGTTCCGACCGCCGGTTTGCCGAACCGGTGCCCCCGGGCGACGCAATGAGGCGCTCCGGATGGGGTGGGATTTCGCCCACACGAGTACGCTATGGAGTAGATATGGGCGTTTTTTCGAGGTTTCGCCGTAAGAAGTCAGAGGCGTCAACCGAGGAGGCGGCTGCCGCCACCCTGACGGCCGAGGCCGAGTCCGCCGAGGAGGCCGAGGAGGCCACCGCTTCCGTGGAGGAGTCCGGGCCCGCGGCGGAGGCCGAGGCGGCGGAGCCCGCCGAACCGGCGGCCGCCGAGGCGATGGAGATTCCCAAGCAGCAGTCGGCGGAGGAAGCGGCGGACAACGAGGCCGGCGAGAGCGCCCGCAAGTAACGCGGCGTACGCATGCGTTTCGTACCGTCCCCTGGTCGAGGGCGCGCCGTCCCCGCGATGAGGGCAGAGGGAAGGTGACCCCATGGGCTTCCTGGACAACCTGAAGGCCAAGCTGGCCCCCGCCAAGGACAAGGTGTCCGACTTCGCGCAGCAGCACGAGGACAAGATCGGACAGGGGCTGGACAAGGTCGCCAGGACGGTCGACGAGAAGACCAAGGGCAAGTACAGCGACAAGATCCAGACAGGTACGGGGAAGGCCAAGGACGCCTTGGACCGGCTCTCGCACAAGGACGACGGCGGCACTCCGCCCCCGACGACCTGATCACCTCGGGGACGGCCGTGGAGCGCTCAAGCTCCGCGGCCGTCCCCGTGCGCCCGCGGCCTGCTCAGAATCTGCTCCCGTACCCCGCACCCCTCACCTGCGCCGGCGCGCGGAGAGGATGCGTGCCGACCGCCGCTGCGCGCGCCCTCCGGCGGACGGCAGCGGTCCGGAACAGGCTCTCAGGACCAGACGGCGACGAAGTAGCCCACGCCGTAGGGCGCGTCCTCGTACAGCAGCCTGCCCGCCAGGCCCGCGCCCTCGGCCGCGCCCGCCAGCACCTGCCAGGGCGCCCGGCCGGCCGCCTTGAGTTCGTACGCGAGCTCCGCGTCCAGCTCCAGCAACGCGCGCGTGTCGGCGGCGCCCAGCGCGCTCGCCACGCCCTCGTCGAAGGCCTCCGCGCGCTCGTCGAGATAGCCGGGGGCCTTGAGGGTGCGGCAGGCGCTGCCGTCACCCATCACCAGGAGGGCGACGCGGTCCGCCCTGGCGGCCAGGGACCGGCCCGCGTCGGCGCACCGCGCGGCCTCCAGCGGCTCGCCCACGCCCAGGCCCTCGACCGGGGCGTCCGACCAGCCGGACCGCTCCAGCAGCCACGCGCCCACGGCGAGCGAGGGCGGCAGCTCGCGCGCGGTGTCGTCCGGGACGGCCGGCGCCGGGCCGAGATGGACGCGCAGGTCCACTCCGAAGGCCGCGAAGGACCCCGGCGCGCCCTGGGGGTGCGGACCGCGCGCAGTCTGCTCGGCGGGGCCGACCACGACGAGCAGATCGGGCCGGGAGGCGGCGAGCAGCCCCACGGCGTCGGCGCAGGCGTCCCGCGCGGCATCGAGCTCCGGCGCGGCGCCGGAGGCGACCGCGGGCACCAGTAGCGGCGGACAGGGGCAGACGGCGGCGGCTACGAGCATGATCCGCAGGGTAGTGGGTGCACCCGGTCCGGCCCCCGCACGGGCACCACGAATCGGCCACGCGCGCGTGCGGTGAAGGTGATGCGGCGGGCAGGTACGGAGCCCGCCGCGGGTGTGGGCAGAGCACCTGCGGGCTCCGGTAGACGAACAGCTCGACGCCTGCCACGCGCGCGTGGGCGAAGCCGCTCACGCGCGCGTGGATGCGCGTCAGACGACGGTGCACCCGCCCGTGGCAGCCTGCAGCGGCTCGGGGACGCCGATCTTCGGCAGGCCGAGCATCACTCCGGCGGGCTGCGCCGGGGCGGCGTTGCGCTTCTCCCAGGCGTCGCCCGCGCGGGTGCGGCGCACCGCCTCGGTGGGGCCTTCCGCCAGCAGGTGGTGCGGGGCGGCGTAGGTGATCTCGACGGTCACCACGTCGCCGGGGCGCACGTCCTGCTCCGGCTTGGTGAAGTGCACCAGACGGTTGTCGGGGGCGCGGCCGGAGAGCCGGTGGGTGCTGCCGTCCTTGCGGCCCTCGCCCTCCGCGACCATGACCTCCAGGGTGCGGCCGACCTGCTTCTTGTTCTCCTCCCAGGAGATCTCCTCCTGGAGGGCCACCAGGCGCTCGTAGCGGGCCTGCACGACCTCCTTGGGGATCTGGCCCTCCATGGTCGCCGCGGGGGTGCCGGGGCGCTTGGAGTACTGGAAGGTGAAGGCGTTCGCGAAGCGCGCCTCGCGGACCGCGTGCATGGTCTGCTCGAAGTCCTCCTCGGTCTCGCCGGGGAAGCCCACGATGATGTCGGTGGAGATGGCCGCGTGCGGGATGGCGGCGCGGACCTTCTCGATGATCCCGAGGAAACGCTCCTGCCGGTACGAGCGGCGCATCGCCTTCAGGACGGTGTCCGAGCCGGACTGCAGCGGCATGTGGAGCTGCGGCATCACGTTGGGCGTCTCGGCCATCGCGGCGATCACGTCGTCGGTGAAGTCACGGGGGTGCGGCGAGGTGAAGCGGACCCGCTCCAAGCCCTCGATCCTGCCGCAGGCGCGCAGCAGCTTGGAGAAGGCCTCGCGGTCCCCGATGTCCGAGCCGTACGCGTTGACGTTCTGGCCGAGCAGGGTGATCTCGGAGACGCCCTCGGCGACCAGCGCCTCGACCTCGGCGAGGATGTCGCCGGGACGGCGGTCCTTCTCCTTGCCGCGCAGCGCCGGGACGATGCAGAAGGTGCAGGTGTTGTTGCAGCCCACGGAGATGGAGACCCAGGCCGCGTACGCGGACTCGCGGCGGGTCGGCAGCGTCGAGGGGAACGCCTCCAGCGACTCGGCGATCTCGACCTGCGCCTCTTCCTGGATGCGGGCGCGCTCCAGCAGCACCGGCAGCTTGCCGATGTTGTGGGTGCCGAACACGACGTCCACCCACGGCGCCCGCTGGACGATGGTGTCGCGGTCCTTCTGCGCCAGACAGCCGCCGACGGCGATCTGCATCCCGGGCCGCTTCGTCTTCATCGGGGCGAGCCGGCCGAGATTGCCGTACAGCTTGTTGTCGGCGTTCTCGCGGACCGCGCAGGTATTGAAGACGACGACGTCGGCGTCACCGTCGCTGCCCTCGGGCGCGCGTACGTAGCCCGCGCCCTCCAGGAGGCCGGACAGCCGCTCGGAGTCGTGCACGTTCATCTGGCACCCGTAGGTGCGCACCTCGTACGTTTTCAAACCCTCTACCTCGCTCATCTCGTACACCAGGGTACGAGGTCCCACCGACAGGCCGCCCCGCCTTCCCCGACCCCGGGCCTGGCCATCACGGGGAGTGAGCTGGCAGGATCGCGCCATGCTCCAGGCCCTTCCCCGCGTCAGCCGCCGCCGTGCCCTTCAGGGGGCGGTCGCGGCGCTGGTGGTGTTCGGGCTGCTGCTGTGGTGGCTGCTGTCGCTGGGGGCCTCGCGGCCGTCGGGGACGATCACGTTCAGTACGGGCGTGCGGACCGGGGTGTACCAGCGGTACGGCGAGCTGCTGGAGCGGGCGCTCGCCGACGACCTTCCCGAGGTGGACGTCCGGCTCCAGACCAGCGAGGGCTCGCAGCAGAACCTGAAGCGGGTGGCCACCGGCGAGGCCGACTTCACCATCGCGACCGCCGACGCGGTGGCCAAGTACCTCCGTGACGGCTCCACCGGGGGCGACCGGCTACGTGGCTGCGCCCGCCTGTACGACGACTACGTACAGCTCGTGGTGCCCCGTGACTCCTCGGTGCGCAGCACGGCGGACCTGCGCTCCAAGCGGGTCGGCATCGGCCAGCCCGGGTCGGGGGTGCGGCTGCTCGCGCAGCGGCTGCTGACCGCCGCCAAGCTGGATCCGGCGCGCGACATCACTCCGGTGTCGGCGGGCATCGACACCATGCCGGAGCTGCTGCGGACCGGGAAGATCGACGCCTTCTTCTGGTCGGGCGGGCTGCCCACCAACGCGGTGCTGCGGCTGTCCGAGCAGGACCAGATCCGTCTGGTGCCGCTGGGCGACCTGGTCACCGCGCTGCACGCGGAGGACGGCCTGACCGGCTTCTACCGGGCGGCGACCATGCCCGCGGACGCCTATCCGCAGGCGCAGCGGGGCGTCGCCGTACCCACGATCGCGGTGGCGAACCTGCTGGTCACCACGGACCGTACGGACCGGGGCCTGACCGAGGAGTTCACCCATACGGTGATCCGCAGCCGGGACGCCATCGGCCGCGAGGTGCACGCCGCGCAGCTGGTGGACCTGCGTACCGCGATCTACACGGAGCCGCTGCCGCTGCACGACGGCGCCCGCCGCTACTACCTGTCGACCAAGCCCTGAACCGGGCCCTGCGCGGGCCCTGGGGCGTCCTCAGCCCGTCGGTGAGGTCCGCGGCACCCTGAGCGTCACGCGCAGCCCGTGCGGCGCGTGATGGGCGTACGTGATGGTTCCCTCGCCCGCCGCCAGCAGGGTCCGTGAGATGGACAGGCCGAGGCCCGAACCCTTGACGTTCTGGTGCCGGCCCGAGCGCCAGAACCGGTCCCCGATGCGGCTCAGTTCGTCGTCGGTCAGGCCGGGGCCGTGGTCGGTCACAGTGATCTTCGAGTAGTCGCCTTCGGCGGCGACGGCGACCGTGACCTCCTCACCCTCCGGAGTGAACTTCAGTGCGTTGTCGATGACGGCGTCCAGGGCGCTGGAGAGCGCCACCGGGTCCGCCCAGGCGGTGACGGCGGCCCGCTTCTCGGTAAGCCGCACACCCTTGTCCTCGGCGAGCGGACGCCAGGCCTCCACCCGCTCGCCCGCCAGCGCGCCGATGTCGGTGAGCCGCAGATCCGCCTCGGTGTGCTCGGCCAGCGCCAGGCCCAGCAGGTCGTCGAGCACCTGGGCGAGGCGCTTGCCCTCGGCGCGCACCGAGGCGATCTCCTCGTTGCCCTCGGGCAGTTCGAGCGCGAGGAGCTCGATGCGCAACAGCAGGGCGGAGAGCGGGTTGCGCAACTGGTGGGAGGCGTCGGCGACGAAGGCGCGCTGCTGCTCCAGCACGTCCTCGACGTTGTCCGCCATCTCGTTGAACGACCGGGCCAGCCTTCTGAGTTCCGGAGGCCCGCCGGCGACCGCGACCCGTGACTTCATGCGCCCGGTGGCTATGTCGTGGGTGGCCGCGTCCAGGACGCGCACGGGCCGCAGCACCCAGCTGGTGAGCCGGAAGGCCGCCCCGACCGCGAGCAGCATCGCCGCCACCTCGCCGGCCGCGATCAGCAGCCAGCCGCGCAGCACCGCCGAACGCATGTGCCCGGTGGGCGAGTCGGTGACCACCACGGCGATCACATCGCCCTCGCGCACCACCGGGGAGGCCACCACGAGGCGTCCGCGCTGCCACGGCCAGACCTGGGGCGGATCGTGGCTCCTGCGGCCCGCCAGCGCCTCCTGGAAGGCCTCTCCGCCCTTGCTGTCGTCCGGCACGGCCCAGCCCCTGGGGGCGCTCGCCATGGCGACGCCGTTGCGGAAGAAGACGCCCGCGCGGATCCCGTACAGCTCGTGGTAGCGGGCGAGTTCCTCCTCCAGGGTGGCGAGGCGCTCCCTGCTGCTGGTGTCCTTGCCGTCGGCGGCGGAGACGAACTGGGCGAGCGCCGCGAAGCGCGCGGTGTCGTCGATGCGGTCGACGACGACCTTCTGCTGCTGGGCCGAGGCCACGCTGATCGCGAGCGGGAAGCCCAGCGCCATCAGGACGAGGGCCAGCAGGAAGATCAGCAGCGGCAGGAGTCGCGTACGCACCGGGGGCGTCGGGCCTTACAGGGCGGCCGGGGCGACGAGCCGGTAGCCGACGCCGCGCACGGTCTCGATCAGGGCGGGCATCCGCAGCTTGGAGCGCAGGGAGGCGACATGCACTTCGAGGGTGCGCCCGGTGCCCTCCCAACTGGTGCGCCACACCTCGCTGATGATCTGCTCGCGCCGGAAGACCACGCCGGGCCGCTGGGCGAGCAGCGCGAGGAGGTCGAACTCCTTGCGGGTGAGCTGGACGCTCTCGCCGTCGACGCTGACCCGGCGGGTGGGCAGCTCGATCTGGACGGGCCCGAGCCGCAGGGCGACCGCCGGGATGGCGCCGCTGTCCTCTCCCGCGGTGGTGCGGCGGCTGACCGCGTGGATACGCGCGAGCAGTTCGCCGGTGTCGTAGGGCTTGACCACGTAGTCGTCGGCGCCCAGGTTCAGGCCGTGGATGCGCGAGCGCACGTCCGCGCGCGCGGTGACCATGATCACCGGCGTGGCGGTGCGCTTGCGGATCTTCCCGCAGACCTCGTAGCCGTCCTGGTCGGGCAGTCCGAGGTCGAGCAGGACGACCCCGAAGGGCTCCTTGGGGGCGCGGTCGTCAGGCAGCAGCGCCCGCAGCGCCTCCTCGCCGTTGCGCGCGTGCACGACGGCGAAGCCGTGCCTGGCGAGCACGGCGGACAGGGCCGCGGCGACATGGTCGTCGTCCTCGACGAGCAGCAGTCTCATCGTCCCCCTTCCGTAGGCGTCGCCAGGCATGTACTCCCGCATCCACGCCCATACCGCGGGGGCGCGTCAAGGGGACACCCACCGGAGCGCGGCATCCGTTACGGAGCCGGTATTGCACCGCGCGCCCCCTTCACGGAGAGTGCCGCCCCGCTATCCGATCGTGATGCTCAATTTCCGCTCAGATGTAATGACGCTGGTCGTAGCGGCGCACTACGTTCCTCCCCAACCGAGGAAGAGCGGAGCTGGAAGCCGATGAGCGGAGTATCAGTGGCCAAGGACGCCGAGGACGCGGCACCCGCGTCGGGCGACCTGGTGGTGCTGAGCGGCGTCAACAAGCACTTCGGCGCGCTGCACGTGCTCCAGGACATCGACCTGACGATCGCGCGCGGCGAGGTCGTGGTCGTGATCGGACCGTCGGGGTCCGGAAAGTCCACGCTGTGCCGCACCATCAACCGCCTGGAGACCGTCGACTCCGGGGCGATCACGATCGACGGGAAGCCGCTGCCCCAGGAGGGCCGCGAACTGGCCCGGCTCCGCGCCGACGTCGGCATGGTCTTCCAGTCGTTCAACCTCTTCGCGCACAAGACGGTGCTGGAGAACGTCATGCTGGGCCAGACCAAGGTCCGCCGGACGGAGAAGGCACAGGCCGAGGCGAAGGGCCGCGCCCTGCTCGACCGGGTCGGCGTGGGCACCCAGGCCGACAAGTACCCCGCGCAGCTGTCCGGCGGCCAGCAGCAGCGCGTCGCCATCGCGCGCGCGTTGGCGATGGACCCGAAGGTCATGCTCTTCGACGAGCCGACCTCCGCGCTCGACCCGGAGATGATCAACGAGGTCCTCGAGGTCATGCAGCAGCTGGCGCGCGATGGCATGACGATGGTCGTGGTCACCCATGAGATGGGCTTCGCCCGCTCCGCCGCCAACCGCGTCGTCTTCATGGCCGACGGAAAGATCGTCGAAGAGGCCACTCCCGACCAGTTCTTCAGCAACCCGCGCAGCGACCGGGCCAAGGACTTCCTGTCGAAGATCCTTCACCACTGAGGCTGCCGACCCGGGACACGCCGCCACGGCGCCGTCCCTCCCCGACGGGCCGACGGCCCCCATATCTGAGCGATTCAAGCGATACGAGGGATGTTCACATGAAGCTCCGCCAGTCCGCCGCCTTCGCGGCGATCGCTGTGCTCGCGCTGACCGCGACCGCCTGTGGCGGCAAGTCGGGTTCCGCGGGTGACAAGCAGGCCGCCAAGCCCGGCCAGTCGGGCGCCCCGCAGCTGCCCACGTACACCGTCGCCAAGGACGTCGCCCTCGACTCCCCGACGTTCAAGGCCGCCAAGGCGCGCGGCAAGCTGATCATCGGCGCCAAGGCCGACCAGCCGTACCTGGGCTTCCAGGACCAGGCGACCAACGAGCGCTCCGGCTTCGACATCGAGCTCGCCAAGATGATCGCCGCCGACCTGGGCTTCACCAAGGACCAGATCGAGTGGAAGACCGTCGACTCCGGCGTCCGTGAGACGGCCATCTCCAAGGGCCAGGTCGACTACTACGTAGGCACCTACACGATCAACGACAAGCGCAAGAAGCTGGTCGGCTTCGCGGGCCCGTACTACAAGGCAGGCGCCGACCTGCTGGTCCGCAAGGACGAGACCGCGATCACCAACAAGGACACGGTCAAGGGCAAGAAGGTCTGCTCGATCGTCGGCTCCACCCCGCTCCAGGAGATCAAGAAGCCGGAGTACGGCGCGAAGGTCGTCGAGCTCGCCAAGTACTCCGACTGCGTCCAGCAGCTGCTGACCAAGCAGGTTGACGCGGTCACCACCGACGACTCGATCCTCAAGGGCTACGCGGCCGCCAACCCCGGCAAGCTCAAGGTGACCGGCCACCCCTTCACGCAGGAGCCGTACGGCGTCGGCATGAACAAGGACGACAAGGCGCTGCGCGACTTCGTCAACGGCTCGATCGAGAAGCACGTCAAGGACGGCACCTACAAGAAGATCTACGAGGCGACCCTGGGCCTGTCCGGCGCCGGGTACGTCGACCCGCCGGCCGTCCAGCGCTACTGACCCGGTCGCACCCGTACGGGTGTCACCGAGCCGGCGCGGCTGACCGCGCCGCCGCCGACCCAGCCGGCCGAGCCGCCCTCCACGCGCGCGTGGAGGGCGCTCCCGGCCCTGCCCGCCAGCCGCCCGCCGACGCGGAGACCTCATGAACGTACTGCTCGACAACTTCTCGGAATTCCGTGACGGCTTCATAGGAACCGTGGAGATCACCGCCGTCAGTTCGGTCATCGCCCTGGTCCTCGGACTGCTGCTGGCCGGCTTTCGGGTCTCGCCGGTGCCGCCGCTGCGCTTCTTCGGCACCGCCTGGGTGACGCTGCTGCGCAACACCCCGCTGACCCTGCTGTTCCTCGTCTTCTTCTTCGTCGTCCCGGAGATCTTCTTCCCCGGGATGAGCCCCTTCCTGCTCGGCTCGCTCGCCCTCGGGTTCTACACCGCCTCCTTCGTGTGCGAGACGGTCAGGTCCGGCATCAACACCGTCCCGCTGGGCCAGGCCGAGGCCGCCCGCTCGATCGGGATGACGTTCACGCAGACCCTGCGCCTGATCGTGCTGCCGCAGGCCACCCGGACCGTGATCCCGCCGCTGAGCTCGATCTTCATCGCGCTCACCAAGAACTCGGCGATCGCCGGCGCCTTCAGCGTCACCGAACTCTTCGGCTGGCAGAAGCTGATGAGCGACCAGGGCTACGACATCGTCCCCGTCTTCGTCTGGGTCGCCCTGGGCTACCTGGTCGTCACCTTCGCCATCAGCGGCGCCTTCCGCCTGCTGGAGAGCCGTATGGAGGTCGCCCGATGAGCGCCAGCGTTCTCTACGACGCCCCGGGCCCCAAGGCCGTCGTACGCAACCGGATATACGCCGTCATCGGCTCGCTCGCCATCCTCGCGCTGCTCGCCCTGAGCATCGTGCGACTCTCGGACAAGGGCCATCTCGCCCCCGAGATGTGGGACATCTTCAACTACTCGGGCATCCGGCAGAACATCGCCGACGGCGTCGTCGCCACCCTGAAGGCCTTCGGCCTGGCGGCGGTCGGCTCGCTGGTCCTCGGCGTGCTCCTGGCGGTCGCCCGCCTCTCCGACCACAAGCCGGTCCGCTGGGCCGCGACGGGCTTCATCGAGCTGTTCCGCTCGATCCCGCTGCTGATCACCATCTACGCCGTCTGGGTCGGATTCCTCACCGACTACTCGATGTGGGCGCTGGCGCTCGGTCTGTCGATCTACAACGGCTGCGTCCAGGCCGAGGTGCTGCGCGCGGGCGTCAACTCCGTGCCCAAGGGCCAGCGCGAGGCGGCGTACGCACTCGGCATGAGCAAGACCCAGGTCATGACCAGCGTGCTGATGCCGCAGGCGGTCCGGGCGATGCTGCCGACGATCATCAGCCAGCTGGTGGTGACCCTCAAGGACACCTCGCTCGGCTTCATCATCCTCTACCCCGAACTGCTCCAGACGGCCCGTCTGATCGCGAGCAACACCCAGGTCAACGGCCAGTACCCGTACGTGTCGACGATCGTCGTCATCGGCGCCATCTACGTGGCGATGTGCCTGGCGCTCTCCGGGCTCGCCACCTGGATCGAGCGGCGCGGCCGGCGTGCGAAGACCGGGATCACCGTGGCGGAGGCAGCGGCCCCGGTGACCGCCGCCGACCCGGTCGGTACGGTCGTGGGAGCCGGTACCGAAGCGCCCGACGTACGGGGCGGTACGACAAACTGACGGTGCAGGAGGCAGTGGCGCTCGCGTCACTGCCTCCGTCACTTGACGCAAGCACCCGCAGTGGGTTGCATACGTTCTGTGATCGTGCACCGGGTCCTCAGCGCCACCTGCCAGCCGTCCCGCCGGGCCCAGGGAGCCACGTCGTGGACCCGGTGATCGTCGTCGGCGCCGGTCCGGTCGGACTCGCGCTCGCCCTCTCCCTCGCCGCCCAAAAAGTGCCCTCCGTCGTCCTGGACGAGGGCTCCGGGGGTGAGGAGCCCCGCCCGGTCCGTACGGCCGTCCTGCGGCCCGACACGGCCGCCTTCGCGGAACGGCTCGGCTGCGCCGCGGTACGCGACGAGGGGGCCCGCTGGACGGGCTGGCGGGCCATGCGGCGCGGCACCCTGCAACGCCAGGTCTCCTTCGGCGACGGCCTCGACGGCGGCCCCTCGCCGGTGCACCTCCCCCAGCACGCCCTCACCCGCGGCCTGCGGAACGCGGCGGTCGCCTCGCGGCTCGTCCGGCTGGCGTCCGCGGGCCGTATGGACGCCCTGGAGCAGGACGACCACGGCGTCGCCGCCCACACCGGCGGCCCGGACGCCACCTGGTGGCGCGGCAGCTACCTGGTGGGCTGCGACGGCGCGCGCTCCACCGTGCGCAAGCTCCTCGACGTCCGCTTCGCCGGTCGTACGGCGGTGGAGCGCCAGGCGGTCGTGGCCCTGCGCACCGAACTGCCGTGGCCCGGTGAGGCGTTGCTGCACCGGCTGCCGCCGTGGCGCACCGGGGGCGACGAGGTGACGGCCCGCCCGCTGCCCGACGGGATCTGGCGCATCGACTGGCTGCTGCCCGCGCGCGCCGAACTCGTCACTCCGGACGCGCTGATGGGCCGGCTGCGCGACACGCTGGCCGGGTGGTGCGGCACGACCCCCTCGTACGAGCTGCTGGACACCGGCGTGTACACGCTCCACCACCGCCTGGCCCGCCGCTGGCGGGTGCGCCGCGCCTTCCTCGCCGGGGACGCCGCCCATCTGCTCGGCGCCGTCGGTATCCAGGGCCTCGACGAGGGCCTTCGGGACGTCTCCAACCTGGCCTGGAAGCTGGCGCAGGCCTGGCACCACGGCGCCTCCGAGGTGCTGCTCGACAGCTACCAGACGGAGCGCCGCGCCAGTGTCGCCGCCCGGCTGCGCGCCGCCGACCAGGCGATGCCGGTGCTGCGCGGCGGCGGAGGGCTGCGCTCGTACCTTCCTGGCGCCGCTCGCGGCCACGACGCGCTGCTCGCCGACGGCCACCTGGGGCGCGGCCCCCTCGGCGCGCCCCCCGCGTATCCGCACTCCCCCCTCGCGCCTCCACCCGCCGAGGCGCACACACCGGTCGGCACGGAGGCGGGCGCCCCGGTCGAGGACGTCCCGGTCACGGCGCCGGACGGCTCCGTGGTGCCCCTGCGGGACCGGCTCGGACGGGGGCGGCTCCTGGTGGTCCTGATCGCCCCCGGCACGGGCGTGTGGGACCGGCGGCACTGGCTGACCGCCGGGGTGATGCCACGCCTGACGGCCGCGGTGAACGCCCTGCCCGCCGACGCCGAGCTGCTGGTGGCCGAGGAGTACCCGGGAGCGGCCGCCCACACCGTGCTGCTCGTACGCCCCGACGGGCATCTGGTCGCCGCCTTCGGCGGGGTGTGGCCGGGCGAGTTGTACACGGCGGCCGACGCGGCGCGGGGCGGCGCCGTCGTCCACGCGCGCGTGGAGGACCGCACCGTGGACATCAATTGACCCACACAGGCGCACATGGTGTACTCCGGTACGTGACCGACACCGATGTGCGCCTGTGGCGGAGGGTCCATATGGACCTCGTCCGTTACGCGGGCTGCGTGTGTCGCCCGTCCTGCTGATTCGCCTCTCCTCTTCGCGCCGCCGGACCGCTGTCCGGCGTACGCGCGCACACGCGAACTCCCAGGACGGTCCCCGTGTCACCTTCCACGAACCCTTCCGCGCGACCTTCCACGCCCGGCCCCACCAGCCTCGCTCCGCCCGGACCCCCCTCCGCCTCCGTGCCGACCGAGGCGGACCTGCTCGACTTCGCCCGCCGCACCGCCGCCGACAGCTCGCTGGTGGCCTCCCTGCCGCTCGACCCCGAGGGCAGGACCTGGATCCGGCTGGACGGCCCCGGCGGCAGCGAGGCCTGGCTGATCGGCTGGCCTCCTGGCACCGGCACCGGCTGGCACGACCACGGCGGCTCCCACGGCGCCTTCGCGACGGCGTCCGGAACACTCAAGGAGGACTCCCTGGCGGCCAGGCTGCCGACGGAGGGGTGGAAGACGCTGGAACTCGCCGAGGACGTCGACCGTTCACGGAGCGTGGAGGCCGGGAAGGGGCGGGCTTTCGGTCCGCACCACGTGCACGAGGTGCGCAACGAATCGACGATCGAGCACACGATCTCGGTCCACGCGTACTACCCGCCGCTGCCCCTGATCCGACGCTACAGCCGTACGGGCGCGGTACTGCGCCTCGAGCACGTCGAGCGCCCGGAGGACTGGCAGTGAGCGAACACCCGCTGGGAATCGACGAGTTGCTGGACCGCGTCCGCGCGGGACTGGACCGAGTGGAGGCACAGGAGGCACACGAGGCCGCGCGAGCGGGCGAGGCGCTCCTGGTCGACATCCGGTACGCGGCGCTGCGCGAGCGCGACGGCCTGATCCCCGGAGCGCTCGTCGTCGAGCGCAATGAGCTGGAGTGGCGCCTCGACCCGCAGGGCAGCCACCGCGCCCCGGAGGCCACCAGCCACGACCTGCGCGTGGTGGTGATCTGCAACGAGGGCTACGCGTCGTCCCTCGCGGCGGTGTCCCTGCGCCAGTTGGGGCTGCACCGGGCGACGGACCTGGTGGGCGGATTTCAGGCGTGGCGGGCGGAAGGGCTGCCGGTGACGGCGCCGGCACCCGCACCGGCCGGATGAGGTTCGACAGGACCGGTTGACCGCAGACGCAGGGCTGCCGGTCGGCGGGTGAACGCCCGCTGGCCAGCAGCCCTGAGGACCGGATGAGCGGAGGTGTCCGGGCCAGGAGACGAAGGCCGGGGGGCTCACCACCTGCCTGCTGCCGGCCATGTCCGCCTATTGCCTGCCGGTGGCCACGTCCGCCTATTGCCTGCTGGTGGCCACCTCCACCGGCCGCACGGTGAGCGCCAGCCGGCCAGGCAGGGCCGTCGCGACGAAAGCCAGCAGACCGGCGACCCCGACGACGGTCGCATACGCCAGCGGAAGGACGGCCGGAGCCGCGCTGCCCGTCATGCCCACGCTGAACGCGGTGAGCACGGCGAGCGAGATCCCCGAGCCGAGCACCGCGGCGATCAACAGCACCGCGACGGCTTCGAGCCGGAGCATCCGCAGCACCTGGCGGCGGGTGGCACCCGCGAGCCGGAGCATCGCGAACTCCCGGACCCGCTCGGACACCGACATGGCGAGCGTGTTGACGACGGCGATCGCGGTGAAGGCGAGGACCAACCCCATGGCCAGGTAGTTGACCTCGGCGCCCGCCCGCTGCCGGTCCGCCTGGAGCCGGTCGACACTCGAACGGGTGACAACGGACAGGCTGGGGAACTCCGCGATAGCGGCGGTGAGTTCACTCTGCGTAACCGGACTGGCGGCGGAGACCAGGACGGAAGACGCGAGGGGGTTGTCCATGTGGTGGGCGAGCAGGTCGTGCGAGAGAGTGATGTCCCCGAAGCCGAGCCCGCGGGCGTATACGGCGGCGACTGTGAGGGTGGCGGGTGTGCCGTCGCCCAGAGTGAGCTTGAGCGGGCTGCCGGGACGCAAGCCCAGCTGGTCGGCGGCGAGTCGGCTGACGGCTACGGCGTTCCTGTCACGGGTGAGCGGAGCAAGGCTGCCACGCGTCACATCGGGGTCCCATGTGCGCGCCAGCCCGTCCGGAGTGACGCCCTGGGCGGGGTACTTGTCGAGGCCGACCCTGACGGTGGTCCGCACGATCTCGGTGGCGGCGTTGACGCCCTGGACCGCCCGGATCTTCTCGGCGGCGCGGGCCGGGACGCCGGGACCCTGCGCGACGACCACCCAGTCGGCGCGGACGCCCTCACGGGCCTGGGCGCGGGCGGCGTCACCGAGCGTCGGCTGGACGAACAGGACCGTGCAGGTCATACCGATGAGCAGGGCGAGCGGAGTGATGGCGGCGGCCATCCGGGCGGCGTTCCCGCGCAGGTTGGCGGTGGCGAGCCGGCCACCGGAACCGGCGAGCCGCAGCGGCCCGGCGAGCAGTGCGGCCGCGCCCTTGACCAGCAGCGGACCGAGCAGAGAGATGGAGGACGCGAGGACGACAACAGCGAGGAAGGTGACCGGGGTTGAGGCGGGCTCGGTGCGCAGCCCGCTGAGCACGGCGACGAGGACGACTCCACCCGCGAGCAGGACCAGACCGGCGACGATTCGGCCCCAGGCGGGACGGGTTCGCTCCACGGCGGACTCGGCCATGGCCTCGGCCGGCCGGATCCGCGAGATCCGGCGCGCCGAAATCCGAGCGGCGCCCCACGCTCCGAGCAGGGTCGCGGCGAGCGCGGCGAACATCGGGAAGACGCTGACGGCTCGCTCCAGGGTCGCCGGGACAGCACCCATGGCGACGAACCGCCCGTGCAGCCAGGCTCCGAGGGGCAGTCCGACGAGGGAGCCGAGCACCCCCGCGACCGCACCCACGAGCAACGCCTCGCGACCGATCAGCCTGCGCACCTGCCGGGGCGTGGCGGCGATGGCCCGCAGCAGGGCGAGTTCCCGGTGGCGCTGCTGTATGGAGAGGGCGAACGTACCGACGACCACCAGAACCGCGACGAGCAAGGAGGTGCCGCCGATGGCCCCACCCATGGAGACCAGTTTCGTACGGGCCCCGGCCGCGTCCAGGAACTCGACCGCACCTCGAGCGTCCCCGCTCGAGACCCGCGCGACGCTGCGGTCGGAGTCCCCGGCGAGGTCACGCCCGCCCTCCCCCACGGCGACGGCGAGAGCCTCGCGGATGTCGCCCTCCAACTTGCTCACCTCCACGCCGGTTTCCGGGACGACACCGATGGCGGAGAGCTGCCCGGGCCGGGCGGCGAGGCGTACGGCTTCGGCCGCGGAGAAGAAGAGGGAGGTCTGACGCTTGAGCTGACCGGAGGAGGGCGCAGCGATCCCGGTGACGGTGTACGTCTTCGGGGACTGGGTCGACTGGACCGCGAGCCGGTCCCCGAGGGCAAGGTGCGCGCGGGTGGCGAGCCCCTGGTCGATGACGACATCAGTGGCCGCTCGCGGAGCACGGCCCTGCACCAGAGAGAAAGGAGTGAGCGGAGCGGACGCCCAGCTGTGCCCGTACGACGCCAGCCCCGTTCCGCCCTTCACCAACGGCTGCGCCAGGAAGGTGAGTTCAGGAGTCGCGGCCTTGACACCGGGGACGGCGCGTACGGCCGGGAGCAGCCGCTCGGGCAGCCACGCTCTCTCTGCGACAGGTTTGGCCTTGTGCTTGACCTTGGTCTTGCCCTTCTTCTCCTTGAGCGTGGTCTCGTGGACGTTCTGGTCGGCGGAGACGATCAGGGGCGCGGCGGCATAGCGCTCGGTGGCTATCTTCCCGCGCAGCCCGGTCTCCAGAAGCGTTCCGCAGGCGGTGATCAGCGCCGCCGCGCACATGAGGGCGGTGAACGCCCCGAGGAACCCACCCTTGCGGTCCCGGATGGTCTGCAGGGCATAGCGCAACATCATGAGGGTTCCTCGGGAGTGTGAGTTTCGGGGGCGGGGGTGGGGGTGGGGAGGGGGGCGGGGGCGGGGGCAGGGAAAGCCATCAACCGGGTGTGCACCACGCGTGCCCCCTCCGGCGTCTCCCCCTCCGCCCGCTTGTAGCGGTTGAGGAGGGCGATGTACTCCTCGAAGAACTGGCGGAGTTCGGTGTCGGTGAGCCGGATCTCGCTGCGTGAGTAGGCGAAGTCGTCGGTGGTGCTCTCGCGCTGGAGCCGCCCGAAGAGTTCGACGTCGGCGGCGTAGGCGTGGTGGTTCAGCTCGTCCATGACGAGCCGCATCTGCGGGGTCTGACGGCTGCGGGGCACGAAGCGCCGGTCGCCGGGGACGGCCCGCCACCAGCGTTGTCGACGCGGGCTCTCGCCCTCGGTCTCCTCGACGAAGCCGTACCGGGCGAGTTCGCGCAGGTGGTAGCTGGTGGCGCCGGTGTTCAGGCCGAGGGAGCGCGCCAGGATCGCGGACGTGGCCGGGCCGTGGAGTGAGAGGTGCTGGAGGATCTGCTGCCGTCGCGGCTGTGCCAGCGCCTTGAGCGCGGCGAGATCCGCGATCTCGGTACCGCCGGGTTCCTGTGCCATGCGTACACACTCGCCTGTGCACAGATGCCTGTGCACTGGAGTGCCCCGGCGTCCTCGGGGTGGGGATATCCCCCGCCCGGCGTGGGGAGCGCACGGTTTCCGCAGCTCAGCTCAACCCCGCTCAACTCGGCTCAACTCAGCTCAGCGGGGCGAAGGCGGGCGCACGGAGGGGTGTGGGCCCCGGGCACGGCAACGCCCCCGGGTGGGTGACCGGGGGCGTCTGGCTCAGGCGGCGCGGGCACCTGGCCGTGGACTGCGGCGACGGCGGGCCAGGGCCTCGCGGGGGGGCGGGCGCGCAGCGGGCGGACCCCGTCCCACAACAGGGCCGAAGGTGCGCCCGCCCGCCGACAGTCAGTACGTCTCGTACAAGTCGTCCGCGTCTTCACCCTCGGCTTCCAGGGCCTGGCGGACGACTCTGAGGGCCATGCCTTCCGGGTAGCCCTTGCGGGCCAGCATGCCGGCGAGGCGACGGATGCGGCGGTCGCGGTCCAGGCCTCGGGTGGAGCGGAGCTTGCGGGCCACCAGCTCCCGCGCGGTCTCCTCCTCCTGGTCGGAGTCGAGCTGCCCGACGGCCTCGTCGACGACCGCCGAGTCCACGCCCTTGGTGCGGAGCTCTCGGGCGAGCGCGCGGCGGGCCAGGCCGCGTCCGTGGTGGCGGGATTCGACCCAGGCCCCCGCGAACGCCGCGTCGTCGATCAGCCCGACCTCCTCGAAGCGGGAGAGGACTTCCTCGGCGACCTCGTCGGGGATCTCGCGCTTCTTGAGGGCGTCGGCCAGTTGCTTGCGGGTGCGGGGGGTCCCGGTGAGCAGGCGCAGGCAGATCGCCCGCGCCCGCTCAGCCGGGTCCTGCGGCGCCGGTTCCTTCTCGTCCCTCGGTGAGTCGGAGCCGTCGCCGAATCCCTCCGGGCCGGCCCGTCGGGAGCCGGCCCGCTTCGAGCCCGGCCGCGCGGACCGGGCCCGGTCGGGGCCCGTCCCGTCCGGCTCGGCCCATTCGGTCCTGCGTGTCATGGTCTAGCTCTTGGCAGCTGCGGCCTTGGCCGTCTTGGCCTTGGTGGCCGGGGCGGGCACGGATGCCGCCTCCGCCTCCGAGGTCGCACCGGCCGCGTCCGCACCGGGCTCGGCCTTGGGCTCCTCGGGCCGGACGCCGACGCCCAGCTTCTCCTTGATCTTCTTCTCGATCTCGTTGGCGAGGTCGGGGTTGTCCTTCAGGAAGTTGCGGGCGTTCTCCTTGCCCTGGCCGAGCTGGTCGCCCTCGTACGTGTACCAGGCGCCGGCCTTGCGGACGAAGCCGTGCTCAACGCCCATGTCGATCAGGCCGCCCTCGCGGCTGATGCCCTGGCCGTAGAGGATGTCGAACTCGGCCTGCTTGAAGGGCGGCGCGACCTTGTTCTTGACGACCTTGACGCGGGTGCGGTTGCCGACCGCGTCGGTGCCGTCCTTCAGGGTCTCGATACGGCGGATGTCGAGGCGCACCGAGGCGTAGAACTTCAGGGCGCGGCCACCGGTGGTGGTCTCCGGCGAGCCGAACATCACACCGATCTTCTCGCGGAGCTGGTTGATGAAGATCGCGGTGGTCTTGGACTGGTTGAGCGCGCTGGTGATCTTCCGGAGCGCCTGGCTCATCAGTCGGGCCTGGAGGCCCACGTGCGAGTCGCCCATCTCGCCCTCGATCTCCGCGCGCGGCACCAGGGCCGCGACGGAGTCGATGACGATCAGGTCGAGCGCGCCGGAGCGGACCAGCATGTCGACGATCTCCAGGGCCTGCTCGCCGTTGTCCGGCTGGGACAGGATCAGGTTGTCGATGTCGACGCCGAGCTTCTTCGCGTACTCGGGGTCCAGGGCGTGCTCGGCGTCCACGAAGGCGACCTGGCCGCCGGCCTTCTGCGCGTTCGCCACCGCGTGCAGGGTCAGGGTCGTCTTACCGGAGGACTCCGGGCCGTAGACCTCCACCACGCGGCCGCGGGGCAGGCCGCCCACGCCGAGCGCCACGTCGAGCGCGGTCGACCCGGTGGGGATGACCTCGATGGGCTCGTTCGGCCGCTCGCCCAGGCGCATCACCGCGCCCTTGCCGAATTGCCGTTCAATCTGTGCGAGCGCGGCGTCCAGCGCCTTCTCGCGGTCGGTTCCTGCCATGGGTTCCACCCGGTTTGCTTGAGTCGATCGCTTCACGTCAAAGACGCTAACCCCTGCCACTGACAATGGGCCCCGGAGTCCCTCCCGCCTGTGGATAACCCCCACCGGAAACCCGGCGGAACCCAGGTGGACACCGGGCCGCGCTTCCATCTGAATGGATGTTCGATTTTGGTGTCAAGCGCACCACGCGGCACGGGCGAGGAGGCTGCCGGACGGCTGCGGGGGCCGTCTCAGACGTCGTCGCCGCCCGTCGGCGCGGCCGGCTCCGAGGTCCGGTTCCGGCGCAGCGCGCGGCGTAGGCGCACCAGGGCGGAGTCTCCGACCCGCTCGCGTCTTCCGTGCACGCGCGGGTCGTCCGTCACGTCGTAGCGCTTCACATAGGCGCCCAGGAACGCCTGGAGCGTCGCCACCGCCGGAATGGCGATCAGGGCGCCGACCGCGCCCATCAGCGCGGTGCCGGCGATGACCGAGCCGAAGGCGACCGCCGGGTGGATGTCGACCGTCTTGGCGGTGAGCTTGGGCTGCAGCACGTAGTTCTCGAACTGCTGGTAGATCACCACGAACCCGAGCACCCACACCGCGTACCAGGGGGCGACGGTGAAGGCGATCAGCATGGGCAGCGCGCCCGCCAGATACGTGCCGATGGTGGGGATGAACTGGGAGACCAGGCCCACCCAGACGGCGAGCACCGGGGCGTACGGCACGCCCAGGATCTGCAGCAGGACGTAGTGCGCGACCCCGGAGATCAGCGCCATCAGACCGCGCGAGTACAGGTAGCCGCCGGTCTTGTCGACGGCGATCTCCCAGGCCCGCAGCACCTCGGCCTGGCGGGCGGGCGGCAGCATGGAGCAGACCGTGCGCCGCAGCCGGGGCCCGTCGGCCGCGAAGTAGAACGAGAACAGGAAGATCGTCAGCAGCCGGAAGAGGCCGCCCAGGACGGTGGCTGAGACGTCGAGCACACCGCTCGCGCTGTTCTGCACGTACTTCTGGAGCCAGTCCGAGTGGAGCAGGCTGTCCTGGACCTCGACCCGGGAGAGGTCGGTGTGGAAGGTCTGGTTGATCCAGCTGATCACCGAGTCGAGGTACTTGGGGAAGTGCTCGACCATGTCGACGATCTGGCCCGCCAGCATCGAGCCGAGCAGCACGACGAACCCGGCCGTGGCGATGAACACCGCGAAGAAGACGATGAAGGTGGCGAGGCCCCGGCGCATGCCGCGCGCAGACATCCGGCTGACCGCCGGCTCCACCGCGAGGGCGAGGAAGAACGAGATCAGGATGTTGATCAGCAGCCCGATGAGCTGGTGGAAGGCCCAGCTGCCGAGCTGGAAGCAGGCGTAGAGGGCGAGTGCCAGCACCATCGCGCGCGGCAGCCACCGCGGCATGCGCACGGCGCCGCCGGTGCCGGGCAGGGACGGCGGCCCCGCGGTCCCGGCGGCGCACGGAGCCGCCCCCGGCGCGG